>DASRVH010000100.1:0-24705 GCA_035655155.1 Woeseiaceae bacterium
TCTCGCCGCCGGTCACGATCATGTCCTTCACCCGGTCCACCAGGAAGAGGTAGCCCTCGTCGTCCAGGTAACCGGCGCCGCCGGTGTGGTACCAGCCGTCGCGGAAGGCCTCGGTCGTGGCGTCCGGCTTGTTCCAGTAGCCCTCCATGAAATTGCCGCCGCGAGCGCAGACCTCGCCCACCTCGCCCGCGGGCAGCAGGTTGCCCTCCGCATCCTGGACGCTCAGGTCCACGCCGGGCACGGCCCGCCCGACGGAGCGCAGCCGCGGCCCGCCCTTCAGGTGATCGTCGGTGGTCAGCATGCACAGGACCGAGGAGCACTCGGTCATGCCGTAGCCCTGCTGGATCTCCAGGTCCGGCAGTATCTTGAGGAGCGTGTCCAGGATGGCTGCCGGCATCGGCGAGGCACCGTAGGTGAGCTGGCGCAGGCTCTTCAGCGCCTCGGGGCGGAAATCCGGGTGCTGCAGCATCATCCCGACCATGGTCGGGACCATCGTGGTCTGGGTGACCTGGTGGGCCTCGATCAGCTTCAGCACGGCACCGGGCTCGAACATGGGCATCGTGACCAGCTTGCTGCCCGAGGTGATCGTGGCCAGGCAGCCGACGATGGAGGCAGCGTGGAAGACGGGCGTCTGCATGAGGTTCACCTCGTCGGGGCGCCGTCCCATCACCATGGCCACGTGGTAGGTGTTCAGCATCTCCGCCCGCTGGGAGCAGACCACGCCTTTCGGCAGGCCGGTGGTGCCGCCGGTGTACATGAGCACCACCGGGTCCGTCTCTTCGGGCTCGGGCGGCAGCTCCGGTTCCGAGGCCTCCAGCAGTTCGTCGTAGGTGAGGTCGTAGGGCGCCTCGGTCGAGCCGGGCTCGCCCACCAGCACGACCTGCTCGACGGGGCAGTCGGCGCCGCCGATCTGGCGGGCCTGGGCCAGCAGCGGCGCGAAGGTGGCGTCCACGAACACCACCCGGGTGCCCGAGTCGCGCAGGATGTAGTCCAGCTCTTTTCCGGCGAGGCGCAGGTTCAGGGGATTGATCACGCCGGTACCGAGGAAGGCGGCATGGTAAAGTTCTATGAACTGATGGGAATTCATCGACATGACGGCGTAGCGGTCGCCCTTGCCGATGCCGAGGCGGTCGCGCAGTCCGTGGCCGAGCCGGAACACCCGGTCGGCATGCGTCTCCAGCGTCGCGCTGTAGCCGCCGTCGGCGATCACGTGCCGGTCGCCGTACAGGCGCAGTGCCGGCAGGAATTGCTGGTGGTAGACGAGTTCCTTCACAGTTTCTCCCCCATTGTTTTCCCCCTTGGAATCCGGACGCAGAGTATACCGATCCCGGCGTCGGCGGTAAGTCGTCAGGGAACCTTAACGCATAAATCCGTTATTCGAATCATGGCCAGCCACGGAGACTCCTTAAGATGAAATCGAGAAAACTTTTCGGACTCCTCGCCGGTTCCCTCGCCTGCGCCTTCGCCGGCAGCGCCGCGGCGGACCAGCGCGACGGCAACCTCTCCGAGCACATGCACGAGCACTGGGAGCGCATCACGCAGGTCCAGGCCGCACTGATCCGCGGCGATCTGGCCGCCGTACGGGAGCCGGCGGAATACCTGGCCACGCATCCCACGCCGGCGGCGCTGCCCGGCCAGTGGGAAGAGTACGTGGACTCCATGCGCGCGGCGGCACGGGCCGCCTTCGAAGCGAAGGACTTCACCGCCGCGGCCACCGCGACGAGCCTGATGGGCAACGCCTGCGGCAGCTGCCACATGGACAGCGGGATCGAGGTGCGCTTCGACATCTCCGAGCCGCCCGGTTTCGAGACGGACACGGTCTCGCACATGATCCGCCACCAGTGGGCGGCGGACCGGATGTGGGAAGGCATCGTCGGACCCTCGGAGGTGGCCTGGTCCCGGGGCATCGACGCGCTGCTGGAAGCGCCGCTGACGCCGCATGAACTGAAGGGCGGCGGCGAGCAGCCGGAACGGGTCAGGAAGATGGCACGGCGCATCCACCAGCTGGCCGGCAACGGCATGATGGCGAGCGGCGGCAACGAGAAGGCGGAGATCTACGCCGAGTTCCTGGCCAACTGCGCCGCCTGCCACACCACCCTGAATTAGAATTAGGTGCCGGACCGAACTTTTGCAACTTTTGAAACTTGTTCTGCCGCCCAACCGGGGCGGTAGCCGCTCGCGCAAAAGGTGAGCAGGAAGACCTTCCTGCAGCGCTTCGTCCAGGGCATGGAGCCCTGGGTGTTCCTGCCGGCCGCAGCCGTCGTGATCCTGTTCGTCCTCCTGGGGGCGGTGTGGACCGACACTGCCCGCACCATTTTCGACGCGCTGCAGAACACCATCGTCGAGAAGCTCGGCTGGTTCTACATCCTCTCGGCCACGACGCTGCTCGGCTTCGTGCTCTGGCTCCTGGTCAGCCCGTACGGCCGGGTCCGTCTCGGCGGCGACGAAGCAAGGCCGGAATTCGGCTATCTCGCCTGGTTCAGCATGTTGCTCGCCGCGGGTATGGGCATCGGTATCGTGTTCTTCGGTGCCGCCGAGCCCGTACTCCATTACCTGGATCCGCCGGGCATGGAAGGCGGCACCCCGGAGGCGCTGCGCGAGGCGATGCGCTTCACCTTTTATCACTGGGGACTGCACCCCTGGGCGATCTACACGACGCTCGCCCTGCCGCTCGCCTATTTCCACTTCCGCCATAATCTGCCGCTGGCACCCCGCTCGCTGCTCTACCCGCTGATCGGCGACCGCATCTACGGCGGCATCGGCCATGCGGTGGACGTGCTGTGCACCGTGGGAACGCTGTTCGGCGTGGCGACCTCGCTCGGCCTGGGGGCCATCCAGGTCAATGCAGGGCTGGAGCGGCTGTTCGGGCTGCCTCAGGGCATCGGCTCCCAACTGGCGCTGATCGGCGGCATCACGCTGGTGGCCACCATCAGCGTGGTCTCCGGTCTGAACCGGGGCATCCGCTTCCTGAGCCAGTTCAATATCGGGCTGTCCGCGGCGATCTTCGCTTTCGTGCTGCTGGCCGGACCCACCGTCTACATCCTGGAGCTGTTCCTGGAGGGGCTGGGCTATTACCTGCAGAAGCTGCCGGCCACCAGCTTCAGCACCGAGCCGGGGTCCACCGACGGCTGGCACGAACAGTGGACGCTGTTCTACTGGAGCTGGTGGATTTCCTGGTCGCCGTTCGTCGGCATCTT
Organism: Woeseiaceae bacterium; assembly: GCA_035655155.1. Classification (GTDB taxonomy): domain Bacteria; phylum Pseudomonadota; class Gammaproteobacteria; order Steroidobacterales; family Woeseiaceae; genus Lentisalinibacter. The sequence goes on from DASRVH010000100.1 coordinate 3,198, forward strand.
CGTCGCGCGCATCTCGAAGGGCCGCACTGTGCGGGAATTCATCCTCACGGCGCTGCTGGTGCCGAGCCTCGGCAGCTTCCTGTGGTTTTCCGCGCTGGGTGGCACCGCGCTGCACATGGAGATCTTCGGCAGCGGCGGCGTCACCGAGGTTGTACAGGAGAACGAGGCCTTCGCGCTGTTCGCCGTGCTGGAGGCGCTACCCTGGCACGAGGTGACCTGGGCTGCGGCGACGTTGCTGGTGATCATCTTCTTCGTGACCTCGTCGGACTCCGGTTCTTTCGTGGACGACATGGTGACCTCGGGCGGCCACCCGAATCCGCCGAAGGCCCAGCGGGTCTTCTGGGCGGTCTCGGAAGGCACCGTCGCAGCGGTGCTCCTCTATGCCGGCGGGCTGACGGCGTTGCGCACTGCCTCCCTGACGACCGGCATCCCTATCGCCATTTTTCTGCTGGTGGCGGCGTACGGGTTGCAGCGCGCGCTGCGGTCGGAGGAGTAGGTGCCGGACCGAACTTTTGCAACTTTCTAAAGTTGTTTCCGGTTTCGGTCGCGAAAGGGGAGTTATCGTGCAGGCAGGCCGGGCGCCGAGGCGCTAGCTTTCGTGGGCGGCGACCGAAGGTGCCCGATGACTCGACCACGGCGACTCCATGTACCCGGCAGCCTGTACCACGTCATCCTGCGCGGCAATAACCGGCAGGAGATCTTCTTCTCGGCCGCCGATCGCATCTATCTCGACCAGCTCGTCGGGCGCGCGACCGAGAGCCTCGAAGCGCAGGTGCACGCCTATTGCTGGATGCCCAACCATATCCACATGGCAATTCGGGTCGGCGAGGCGCCGCTAGGCCGGCTGATGCAGTGGATCGCCTCGCGCTACGCCTTCCGCGTCAACCGGCAGCGCGAGGCGACAGGCCATCTGTTCGAGCGTCGCTACCGTGCGCTGCTGGTCGACGTGGATGCCTACGCGCTGCAGCTGGTCCGCTATATCCACCTGAACCCGGTCAAGGCCGGCCTCGTCTCAGATCCGGCGGACTATCCCTGGAGCAGCCACCGTTACTACCTCGGCGGGAATGCACCACCATGGCTGCGGACCGACTGGATACTTGCGATGTTCGGCCGCCGCCCGATCCGGGCTCGCGCCGCCTATCGGCGCTTCGTCGGCGACGCTCCCGACGCGGAGCTGCCGGAGGAGCTCCTGGCGGGTGACCCGGAAGACGAACGGCGGGCCGGCGCGGATCGGCTGCTGTCGGAGCCGAGCGATCCCGTCGACGCCAGGTCGGCCGACCGCGATCTCGAGGGGCTGATCGCGGCCGCCGCGGCGCGTCACGGCTGTGAAGTAGCCGCGATCACGGGGCCCAGCCGGGAGCGCCGGCTGGTGCGCGTGCGACGCGAGATCGCCCGGCAGGCCCGGGACCGGGGCGTCGCCAGCGTCGCGGAGATCGCCCGCCGCCTCAATCGGTCGGATTCGGCCGTCGCCAGACTGCTGAAAGGCTGAGAGCCGGCAACAAGTTGGAAAAGTTGCAAAAGTTCGGTCCGGCACCTCTAAGGGTTTCGGTTTGCCGCAATCGCCAGACCCTCCGTTATCCTCTAGTGTGTCAATTTGAGTTGGCATAACTGTTGTCATGCTCAACTGACATTTTGCGGTAGACAGGCAAACGGATGCTGAGCATTCCACTCTCCCGCCCGGCGGAGCCACACGCCGACGCGAGCGCGCCGCGGGCCATGATCGGCCCGAACGCGGTGCTGCAGACCCTGCGTGCCATCGCCGAACTGGAAGGCACGGCCTGCTACGAGGCTGTCGCTCGCGGCGCCGCCCTGCCCGCCACCGATCCCGACCGCATGATCCCGGAAGCCCTGTTCGTCCGGCTGGTGGAGAGCCTGCGGCGCACGCTGCCCTGGGCGCGCTCCGAAGCCGTGCTGCGGCTGGCCGGCGAATACACTGCCGACTACGTCGCCGCCAACCGCATCCCGCGGCTCTTCCGGCGGCTGCTGCGCCTGCTGCCGCCCCGGCTGGCCGTGCCGCTGCTGCTGGCCGCGTTCCGCCGCCACGCGTGGACGTTCGCGGGCGGCGGCCGCTTCGACACCGCCGGCGGCTACCCCGCCGACATCCTCCTCAAAGGCTGCCCGACCTGCCGCAATGCGCCCGAGGCAACGGCGGCCGGCGCCTATTACGAAGCGGCCTTCCAGGGCCTGCTGCGGCTCGCGGCCGACAGCGTGCGCGTCCACGAGACGGCCTGCGAGGCCTGCGGCGACCCCTGCTGCCGCTTTTCCATCGAGATCGAGGGCGCGAGCGCCCGCGGAGAGTCACCATGCGCATCGTGCTGATCCACCCCAACTACCATTCCGGCGGCGCCGAGATCGCCGGCAACTGGCCGCCCGCCTGGGTCGCCTACCTGGCCGGGGCGCTGAAGAAGCACGGCTACACGGACATCCACTTCATCGACGCCATGACCGGACACCTCGACGAAGAAGCCCTGCGCTCGCGTCTGGCACAGATCGGATCGGCCGACCTCGTCGGTTGCACCTGCATTACCCCGAGCATCTATCAGGCCGAGAAAACCCTGGAGATCGCCCGGTCCGTCTTCCCCGATGCCGTCACGGTGCTCGGCGGCATCCACGCCACCTTCATGTACGAGCAGGTACTGAGGGAGGCGCCCCACATCGACGTCATCGCCCGCGGCGAGGGTGAAGAAGTGCTGGTGAACCTGGTCCAGGCCGTCGAGAACGGCTCCCTGGAGCGCGACCGCCGCAGCATCCGCGGCATCGCCTTCGCCGAGGGCGACGAGATCGTGGCCACCCCCGCGCACCCGCCGATCAAGCAACTGGACGACCTGGAGCCCGACTGGAGCTTGCTCGAGTGGGACGACTACATCTACCTGCCGCTCGGCAAGCGGGTCGCCATCCCCAACTTCGCCCGTGGCTGCCCGTTCACCTGTTCGTTCTGCTCCCAGTGGAAGTTCTGGCGCTCCTACCGCATGCGCTCGCCGAAAAACTTCGTCGACGAGATCGAGAAACTCGTGCGCGACCACGACATCGGCTTCTTCATCCTCGCGGACGAAGAACCCACCATCAACCGGCAGAAGTTCATCGACCTCTGCCAGGAGCTGATTGACCGGGACCTCGGCATCGAGTGGGGCATCAACACCCGCGTCACCGACATCCTGCGCGACGAGGACATGCTGCCGCTGTACCGGAAAGCCGGCCTGGTGCACGTCTCCCTCGGCACCGAGGCCTCGGCCCAGCTGAACCTGGAGCGTTTCCGCAAGGAAACCACCGTCGCCGAGAACAAGCGCGCCATCAAACTGCTGCGCGACAACGGCATGGTGGCCGAGGCCCAGTTCATCATCGGGCTGGAGAATGAGACCGCAGAGAGCATCGAGGACACCTACAAGTGGGCCATGGACTGGGACTGCGACATGGCCAACTGGATCATGTACACGCCCTGGCCGTTCTCGGATCTCTTCGAGGAACTCGGCGACAAGGTGGAGGTGCGCGACTACGCCCGCTACAACTTCGTCACCCCCATCATGAAACCGGAGTCGATGACCCGCAGCGAGGTCTTCAACGGGGTCATGAAGAACTACCGGCGCTTCTACATGCGCAAGAGCCTGTTCAGCTACCCGTGGCTGAAGGACAAGTACAAGCGCAAGTACATGCTCGGCTGCCTGAAGGCGGCCATGAAATCCGGCTTCGAGCGCCGCTTCTACGACCTCGGCCGCATCAACTACCGGGGCCAGAAGGAGATCGACTTCAAGTTCGACCAGTCCCGGGTGCTCACGAAGGAAGAGCTGGCGCTGGCCGAGAGCAGCCGCCAGCGGGTCGGCAGCAGCTATCAGCAGGCCGGGGGGAGCAAAGCCGCCGCGGCGCTGGCCTGTGGCGGCGGGCCGGCGACGGGCCGCGGCAACGGTCGCGACGGCCGCGCCGTCGAGCCTCGGACCGCGGACGTTCTCACCTATTCGCCGAAGGCGGACGAGATCGTCGATCCTGCGGCGCTCCTGGGCGAGGCGCCGATCGACGAATTCTTCGATCCGCGGGGCTTCGCCAAGCAGCGCTCGCGGGCGAAGCGGCTGTCGGCGGTGAAGTAGCGCGGCGCTAGCGCCATTGCAAATTCGGACACGCGATTGCCGATACTGGCATCGCGCTCTCACCCTGCGCTAAGGTGAGTTCCTCCCCAGATAGAGACTGGTCACCGGCGCGGACGCGCCCGACCGGCGGAGGAAACCCGATACATGCGACATTTTCTGGCTGTGGCCGCCTGCCTGCTCGGCGGCGGACTGCTTCTCATTCCTTCCGCTCATGCCGGGAATCAGAGCGAGGCAAGCGAAGAGGTCGAGGGTGAAGACAAACCGCCACTGAGCGAAGCCATTCCCGACGACACGGCCGACGGCTTCGGCGTGGAGGACCTCAATCCCGATGAACTCGGTGTCGACATCGGCGCCGTGCGCCGGGTAGTCGTCATCGACGGATCGGAATCGTCCGCACCGATTCCTTACGAACTGGTGGTCACCGGCGAGATTCAGAAGGCAGAGGGCGACATCGCGGGCTTCCCTGCCACCATCAACGACAAGGCCAGCATCGACGGTGAAGTCGCGACCGGCCAGGTCCGCTCCGCGGTGGATGCGTACTACGTGTATGGCGAGATCCGGCGGATAGCACTGGGCGATCCCGACGCCGTTACGGTCTTCGTCGACGGCGATCGGGTGCAGGCAGAGACCCTCGCGGAGCCAGCCACACCGGACTGAGACCGATCTGCCGGCGCAGCCCGGGACGTCGCGGGAGCGGCCGCGTGAGCCGCGGCGACGAGAAGCGGCGACCGAAGGGCCGTCGATCCACTACAGTTCCAGCGTCACCCGCTTCACGCCGCGCTCCTCCGACTTCGGCGCAATCCGGAAACCGAGTGCCTTGCAGATGTGCAGCATGACCTTGTTGTCGTTCAAGACATCGCCGCCCAGCTTCCGGATGCCGACGCTGCGCGCGTAGTCGATCAGGCGCTCCATCAGGTAGACGCCGAGTCCCTGACCGGTCATCTCGTGGTGCACGATGATCGCGAAGTCGGCGTGCTCCCTGTCCGGGTCGGCGAACAGCCGCACCACGCCGTGTATGGGCGTCTTCCCCGCGATGCCCGGTTCGGTCAGCGCGAGCGCCATCTCCCGGTCGTAGTCCAGCTGGGTGAAGCGCGCGGCCATCATGTGGGTGAGCACCTTGATGGGCGCGTGGAACCGCAACCGGAGCTCCTCGGGGTTCAGGGTCTCGAACACCCGGTGCAACGACGGCTCGTCCTCCGGCATTATCGGGCGCAGCAGCAGTTTGCGGCCGTCCGGAAGTTCCAGCTCCTCCTCCAGCGACTTCGGGTAGGGCAGGATGGCCAGGCGATCCCGCGCATCCCGCTCCTCGCGCTGCAGGCGCACCCGGGCATCCAGCGCCACCACGCCGTCCGCATCCGCCAGCAGCGGATTGATGTCCAGCTCCGCGATCTCGGCAAAATCCGCAACGAGCTGGGCCACCTGCAGGATCACCGTACCGATCGCCTCCAGATCGGCGGCCTCGTGGTTGCGGTACCCGCACAGCAGCCGCCAGACCCGCGTGCGCTCCATCACGCGCTTTGCCAGCCGCATGTTCATGGGCGGAAGCCCAATAGCCGTATCGGCGATGGTCTCCGCCGCCACGCCGCCGTGGCCGAACAGGATCACCGGCCCGAACTGCTCGTCCTCCGTCGCGCCCACCAGCAATTCGAAGGCATCGGGCCGCGACACCATGGGCTCCACCACGAATCCGTCCACCCGCGCCTCCGGCCGCTGCGACTCCACCCGCCGCAGCATCGAGCGGGCGGCCTCCAGCACCGCCGTCTCCCCTTCCAGGTCGAGCGCGACGCCGTCCACGTCGCTCTTGTGCAGGATGTCGGGCGACTGGATCTTCAGCACGACCGCGCCGTCCAGTTCCGCCGCCCGCGCAGCCGCGTCCTCCGGCGTCTCCACACTCACGGCCTCCACCACCGGGATGTCGTAGGCGCGAAGGAGCGCCTTCGCCTCGACCTCCGGCAACCACTCCCGGCCTTCGGCCAGGGCGGCATCGATGATCTTCCGGGCCGCTTCCGTGTCCTGCGTGAAGCGCCGGGGCACGCTCGGCGGCGTCTCCATCAGCGAGCGCTGGTTGCGGTCGTAGTTGACGAGGTACATGAAGCCTTTCACCGCCCTCTCGGGGGTCGAAAACGTCGGGATACCGGCCTCGGCGCAGATCTCCCGCGGCTCCCCCGCGGACACCTCGCCCACGAAGCTGGTCAGGAGCAGCGGGCGGTCATGCGCCTCCCAGGTCGAAGCCACCCGTTCCGCGACGTCGCGGCCGGAGATGACGGCCGTGGGACAGTTCAGCACCACCGTCGCGTCCACCCCGGGGTCCTTCAGCACGATATCCAGCGCCCGGCTGTAGCGCTCACCGTCCGCGTCGCCGATCACGTCCACCGGGTTGCCCCGCGACCAGGTGGCAGGCAGCACCTCGTCCAGCGCCTCCAGCGACTCCTCGGACAACTCGGCCAGGTCGCCGCCCTGTCCGATCAGCTCGTCGGTGGCCATCACGCCGACTCCGCCCCCGTTGGTCACGATGCAGACTCTCTCGCCGCGCACCCGCTGCACCCGGCTCAGGATCTCGGTGGCGCCGAACAGCTCGCTGAGCTCGTCCACCCGCAGCAGTCCCGCGCGGCGGAAAGCGGCATCGTAGACGCCGTCGGACCCCGCCAGCGCGCCCGTGTGACTCGCCGCCGCCTTCGCACTGGCCTCGTAGCGACCGGCCTTCACGACGATGACCGGCTTCATGCGCGCCGCCGCCCGGGCCGCGGACATGAACTTGCGGGCGTGGGAGATGGCCTCGACGTAGAGCAGGATGGCGCTGGTGTCTTTCTGGTCGGCCAGGTAATCCAGCATGTCGCCGAAGTCGACGTCGGCCGCGCCGCCCAGCGACACCAGGTGCGAAAAGCCGATGCCGCGGGCCTGGGCCCAGTCGATCACCGAGGTGACCACCGCCCCGGACTGGGCGACGAAGGCGAGCTTGCCGGGCTCCGGCTGCAGGTGGGAGAAGCTCGCGTTCAGGCCGTGGCCCGGCACGACGGCACCCAGGCAGTTGGGCCCCAGCACACGCAGCAGGTGGGGCCGCGCTGCGTCCAGCATCTGCTGCTGCAGCTCGCGTCCCTCCTCGCCCAGCTCGCCGAAGCCGGCCGTGATCACGATGGCCGCGCGGCTCCCGGCGTTGCCGAGTTCCTCGACGATCCCCGGAACGGTATCCGGCGGCGTGGCGATCACCGCGAGATCCGGCGCCTCGGGGAGGTCGCCGACGCTCGCCCACGCTTTCTGCTCCAGCACCCGATCCCGGTTGGGATTGACGAAATACACCGACCCCTCGAAACCCGAGCCGAGGAGATTGCGGGCGATGACGTGGCCGATCTTGTCTTCCTCGCCGCTGGCGCCGATCAGCGCGACGGACTGCGGCTCGAACAGGTAGTCGAGGTTGCGGATGGTCACGGCTACATCCTGAAGCCGGGGGCCTGATCGCAATGGTAACCGCTGCACGGCAGGAAGTCCGGTGTGTGGATGGGCCGGATAGGCGCAACTGCGTATTGATGTTGCCGCGGTGGCTCTGCTGCACTTCACCGGCGGCGTCGCCGTAAAGTATCTGCAGAAGCGGCTGGGCCAATAGCGGCCCCGCCCGATATACTCTGCCCGGCAAACCAGGAGCCCCACATGGTCCCTTTCCTTTCCCTGTGCGCACGCGACGTCATGAGCCCGGACCCGGTGACGGTGGACCCTGCACTCACCCTCGCCGAACTGCGCCAGCGCTTCGAGGAGACCCACTTCGGCTCTTTCCCCGTGGTGGCCAACGGCGTGCTCGTGGGCATGGTCAGCGAGTTCGATCTGCTGGAGGCCTGCCTGCTGCGCCCGACGTCGATCATTCCCCACTTCGACGAGATACTGGCCATGCCGGTGAGCGCCGTCATGACGAAGGACTGTGTCAGCGTCGCCCCGGACGAGGCGCTCAGCCACGTGCTGGAGAAGATGGTGCCCCGGCGGCTGAAGGCAGTGCCCGTCGTGGACGGCGACCGGGTGGTCGGCATCGTCGCGCGCACGGATCTGCTGGTCGGGCTCCATGAGCGCGTGAAGGAGTCCGGCGGCGAGGCCTGAGACCCCCCGCGAAGGTCAGTCTGCCGGTATCTTCAGGTCCGCGACCAGCGGCAGATGGTCCGAGGCCTGCCGGGACGCAGGCGACCTCACGGCACGCACGCGGGCGACGACGTCCCGCGGCGCCACGTAGAGGCGATCGAGGGAGAATAGCGGGGCGGCGGCCGGGAACGTCCTCGGCCCCGGCGCCCGTCCGAGGTTCCGGGCGAGCAGCCGGCTCGCTGCGGCCCCCGGCCGCCATTCGTTGATGTCGCCTGCCAGCACGCGGATATCCGCATCGTCGCGATCCACTGCCGGCAGCAGGCGGCGGACCTGGCGATGGCGTTCCCCCGCACTCAGGCCGAGATGGGTAACGAAGATCCTGAGGGTGCGCCCGCCGACGACGAAGTCCGCCTCGATGGCGCCGCGCGGCTCCCGGGAGCCGACCGAGAGATCGTGCAACCGGTGTGCGACGGCCGCCTCACGCGCGAGCAGCAGGTTGCCGTAACGGGCATCGCCTCGGTACAGCGTGGCTCCGCGGTGGGCGTGCATGCCGAGACGGTCGGCCAGATAGTCGGTGACGGTCGTCTCCCGGTAGGGCCGATCCTCCACCTCCTGCAGGGCGACGAAGTCGGCATCCAGGTCTTCGAGCACTGCCGCGATGCGATCGGGTGCGAAGCGCCGGTCCCGGCCGACGCAGGCATGCACGTTGTAGCTCACGATGCGGATCGGGCGATCCGTCATCGCTTCCTTCGTTGCTGCAGCACGCGCAGGGCGATCAGCGTAATGCCGGCGGCGGCGATGACCGCCAGCACCCAGGGCTCGAACACCGGTTCGCCGGCCAGCGCGGCACGGGCCCGGTCGACGCTGAAGCAGATGAGCACGGTGCCCGGCCCCATGCCGAGCAGCGTGCCGAGCAGGAAGTCCTTCAGCTTCACCCGTGATGCGCCGGCCAGCAGATTGATCACCGTGAACGGTGCGATGGGGATGAGACGCAGCCCGGCCAGGGACCAGGGGTCGGAGGACCGTCCGAGCGCCTTCATCCGCACGGTCACCGCGCGGGGCGCGCGGCCCTCCACCGCCCGGCCGAGACGCCGGCCGATGGCGTGGTTCACGACGGTGGCCGCGAGCGTACCCGCGATGGCGGACACCGAGGCCACCCAGGGGCCGAACAGCAGCGCGCACAGGGCGATCATGCCGGTGACGGGCGCCACCAGGAGACTCCCGGCGATGAAAGCCGGGATCACCGCCAACGGCGCGAGCGGATGCGCCGCGCTCTCGCGCAGCGTTCCGAGCAGCACCATCGGGTCGAAGCCGTCGCCGGCGGTGCGTGCCTGCCAGATGGCAAGCCCGCCGACGAGGAGTATCAGCCCGGCCAGGAATCCCCAGCCCACCGACGGATGCGTCAGCACCTTCAGATAGCGACGCCGCGCCGTGCCGGCTTCCGGCTCGGCCGCGTCCGCACCGGCCTCGCTGGCGCCGGCGTCATGCTCGCCCGAGCCCGTGACGCCCCCCACCAGCTCGTCCCAGGCCTGTTCCACGGGCCGTTCCAGATCGGCGATCCGGGCGATGGGCTTCAGCATGCCGTCGATATCGCTGCCGTCGCTGTCCAGCCGCTCCAGCCGTCGTGGCCCGCCGCCCAGCCGGTCCAGCGTGGCGATGAGACCGTGCTCCGCAATGGCGGCAGCCACGTCGCGCACGTCCGCTCCCAGATGCTCGGCCAGCAGGTCCGCCCGCAGGCCGGCGGCCGCATCGACATCCTCGATCACCAGGTCGCATTCGCTGTCGAGCCCCATGGAGCGGCGGCTGAGATTGGCCGAGCCGATCCGGGCCCAGCGCTCGTCCACCACCATTACCTTGCCGTGGACGTTGATGCAGGTATCGCCCAGCTCGTCGGAGACGGGCGAGACGATGCGCAGGCGGCCGTCGCCGTCGTTCTTCCGCAACCGCTGCAGCGCCTGGTTGCGCAGCACGTCCATGGTGGCCTGCTCCAGCCAGCCGGAGGTCTCGCCCGGCAGGACGATGACGATTTCCGGCCCGTCGGATTCCGCCAGCCGGTCGCACAGGGCGCGCGTGATCGTGTCCGAGGTGTAGTACTGGTTTTCGATATAGATGGAGGATTCCGCGGCCGCGATCATATCGAGGAACAATTGCTCGACTTCGCGGATGAGATCGCTGCCGTCCTTGTGCGCCCAGGTGCGGGCCAGGGCCACCGGCGCGTCGTTCGCGCGCACCGGCACGTCCGCGGGCCAAAGCGCGTCCGTCCTGTCTTCGCCCTGGATATCCAGCGCCGGCAGCGTATCGCCGGTGGCGTTCTCCCAGCGGAAGGATCCGAGGTCGCGCAGGTGGCGGGCCGGCTCGCCGGTCACCAGCGCCTGCACGTCGTGGAAGGGCCGGTAGCTGCCGCCGGCCTCGTTGACCCGGCGCGGATCGTCCGGCGCATGCGCCCGCGTGTCCCAGCGGCTCTTGGTGAGGTCGAATCCGCCGCTAAAGGCGAGCTGCCCGTCGACGACGATGAACTTCTGATGCTGGCTAGCACCCGTGGCGTGCTGCCCGTCCAGCTCGAAATGCAGGCGGTCCTGGTCCTGCCAGCCGAACTGGGCCGCCGGCAGCAGTTCGCGCTCCAGCACGTACACCATGGCGAAGTCCCAGGACAGCACGTAGATCTGCAGGCCGTCCCTGCGCTTGGCCAGGTCCTGCAGCGTCTCGGCGAGCGGGCTCGGGTACAGCGGATGATCTTCGTCGCGTATCAGCTCGAGCCGGCTGTCCATGTCCCAGCCGACAATCAGGATCTCGCGCTCGGCCGCCTCCATGCTCTCGCGGACCGCGCGGAAGTAATCCTCGCCGTCGATCAGCCAGCCGAAGCGTTCGGCGCGTGCCGTGCGCCAGACGTTTTTGCCGGGAGTGAACAGGCTCCCGGCGTCGGCCTCGCCGGCGTCGTCGTCACCGTTCGTCATGCGCTAACTATAGCGCAGAGCCGGCGGCTTCGGCCGGGCCGACGCACAGGTCCGGCCGCGCCGTCAGGACGCTTCTTCGAGACCGAGTTCCTCGCTCGTCCAGGCGGAGACGGAGCCGAGATAGAGATCGACGCGCTCGAAGCCCTCGCGCTGCATCACGCTGGCCGCGATGGTTGCCCGGCTCCCGCTGCCGCACATGACGGTGTAATGCCTGCTGCGGTCGAACCCGCTCAACGCTCCCGGCAGTTCGCCCACGTAGGCATGCCGGGCACCCGGTACACGGCCCTCCTCCACCTCGTCGTCGTCGCGGACATCCAGCAGCAGCCAGTCTTCGTGGGAGGAATCCATGCGTCTTTTCACCGTCTCCGTGTCGACGACGGCGAGGCTGCCGAAGGCCTGCCCGGCCGCGGCCCAGCCTGCCAGCGAAGGCGCGAGGAAGCCGGCGATGCGGTCGTAGCCGATGCGTGCAAGGGCCGTGGCCGCGCGGGCGGCCTGCCCGGCATCCTCGGCCACCAGGGCCAGTTCGTCCTCCGGCGCGAAGAACCAGCCGGCGAAACTCGCGAGCATGTGCTCCGGGATGGCGATACTGCCCGGCAGGTGCGCGCCGAGATACGCGGACGCGCTGCGGACGTCGAGCACGATCGCCTGCCCGGACGCCGCCCGGAAGTCCTCCGTCGTCAGCGCCGGGGGCGGCAGCGGCTTCGGCATGGCGGACGCGCCCTCCAGGTTGCACGCCTCCATGTAGCGGAAGTAGGGCGGCTGACGGTGGTGCTCTGCCACCTTCGCGTCGATGAATTCCTCGCGGTCGGTGATCTGCAGGCGCGGATTGTTGCGGCGCTCGTAGCCAATGGTGGAGACCTCCCGATCGGCCATGGCATTGCCGCATACGGAGCCCGCGCCGTGCGCCGGATAGACCACCGCCTGGTCGCCGAGCCCGCAGAGCTTCTGCAGGCTGTCGTACAGCAGCCCGGCCACCTCGCGGGCGCGCTCGGGGTAGAAATCGGTGCGGCCGACATCACCGATGAACAGCGCGTCGCCGGTGAAGACGCCGACGGCGTCGTCGCCGAAGGCGGGGTCGGTGAACGCGAACGAGAGGCTGTCGTCGGTATGGCCGGGGGTCTCGAGCACGCGCACGAGGATGCTGCCGATGCGGAACTCGTCGCCCTCTCTCGCCGTCTCCGCGTAGACCACGTCGCCGGCGGCATTCGGCCCGTGAAAGACGGTGGCGCCGGTGCGCTCCGCCAGCACCGCTGCGCCGGAGAGCAGGTCCTCGTTGCGATGGGTCTCGAGGATGCCCGTGATCCGACATCCGTTGCGCGCGGCGATGTCCGCGTAGATATCGCAGTCCCGGCGCGGGTCGACCACCACCGCCTCGCCGTCACTGCCGAGCACCCAGGACAGGTGCGCCAGTCCCTCGCTTTTCACTTTCTCGACAAACATCGTATGTCCCTTTCGCAAGCCGTTTCTGTCAGGATCAAGCTAGAACGACGGGCCGGGAAAGCAATGCGGAATATCAATGGGCGCTGTCGAAGCTGGCCGGCTGGCAGGCTTGCCGGCTGGCGCCGCCCGCATCCATCTGAAATGATCGGCCGAATATCCGAAACCCCGTCACGGAGAGAGACCATGCGTGCACTGATGACCCCCGTTTTCTTCATGCTGACGGCATTCGCCGCGCCGGCGCTGGCCTGCGACGGCGCGCTGCTGAACCAGGACTTCCGCCGCCTGGCATCCGACGATTCCGTGAACCTCTGCGAGGCCTACCAGGGCAAGGTCGTGATGGTCGTCAACACGGCGTCGAAATGCGGCAACACGCCCCAGTACGAAGGCCTGGAAGGGCTCTACGAGGAGTACGGCGAGGAGGGCCTCGTGGTGCTGGGCTTCCCGTCGAACGACTTCATGGGCCAGGAACCGGGCACCGAGGAGGAGATCCGGGACTTCTGCCGCTCCACCTACGGCGTGAAGTTTCCGATGTTCGAGAAGATCACGGTGCGCGAGGAGAACGCCCATCCGTTCTACCGGGCGCTGGCGCAGGAAGCGGGCACCTATCCCCAGTGGAATTTCCACAAATACCTGATCGGCCGCGACGGCAGACTCATTGCCGAGTTCAGCCCGCGGACGCAGCCCTATGACGACAAAGTCGTGGCCGCGCTGGAATCGGCGCTGAGCGAGCCCGCCGGCTGAGTGTCGCCGGAGCGGCCCTCAGTACTGGCCCATCTGGTTCTTCAGTGCCCGGAGCACGTCGCGCCAGGCGATGATCCCGACCAGCCGGCCGCTCCGGTCCACGACCGGATAGCGGCGATAGGGGGACTCCAGGAAGTGCTCCGCCAGTGACATGATGCTGTCGCGGGGACGGACGGTTTCCACGTTCCTGTGCATGTATTCCTCCACCCGGCCGCCGGGCTCGCCATGGTATGCGCCGTGCAACGCCACCTTCATGAAATCACCCTCGGTGAGGATGCCGACCAACCTGCCGCTGCGGTCGGTGACCGGCGCGCCGGCCACGTCGTTGTCCACGAAGATCGCCAGTGCGCGCAGAATCTCCATGTCCGGGCGCAGCGTGAGCACATTCCGGGTCATGTAGTCCCGCACCTTCATCGTTTCCATCGCAGTCCCCCTCCTCAGCGGCCGGAGCCGAAGTCGTCCAGGAAGATGCTTTCGCGATCGACGCCCAGCTCGTCGAGCATCTGAATGACGGCCGCGGTCATGACCGGTGGTCCGCAGAGATAGTATTCCAGCTCCTCGGGAGCCGGGTGGTCGTTCAGGTACTGCTCATAGACGACCCGATGCACGAAGCCGACCGGGCCGTCCCAGTCGTCTTCCGGCAGCGGATCGGAGAGCGCCACCTGCCAGTCGAAATTGTCGTGTTCGGCCGCAAGCCTGTCGAAGTCCTCCCGGTAGCAGAGCTCCCGCAGGCTGCGCGCGCCGTACCAGAAGCGGATCCTGCGGCCGCTCTTCCGGTTCAGTAGCTGGTCGAAGATGATCGAGCGCATCGGCGCCATGCCGGCGCCGCCGCCGATCAGGACCATCTCGCGGTCGGTCTCGGTGGCACGGAACTCGCCGAACGGGCCGGAGAGCACCACCTCGTCGCCGGCCGCCAGGCTGAAGATCCAGGACGACGCCTTGCCCGGCGGGGTGCCCTCCGGCGCGTCCGGAGGCGGCACGGCTATGCGTACCACGAGCATGGCGGCGTCGTCCTCGCCCGGATGATTGGCCAGCGAATAGGCGCGGGTGGTAGTGGAATCCGCGTGTGATTCGAGCTGCAGCAGACCGTATCGCTCCCAGTCGGCGCGGTATTGTCCGGGGATGTCGAAGTCGGCGAATTTCACGTCGTGGGGCGGCGCCTCCAGGACGATGTAGCCGCCGGCCTCGAAATCGAGCCGCTCCCCTTCGGGCATCGCAAACACCATCTCCTTGAGGAACGTGCCCACGTGGCGCGCGGAGCGCACCGTGCTGGTCCAGCGCTTCACGCCGAACAGCTGGTCCGGCACGCGCACGCTCATGTCGCCACGCACCTTGACCTGGCAGGCGAGCCGGTAGCCCTCCTCCGCCTCGTGCCGGTCGATGTGGTTCTGCTCGGTGGGCAGCAGGTCGCCGCCGCCCTCGAGCACCTTCAGCTTGCACTGGCCGCAGGTGCCACGCCCGCCGCATGCCGCCGGCAGATAGAGGCCGTTGTTGCCGAGATCGGTCAGCAGATGGGTGCCGATCGGCACCTCGATGCTCCGCTGCCCGTTGATGGTGATCTCGGCACTGCCGCCGGGCGCGAGCCAGCGCCGGGCCAGCAGGACGATGTACATCATCGTCATCACCAGCACGGTGAAGGTCACGACACTGAGCAGCACGCTACCCATCAGAACGCGAGCCCCGAGAGTCCGGCGAAGCCGAGCGAGAGCAGGCCGGTGACCACGAAAGCGAGACCGAGTCCCTGCAGGCCCTCCGGTATGTCGCTGTAGTGCAGGCGCTCACGGATGGCGGCGAAGAGGATGATGGCCACTGCCCAGCCGACGCCCGCGCCGGCGCCGTAGGCCGTGCTCTGGGCGAGGCCGTACTCGCGCTCCACCATGAACAGCGAAGCGCCCAGCACCGCGCAATTCACGGTGAGCAGCGGCAGGAAGATGCCGAGCGCCTGATGCAGTGCCGGCATGAAGCGGTCCAGCGTCATCTCCAGGATCTGGATGAGCGCCGCGATCACGCCGATGAAGCTGATGAGCCTGAGGTGGGTCAGATCGGTGTCCGGCAGCCCCAGCCAGGCGAGCGCGCCCGGCCTCAGCACGTTGTCGAAGATCAGGTGGTTGATCGGCACGGTGATGGTCTGCACGACCACGACGGCGATGCCGAGACCGACCGCCGTGCTGACGCGCTTGGACACCGCGAGGAACGTGCACATGCCGAGCAGGAAGGCCAGCGCCAGGTTGTCGACGAAGACCGCGCTCAGGAAGATGCCGGTCAGCTCACCCATCAGTCGCCCTCCTGGAATTTCGAGGGCGGCGCCGACATGACCGTATGCTCACGCTGCGCCGGGCGTACGACCCGTATCCACCAGACGATGACCGCGATGAGGAAGAAGGCGCTCGGCGGCAGGAGCATGAGTTCGTTCGGCAGATACCAGCCGCCGTCTTCGGAGACGGTAATGAGCGGGTATCCGAGCAGCGTGCCGGCCCCGAGCAGCTCGCGAGCCGAGGCGACGGCGATCAGCACCACGCTGTAGCCAAGGCCGTTGCCGATGCCGTCCAGCAGGCTCTGCCACGGGCCGTGGCCCATGGCGAAGGTCTCGGTCCGGCCGAGGATGATGCAGTTCGTGATGATAAGGCCCACGAACACGGACAGTATGCGCGAGACGTCCGGCAGATAGGCCCGCAGAAACTCGTCCACCACGATCACGCCGCTGGCGATGATGGTGACCTCGATGATGATGCGCACCGCATGGGGCATCTGCCGGCGAAGCAGGCTGACGGCGACGTTGCTGAACGCGAGCACGGCGATCACCGCGGCGCTCATGACCAGGGCGGGGAACAGGGTCCGGGTCACGGCCAGTGCCGAGCAGATGCCGAGGATCTGCATGGTGATGGGGTTGTTGTCGACGATGGGATCGACGAGCGTGCGTCCGTCACTCATGATGCATCTCCCTCCTCGCGCAGGCGCTCGATCAGCGGTCCGTAGCCGTCGTCGCCCAGCCAGTACTGCAGCAGGCCGGTGACGCCCCGTGCCGTCTTGGTGGCGCCGCTCATCGCGTCGGTCTTGTAGCGACGCGCAGGATCATCCGCCGGCAACGGTTCCCGCGCGATGCCGAGCGCCGGGCGGCCCTGTTCGTCGTAGGCCTGCTTGCCGCGCCAGCGGGCCTGCCAGTCCTTCTGCTCGACGAAGTCGCCGATACCCGGCGTCTCGCCGTGTTCGTAGAAGCTCAACGCAGCGACGGTCTCCAGATCGCTCTCCAGCGCCAGATAACCCTTCAGCGTCGACCACATGCCGCGGCCGTAGACCGGCAGCACGATGCGCTCGAGATCTCCTTCGTCCCGGTACACGTACACGGGCATGTAGGGGGCGCGACGGCCCAGCCGTGCCGTGTTCTCGGCACGGGGTATCTCGACGCTCTCCGTCTCGGAATCGGCGGCCGCCAGATAGTCGTACTCCCGCGGGTCGGCCGCGTCGGTGTAGCGGCCGGTGTCGAGATCCACCAGGCGCACTTCAATGGCCTCGAACCGTTCGGCCACCTCGCGGGCGGACGCATCCGCGCCGGCCTCGATCAGCCCCGCGGCCATGAGGACGCGGCGGTCGCGGTCGATGGAGGCGTAGCGTTCCTGGACCGGCCGCAGCCAGGCCACGGCCGCCGATACCATCAGCGAGCAGGCAATGGCGATGCTCAGCGTGAACACCGTGGTATGGGTGATGGTGTTGCGGCTCACGAGGCGAGCCTCCTGCGATGCCGGCGCATCTGCCAGGCGATCACCGCGTGGTCGATAGCGGGCGCCGCGAGGCTGATCAGCAGCACCGCATAGATGGTGCCTTCCGGGTGGCTCGAATTCGCCACGCGGAAGAGGATGGCCGCCGCGCCTATCACGAGCCCGTAGATCCAGCGCCCGGGACGCGTGACCGAGGCGCCGACCGGATCCGTGGCGATGAAGGCGATCAGGAAAGCGAAGCCGCCCGTGACCAGGTGCCAGCGCCAGGGCAGGTCGAACGCCGGGTCCTCCGGACCCCAGGCGTTGAGCGCGAGCGTCATCGCGAGACTGCCGACGAGGGCCGCCACCACGATGCGCCAGGAAACCAGACCGCCGAGCATCAGCAGCACGGCACCGAGCGCGCAGGCGAGCGCCGACGTCGTGCCGAAGGCACCGATGTCGTTGCCCGCTGCCACCGCCATGAGGCTGTGGCCGGCCGCGGCGAGGGCCTCGGTACCGCCGGCGAGTGCCACGTCGAGCGCGGTCTCGGGCTGCGCGCCCGCCACCGGGAAGGCGAGCGCCGGTTCGGGCGTTCCGGGATAGGCGAAATGGAGGAAGACCAGTCCCAGCAGCGCCGGACTCACCAGGTAGCGGCCGGTGCCGCCGAACAGGAGTTTGCCGACCACGAAGGCGAAGCTCGCACCCACCGCGACCGTTCCGGGCGAGGCGCCGGCGGGCAACAGCAACACCAGCAGCCAGGCCGTGTGGAATATCCCGCAGTCGACGGGCCGCCTGCGCAGCCGGGCGAACAGCGTCTCCCAGACCAGGCCGGCAGCCAGCGCCACGAAGAGCAATGGCAGGAAATACGCCAGGCCCACCGCCGCGGGCAGCGCGGCCTGCGGCACGGCGGCGACGAATGCGGCCCGCCACGGCCCGATGACGGCGGCCAACTCCGGACCGGCGGCGGAGATTATCTGCGTGCCCGTGAACCAAAGGCCGACGGCCCAGGCCGGCAAGGTGGCGACCACGACCAGCAGCAACGCTGCCGGCACCGACATCGCGTCCCGCACATAGGGCGCCCGGGTCGTGACGCGGGTAGCCGCGAGCGGCGGCAACAGTCCGAAGCGCGGGCCGTATCTCTGCAGCAAAGGGGTCCAGAGGGCCATTATCCGCCGCCCCGCTGCTCGCCGGCCGCGAAGACCCGCCAGGCCTCGGCATAGTCGTATCGCGCCGGACAGACGGCGCTCAGCAGCGCGAGATCCTCGGCTTCGAGCTCGAGGGCGCCGAGTTCGATGGCGCGTTCGGCGTCGCTCGAGACCAGGGAGCGCAGCAGCGGGATCACCGGCAGGTCGTAGGGGAAGACGCGCTCGTAGATCTCGAACGGCATCAGACCGGCCGGACGTCCCACGCGGCGGGTGTCGAGCCGGCGCAGGCGCCGGGCGAGCAGTTTGGTGACCGGACTGGTCACCGAGAAGCCCTCGGCCGCCTCGCCGTTGCGCTCGACCGGCGCGGTCGCCTCCATCAGCGCGCTGACCTGGCGGTGATAGCGGCCGAGAAACGGCTGGTCGGTCGTCCACTCCCGGCCCGACAGCGGCGAGCCGGAGATCACGCGCGCATCGGCGGCCAGCCCCCGGTCGCGGACGAGTGCGTCGAGGCTCGCGCCCAGACGGGTCTCGATCAGGCCCGGACGTCCCAGCGCCGAGCCGGCAACCGCGATGGTGGTCCCGATATCGATGAGCCGGTCGGCGAACAGGCGGCCGATGGCGACCACGTCCTGATAACCGATATGCCAGACGGGCCGGGCTTCGGAGGCCGGCGAGAGGTGGTGGATGTGCGTGCCGGCGAGGCCGGCCGGGTGCGGCCCGCGGAAGCGGACCTGCTGCAGACAGGCGGCATCGGGCAGATCGATGTAGAACTCGGGCGACGTGCACACGTACAGCGGGCCGCCGTGCAGCTGCGCGAGGACCCGCAGGCCCGCACGGAAGGATTCCGCCCTGGGCTCTATCAGCACGGCCGGCTCGGCAGACAGCGGCTCGGTATCGATGGCGGTGACGAACAGGGCATGAGGCTCGGCGTCCGGGTCCGGTATGCGCCCGTAGGGCCGGGTCCGGAAGGCGGGCCAGAGCCCGTGGCGCAGGAGCGCCTCGCGGATGGCTTGCGGGCGCATACCCTCGATGGCGCCCCCCGGAACATCCACGTAGCGGGTGGTTGCCGAGTCCTCCAGCTCGATCACCACCGCCAGCAGGACGCGACGACGGCCCCGCCGGATCGCGGTCACCCGCCCGTTGCCCGGCGAGCAGAACCGGATGGCCTCGCGCTTGCGATCCGCGAACACCGGATCGCCGATCGCGACCGTGTCTCCTTCCGACACCGCCAGCGACGGCCGCACGCCGGGGAAATCCGTGCCGAGCACCGCGACACGCCGCACCGCGGGCCCGCGCTCGAGCCTGTCGCCCGCGGCGCCGGCGATAGGCAGGTCGTAACCTCTTCGTATTCTTATTTCTTTTCGCACGCCTGACATTGACCAGATTCTATGGCTGACTCCCCGGTGGTCGATACGCAGCTTCCACTATCGCGCCTCGACCCCGCCCTTTAGGTACATCCCAGAATTGTCACGCCGCTCGGATGCGGCGACGATTCCAATGACGCGTAGGAGGGGCTTCAGCCCCGATCTTACAGACAATCCGGGATACCCGGGGGAGGCGTCGCATGAAGACGGTCTTCATCAACCCCGAGCGGTGTATCGGTTGTCGGCAATGTGAGTTCGCATGTGCCGTGGCGCATTCCAGAAGCCGCGATCCGGCCACGGCCATCGGCGAACGACCCGCGCCGCATACCCGCATCCACGTACTGCCCGGACCTGCATTCAACACTTCCTTCCCGTCGCGCTGCCGGCACTGTGATCCGGCGCCGTGCGTGGACGTGTGCCCCACCGGCGCCATGGGCCGCGACGAGGCCGAGGAAGTGGTGCTTGTCGATCCGGAGCGCTGCATCACCTGCGCCATGTGCGCCATGGTCTGCCCCTTCGATGCCGTCGACTTCCACGTACACGGCAACGGAGCACCGGCGCGGCTGGTCGCCACCAAGTGCGATGGCTGCATAGACCGGATCAGGGAGGGCAGGGAGCCCGCCTGCGTCGAAACCTGCAAGGTCGGCGCACTGGTCTATGGCGAACTGAACGATCTGATCGCGGCGGGCCGCGCCACCCAGGCGAGCGCGATGCTCTCCGCCGCCGCCACCGCCGCGACCCTGCCCGCGCCCGCCGGCGTGACCGGCTGGCGTGCCTGGGGCCGGGAGGCGGCACACGTAAACCGGGAGGTGAGTCATGGCCGCTCATGACAATGTGAAGCAATTCAGCATCAACAACGACGCGCTCGCCATGATCGCCAGGGCGCGGGAAGAAGGCATCGAGACCGTATGGGACCGGCTCGCCGCCCAGCAACCCCAGTGCGGCTACTGCGCCATGGGCGTGAGCTGCCGCAACTGCTCCATGGGCCCCTGCCGGGTAGACCCGTTCGGCGACGGCCCGCAGAAAGGCGTCTGCGGCGCGGATGCCGACATCATCGTGGCCCGCAACCTCGGCCGCACCATCGCCGCCGGCGCCTCGGCCCATTCGGACCACGGCCGCGACATTCTCGAGGTGTTCGCCGAGCTGGCGAAGGGCGAGAGCTCCGGCTACGAGCTGCGCGACGAGACCAAGCTGCGCAGCCTGGCCGGGGAATGGGGCATCGAGACGGACGGCCGGCCGCTCGACGAGATCGCCCGCGAGCTGGCCGATGCCATGATGGAAGAGTACGGCACGTCGAAGGGACATCTCAGCTTCGCGGACCGGGTGCCCGCGGCCCGCAGCGAGCTGTGGGGCAAGCTCGGCATCGCGCCCCGCGGCATCGACCGCGAGAACGTGGAGATGCTGCACCGGACCCACATGGGCGTGGACAACGATTACGTGAACACGCTCCTGCACGGCCTGCGCACCAGCCTGTCCGACGGCTGGGGCGGCTCGATGATCGCCACCGAACTCTCCGACGTGATGTTCGGCACGCCGCAGCCGACCGCCTCGCGCATCAACCTGGGCACGCTGAAGGAAGAGTACGTGAACATCGCCCTGCACGGGCACAACCCGGTGCTCTCCGACGTGATCCTGCAGGCGGCCGACGACCCCGAGCTGGTGGCGCTGGCGCAGGAGAAAGGGGCCGCCGGCATCAATCTGGTCGGGCTGTGCTGCACCGGCAACGAGCTGCAGATGCGCAAGGGCATCCCGATGGCGGGCAACCACCTGATGCAGGAACTGGTGCTGCTCACCGGCGCGCTGGACGCGATGGTGGTGGACTACCAGTGCATCATGCCGTCGGTCACCGACGTGGCGAAGTGCTTCCACACGGAGGTCATCTCCACGGCGGACAAGGCGAAGTTCGCCGGCGCCACTCATATCTCGTTCGATCCGAAGCGCGGTCTCGAGATCGCGAAGGAGATCATCGGCCGCGGCATCGAGGCCTACGGCAACCGCAACCCGGAACGGGTGCGCATCCCGGAAGGC
>DASRVH010000101.1:0-5861 GCA_035655155.1 Woeseiaceae bacterium
CGTGGAGCCGGCCGGCCCGATCGCCAAGGAACTGATCGCGGCCGTCCACAACCAGGCGCGGCAGATGATGTCCGCCGGCACCCAGCAGATGCCGCCGGCCGGGCCCGCGCTGACGGATCAGAGCGAAGAGGCAGAGGCGGAGGATCCCGGGACGCGGCCCTCGACGCATTGAGAACCATGCCGGAGGCGCCGGTAGGAGGGGCTGGTAGGAGGGGCTGGTAGGAGGGGCTTCAGCCCCGATCCCCTAGAATATCGGGCCTGAAACCCAATCGGGCCTGAAGGCCCTCCTACGTTTTTTGGTCAGCGCTGGACCAGCTCTACGCGGCGGTTGCGTTCGCGGCCTGCGTCGGTGGCGTTGGCGAATGCCGGCACCAGGGGTCCTACCCCGTGGGGCTCGATGCGGGCCGGGTCAACGCCGTGCTCGAGGCGCAGTGCGTCGACCACCGCCCGGGCCCGGTCTGCGGAGAGTTTGCTGTTGTAGGCGAAGGTGCCCACCGAATCCGTGTGGCCGACGACGTAGAAGGACTTGTCCGGGTTGGCGGCCAGGTAGGTCGCGATCGCCGTCAGCGCTTCCGCGGACTCCGGCTTCAGGGTCGCCTTGTCGTGGTCGAACAAGATGCCGTCGAGGACCACCCGGCCATACTCGTCGATGTCCGAGCCGATGGCTTCCGGGTCGACGGCGACCAGGCCGGTCTCGGCGGCCTCGACTTCGATGATATCGATGAGCGTGCCCACGTAGTCGGCCGAGTGCTGTTCGACGTTGATGACGGCGTAGACCGTGCCCGCGGCGCGCTCCTTCCGTGCCACGAGCGAGCCCGCGCCTCCCGATGACGACGTACCGGAGAACATGGTGCCCACCTCGCCGGGCTTGCTGGCGGCGTTCTGCTGAAACAGCACTTCCATCCATTGCCGGCTGCCGGGCGCAGTACCCTTGCGATCTTCGGAAATACCCTTTGCCAGTATCTCGAAGTCCTGCGCCTGGAGCGCGTCGAGGTAGTTCTTGTACACCTCGGAGAACGACCTGTCCGAATTCCCCAGACGATAGAAGGTGCGCGTCACCCGGCCCGCGGTGTCGATCCACTCGCCGATCGTCCGGTAACCCGTGACCGGACCGACCGGCACCCGGTAAGGCATGTAGTTCTCGATGTGCTGCCAGCGGATCTCCTGGCCGGGATAGCGGGAGATCATCGGGTGCTCGGTGACGCCGTCGATGTCCTGGGCGGCGGCGGGGACGGCTGCCCCGAACACCAATATGAGGGCGAGTCTCGCCACGATCGGGCGCTTCATGCTCTTCTCCTCCGCGATCGGCCAGGTTACGGAAGTCGGAGGAGATTAGACCAATTCCGGCGCAAGAAAGGTAGGAGGGCCTTCAGGCCCGACTCGGCAATGCGGCGAATCGGGGCTAAAGCCCCTCCTACAAGCCGTGGCGTTGGTAAACTGGCGGCATGTTGTTCGTCATCATCGGCACCCTGCTCGGCGGGCTCTTCGGCGGCCTGAAGGGGCTCCTCATCGGCGCCGCCGTAGGCTGGCTGGTCGGGCGCGGGGTGCAGCGCTGGCTGATCGGCCAGCTGAACGTGGTGCAGTCGCAGCTGCTCGACTCCACCTTTTCGGTGATGGGTGCGCTGTGCAAGACCGACGGCGTGGTCACCCGGGAGGAGATCAAGGCCGCGGAGCGCATCTTCGACATGCTCCAGCTCGGCGCCGATCAGCGCCGCGATGCAAGGGCTGCCTTCAACCGGGGCAAGCAGCCGGACTTCGACCTGGACGCGGCGGTGGACGCCTTCGCCCAGCTGAGCCGGCGGCAGGGGCCGCTGATCCAGCTGTTCCTGCAGCTGCAGGTGATGGCCGTGGCGGCCGACGGCAAGGTGGATCCGGCCGAGCACGACATGCTGGTGCGGGTGGCACGCCGGCTGGGCGTGGGCGAAGGCGCCGTCGCACAGCTCGAGGCGCTGCTGCGCACCGCATCGGCGGGACCGTCGGGCGCGCCCGGCGGGCCGCCCTCCGGCAAGCGGCTGGAGGACGCCTACGCCGCGCTGGGAATATCGAAGGATGCCAGCGACGCCGAGGTGAAGCGCGCCTACCGCAAACTCATCAGCGAGAACCACCCCGACAAACTCG
This sequence comes from Woeseiaceae bacterium, assembly GCA_035655155.1. Taxonomy (GTDB): domain Bacteria; phylum Pseudomonadota; class Gammaproteobacteria; order Steroidobacterales; family Woeseiaceae; genus Lentisalinibacter. The sequence continues at coordinate 2,119 of DASRVH010000101.1, forward strand.
CCGCCCGCGGCCTGCCGGAGAGCATGCGCGCGGTGGCCGAGGAGCGCTCCCGGGAGATCAACGCCGCCTACGACCTCATCAAGGAATCCCGAAACATGTAGGAGGGGATTTATCCCCGATTCCTTCCCCCGATTCCTTCCCCCGATTCCTTCTCCCGATGCACTGGACAATCGGGCCTGAAGGCCCTCCTACGCGCATTAAGTCAAATGCGGTTGAAAGCTCGGGTCTTGCATCTGACACGGCCGTCTGCGACTTTTGGTCTGTCACTTGTAAAAAGAAACTGACCGCCTGGTCGGTATAAAGAGAGGGGGAGAAGCATGAAGAGCGATAAGCGATTCAGCCGCGTGGTCCGTGCGTCCCTGGCGCTGCTGGCCTGTCTTGCGATGTTACCGGGCCAGGATGTGCTCGCCAAAGGCGGCAAGTCGAACCGCGGCGTCCCGAACGGGGAACGCCCGCAATTCGCGGTCAGCGTGGTTTCCAGCGCTGCGGACCAGGTAACCGGGGGCGACGCCCGCATTCATATCGACGTCCCGCGCACCGTGCCGCCACATCAGGTCAGGGTCATGGTGAACGGACAGAACCAGGCGGACCGGTTCGAGCTTCTGCCGGGCACGCGCACTCTGTCGGGTGTGATCGACGGCCTCGCCATCGGCGACAACCGGGTGACCGTCAGACCGAACGGGAAAGGACGGGGCCGCCCGGATGACGTCAGCCTGAGACTGACCAACCATCCCGTCACCGGTCCGGTCTTCTCCGGACCGCATCAGGATCCGTTCGTGTGCACCGTCCACGATCATGGTCTCGGTCAGGCCATCCCGGACAACGACAGCGAGGGTTTTCCGGTCTTCGAGAACGGGTTCGACGACGGCCCGGTCGTCGGCTTCAGCAAGCACTGCAGCGCGGAGACGCTGGTCACCTACGTCTACCGCTCGACGAGCGGCGGCTTCCGGCCGTACACGCCCGGCGATCCACGGCCTGCCGACATGGCGACCACCACCACGATGGACGGCAAGACCGTCGATTACTTCGTCCGCTGGGAGCGCGGCACCATCAACCGCTTCATCTACAGCATCGCCGCGCTGACGCCGTTCAGCGACGACCCCGAAGGACTGGACACCTCGTCCTGGAACGGCAAGCTCATCTACTACTTCCAGGGCGGCGTGGCCATCGGCCACACCCAGGGCGATCCGAGCGGGAGCCGCATGCTGTATGACTACGGCCTGTCTCAGGGCTATGCCATCGCCTACTCCACGGGCACCAAGACCGGCACGCACTACAACCTCCAGCTCGGCGGCGAGACGGCGCTGATGGTGAAGGAACGCTTCGTCGAACTCTACGACACCCCGGTCTACACGGTAGGCGTGGGCGGATCCGGCGGCGGCATCCAACAGTACGTCTACGGCCAGAACCACAAGGGCCTGCTCGATGCCGCCATCCCGCAGCTCTCCTACCCGGACATGGTCACGCAGGCCATTCACGTGGGCGACTGCGAGTTGATCGAGTTCTATATGGATGCCATCTCGCCCAACCCGCTCTGGGACACCTGGTCCAACCGGACGCTCATCGAAGGCATGAACGCGGAGGACGACCTGTTCAACGTGTTCACCCAGTCGAATGGTCTGTCCGAATGCGTGAACGGCTGGCGGGGGCTCTCGCCGCTGGTGCTGAACCCGCTGTTCGGCCGCGCGGACTTCCAGGAGTACTACGTGCCTCAGTCCGCCATCGCGGAAATCCAGTGGACCCACTTCGGCGACCTGGTGAATATCTACGGCACGCGTGAGGACGGCTATGCCCGCAATTTCTGGGACAACGTCGGCGTGCAGTACGGGCTCCAGGCCGTGGCCAACGGCGATATCTCGCCGCAGGAATTTCTGACGATCAACTCCGTGATCGGCGGCTGGGTAACGGAACCCGAGATGCAACAGGAGACCTTCCCGTTCCTCGGCCCGTTTTCTCCCGCGCTGTACGATCCCTGGAGCGCAAAGAACCAGGTGTACAGCGTCGATCCGGCCAACCCGGCGCCGCGCAAGGAGGGCGACCTGCTGGCCATGCAGCGTGCCTATGAGGCCGGCCTGGTATTCCTGGGCGATCACGAAATTCCGACCATCGACTGGCGTCCGTACCAGGAGCCGATCCTCGACATGCACAACTCGCATCAGTCGTTCGCGGCGCGCCAGCGCATGATCGACGGCCAGGGCTCGGCGGATAACCAGGTGATCTGGATGACCGACATCGGACCGGACGGGCCGGAGTTCGACCAGACGCCGGAAGCCTTCCAGGTCATGGACCAGTGGATGACGAACCTGCTCGAGAACCCGCATCTCGGCGTCGCCGGCGCAAAGCCGCCGCTGGCAGTCGATCGCTGCTTCAACAAGGACGGCACCGAGTACGCCGCGGGCGACAACGTCTGGGACGGCATCCTCAATGAGAACCCGGAGGGCGCGTGCACCGAGCGCTTCCCGCCCTACTCCACCTCCCGCATCGTCGCCGGCGGCCCGTTCAAGGGCAGCATCTTCAAGTGCGAGCTGCAGCCGGTGGAGACCGCCATCGACAAGGGGCTCTACGGCGTGTGGGATCCCGCGCCCGAGGAGGTGGTGGCGCTGAAGCGCATCTTCCCCGATGGCGTATGCGACTTCGACAAGCCGGACGTCGGGCTGCCGGCGGAGATGCGCCGCAACCTCTGACACAGACGCATTGAGGCTTGGGCGACAGGGCCCCCGGATTCGCGAATCCGGGGGCCTTTCTCGTTCCTCATCATCATGTAGGAGGGGCTGGCAGGAGGGGCTTCAGCCCCGATCCCCCAAAATATCGGGCCTGAAGGCCCTCCTACAAATGATGGGGGCGGGATAAACTGCCTGCATGAAGTGGAAAGGCTACCGGCGCAGCACCAACGTCACCGACGCCCGCGGGCGGCGGATGGCGGGCGGCCGCGGGATCGGCGGGCTGGGAACGATCGTCAATCTGGTTCTGCGTATCTTCGGGCTGAAGGGGCTGCTCGTCGTCGCCGTCGCCGGCGTCATCGCCTGGCAGGCAGGCCTGATCGATCCTGCCATGCTCGCGGGCCCGGGCAGCGGCCAGATGCAGGAGGTGGCCTACCAGGCCTCGCCTGAAGAGGAAGAGCTGTTCGACTTCGTCAACGTGACGCTCGCGATGACCGAGGACATCTGGACCCGGGAGTTCCAGCGGATAGGCCGCACCTACCAGCCGCCGCGGCTCGTCATCTACCGTGACCGGCATCCCACCGCCTGCGGCACGGGCGATGCCCGCATGGGGCCGTTCTACTGCCCCGCCGACCGGAAGATCTACGTCGACCTGGGCTTCTATGACGACCTCGCCCGCCAGTTCGACGCGCCGGGCGACTTCGCACAGGCGTACGTCATCGCGCATGAGGTCGGGCATCACGTGCAGAATCTGCTCGGCATCTCCGGGAAGGTAGCGCAGCGTCGCGGCCAGCCGGATTACAACCAGTGGTCGGTGCGTCTCGAGCTGCAGGCCGACTTCTTCGCCGGCGTGTGGGCGCGGCACAACCAGCGCTATCTCGACCGCGGCGACATCGAGGAGGCCATGCGTGCGGCCAACCGCATCGGCGACGACGCCATTCAGCAGCGCACCCGCGGCCGGGTGACGCCACACGCATTCACCCACGGCACCTCCGAGCAGCGCATGCGCTGGTTCGACCGGGGTTACGCGAGCGGCCGCATCGAGGACGGCGACACCTTCGGGATGCCGTACGCAGAACTGTA
>DASRVH010000102.1:0-2864 GCA_035655155.1 Woeseiaceae bacterium
CTGGGGATCCATCTCCTCCACCTTCTGCAGGAAGGCGGCGAGACGCATCTCCTCCCACATGTCCAGGTCGTTGTTGCTGGCGGCGCCGTCGGTGCCGAGCCCCATCAGCACGCCGGCGGCGAGCATCTCCGTCACCGGCGACACGCCGGCGGCGGTCTTCATGTTGGAGGTCGGGTTGTGAATGGCGCCGACTCTCCGCTCGACCAGCACGGGGATCTCCTCCGGCTGCGGCCACACGACGTGCGCGCCGATGGTCTTCACGGCGAAGAAGTCCATCTCCTCCAGCATGGTGATGGTGGTGGTGCCGTAGTTCTCCCGGGTCATCTCCACCTCGAACGGCGACTCGGAGAGGTGGATGCTCATCGGCACGCCGAGTTGCTGGGCCGCGTCGCGGACCGCCGCGAGATGCTCCGGCTTGAGGGTGTAGTTGGAGTGGGGGCCGAACGCCGGGATGATGCGCTCCGAGCGCCCCTGCCAGCGCTCGACGTATTCGATGCCTTTCGCCAGCGCATCGCCCGCGCCCTCCGCGTCCGGCGTCCTCTGGTCCAGCACGGCCGTGGTCACCATGGCCCGCAGTCCGCAGGACTCGACCACCTCCGCGATGGTGTCCGGGTAGTAGTACATGTCCACGAACATGGTGGTGCCGCCGCGGATCATCTCCCAGCAGGCAAGCTCGGTGCCGATGCGCACGAACTCGGCGTCGACGAAGGCGACCTCGGCGGGGAAAATGTAGTTGTTCAGCCAGTCCATCAGGGCGTAGTCGTCGGCGATGCCCCGCAGCAGGCTCATGGCCGCGTGGGTGTGGCCGTTGATGAGGCCGGGCAGCACCACCCGGTTGTCGCCGGCGATGCGCTCGGCGGCCGCGTAGGCCGCGTCCACCGCCTCGGCGGTGTCCACCGCGACGATACGCCCGTCGGCGACCGCGACGGCACCGTTCTCGATGAGGGTCCAGTCGTCGTCCATGGCGACGACGTAGTCGCCGGCCACGATCAGGTCCACCGGGGTCCGATCCTCGTCGGCCGATGTGCTACGCTCTGCCGGCGCTTCCGGACTGCAACCGGCGGCGGCCAGCGCCGCCAGCAACAACAATGCGAGGGAGCGTCGGATGTCGGGGTATCGATCGGGTTTCGTCATGGTTTCTACCGGGTCGTGCATGGGCTGTGCGTGCAGGGGTGCCGCATGGCGTGCGCGAAATGATAACAGGCGGCCGCCGGGATGAGTCCGGAAGAGATCGCCGCCCTGCCGAAGGCGGAACTCCACTGTCACCTGGAGGCCTGCGTGCGTCCCGGCACCCTGCGCGAGGTGGCCACGGCGCTCGGCCGTGACGTGCCCGCCGACGAGGCGGCCTTTCGCCGGGAATGGCTGCTCACCGAGCCGCTGGAGGACCTGGAGACGGCACTGCGCGCGTTCGCCAACATCCAGTCGGTGTGGGCGAACGAGGAAGTCATCGAGCGGCTGGCCTACGAGGCGGTGGAATACGCCGCCGACCAGGGCATCCGCATCTTTGAACTCCGCTACTCGCCGGACTTCATCGCCGCCGCCCATCCGCATCTCGATTTCGAGCGCATCCACCGGGCGATCGTCGCCGGCCTCGTGCGCGCCCGCGACCTGCCCGTGGCCACCGGGCTCATCGGCATCATCCAGAAGACCCTGAGCGACGAGCGGGCGGCGTACACGGCAGACTTCATCGTCGAGTGCCGGGATACCTTCGTGGGACTCGACATGGCGGACCACGACGACGGCAACCAGGCGCGCTTCCTGCCGCTGGTGGAGAAGGCCCGCGCCGCCGGCCTGCACTTCACCACCCATGCCGGCGAGGAGCCCACGCCGGACGCCGCGCAGCAGGTCCGCGACGCCATCGAAGTGCTCGGCGCCGAGCGCATCGGCCACGGCATTCACATCGTCCGCGACCCGGCCGTGATGGCGTTCGTCATCGAGCGCGACGTCCTGCTGGAGGTGTGCCCCACCAGCAACTGGCTGACCAGCGCCGTACCCTCCACGGCCGAACACCCGATTCGCCGGCTGATGGAGGCCGGCGTGCCGGTATCCATCAACTCCGACGACCCGGGGCTGTTCGGCATCGACCTCTGCCACGAATACCGCGTCCTGGCCGAGGAGCAGGGCTACACCCGCGCGGAGTTCGAGCGCCTGAACGACCTGGCCGCGGCGAAGAGCTTCATCCCGGAAGCCGAAAAAGCCCGCGTCTGGCCCCGCCCGTTGGAGGTCATGTAGGAGGGCCTTCAGGCCCGATCCCGATTAACCATGTTAATGACCAATGTCATCCGCAGGAAACGCGACGGCGGCAGCCTCTCCGCCGAGGAGATCGCGTTCTTCGTCGCCGGCCTCGCCGACGGCAGCATCCCCGCCGAGCAGGTCTCCGCCCTGGCCATGGCGGTCTTCCTGCGCGGCATGGAATTCGACGAGGCGGCGGAACTCACCAGCCGCATGGCCGCCTCCGGCACCATGCTGGAATGGGATGCGGACGCCCTCGGCGGCCCGGTGGCGGACAAGCACTCCACCGGCGGCGTCGGCGACAAGGTGAGCTTCCTGCTGGCGCCCATCGTCGCCGCCTGCGGCGGCTACGTCCCCATGATCTCCGGCCGCGGCCTCGGCCACAGCGGCGGCACGCTGGACAAGATCGACAGCATCCCGGGCTACGAGTCGACGCCGGACCTGGACCGTTTCCGCCGGGTCGTCGCAGACGTCGGCTGCGCCATCATCGGCCAGACGGCGGATCTGGCGCCGGCGGACCGGCGCTTCTACGCCATCCGCGACGTCACCGCGACGGTGGAGTCCATACCACTGATCACCGCCTCCATCCTGTCGAAGAAGATCGCAGCCGGGAACCAGGGGCTGGTGATGGA
>DASRVH010000103.1:0-11228 GCA_035655155.1 Woeseiaceae bacterium
CGTGGCGCGGGCGTCGTCGCCGGATGCTGCGCTCTCGTTGCCGTCGGTATCGGGCATGGTCCGGTCGGGCCTCTCGCAGGGCTTCCCAGTCTAGGCGCGGAAAGAAATCATACGCCAGCGCCGGAACTGGGCGAACAGGCGGATCAGGTAGGTGTCCGGCATGGGGCCGAGCGCGCGCCGCAGCCGGTCGAATACCACGTCGGCCGGCGTGCCGCCGTCCATGGCGCCGCCCAGCAGCACATCGAGCGCCCGCACCACGGTCTCGTCCTGCAGGCCGAAGGTGTGCGGCCCCCAGGGTGTCGCCACCTCGAAGATCGCGGCCACCCCCGACCCGCGCCGCTGCACCGCTGTCGGGCGGGTGAGGAAATACGGCCGCAGGTCGCCAAGCGCGCGGTAGCCGGGCTGCTTCGTCACGACGGCACCGTCGAACACGCACGCATCCAGGTCGGTGAGGAGCAGACACCACAGCGCGTCCTCCGGCGTCTCCACGATGGGCTCGCCCATGACGTTGAAGGAGGTGTTGAGCAGTATCGGCACGCCGGTGCGCTCGCCGAAGCGGCGCACGAGTTCGTAATAGCGGCCGTTCGCCTCCCGGGTGACGGTCTGCACCCGGCCCGTGCCGTCGACATGGACCACGGCCGGCACCTCGGCGCGCCGCTCCTCGCGGAAGGCCATCACCCGCAGCATGAACGGACTCGCCGGATCGGTGCCGTCCAGTTCGAACCAGCTGCCGGCTTCTTCCAGGGGCACGACCGGCGCGAAAGGGCGGAAGGCCTCGCGGTGTTTCACCCGGGCGTTCAGCGTCTCCTTGGCGTCCGGCCGGCGGGGGTCACAGAGGATGCTGCGCTGGCCGAGCGCGCGGGGGCCCAGCTCCGAGGGACCGGTGAACCAGCCGATGATGCTGCCGCCGGCGAGCAGGTCGACCGCCTCTTCCACCGCGTCGGTCGTCTCGCGTTCGATGACCGCCGGCGTGCCTTCGATGGCGCGCGCGACCTCGCCGTCGCCGTACACCGCGCCGAAGCCGTCCCGCGCCAGCTCCCGGGGCCTGTACTCGCCGGTGAGATGCCAGAGGCCGTGGTAGGCGGCGCCGACGGCAGGTCCGGAGTCCTCGGCCGCCGGCATCACGTAGACCCGCTCGAAGCCGCCTTCGCGGATGATGCGCTCATTGGCGACGCTGTTCAGCGCGACGCCGCCGGAGTAGACCAGGTTGCGGCTGCCGCAGCGTTCGCGGGCGCCGGCGACGAGGTGGAGCAGCGCCACCTCCAGCGCGTTCTGCACGGAGGCGGCGAGCTCCGCGCAGGCCTCCCGGTCGTCCGGCCAGCGCTGATCCGCGTTAAATCGGCGGGGCACGGCGTCCGAGAAGTGAAAGCGGCCTTCCCGGATCTCGAAGAACTCGGCGGCGGGGATCGTCGGCCTGCCGTAGGGGGCGAGCCCCATCACCTTGCCGGCCTCCATGGGGTCGCCGAAGATCTGCTGCGCTGCCGCCGAGAAGAGGCCGCCCAGGCTCGCGAAGCCGGGCATCGAGCTGCCCGCCGGCGCCGGCTTCAGCCAGCGGCCGCCCTCAGCCAGGTGCTTCTCCACCGTGGTCAGTGCCGTGCCTTCCGAGCGATACAGCGAGGTGGTCTCGCCGCCGCTCACGCCGGTGTCTATGATCGCCGCCCGCTCGTCCGCGGAGAGATCGCTGTCCGGCGATCCCATGCCGTCGACCACGAGATTGGCGGCGTCCTCGAACCCGGACGTGGCGAAGGCGCTCGCCGCGTGGCCCGCGTGGTGGGAGAGAGTGAGCACCGGGGTGCCGTGGGTCTTCACGGCGAGGTCCGGATTGGCGCCGACGTCGTTCTCCGGCAAGCGCGTATCGCTCTGCGCGCAGAGGACGACCAGGTCGAGGTCCGCCGCGGTGATGCCGCCCTGGCCGAGGCAATAGCGGATGGCGAGCGAGGGCCGTGCGCCCTGCAGGCGGGCCCGCTTCTTGCCGGCAAGCCGCTCCTCCTGCATGGCCGCCACGATGCGGTGGCCGTGCAGCAGGCAGGCGGCGCCGTTGTGGGAGGCGCTGAGACCGAGCACCCAGGGCGAGTCAACTTTACGATCCCGCGCCATCGCTCCCCTCAACCGTCCGCGTTGCGCGTCCTGTGCAGACGCTCCCGCCAGAAGTCCGCGTTACGGATGCCGAGCTGCTCGGGATCGAACGTGTAGCGTGCCACCCCTGCCCGGCGCTGGCGTTCGTAGTCCCACAGGGCGGTCATGGCCGGGTGTGCCCGGAAGAACAGGATCAGGATGGCGACGATGTTCAGCCATGCCATGAGTCCGACGCCGATCTCGCCGAGCCCCCAGGCCAGGCTGGCCGTGCGTACCGCGCCGTAGAAAACCGAGGCCATCAGGGCCAGCTTGAGGATGGTGAGCTCGTAGGGAATGCGGAAGAAGCGGCGCAGATAGGCGACATTGGTCTCTGCGATGTAGTAGTAGGCCAGCAGCGTCGTGAAGGCGAAAAAGAACAGCGCGATGGCGACGAAGGGCTTGCCGAAGCCCGGCAGCGCGCTCTCCACCGCCAGCTGGGTGAAGGTGGGTGTGTTCGGATCGATGGCGGCGTCCACGAAATGGAAGCCGGCCAGCGGCGTGCCGTTGCCGTCGACGACGTTGTAGGAGTGGGTGATCAGGATCATGAACGCGGTGGCCGTGCAGACGAACAGGGTATCCACGTACACCGAGAACGCCTGCACCAGCCCCTGCTGGGCCGGGTGATCCACCTCGGAGGCGGCGGCGGCGTGGGGGCCGGTCCCCTGACCCGCCTCGTTGGAGAAGATGCCGCGCTTCACGCCCCAGAATACCGCGCCGCCGGTGACGGCCTCGATGGTGAAGGCATGCTCGACGATGAGGCCCACGATGCCGGGCAGTGCCGAGGCGTTCATGCTCACGATGCCCACCGCGGTCACGATATAGCCCAGCGCCATGAAGGGCACGACCACCTGGGTGAAATGCGCGATGCGCTTCACGCCGCCGAAGATGATGAAACCCAGCACGGAGACCACGGCAATGGCGGCGCCCAGCTTGGCATAGCTGACGGTGCCGAGCCCGGTCGTGAGCTCCGCGCCGTTGCCGAAGGCCAGCTCCACGGCATTGCCGATGGCGTTCGACTGGACGCCGGGCAGCAGCAGGCCGGTGGCGATGATGGTGGTGACTGCGAACACCCAGGCGTAGGACTTGAGCCCCATCGCCTTCTCGATATAAAAGGCCGGCCCGCCGCGGTACTCGCCTTCCTCCTCTTCCTTGTAGATCTGACCGAGCGCGGACTCGATGTAGGCCGTGGCAGCGCCGAGGAAGGCGACGATCCACATCCAGAGGACGGCGCCGGGCCCGCCGAAGCCGATGGCGGCCGCCACGCCGGCGATGTTGCCGGTGCCCACCCGGCCGGAGAGTGAGACGGTCAGGGCCTGGAAGGAAGAGATGCCGCGCTTCGATTCGCTGCCGGCGAACAGCAGCCGCACCATCTCGCCGAACAGGCGCACCTGGACGAAACGGGTGAGCACCGAGAACAGCAGGCCGGCGCCCAGACACAGGTAGACGAGGGGCGCGCTCCAGACGAATCCGTTGATCGCATCGACGATCTGCTGCATGCCGGGCTCCGGGGTTCGGCGGGCGAAGGCGGGATTCTATCCTGCCCGGGCACCGCCTTGCCCGGCCGGCAGGCCGCGCCGCCATTGACAATCCCAAAATCTGTCGATTATTCTCGACATATGGAAATAACAACCGCCACACGCTCGCTCGCCGCGCTCGCCCAGGACAGCCGGCTGTCCACTTTCCGCCTGCTGGTACGGGCCGGCGGCGCGGGGATGCCGGCCGGGGCCATCGCCGAGGCGCTCGGCATCCCCCACAACACGCTGTCCACCCACCTCGCCACCCTGTCGAATGCCGGCCTGATTCGTTCGCGGCGGGAGGGGCGCAGCATCATCTACAGCGTCGATTTCGACGGTACCCGGGCGCTGCTCGGCTTCCTGCTCGAGGACTGCTGCCAGGGCGCGCCGGAGGTCTGTACCCCGGTCCTGGACAGCGTGCTGGCGGATTGCTGCAGCCCCCTGCCCGAAGGAGAAACCAGCCATGAAACGCCTGCATGTTAGCCTCAGCGTCGAGGATCTCGACGCCTCCGTCCGCTTCTACTCGCGTCTGTTCGCCGCCGGGCCGGGCGTGCTGAAGCCCGACTACGCCCGCTGGATGCTGGAAGACCCACGGGTGAACTTCGCCATCAGCACCCGCCAGCCGGGCCGGGGCGTGAACCATCTCGGCATCCAGGCCGAGGACGACGGCGAGCTGGCAGAAATCCACGAGCGCCTGCAGGAGGCGGGCGGCCCCGTGCTGGACGAGGGCGAGACTACCTGCTGCTATGCCCGTTCGAAGAAGCAGTGGATCAGCGATCCCCAGGACGTGGCCTGGGAGACGTTCCTGACCCGGGGCGAGTCTGCGGTTTACGGTCATGACCACCCGGCGCGGACGAAGGACACCGCCACCGGTCCCTGTTGCTGAGACACGCCATGTCCGGATCCGACGCCGCGAAACGGATACTCGTCCTCTGCACCGGCAACTCCTGCCGCTCGGTCATGGCGGAGGCGCTCCTGAATCACCTCGGCGAGGGCCGCTATGCAGCCTGCAGCGCCGGCAGCCGGCCGGCCGGCTACGTGCACCCGAAGGCGCTCGAAACGCTGCGCCGCCACGGCATCGACCCGGGCGAGCCGCGCAGCGAATCCTGGGACGCGTACGCCGACGAGTCGTTCGACTACGTGATCACCGTGTGCGACTCCGCCGCGGCCGAGTCCTGCCCCGCCTTTCCGGGCGGATACACGAAGCTGCACTGGAGCACGCCGGATCCGGCGAAGGCCGCGGGCACCGAAGCCGAGATCGACGCAGCCTTCGAACAGGCTTACACGATGCTGAAAGAACGTATCCGGCGCGAGCTGCCGTGAGCCGTCTTTCCGGGGCGGTTGCGCGTCGCCGGCCGGTCAGACGGCGCCCCGGCGGGCCTCCAGGTGCAGGCGGACCTCGTGTGCCTTCTCCTCTGTGATCGAGTAGGTGGAGATCACCCAGATCGCGATGGCCGAGGCTGCCGCCGGGATGAAGGCATCACACACCCGCATCAGGTAGATGGCGCGGTCGGTCTGATTGCCGCCCAGTTCGACGTCGAAACCCGTCGCGTTCAGCAGGAAGCCGCTGGCCGCGAGCGCCGCGGCCATGCCCAGCTTGACGACCCACCAGAAGATGGAGCCGTACATGCCTTCGCGCCGCTCGTAGGTATTGACCTCGTCGGCATCCACGACGTCGCAGATCATGGCGGGCATCAGGGTGAACAGGCCGCCGAGTCCGAAGGCCATCAGGGGCGCGGGTAGCAGCAGCAGCCACGGCACTTCCGGGTTGTAGCAGACCCACTTCAGCGCATAGCCCACCATGGAAACCCCGATGGCGACGTAGAACGCGCGCTGCTTGCCGATCCGGGTTCCCAGCCAGGTGATGAAGATGATCACCAGGAACGTCGATATGGCGCCGAGCGTCCCCGAGTAGCCGGCGTATTTCGACCCCAGGCTGGTGTCGCCGCCGAAGACGTAATAGATGATGACGTAAAACTGGAACGATGCGATCAGCATAAAGCCGTTGAAGACCAGGAACGTGGCGATGCAGAGCTTGACGAACGGCCTGAACTTCAGGGAGATCGCGAAGCCGCGGAAGAAGTCGAGCATGCTGTGCAAGAACGCACTGCCGGCGACGGCGAGTTCCGCCTTCGGGTCGGCATCCCCCAGGGCGGCCTCCTTGAAGCGCTCCCGCAGGAAGATGGCGGGCAGCACGCCGACGGCGGCGACGACGACGGCGATGATGATCGCGAGACCCGCCGCGCCCTGTGCCATGTCGTCGAACCAGGCCTCGTTCTGCATGATCCACAGGAACCAGGGCGCCACCACGTAGGCGAGCTGGCCGATGAAGTTCTGCACGCCCATCAGGCGGGTGCGCTCGTGATAGTCGGGCGTGAGTTCGTAGCCGAGCGCCACCCACGGTGTGGCAAACACCGTGTAGGCGAGGTAGAAGATCAGCGAGCCGCTGAGGAAGTACCAGAAATAGAACGCATCGCTCTTGCCCTCCGGCAGCTGCCAGAGGATCGCGTAGATGATGGCGACGGCGATCGCGCCAACGAAGATGTACGGACGCCGCCGGCCCCATTTGGACTTGGTATGGTCCGAGATATAACCCATCAGCGGGTCGGTGATCGCGTCGGTCAGCCGGGGCAGGGCACCCAGCAGCCCCACGAGGGCGGGGTTCATGCCGAGGCCGAGATTGAGCACGATGATCATGCCGCCGATGGCGCCGGCCAGCAGGTTGTTGACGAAGGCGCCGAGCCCGTAGATGAGCTTCAGCGGAAACGGAATGCGATCCTGCGGTGCAGTCTCGTAGTGTGCGGCTTCGTTCATTATTCTTCGTGTGCCCCCCGACAGCACAAAGCCAGTCGGAATATGCTGCGTTAAATTGACAGCGCTGTCAAACACGTTCGATAATCGCTAGACATTTCGGCCGATAATTCGTCCGGATGCAGACGGCCGGCCGGACGCGGGACCCGGCCCGATCGGGCCCCGCCTGAACGCCCGGTGATCGCCCGGTGATCGCGATACTGCGTGCCGGCGTAGTGCGGCGTAAATCCTGTTCCGCCAAAAGGCTCCTGCGAGGTTCCGATGACGAGATCGAAGGCCAGTCCCGTCCACGCTGCCGACCCGATCGGCCGGCGCGTCGGGGCCCTGCTGGCCGAGATGACGCTGCACGAGAAGATCGGGCAGATGAGCCAGGTCAACGGCGGCGAGAGCTACATCCACGACTACCTCGCCGAGGCTCTGCGCGCCGGGCGCGTCGGCTCCGTGCTGAATGAGGTGAACGTGGATACCGTGAACGAGCTGCAGCGCATCGCCGTCGAGGAGAGCCGGCTCGGCATTCCCCTGCTGATCGGCCGCGACGTGATACACGGCTTCCGCACCATCTTTCCCATCCCGCTGGGTCAGGCGGCGAGCTGGAACCCGCAGCTCGCCGCCGAGTGCGCAGCCGTCGCCGCCCGGGAGGCTGCCGCCGCCGGGATCAACTGGACTTTCGCCCCGATGATCGACATCGCGCGCGACCCGCGCTGGGGCCGCATCGCGGAGAGCCTCGGCGAGGATCCGCAGCTCGCGAGCGTGCTCGGCGCCGCGATGGTGCGCGGTTATCAGGGCGACAGGGAGGGGAGCGAACATGGGGCCGAACACGGGGCCGGACTGTCGGATGCGGGAACGATCGCCGCCTGCGCCAAACACTTTGCGGGCTATGGCGCTGCCGAGAGCGGCCGCGATTACGCCACCGCCAACGTCCCCGAGAACGAATTGCGCAACGTCCACCTGCGTCCCTTCCGCGCCGCGGTGGACGCCGGCGTCGCCACCCTGATGACCTCCTTCAGCGAAGTCGACGGCGTGCCGGCCACCGCGAACGAATTCCTCCTGGATACGGTGCTGCGTGGCGAATGGAACTTCGAAGGCCTGGTGGTCAGCGACTGGGACTCCATCCGCCAGCTCAGCATCCATGGCCTGACCGCGGACGACCGGGGCTCCGCCTTGGAGGCGGCCCGGGCGGGAGTGGACATGGAGATGCACGGCGATGCCTACCTCTGCCACCTGGCCCAGCTGGTCGAGGAAGGCGAGATCGATCCCGCCGGCATCGATGCGGCGGTCACGCGCATCCTCGCCCTCAAGTTCCGCCTCGGCCTGTTCGAGAACCCCTACACCGACCCCGGCGCCTTCCCCGCGGCGGCGGACGAGCAGGCGCTGGCGACGGCGAAACGCGCGGCCCTGCAGAGCGCCGTCCTGTTGAAGAACGAGTGCAAGGCCCTGCCGCTGTCGACGGAGGCGACGCGCACTCTCGCCGTGATCGGCCCCCTGGCCGATGCGCCCCATGACCAGCTGGGCACGTGGATATTCGACGGCGACGAAGACCTCAGCGTCACGCCGCTGCAGGCCATTCGCGAACAAGCAGGCGAAGAGGTCGACGTCCGCTATCTGCGCGCGATGGACACCTCGCGCAGCCGCGACACGGCCGTCTTCGACGAAGCCGCGGCGCTGGCCGCGGACGCCGATGCCGTGCTGCTGTTCCTGGGCGAGGAGGCCATATTGTCGGGCGAGGCGCATTCGCGAGCGGACATCGGTCTGCCCGGGGCCCAGTCGGAACTGGTCGCCCGGGTGAGCGAGGTCGGCAAGCCGGTGATTGCGGTGATCCTCGCCGGCCGGCCGCTGACGCTCTCCGATATCGTGGATCGGGTCGACGCGATCCTGTACGCCTGGCATCCGGGCACGATGGCGGGCCCGGCATTGGCCGACCTCCTGTTCGGGGTGGAATCGCCGTGCGGCAAACTGCCGGCGACCTTCCCGCGCATGGTCGGGCAGGTGCCGATCTACTACAACCACAAGAATACCGGCAAGCCGCCCTCGCCCGACACCGTGGTGCACATCGACGACATCGACCCCAGCGCGCCCCAGCTCTCGCTCGGCATGACGGCCTTCCACCTGGACGCCGGCTACACGCCGCTGTTCCCGTTCGGCCACGGGCTGTCCTACACGACCTTCGACTACCAGAACATCCGCACCGACGTCGAAGAGCTGGTGCTGGGCGACTCGATCACCGTCAGCGCCGACGTCGCCAACACCGGGGAGCGTCCGGCCGTTGAGGTGGCCCAGCTCTACGTCCGCGACCTCGTCGGCAACGTCACCCGGCCGGTCCGGGAGCTGAAGGGGTTCCGCCGCCTGCGGCTGGAGCCTGGCGAGCGGACCACCGTCTCCTTCGTCCTGCGGGCGGAGGATCTCGCCTTCTACGGCCGGGACATGCGGCTCCGGACCGAGCCGGGGGAGTTCCACGCCTGGATCGGCGGCAGCTCGGCCACCGAATTGCAGGCCGCCTTCCGGCTCGTCGAGAGCGCCTGACCACCCATGGCCGGTCGCTCCAGTCTCTCGCTGCGCGGATTGCGAACGTTCTGCGTCGCGGCCAGGCACGAGAGCTTCCGTAATGCCGCCGAGGAGCTCTACATCACGGCGTCGGCCGTCAGCCACCAGATAAAGAGCCTGGAGCAGGAGCTCGGCGAGCAGCTCTTCGAGCGCAACGCGCGCGAACTGCGGCTGACGAAGACCGGCCGCTCGCTGTACGAGGAGACCTGGCCGCTGATCGAGCAGCTGGACACCGTGGTCGCGGCCTACAAGAAAGACACGCGCCGCCCCTCGATCCGCATGTCCGTGCAGCCGTTCTTCGCCAGCGAGTATTTCGTGCCGCGGCTGAGCGAGTTCACCGAGGAACACCCGGACATCGACATCGAGGTGGGCACCAGCGACGAGACCGCCGAGACCCATCCCGCCGACGCCGACCTGTCCATCCGCCTGTTCCGCTCGCCGCCCGCGAGCGTCAGGTCCGACCTGCTGATGCCCCTGCGTCTGGTGGCGGCGGGGTCGCCGGAGTTCCGCAAGAAGCTGACCGTGAGCGGGAAACGCGTGACGAGCGACTTCCCCCTGATCGTGCACGAGACCCACCCCACCGCCTGGGAGCGCTGGTCCCGGGCCAGCGGCATCTCGCTGCCGAAGGGCAGCAAGGTCACGCGGCTGGACTCGATGATCGCCGTCGTGCGCGCCTGCGAGCGCGGCATCGGTGCGGCGCTGGTGCCGGTGCCGATCGCCGACCTCTGGTTCAAGTACGGCAGCATCGTGCGGCTGTTCGAGCAGGAACTCGTCGAGGAGGTCAGCTACTACCTCATCAGCCGTTTCGAGGACGCCGACGACCCGGCGATCGGACTCCTAAGACACTGGATTCTCGAGAATTTCACCGAAGGCGGTTGATTTTTTCTCAACCCTGGCGTGAGTTTTCTTCGTTTGTGGACGCACCTCCATGGCCCTATCTTGTGTGGCGTCGGCCGAACACGCCGGCAGATCGCAAGAAGCACGTTCGCTATGGAGAGTAAGACATGCGTATCGAAGCCAACCGAACCCGTGACCCGTTCCGGTTCAGCCTGAGAGGCAGGGCGGCGATCAACCCGTTCGTCATCGTGCCCACCGTGCCCGACGACAAGATCAACGAGGCCTGGGACGCCAGACTGCGGCGGCCCGCGCCGGTGGAAGTCCGGGAAGAGCGGCCGCGCACGATGCGCGGACTCGAGAACATCCTCGCCCGCTACTTCGCCCCCGGGCGCCAGGCCGCCTAGCGCCGGATTCCCCGCCCAACGCCGCAGCCGGCGAGCCCCGCTCGCCGGCTGATCCCGGCCTGGAAGGCCGGATCGCCCGCCCCCGGGCGACGAGACAGCACTATGTCGGCAGGACCGGCAGAGCTGTGCGCGCCCGTCAAATTGACAACGCTGTCAATCTCTGATAATCCTGTTAGCCGAAAACGACGATATGACGATTTCCCGGCTTTGCGGGATCGATTTTCGGGGGGGGAGCTATGAGACCTGGTAACGACGTGCCGCCGCGCGTTGCGCTGCCGCCGGCAGCGACTTCATCTCTGTGCGAATTCATCGGCATCGAGCGCGCCGCGTTCCTGCCCCACGTCGAACCGCGCATCTGCCCGATCCTGATCCCGGCCCCGGATCCCCGGGCGCGGGTCAGCGTCACCCAGCCAATCAGCCTCAAGCCTTCGGGCTTTCCGTCTTTGAGGGAGAACCTATGATGCCCGGCCCGCAAGGATTGCCACGCTTTGTCGCCGCTCTGGCCACCCTGGTGGCGCTGTCGGCCTGCACCCAGGAAGACCGTGATCAACCGCTGGAGCAGGTCGAGCCGATCGACATCCCGGCGGCGGATACCACCACCCGGACCAACTTCAACATCAGTAACCCGACGCTGGAGATACCGACGACGTTTCCGGTGGGCGACGGCGATCTGCTGACTCTGGTGTGGAGCGACGAATTCGACAGCGCAAAGCTCGATCCGGAGACCTGGTTCTTCGAGTCCGGCGACGGTTCCGACTTCGTCGGCGACGGCGGCATTACCGGTCTGCCTTCGGGGTGGGGAAACAACGAGCTGCAGTGGTATCTGCCGGACAACGCGCAGCTCGAGAATGGTGTGCTGAAGATCACCGCGCGGCGCGAGACCGTGGGAGACTTCGGTTACACGTCGGCGCGGATCACCACCCGTGACCGCTTCGCATTCAAGTACGGCCGTATTGAGGCGAGCATAAAGTTCCCCTCCGGCCAGGGCCTGTGGCCGGCATTCTGG
>DASRVH010000104.1:0-6062 GCA_035655155.1 Woeseiaceae bacterium
GACAGCACCAGACAACAATGGTCAGGAACCCTGTCGGGGGTGGCAATTGAAGCCGAGACGCAGGCTTTACAAGCCGAGAAATCGGGTCTAGTTTTCCAACGATGATCCGCAGCCGCTGCGGTAAAGCGGCACCTGGCAGGGGTTAGCCTGCCTGGGGTCAGGGAGTCTCTTCGAGACTGCTTGATCCAAGCCGGGATCAGATAGCCCGGCCCATTCAAATTCGCGGAACGCCCCTGGTTCCGCATCTTCAGAAAAATCGCTGGCTTCCCTGCCAGCTTCTTCAAATCGCCAAGACCTCTGTGTCCGGCATTTTCTAGTCCTGTGCCTTAGGCGCAGAGCTGTTCTCGTGTCCATTAGCCAAAAGGAGGTGAATCACCGTTCGTACTGGCCCCTTGGGGGCCACTGGTAGCCGCCGGCGGAGCGCTCAACAGAGCGCCACCGGCGAACCTGATCGAGGCTTCAGGCCGTAGGGACTGGCAAGAATTGCCATCCCTCTGGGACTGGTGTCCCTGGACCGACTCCGAGGATATCTCGGACCTCGCAAGCCCACCGGGCTGCGAGCTGGTCAGAAAAACTAACCGAACGAGATTGAGCACCATGAAGGACCTGAACTACCAGCTGAAAGCCCTCTGCCGGAACAACCGGGACGGGAGCCATGCGACACGGGAGATTCGAGAACGCCTTTTGAGCCAGATGGCCGATCAGTTGTATGCGCTGGGCTACAGACGGCTCGGTGCACACTCGCTCAAACCGAAACACGTCGAGGCCCTGGTCTCTCTCTGGAAAGACCAGGGCCTCACCATTGGTACCGTAAAGAACCGGCTCGCGGTCCTGCGCTGGTGGGCCGCCAAGGTGAACAAGGCCAGTGTGGTGGCCCGGGACAACCATGCCTACGGCATCGGGGAGCGCCATTACGTGGCAGAAACCTCCAAGGCCCAGGATCTCGACCCCAGGAAACTGGCCAGGATCAAAGACCCCTGCATCAGGCTGAGCCTCAGGCTCCAGGCCGAGTTCGGCCTCCGGCGTGAGGAAGCCATCAAGTTCGCCCCCCGCTATGCCGTCCGCCAAGACCACATCTGCCTGAAAGCCAGCTGGACCAAGGGCGGGAGAGCCCGCTCAGTGCCGATCACCCGGGACTCCCAGAGAACTCTGCTCGAGGAGATCCAACAGTTCGTGGGTGGCGGCGCCCTGATCCCGCCGCACCGGAACTACGTCCAGCAGCTCCGCTTCTATGAGCGCCAGACCAAGGCAGCAGAGCTGAAAAAACTCCATGGCCTTCGCCATGCCTATGCCCAACGCCGTTATCGGGAACTCACCGGCTGGCCGGCGCCGGTGGCGGGCGGGCCCGCACGGAAAGCCCTGGGCCCGGAACAGCGCGCCATTGATGAAGAGGCCCGCGCGACCCTCACCTCGGAGCTCGGCCACAGCCGCCTCGACGTCACCAAGAGTTACCTGGGCCGATGACAAAGCCGGCCAGAACATCTGCACTGCTGCCACGCCTGGTCCGGTTCCGGGACGCTCCCGCCTACCTCGGCATGGACCGAAACCGCTTCAACACCGAGGTCCGCCCCGGCCTCACCGAGATCCCCATCGGCCGCCAGGGCATCGCCTTCGACCGCCTTGAACTGGATACCTGGGTGGAGGACTATAAGTCCCGCAACGGGCGTCGTCCGAAGGCCTCGATACCGGAGGACGACACATGTCGAAACGCAACCGCATGCCGGGGCTCCGCCAGAAGGGCGGCACCTGGCACATCGAAAAGCGCTGCCGATACGCCCCTGGAGGGTGGCTCCGCGAAAGCACGGGCACTACTTCACGCGCTGAGGCAGAGCAGGTTCTGATCCGCCGACTGGCGGAACTGGAGGAGAAAGCTAACCGACACGAGGCCGCGGTCTATACCTTCGAGGAATGCGCGCTGCATTATCTCGAGGAGATTGCCCACAAGCCTTCTGCCGATACCTTCGCCATGCACCTGGACCAGCTGTTCCCCTACATCGGCGATCTCCCGGTCGCTCAGGTCCACGACGGGACGCTCCGTCCCTTCGTCGACCGGCAGCGCGAGCGGGGTCTGTCGCCGAAGTCGATCAACAACGCCCTGGGGGTGGTCTCGACCGTGCTGAACCGTGCCGCCCGCGTGTGGCGCGGCCCGGACGGCGAGCCCTGGCTGCAGCAGGCGCCGGCGCTGATCAGCCGGCTGTCCGTGAAGGGCCAGCAGGCGAGGCCGTATCCGCTGTCCTGGGCCGAGCAGGATCGGCTGATGAAGATCCTGCCGAGGCACATCGCCGATGCGGCGCTGTTCGCCATCAACACGGGCTGCCGGGAGCAGGAGGTCTGCGGGCTGCGCTGGGACTGGGAGGTCGACTGGCCGGACACGGAGCGATCGGTCTTCGTACTGCCGGGATCGGCGACCAAGACCAGCACGGAGCGGGTGGTCGTTCTGAACAGCATCGCGAAACGGGTGCTCGAGGGCCGGCGGGGACTGCACAAGGAATACGTGTTCACGTTCCGGGGCAAGCCTTTCGGCAAGATCAACAACACCGCCTGGAAGCGGTGTTGGCGACAGGCGGGCCTCCCGACAGAGAAAGGCATCCTGAAAGGCGTACACAACCTGCGTCATACGTTCGGACGGCGGCTGCGGAGCGCCGGGGTCCCGCTGGAGACCCGCAAGGCGCTCCTTGGCCACGCGAACGGCGACATCACGACGCACTACTCGGCAGCCGAACTCGAAGAGTTGATCGATGCCGCCGAGTCCATCGTGCGTCGCGGCAGGCGGGAGACGCCCAATCTGATGCTGATCGGCCGAAGGACTAGCGAGACTGTCGGAAAAATGTCGGAAAAGAAAAAAGGGCTAACCGGAAAAGTCGGCTAACCCTTTGATTTAGTTGGCGCGCCCGGAGAGATTCGAACTCCCGACCGCCTGGTTCGTAGCCAGGTACTCTATCCAGCTGAGCTACGGGCGCGTGTAAACGTGTTGTTCGTGCTGCAGGTCGCGCCTGAAGACGCTCCTACAGGAAGTAATCTGGCGGAGAGAGAGGGATTCGAACCCTCGAAGGGCTATTAACCCTTACTCCCTTAGCAGGGGAGCGCTTTCGACCACTCAGCCATCTCTCCGTTCCCTGCCACCGGTTGCCGCCGGTGCGAAACCGCCATCATAACGGTCCCTCGCGAGGGCCCGAAAGTGTACTGAGTCCGGTGGGTCGGGTAAAGGGTGCGGGCAGCTACTCGCCGCCGCCGTTGGTATACGTGGCGCCGTTTACCGCGCCGGAACCGTTACCCTGCTCGAGCTGGATACGCTCGAAAATCTCTTCCCGATGAACGGCAACGTCACGCGGCGCATTAATGCCGATTCGGACCTGGTTGCCTTTGACCCCGAGCACTGTGACGGTGACGTCGTCCCCGATCATCACGGTCTCTCCGACGCGGCGAGTAAGTATCAGCATCCTGTCTATCCATCCCCTGTCAGGCAGTGCGGGCAAGGCGGCGATCGACTGGCTTGCAACCTTGGATCACTTGGGCTCAGCCCTCAATGCTGTCCAACTGATGTATACCACCCACAGTATCTATTAATTTTTTCCCACAAACGGCACGGCCCGCCGGGCTGACTCGAATCTCTTAGATAACTTTTTGATATGACTCGAATTACCGACTCACCCGCTCAGCGACCCCGACGTGGCGGCCGGTGGCGACCCGTGCAACCTCCCTCACTACCAATGGTATACCATTAACCAGAGAGGGGCCAAGCGGCAATGGGTTGCAAAAGTAGACTGCGTCAGGATACGTGTTCTGCGACCCAGTCGCGGACGCCGGCCAGGGCCGCATCCAGCGCCGCCGGGTCGTTGCCGCCAGCCTGGGCGAAGTCCGCCCGCCCGCCACCCTTGCCGCCCACCTGCTCGGCGACGGTGCGCACGAGATCACCGGCCTTCACCCGATCCGTCGCATCCTTCGTGACGCCCGCCGCGAGACGCACCTTGTCGCCGTCGGCCGAGCCCACCACCACGACGCCGCGGCCGAGCTTGTCCTTGAGCTGGTCGACGGTGTCGCGCAGCGTGGCCGGGTCGGCGCCGTCGATGCGCACGGCCAGCACCTTCAGGTCGCCCACGGTCTCCGCGCCCGCCGTGAGGTCCGTGGCACCGCCGCCGGTCGCAAGCTTGCGCTTGAGGTCCGCCACCTCTTTCTCCAGCGCCCGGTTGCGCTGGACCACCTGACTGACCTTGCTGGCTGCATCGGCCCGGCTGCCGCGTACGAGTTCGGCGATCCGGGCCAGCGCCTCTTCCTCGGCCTTGACCCAGGCCAGCGCCGTCTCGCCGGTGACCGCCTCGATGCGGCGCACGCCGGCGGCGACGCCGCCCTCACCGGTTATCTTGAACAGGCCGATGTCGCCGGTGCGGCTCACATGGGTGCCGCCGCACAGTTCCATGGAGAAGTCGCCGAGCCGCAGTACGCGCACCTCGTCCTCGTATTTCTCGCCGAACAGCGCGACGGCGCCGGCCGCGATGGCATCGTCGTAGGTCATCTCCCGGGTTTCGGCGGCGACGTTGCGGC
The DNA here is from genome assembly GCA_035655155.1 of Woeseiaceae bacterium. Taxonomy (GTDB): domain Bacteria; phylum Pseudomonadota; class Gammaproteobacteria; order Steroidobacterales; family Woeseiaceae; genus Lentisalinibacter. The sequence goes on from DASRVH010000104.1 coordinate 4,543, forward strand.
GGATCTCCCGGTTCACCAGGTCCTCGATGCGCTGCAGCTCCTCCGGCGTGACGGGATCGTAGTGGGAGAAGTCGAAGCGCAGGCGGTCCGGGGCCACCAGCGAGCCCTTCTGGGTGACGTGGTCGCCCAGCACTTCGCGCAGTGCGGCGTGCAGCAGATGGGTGGCGGAGTGGTTCAGCCGCGTGCGGTTGCGCCGTTCGGCGTCCACTTCGGCACTGACGCTGTGGCCGACCTTCAGCGTGCCGGCTTCCAGCTTGCCGTAGTGGATGTGTGCGCCGCCGCTCTTGCGCGTGTCGGTCACCCGGAATGTGGCACCGCCGGCGCTCAGCACGCCGGTATCGCCCACCTGGCCGCCGCTCTCTGCATAGAATGGCGTATCGGCAAGCACGACGCCGCCCTCCTCGCCCGCGGCGAGTTCGCTGACGGTCTCGCCGCCTTTCACCAGGGCGATCACCTCGGACTCGCCGCTGTCCCGCTCGTAGCCGGAGAAGCGGCTCTCGGCATCGACGGCAACGCCCGCGCCCTCTGCAGCGCCGAACTTGCTGGCCGCCCGGGCGCGCTCGCGCTGCCCTTCCATTGCCGCCTCGAAACCCGGCTGGTCGATACTCAGACCGCGCTCGCGGGCGATGTCCGCCGTCAGGTCCACGGGGAAGCCGTAGGTGTCGTAGAGCCGGAATACGACGTCGCCGGGGATCACCTCGCCGCTCAGGCCGGCGATGCTGTCCTCCAGTATCGCCATGCCCTGCTCCAGGGTCTCGGCGAAGCGCTCCTCTTCCCGCTTCAGCACCTTTTCCACGTGGGCCTGCCGGCGCACGAGTTCCGGATAGGCCTCGCCCATCTCGGCTGCCAGCGGCTGCACGAGCTGGTGGAAGAAGGGCTCGGTCACGCCCAGCTTGTAGCCGTGGCGAAGCGCCCGGCGGATGATGCGCCGGAGCACGTAGCCGCGGCCCTCGTTGCTCGGATCCACCCGGTCGGTGATCAGGAAGGCACAGGAGCGGATGTGGTCGGCGATGACGTTCAGCGAACTCGAGCCATCGTTGGCCACGCCCATGATCCTGGCTATCGCCTCGATCAGGTTGGCGAAGAGATCGATCTCGTAGACGCTGTGCACGCCCTGCATCACCGCCGAGATGCGCTCCAGCCCCATGCCCGTGTCGACGGAGGGCGCCGGCAGCTCGGTCATGGTGCCGTCGGCGGACCGGTCGTATTGCATGAAGACCAGATTCCAGACCTCCACGTAGCGGTCGCCGTCCTCCTCCGGCGAACCCGGCGGCCCGCCCGCCACCTGCGGGCCGTGATCGTAGAAGATCTCGCTGCAGGGGCCGCAGGGGCCGGTGTCGCCCATGGCCCAGAAATTATCCTTCTCGCCCAGCCGCGAGAAACGCTCGGGGTCGATGCCGATATCGTTCAGCCAGATGTCGGCCGCCTCGTCGTCGTCTTTGTAGACGGTGACCCAGAGCTTCTCCGGCGGTATGCCCAGCTTCTCGGTGACCAGCCGCCACGCAAAGTCGATGGCCTCG
>DASRVH010000105.1:0-3132 GCA_035655155.1 Woeseiaceae bacterium
CGTGAAGGCCTGGCACGCCGGGCGGTCCTACTATCGCGGCGTGCGCGGGCTGAACCACTGCTCGGTCGGCATCGAGCTCGACGGGATCGGCTGGCTGAAGCCGACCGCGCGCGGCTATCTGGATCCGTACGGCGGCGTGCGCCGGGTCGAGCAGGGCTGGGTGGTCGGCCCGTACGGCCGCTACTGCCGCGAAGACGACCTGGTCTTCGACACCCACCCGCACGCCGGCCCGGCCGAGCTCGCCTGGCCGCCCTTTACCGAGGCGCAGCTCGCCACCCTGGAGCGGCTGACCCGGGCGGTGCTGGCCGCCTATCCCTCGATCCGCGAGGTGATCGGCCACGACGACATCCGCGCCGACAAGACCGACCCCGGCCCGGCCTTCCCGATGGCGCGGTTCAAGGCGCTGGTCGGCGACGGCGCCGACGACCGGGAGGAGCCGTTCGTCACCACGGTCGCCCTGAACGTGCGCGGCGGGCCGGGCATCGAGTACGGCACGCTGGGCTTCGGCCCGCTGGCCGCCGGCACCCGCGTCGAGGCCCTGACCGCCCGCGGCGACTGGCGCTTCGTCGCCCTGGCCGACGCCCCGGCCAACCAGGGCTGGGTGCACGGCTTCTACCTCCGCTGCGCCTGATACGGGCGGCACCGCGGCGCGGGCCGGCTCCCCCCGCGCCGCGGCTGCGCCGTCTCGAATTGCGGGGACACATCACTTAATTCCCCGGTAGCCTCCGACGGGGCCATGGCCTCGGGAGTTAAGTGATGTGTCCGTGCGCCAGGCGAAGCTGGCGACGTCCAGCCGGTGGAAGTCCGGTCCAGGTAAGGGGTAGCGCCCGCCTGGTAGCGAGTGTTGCGTCGGGGCCGGTGACGGTCACGGCGAAGCGTACACAGCAATTGTGTGGGGTGGGCTATTGAGCCGCGAAAGATACCAGCCGCAGAGGCCGAGGTTGTGGACACTGCCGAAGGCAACACAGGCCGTGCCGTTATCGCGAGGCACGGGCGCTCTGCCGTGGTCGAAGACCCCATCACGCACAAAAGGACGGCGTCGGAACCTGGGAGATCTCGCGTTCGACCGGCTTGGTCCCGTATGGCCACCCGGTCCGCGTCGGGAAGGTGAGGAGCCGTAGCCGACGATGCACGGGCGCGAGACGTCAGACCCCGCCATAGTAGCGAGGAAGCAGCCGAACAAGGCCGGTTCGCCGGCGGCGGAGGCCGTGGAGCGAAGGGCGGGGGCCGAGGGGAACGCGGGACAGCCCGACACGCGCCGGGCGCAGGACCGGGAGAGCGTGTCCCACGGACTGGACCGCGTACGGGAAGCAGCAGAGACCAGAGAGACGGAGCGGTTCACCGCACTCCTCCACCATGTCAACACCGACCGGCTCCGCGACGCGTTCTTCGCGCTCAAGCGGGAGGCCGCGGCCGGCGTGGACGGTGTGACATGGCGGGACTACGCGGCAGATCTCGAGCCCCGGCTTGCCGATCTGCACGACCGGGTCCATCGAGGAGCCTACCGGGCCCAGCCGGCCCGCCGGCAGTACATACCGAAGCCGGACGGCCGGCAGCGCCCGCTGGCGATCGCGGCCCTTGAGGACAAGATTGTCCAGAGGGCGACGCTCACCGTGCTGAACGCAATCTACGAGGAAGACTTCCTCGGGTTCAGCTACGGGTTCCGGCCCGGACGCGGCCAGCACGATGCGCTGGACGCGTTGGTGGTGGCGATCACCGACCGGCAGGTGAACTGGATCCTGGACGCCGACATCCGATCCTTCTTCGACACGGTCAGCCAGGAGTGGCTGCTCCGGTTCCTGGAGCATCGGATCGGCGACCCGCGCATACTCCGCCTGATCCGCAAATGGCTGAAGGCGGGGGTCCTGGAGGACGGGACGGTGACGGTCAGTGACCGGGGGACGGGGCAGGGCTCGGTGATTTCACCGCTGCTGGCCAACGTCTACCTGCACTACGTCTTCGACCTGTGGGCGCGGCGCTGGCGACGGCGCGAAGCCAAGGGCGACATGATCATCGTGCGCTACGCCGATGACATCGTCGTCGGCTTCGAGCACGAGACCGACGCTCGCCACTTTCGGGACAGGATGCGCGAGCGGCTGGAGGCCTTCGCGCTGTCGCTGCATCCGGACAAGACTCGCCTGATCGCGTTCGGCCGCCATGCGGCGGACGACCGCGCCCAGGACAAGCTTGGCAAGCCGGAAACCTTCAATTTCCTGGGCTTCACCTTCATCTGCGGCCGGACACGCCAGGGCAAGTTCCTCGTCCAGAGGCAGTCCCGCCGCGATCGCATGCGGGCGAAGCTCAAGGAGATCAAGGAGGGGCTGCGGCGGCGCATGCACCAGCCGATCCCGGAGCAGGGCCAATGGCTCAGCCAAGTGGTCAACGGCGTGTTCAACTATCACGCCGTGCCGACCAACAGTCGCGCCCTGTGCGCCTTTCGGTACCACGTCACCTGTCTGTGGAAGCGCACGCTGCGGCGGCGCAGCCAGAAGACGACGATGACCTGGCCTCGAATGGCCCGCCTGGCCGACACTTGGCTGCCCAGGCCCCACATCCGTCATCCCTGGCCGCATCAACGCTTCGCCGTCAGACACCCGAGGCAGGAGCCGTATGCGGGAAAGCCGCACGTACGGATCTGTGCGGGGGGCGCGCAGTAATGCGCGTCCCTACCGCGATCCGAAACTGCCCCCCCGAAACTGCGCCCCGAAACTGCCCGATCCGCCGGGTGCGGGCCGGTGCGGGTTGCTCTAATGTTCTTGCCGGGGTGTTCGCGGCCGGGTAGCATGGGTCGATCGGGCGGGGAAGGTCGGATGGATGGGGGTCCTGAGGCTGCAGTTCCGCAAGGGTCCGGCCGGCGCCGCATCAAACCGCCGCCAACCCGCCAAGACTTCCGAGAAAACTCGTGATGACGGCCAGGACTGCCAAATAATTTCTATGGAAGAGCCAAAAAAAGATGCGATTGCCGCGGTTCGCATAGGGTAGATGTGACGCCATGAGAACACCGTCCTCCGACAAACCCGTCTCCCCCGGCCGACGCCTCGCGCTCGAAGGCGGGCCGCTGGCCGTTTTCTTCGTGGTGAATCAGCTCTGGGACATCATGACGGCCACGGCGCTGTTCATGGCGGCGACGAT
>DASRVH010000106.1:0-2966 GCA_035655155.1 Woeseiaceae bacterium
GCCTGCCTGCACCGCGCCTACGAGACCCTCCGGCCCCGCGAGACCGACGCCGCGCGGCTCCATGCCTGGGCAATGGGCGAGACGGGGCTGCCCTTCGTCGACGCCTGCATGCGCTATCTCCGTGCGGGCGGCTGGCTCAACTTCCGGATGCGGTCGATGCTGATGGCGGTCGCGAGCTATCACCTCTGGCTCGACTGGCGCGCGACGGGGCCGGTGCTGGCCCGCTTTTTCACCGATTACGAGCCCGGCATCCACTGGCCGCAGGTGCAGATGCAGTCGGGGACCACGGGCATGAACACCGTGCGCATCTACAACCCCGTGAAGCAGGGGCGCGACCAGGACCCAACGGGCGCGTTCACCCGCGCCTGGGTGCCCGAGCTCGCCCCGGTGCCCGACGCCCATCTTCAGGAGCCCTGGCGCTGGGACGAGGCGGGATTTCTCGGCGCAGCATATCCCGCGCCCGTCGTCGATGTCGCCGCCGCCGCGAAGGCCGCGCGCGAGGCGGTCTGGGGCGTGCGGCGGGGCGCGGAATTCCGCGAGGAGGCCGCGCGGGTGGTCGAACGGCACGCCAGCCGGAAAGACCCGCAGGGGCGCTTCGTCAACGACCGTGCGCGGCGAAAGCCGCGAAAGCGCAAGGCGGATGATGGCCAGATGAGTCTCGACTTGTGAGCCCGATGCGCAGAAAGGCCGACCTGCCGGTGAAGACCTGTGCCGCCTGCGGCCGCCCCTTCGCCTGGCGGAAAAAATGGGCGAAGGTCTGGGACGAGGTGCGCTATTGTTCCGACCGCTGCCGCCGGGCCAGGAGCGGTCATCGTGCCTGACCAATCGGGGGAGGTTTTCCTTGCGGAACTTCCGGGCTGGTTCTAGTTACCCGCACCGAAAGTATACCGTCGTATGGTAATGGAGATTTGCATGTCGGAACGGGTGACACGGGAGGGGCTCGGGGTTGCCGGCGAGCTGGCGGCGTTCATCGAGACCGAGGCGTTGCCCGGCACCGGCGTCGACCCTTCGGCCTTCTGGAAGGGCTTCGCGTCGATCGTCGCCGACCTGCAGCCGAAGAACCGGGAGTTCCTGCGTATCCGCGAGGAGATGCAGTCTAAGATCGACGACTGGCACCGCACCCGGCGCAATGCGCCGCACGATCACGAAGCCTACCGGGCGTTTCTCGAGGAGATCGGCTACCTCGTGCCCGAGGGCGGCGATTTCGAGATCGAGACGGCGAACACCGACCCCGAGATCGCGACTGTGCCCGGCCCGCAGCTCGTCGTGCCGATCACCAACGCGCGCTACTCGCTGAATGCCGCGAACGCCCGGTGGGGCTCGCTTTACGATGCGCTTTACGGCACCGACGCGATGGGCTCGCTGCCGCCGCCGGGTGGCTACGAGCGCGGCAGGGGCGCGCGGGTCATCGCCCGGGCGCGGGTGTTTCTCGACGAGGCGTTCCCGGTCGAGGGTGTTTCCCACACGGACGCGCGCCGCTACCAGGTCAGGGACGGCGCACTTCACGTCGACGACAAGCCGCTGGAAGACCCGGGAAAGTTCGTGGGCTACCGGGGCCACCCGAGGGCGCCAGAGGCGGTGATCCTGCGCAACAACGCCCTGCATGTCGAGCTTGTCTTCGACCGGACATCGCCGATCGGCGCGCGCGACCAGGCGGGGCTTGCCGATATCAGGCTCGAGGCCGCCGTCTCCGCGATCATGGATTGCGAGGACTCCGTCGCCTGTGTCGATGCCGAGGACAAGGTGGCGGCCTACCGCAACTGGCTCGGGCTGATGAAGGGCGACCTTTCGGAGAGCTTCGAGAAGGGCGGCAGGACCGTGACCCGGGCGCTCAACCCCGACATTGTCTGCACCGGGCCCGATGGCGCCGAGGTGGTGCTGAAGGGCCGCGCGCTGATGCTGGTGCGCAACGTCGGCCACCTGATGACGATCGGCATGGTGCTGGACAAGGACGGCCAGGAAGTGCCGGAGGGCATCCTGGACGCCGCCTTCACCAGCCTGATCGCGGTGCACGACCTGAAGCGCACCGGCTCCGTCGTGAACTCGCGTGCCGGCAGCGTCTACATCGTCAAGCCGAAGATGCACGGGCCGGAGGAGGTGCGCTTCTCCGACGCGCTGTTCGCGGCCGTCGAGGACCTGCTGGGCCTGAGCCGCAACACCCTCAAAATGGGCATCATGGACGAGGAGCGCCGCACCAGCGCCAACCTGAAGGAGTGCATCCGCGCCGCCCGCGACCGGGTGGTCTTCATCAACACCGGCTTCCTGGACCGGACCGGCGACGAGATCCACACCGACATGGAAGCCGGCCCGATGGTCCGGAAGGGCGAGATGAAGGGCACCCGCTGGATCCAGGCCTACGAGGACCGCAACGTCGACATCGGCCTCAAGTGCGGCCTGCAGGGCGTGGCGCAGATCGGCAAGGGGATGTGGCCGATGCCCGACCGCATGGCCGACATGCTGGAGGCCAAGATCGGCCACCCGAAGGCGGGCGCCAACACCGCCTGGGTGCCGTCGCCCACGGCCGCCACCCTGCACGCGATCCACTACCACCAGGTGGACGTTGCCGCGCTGCAGCGCGAGCTGGAAGGCGAGGGCGAACCGGACCTTCTCGACGATCTGCTCACCGTGCCAGTGGCCGAGGAGGCGAACTGGAGTGACGAGGCGATCCAGCAGGAGCTCGACAACAACTGCCAGGGCATCCTCGGCTACGTGGTGCGCTGGGTCGAGCATGGTGTGGGCTGCTCCAAGGTGCCCGACATCCACGACGTCGCCTTGATGGAGGACCGTGCCACCCTGCGGATCTCCAGCCAGCACATCGCCAACTGGCTCTACCACGGCGTGGTGACGGAAGACCGCGTGCGCGAGACTCTCGAGCGCATGGCCAAGGTGGTCGATGGCCAGAACGCCGACGATCCGGCCTACACGTCGATGAGCGCCGACTATGCGAGCTCCACCGCCTTCCAGGC
>DASRVH010000107.1:0-110899 GCA_035655155.1 Woeseiaceae bacterium
CGAGCCCGACCGGTTCGGTGTTTCTGTCGGCCTTCACCACCAAGACCGCCGTGCTGGCGCTGATCCTCCTGTTCCCCGGCGAGCCGGTGCTGATCTGGGTGGGCGTCTACATGGTGATGTACGGCATCATCTATGCGCTGCTGGAGAACGACGCGCGCCGCATCCTCGCCTACTCCATCGTCAATCAGGTGGGCTTCATGGTCTGCGCCGTGGGCATCGGCACGCAGATGGCGCTGAACGGCGCCGCCGCTCATGCCTTCGCCCACATCATCTACAAGGCGCTGCTGTTCATGAGTGCCGGCGTGGTCGTCTATCGCACCGGCAAGAGCAAATGCACGGATCTGGGCGGGCTGTTCCGGACCATGCCGCTGACCACGGTCTGCGGCATCATCGGCGCGCTCGCGATCTCCAGCTTCCCGCTCACTTCGGGCTTCACCACGAAGTCGATGATCTCGGACGCGGCCGCCAGCGAGCATCTGGTGGTGGTCTGGTACCTGCTAGCGGCCGCCTCCGCCGGCGTGTTCCTCCATGCCGGCATCAAGTTCCCCTGGTTCGTGTTCTTCCAGAAGGACTCCGGCCTGCGGCCCAAGGACGCGCCCTGGAACATGGCGGCCGCCATGGTGCTGTTCGCGGTGCTGTGCATCGCCCTCGGCGTGTATCCCCAGCCGTTGTACGAACTACTGCCCTACGCGGTGGACTACGAGCCCTACAAGCCCGGCAAGGTGCTCTTCTACCTGCAGCTGCTGCTGTTCTCGGGGCTCGCTTTCTTCCTGCTGCTGCCGCTCATGCAGCGGACCCGCACTATCAGTCTGGACACGGACTGGGTCTGGCGGGTGGCGCTGTACCGGGTCGCCTACGGCGTCGGCGCTGCGGCCAGCGAGGCAGGCGGCCTGCTGCGGGAGACGGTCGAGCGCATCCGGGGCGACATCGCCCGGACGGGCCGGCGCCATCTCGGTGCCGGCGAGTCCGGCGAGCACCGGGGCGTCTTCGCCCAGGCCTGGCCCATCGGCGTGACCGCGCTGTGGATCGCGGTGCTGCTGATCGCCTACGTCGTCGTCTACCTGCTCTGACGGGCCGGCCGGATGGATCCCGTCATCTGGTTCTTCCTGCTCGGCCTGACCGCGGGCCTCCTGCGCTCAGATCTGCGCCTGCCTCCCGCCATCTACGAGCTGCTCAGCATGCTGCTGCTGCTCACCATCGGGCTCAAGGGCGGGGTGGAGCTGGCCCAGCAGCCTTTCGCGGGCGTGCTGCCGCAGATGGTCGCGGTGATCGCCATGGGGATCACGCTGCCGCTCCTGCTCTTCCCCATCCTGCTCTATGCGGGTCGTTTCAAGCGGCCCGACGCCGCCTCAATCGCGGCCCACTACGGCTCTGTGAGTGTGGCCACCTACGCCGTGGCCGTCGCCTACCTGGGAAGCAAGGGCGTCAGCTTCGAGGCGCACATGCCGCTGTTCGTCGTGCTGCTCGAGATGCCGGGACTGATCGTCGGCATCCTGCTCGCACGCGGTCTCAGCAGCGGCATGCGCTGGGGTGCGCTGGCCCACGAGATCTTCCTCGGCAAGAGCATGGTGCTCCTGCTCGGCGGCCTGCTGATCGGCTGGGCCACGGGGCCCGAGGCCATGGCGCCGCTGGAGCCGCTGTTCTTCGATCTGTTCAAGGGGGTGCTGGCCCTGTTCCTGCTGGAGATGGGGCTCATCGCCGCGAGTCAGGCGCAGAGCCTGCGCCGCTACGGCGTGTTCCTGGTCGCCTTCGGCCTGATCGTGCCGATACCGCTCGCCGCCGTCGGCACCGCCCTCGGCTGGGCCATCGGCCTGTCGCCGGGCGGCAGCATGCTGCTCGGCGTGCTCGCCGGCAGCTGCTCCTACATCGCCGCCCCGGCGGCCATGCGTATCGCCGTGCCCCAGGCCAACCCGACGTTGTCGCTCACCATATCGCTCGGTATCACGTTCCCGTTCAATATATTCTTCGGCATACCCCTGTACCATCTGATGGCCAACACGATCCACGGTTGAGGAGGGTCGAGACGTGCAGCCCGAGACGAAGAAACTGCTGACCATCGTCACCGAGGCCGTCATCGAGGCCAGCCTGACGGCCGACCTCAAACGTCTGGGCGCCGGCGGCTACACGATCGTTGAGGCACGCGGCAGCGGCAGCCGGGGCGTGCGCGACGCAGGCTGGACCACGAGCGGCAATATCCGTGTGGAGGTGGTCTGCGAGCCGGCGGTCGCGGCCCGCATCGCCGATCACCTGCGCGAGAACTACTACCGGGATTACGCCATGATCCTGTACCTCTCGGACGTCTCGGTGCTGCGGCCCGAAAAGTTCTGACCCCGGCTGTTGACAGTCCCGGGCGTGCGGCTCACGCTGGATGGTGCAATGGGGGGCACGCCGGGCCCGGCAGCGGCCGTCCGGCAGTTTGGACGACCGTAGAAGGGAGGACAATCATGAGTACATCCCCGGCAATGAGCAGAGACGACGCCGAGCGGGCGCTGCAGGAGCGCTCGCAGGCGCTGCGACGCGACATCCAGCGCGAACTCGTGAAGGCCGATTCCGAGCGTTACGAAGAACTGGCCGGGCGGGTATCGGACAGCGGAGAGAAGGCGGTCGCGGATCTGCTGGTGGACCTGGACCTCGCCGAGATCACCCGCGACGTGGAAGAGCTGCGCGAGGTCGAAGGAGCGCTCCTGCGCATCGCGCGCGGCACCTGGGGCTATTGCGCGGATTGCGGCGGGGAGATCGAGCCCGAGCGCCTGGCCGCCCTGCCCTCGGCATCGCGCTGCCTGCGCTGTCAGGAGCGCGCCGAGAACCCGGCCCGCGAGGAGCGTCACCGCACGCTCTGAGCGCCGGCGATCTCAGCGAAAGTACGAGGCGCCGTTCACGTCGATGATGGCGCCGCTCAGAAAGTCCGTCTCCTCGCCGGCCAGAAAGGCGATGGTGTTGGCCACCTCCTCCGGCCGCGCGGCCCGGTTCAGCGGACTCTGGGCGCGGATGGCATCGCCGCCGGCGCCTTGCAGATGCGCCGCCGCCATGTCGGTCTCCACCCAGCCGGGGGCCACCCCGTAGACCATGATGCCGCGGCCGCCCAGGGCTTTCGCGAGCGACTGGGTCAGCGAATTCATGCCCGCCTTGCTGGCTCCGTAGGCGGGGGATTCCGGCTCGCCCCGGTAAGCGCCCCGTGACGAGACGTTGATGATCTTGCCGCCGCTCGCCGGGAAGTGAGGGAGGCAGCAGAACGCAAGATCCGCGGCCGCCATCAGGTTCACGGCCAGCGTCTGGCGCCAGGCCGCACGCCAGGCGGCGAGGTCGACCCGGTTGGGGTCGTGGTCCAGGAACACTCCCGCGTTGTTCACCAGGAGGTCTATTCTGCCGCAGGCGTCGACGACCCGCCGCACGAGGCCGCCGACAGCCTCCGGGTCGGCCAGGTCGGCCCCGAACGCGCCGTGGCCCGCCCCCACCAGGGATTCCGCGACCGCTCGCGCGTCATCCTCCCGCCGTCCAAAGTGCACGGCCACCCGGTAGCCCGCCTCTGCCAGCCGCTGCGCCGCGGCCTTTCCGATTCCCCTGCTCGCGCCGGTCACCAGCGCCACCCGCATCGGTCCCGTCATCGGCCTCCCCTGTCTCCGTGTCACTGACCCGCGGACCGCCCCACGCGGCCGCCGGCACCCGCGCGGCGGCGGGTGCCGCACAGGTTAGAATGAGCCTCCTGCCACGGCAACGACAGCGATCCGGAGAGAGGCGGCATGCGCGTACTTCTGCACGACCCGGCGACGGATATCACCCGTTTCGGCGGCGACGAACTCATTCGCCGCTGGACGCCGGACGGCAGCGAATGGCTGTGGATCGACCTGGACAGCGAGGAACGGGCGTTCGAGAACCATATCCTCGTCGAGCGCTTCGCGCTCGAGCCTCTCGCGGTGAGTGACGTCCAGCGCGACCGGCATCCGCCGAAGCTCGAGATCTTCGACGACTACCTGGTGCTGCTGCTGAAAGGTCTGAGTGCGGACTCGGCGGATATCGACTTCGAGACCATCCAGATCGGGTTCTTCCTCGGCGAGAAATTCCTGATCTCCCGCCGTGACGAGACCTCGCCCAGCATCGAGCGCATATGGGCCGAGGCCGCGGCCGGCACGCTTGAGCTGAACCGCGGGCCCGCGCATGCGCTGTACCGCATCTGCCGCACCATCGCGGACCGCTACTCGCCGATCGTCCTCGCGCTGGAGGAGCGGCTGGAGACGCTGGAGGGCGAGATGTTCCGGGATCCCCGGGACGAACTGCTGGCGGAACTGCTGAACTACGTGGCGAATCTGCGCAAGCTGCGGCGGGTATTCGCCTATCAGCAGGCGCTGATGGCGGATCTCGTGAACGGCGAACGCCGTTTCATCGGCGAACGCGGCGAGCACGAGTTCCGCGACGCCTACGAACAGATGGAACGGCTCGCCAGCCTCTCGCAGCTGTACCAGGAGCTGGCCGTCGACCTGATGAACGGACATATCTCCCTGACCAGCCATCGCCTGAACCAGATCATGAAGGTGCTGACCATCGTGACGGTCATCTTCCTCCCGCTCGGTATCCTGGCGGGCATCTACGGGATGAACTTCGACTATATGCCGGAGCTCGACTGGCGCTACGGCTATTTCGCTGCCCTGGGCACCATGGCCGCCGTCGTGATCACGCTGCTCACGGTATTCCGCCGCAAGGGGTGGCTCTGAGGCACTCGCACGCACGTGGCTTAGCGCAACATGTTAGTGTTCAGGGCGTTCTAACGTATTTCTCGAATGCTTCTAGGCAGGCGGCGCCATTGTCCTATTGCGGATCGCCCACCACGCCGTGCTGCCACCGAAGGATTTTTGCCCCTCGGACACTCTAACCCCGTGAGCCCCCGGGGCCAGGAATGACGACGCAGATCAGTATCGACAAAGCCCTGGCCACACGGGTGGGCCGCGGAGACGAAGCGGCGTTCGAGGAATTCTTCTCGGCGTATTTCCCGCGCCTGTTCCGATTCGCGCTGAGCCGGACCGACGGCGACGAGGCCTTGGCGGAGGAAGTGGTGCAGCGGACACTGTGCAACGTGATGTACAAGATGGACAGCTTCCGGGGCGATGCCCCGCTGTTCACCTGGCTGTGCAGTATCTGCCGCAACGAGCTGTCGGCGTACTTCCGCAAGTCCGGGCGCGAGGAATCCTTCGCCCAGCCGGTGGAAGACAACACCGAGATCCACGCGGCCCTGGAACGGATCAGCGAGGGCGGCGACGATCCGCTTACCGAGCGCCACCGCGACGAGATCGCCGGCTATGTTCAGGCCACGCTCGAGGCGTTGCCCGACAACTACGCCAGGGCGCTCGAGTGGAAATACATGCAGGGCCTCAGCGTCGCGGAGATCGCCGGCGAACTGGGGCTGAGCGAGAAGGCCGCGGAGTCGGTCCTGACTCGCGCCCGCAAGGCTTTCCGGGAAGCATTCGAGCGGCTGTGGGGATTTGCACCGCGCCTGTTCGCGGACGACAGAGACTAGAGCGATGAGCGAAGAAGAACGGTCCGACAGAGACGGGAAGGCACGGCCGGCCGACGAGGCCACGGCCCGTCTGATTGCGCGCGGCAGACCGCGGCGGGCCATTCCGCCAGGCGCGCGGGAGCGGGCACACGCCGCGGTCCACGAAGCGTGGCGGGATGCGACCCGGGAGCGCCGGCGCAGGCAAGCCGGCCGCCGGTGGCACCTGCCGGTCGCGCTCGCCGCCAGCGTCGCCCTGGCCGGCATACTCATCGCCCGCTTCCCGGCCGAAACCATCGCCCCTGCCGCGCCCGTGGCCACGGTGGCTCTCGTGCGCGGCGAGCTGAGCGGCGCCGACGGTGCCCGACTGCGTCCCGGCGCGGAGCTGCCGGCAGGGACCAGTCTCTCCACCGACGGTGCCGGACGCGCCGCCCTCAGCCTGGCGGATGGCACGTCGCTGAGAGTGGACCACGACACCCGGTTGACGCTCACCGCCGATGCGCGGCTGCGGCTCGAGGCCGGCGCCGTGTACGTGGACACCGCCCCGGCCGATCCCACGGGCGACGGCGTGACGATCATGACCTCTTATGCGACGGCAACCGACCTGGGAACCCAGTTCGAGGTGCGCCTGGCCGACGAGGCGGCATTGATCCGCGTGCGCGAAGGGAAAGTGGCGATCGCGCCCGCCACGGGTACCGGGTTCGCAGCCGTGGCCCCGGGACAGCACGTGGCTCCCGCCGGCCGGGCCGCCCGGGTGACCGCCGACGGCGGAATCGAGGCGAGTGACATCTCCCCCCATGACCCGTCCTGGGCCTGGGCCCAGTCGGTGGCGCCCGCCTTCGAGACGGCCGGGGACCGCAAGCTCGGCGAGTTCCTGCGCTGGTCCGCGCGCGAGCTCGGGCTGGAGCTGCACTATTCCGGAGATACCGGCGCGGCCGCGGCGGCGGTGGACCTGTCCGGAAGCGTGGAAGGCATGACCCCCGGCGAGGCGCTGCAGGCCGTGATGGCCACGACGACACTCGCCTACCGCGTGCAGGACGGCCGACTCGAGGTCTATCGTCCATAGCTATCGCCTATAGCTATCGTCCATGGTTTCGCCCATAGGCCTGGTCCGCGGCTACGGCCTTCCCCGGGACTCGCCCACCGGGGCGTCGGCCGGGGTCATGCGGAATCGGCGGGTACCCACTAGAATCCACGCATGGATCGCCCCCGTCCCGGCCTGATGGCCGCCCTCCTCCTCTGCCTGCCGGTGCTGCTGCACGCTGCAGGAGAGCCATGGCTGGGCCGTCCGCTGGCCGACTACATCGATTCCCTGAGCCTGCCGGTCATTTATTCCAGTGACGTCGTGCCGCCCGGGCTCCGGGTGGCCAGGGAGCCCACCGCCAGCGACCCGGAATATGCCCTGCGCCAGGTCCTCGCGGCCTCCGGCCTGGCGCTGGTGAGCGGACCGGACGACCGCCTTCTGGTGGTAAGCGCCCAGGGCCGGGGCACGCAGTCCGAGGCGGCCGTCACCGGCGTCGTCCGCGCGGCGGACGGGGGGCGGCTCGGCGGAGCCGAAATCATCATCGACGGTACCGGCCGCGGTCGCACCGGGCAGGCGGGCGAGTTCCTGATCCGGGACGTCGCGCCCGGCAGCCATACGTTGCGGGTCCGTCTCGAGGGCTATCTGTCCGCGGAGCGCGAGCTGGAAATCCGCGAGGGCCGGGTGCTGGTGGCCGATATCCTGATGCCGGCCGCCCCGCGGACTCTGCCGGACCTGGTGGTCACCTCGAGTCTGCACCGGCTGGTGTACGAGAGCCCGGGATCACACACCTTCCTCGATCGTGAACGGCTGCTCGATCTCCCCAACCTGGCCGACGATCCGCTGCGCGCGGGCGAACGCCTCCCGGGCGTTGCCGGCGGCGGCCTCTCCGCCCGCGCCCACGTGCGTGGCGGCGAGGAGAACGAGACGCTGGTCCTGTTCGACGGATTGCGCCTGTACGAGCCGTTCCACCTGAAGGACTTCCACAACGCAGTGAGCATGCTCGACATGCAGGCGGTAGGCGGTATCGACTACTACTCGGGCGGGTTCCCCGCCCGCTACGGCGACCGCATGAGTGCCGTCATGGACATCCGAATTCGCCGGCCGGTGGCGCCCCGCAGCACCGAGGTACGCCTCGACTTCCTGCATGCAGGCGTGACCTCCCTCGGCACCTTCGAGGCGGGCGACGGCGAATGGCTGGCCGCCTTTCGGCGGGGCAACCTGGACCTTCTGCTGCAGGCCGCCAACCCGGACCTCGGCACGCCCCGCTACCTCGATCTGCTGCTGCACGCCGAGCGGGACCTCGGCCCGAGCTTGCGACTCGCCGGTAACGCACTCGTCTCCCGCGACAAGATCGGTGTCAGCGACTCCGGAGACACGACGGCGGCGGACGCCCGGTACGACAACCGCTATCTCTGGCTCAACCTGGACTGGGTCGCGACGGCGCGGCTCAGTGCCGCCACCGTGTTGTCCGCGAGCCTGATCGAGAACGCCCGTTCCGGCTTCGTCGAGCGGCCCGGCGTGGTGAGCGGCCGTGTCATCCGCGACGAACGCGACTTCCGGATCTTCGGGCTGAAACAGGACTGGACCTGGCAGCGCAGCGAGTCGTCCCTCTGGCGCGCCGGTTTCGATCTCAAGCACGTGGAGGGCGAGTACGCGTATGCGAGCGAACGCGTGCTCGACCCGCTGTTCGCAGGGCTCGCCGGCGTTACGGATGGGGGCCCCGAGGCACAGGATTATTCGCTGTCGCCCGGCGGCGCCCAGTTCGCCTTGTACCTCGCGCGGCGCTGGCAGATCAACGACTGGCTGACCGCCGATGCCGGTCTGCGCTGGGACCAACAGACCTACACCACCGCCGCCGACGACGAACAGATCAGCCCGCGTGTATCCCTGCTCGCCCGACCGCGTCCGGGAACGGAACTGCGGCTTAGCTGGGGCCGCTTCTACCAGGCCCAGGAGCTGAACGAACTCAAGGTGGCGGACGGTCAGCCCGACTTCGAGGAAGCGCAGCGCTCCGAGCATGTGATCCTGAGCGCCATCCAGGATATCGGTGCCTACCGCCTGCGAGCGGAGCTCTACCGCAAGAAGATGCGCAGCCTCGCGGCGCGGTTCGAGAATCTGACCGACCCCCTGAACCTGCTGCCGGAGCTGCAGCCGGACCGCATCCGCCTGGACCCGGAGTCCGCCACGGCACGGGGCGCGGAGCTGCTGCTGACGCGCCGGCCCGGCGACGAAGGCCTGTCCTGGTGGGCCGGCTACGCCTGGTCCGAGGCACTCGACCGGTTCGCCGACGGCAAGGTGGCGCGCAGCTGGGATCAGACCCACGCCGTGAAGTTCGGAGTGGACTGGTCGGCCGGGCCGTGGGATTTCAGCCTCGCGGCGAGCGTGCACACGGGCTGGCCGAAGACCCGCCTGCTGCTGGTGGAAGGTGATGCGGGACCCGAGGTGATCGCGCAGGCGCGCAACCGCCGCCGCTACGAGGACTTCCACCGCCTCGACCTGCGCTTCGGCCGGGAGTTCCGCCTCTCCACGGGTACTCTGGAGACCTATCTGGAGATCACAAACCTGTACGACAGCCGCAACCCGTGCTGCCTGGAGTACACGCCGGTCACCGGCGCTGATGGCGGCGTGGTGCTGATCGAGGAGACCGATTACTGGCTGCCGCTGGTGCCCTCGCTCGGTGTCGCCTGGCGCTTCGAGTGATACTCGTCGGATCCCGGCGCCGTTCCCTCAGGCACGCGGCACCTGGCGCACCAGGCCCAGCTCGTCGAAGACGGCGGCGGCACGGTCGGGGAAATCGGTGAACAGGCCGTCGACGCCCAGCTCGGTCACGAACCAGCGCAGCATCTCCTCGAGATTCGGGAAACCGGCGGCCAGATCGTCGGCACGGAACGTGTACGGATGCACCGCGAGGCCTGCCGCGCGGGCGTCGGCCGCCAGGCGGCCCGCCGTGGGCCGCCCGTTGTCGTCCAGCGCGTAGAGCTGCCCGACCCAGGGTCCGATGGCATCGGCCGTCGCGGCAAGCGCGCGCAGTCCCTCAGCGGTCCTCAGCGCGTCGTAATCGGTGTCGGACTCGCCCCAGTCGTTCTCGCCGATGAGCTGCACGAGCCGGAAGTCCGCCGCGAATTCCCCGCGCAGGCGGCGGAGCTCGGCGGCATCGAAACACTGGATGTAGACGGCGTCCGAGCGGGCCGTGACACCGGCCGCCTCCAGGGCGGCGAGCAGCAGTGCCGACAGATCCACCCCCTCGGCCCGGTGCCAGGCCGGGCGCTTGATCTCCGGGTAGATGCCGACCTGCCGGCCGGTGGAGGCGTTCAGGCCGCGGACCAGCGCGATCTCCTCGGCCAGCGTGTTGATGCGGAAGTTGCCGCTGCGGGCGGGGAAGCGCCCGGGGTAATTCGCCTGCCTGCCGTCTGCGTCCAGTCTCTCGGTGACGCGAAGCGTGCGGATTTCCGCCAGGGTCAGATCCCGCGCGTACCAGCGCCCGTCGGCCCGGGCCCGGTCGGGGAAGCGCTCGGCCACGTCGGTGACCCGGTCCAGATGGATGTCGTGCAGGACCAGGAGTGCGTCGTCCTTCGAGGCGACCAGGTCCTGCTCCAGGTAATCGGCGCCCAGGCCGTAGGCCAGCGCCTTGGCCTCCAGCGTGTGCTCCGGCAGGTAGCCGGAGGCGCCCCGGTGGGCGATCACGACGGGGCGGCGGGAGGGCCTGCTCATGCTGCCGGCCGTCGTTGCCATGCCCGTCGGCGGCGCCTCAGTCGTCCACGCCGAGGCGCTTGTGCATGATCGGGCTGGTCGTCGTGTACTGCAGGTGCACTTTCTTGTCCGGCTCGATGAAGGACTTGGCTGCGAAGGCCGCGAGCGCAGCCTCGTGGAAGCCGCTCAGGATCAGTTTCTTCTTGCCCGGGTAATGGTTGATGTCGCCGATTGCATAGATGCCCGGGATGTTCGTCTCGAACTTCTCCGTGTCCACGTTGATGGTCTTGCGATTGATGTCCAGGCCCCACTCGGCGATGGGCCCGAGTTTCGGCGCCAGCCCGAAGAACACCAGCAGGTCGTCCAGCTCGACGCGGCGGTCGTCCTGGTCCTTCACCGCCACGGTCACCGACTTCAGCGTGTCGCCTTCGGCCTCAAGGGCGCTCACGGTGCCGAATTCGATCAGATCCATCCTGCCGGTCGCCACCAGCTCGCGCATCCGCGCCACCGAGGCGGGTGCCGCCCGGAACTGGTCCGAGCGGTGCACCAGCGTCATGGACTCGACCGAGTCGATCAGCTCCAGCACCCAGTCCAGCGCCGAGTCGCCGGCGCCGAGCACCACCACCCGCTTGCCCGCGAAGCGGCCCGGATCGCGCACCCGGTAGAAAACGTGCCTGTCGATCAGTGCCTCGACGCCTTCCACACGGAGCTCCCGGGGCTGGAAAGAGCCGACGCCGCCCGCAATGATGACCGTCTTCGCCTCGAACTCCTTGCCGCCGCTCGTCTTCACGTGGAACGGGCCGGCGCCGGAGAGCTCCGTCACCTCCTCGCCCAGGTGGAAGCCGGGCGAGAACGGTTTGATCTGCTCCATCAGCCGCTCGACCAGCTCGGCCGCGCTGCACACCGGGATGGCGGGGATGTCGTAGATCGGCTTGTCCGGGTAGAGTTCGGCGCACTGCCCGCCGACCACGGGCATGGTCTCCACCACCTCTGCGTGCAGGCCCAGCAGCCCCAGCTCGAACACCTGGAACAGCCCGCACGGGCCCGCCCCGACGATCAGTGCATCGGTCTTGATTGTCATGATTCTCCGTTCACTCCTCCGGACAAAATCCTGCCGCGCGGGGAAGTCGTGCCCCGGCAGTTCGACTGCTTGCATTGCGAGCGCCCGCCGCAGGACGGGTCTCAGGGGAAGTCGATGACCTCCCAGCGGTTGGTATCCTCGTTCCGTGCCGCCCGCTTGATGGCGTCCACGATCTCGCGCTCGTTCCATTCCGGCTCTTCGCGGGCCGCCCGGGACACCTCGGCCGGCATCGGCAGGACGCCGCCGAATGGCTTCATCGCGATGACCGGCCTGCCGAGCGCCTGGGCGGCATCGATCTGGTACTGGATCCAGTCCCGTTTCTTCTCGAACAGGCTGGCCAGGACCACGACGGTCTCCGCGGCCTCGATCTGCTCGCGCAGCGCCGCCTTGAACGCCTCGCTGCCGCCGGCAGGCAGCTCCTCCGGCTTGCTGG
Source organism: Woeseiaceae bacterium (assembly GCA_035655155.1). Taxonomy (GTDB): domain Bacteria; phylum Pseudomonadota; class Gammaproteobacteria; order Steroidobacterales; family Woeseiaceae; genus Lentisalinibacter. The sequence continues at coordinate 11,714 of DASRVH010000107.1, forward strand.
TGTTCACGTAGAAGAAATTCGGGTTGCTCTCGATGTATTCGAACAGCCGCAGATAATCGTCACTCTCGCTGAAGGTGTGGGTGACGTACACCCGGATCGGGTTTTCTTCGGACACGAAAGACCTCCGGCGGCCGGCTCGGAACCCGGGTAGTGTAGCGAATCCGGCAGCCGGGAGGCCAGCATGCGAGGGCCGCTCCGGGCTGCATCCCGGACCGGCCCGACCTGCTATCATCAGCAAGAGTCAGGCCGTCCGGGGAGCCGGCAGCGCCGGCAGCGTCCCGGCCGCCCGGCTGCCCTTCCGAACGCCGGGAACACGCATGCGCCTATTGCTATACAACATCCGCTACGGGGTCGGCGGCGGTGCGTCCATGCACATGCCCGTCCCGGGTGCGGGCTACCTGCTCGGCAACCGGACCAACCTGGACCGGATCATCGAGTTCATCCAGTCGGTGAGCCCGGATATTGTCGGCCTGGTGGAAGTGGATACGGGCTCCATCCGCAGCCGGCGGGTGAACCAGGCGGAGGAGATCGCCCGGGCGCTCGGCCACAATACCTCGTACGAGATCAAGTACGGAGCCAGCTCGGTCAACAAGCTGCTGCCGATCATCCGCAAGCAGGGCAACGCGTTTCTCGCCGCCCCGGGCGTCCATGGCGAGCGCTTCCACTACTTCGACACCGGCATAAAGCGGCTGATCATCGAGCTGGAGCTCGACGAATTCGCCGTCTTCCTGGTGCACCTGTCGCTGAAGTACCGGCATCGCCACCTGCAGCTCCGTCATCTGCACGACCTGGTGATGAAGACCGAGAAGCCGGTGATGGTGGCCGGAGATTTCAATACCTTCTGGGGCGAGAACGAGATGTACCTGTTCATGCAGGCCACCGGCCTGAAGAGCGCGAACACCACCGGCGCGCCCTCCTATCCCAGCCGCGCGCCCCGCAAAGAGCTGGATTTCATCCTCTATCAGGAGGGCATCCGCATCGAGAATTTCGAGATCCCGCAGGTCCGCTATTCGGACCACCTGCCGCTGGTCTGCGACTTCTCGGTGCAGGCGGCCTGAAAGAGAAAATCGGAACGACGACGCCGACACGGCGCAAGGAGCAGGCAATGAGCGACGAAAAGGCACGCGGCGGGCTCGAGCACTGGCGCACGGAGACCGATTCGAGCGGCGTCCTCTGGCTGGCGGCGGACAAGGCCGACGGCGGCGCCAACGTGCTGTCCGGGCCGGTCCTCCGTGAACTGGATGCCATCATCGCCGGCATCGAGGACGACCCTCCGAAGGGCGTGGTCGTCTATTCGGTGAAGCCGAGCGGCTTCATCATGGGCGCCGACATCAACGAGTTCACCCGCATCGAGACCAGCGAGCAGGCGTTCGAGCTGGTGCGACTGGGCCAGCAGGTGCTCGACCGGGTCGAGGCGCTTCGTTGCCCCACGGTGGCCGTGATCGACGGCTACGCCCTCGGCGGCGGGCTGGAGCTCGCCATGGCCTGCGACTACCGCCTGGCTGTGGACAGCGACCGCAAGACCATCGGCCTGCCCGAGGTTCAGCTCGGCATACATCCGGGCTTCGGCGGCACCGTGCGGTCGGTGCAGATCGCCGGCGTCACCGCGGCGATGGAGCTGATGCTGACCGGCAAGTCCCTGACGCCGAAAAAGGCGAAATCCGCCGGACTGGTGGACCGCCTGGTAACGCGGGACAACTGGAAGGCGGCGGCGCGGGAGATCATCGGCTCGCGCCCGCCCCGCAGCCGGGCCGGCTTCACCCAGAAGCTCCTGAATCTGGCGCCGGTACGCCCCTTCGTCGCCAAACAGATGCGCGCACGGGTCGCCAAACGCGCCCGCCGCGACCACTATCCCGCCCCCTACGCCATTGTCGAGCTCTGGCAGAAGCACGGCGGCAGTCCGGACGGCGGCTACGTGGCCGAGGCCCGCTCCATCGCGGAGCTCATGTGCACGGATACCTCGCGCAACCTGGTGCGCGTGTTCTTCCTGCAGAACCGGCTGAAGTCCCAGGGCAGCAGCGATGCGCCCCGGCCACGTCACCTGCACGTGGTCGGCGCGGGCGTCATGGGCGGCGATATCGCCGCCTGGTGCGCACTGCGCGGCCTGGAGGTCACGCTGCAGGACCGGGAGGAGAAGTACATCACGCCCGCGCTCGAGCGGGCGGAGAAGCTGTTCGGCAAGCGCATCCGTGACGAGGCGGAACGGGAGGCGGCGAAGGGCCGGCTCCGGGCGGACGTGGCCGGCGACGGCGTGGCGAGCGCGGATCTCGTGATCGAGGCCATCTTCGAGGACAAGGAGGCGAAACAGGACCTGTATCGGGAGCTGGAGCCGAAGATGAAGGACGGCGCGGTACTCGCCACCAACACCTCCTCCATCCGCCTGGAGGAGTTGCGCACGGTGCTCTCGGCGCCGGCTCGGCTGATCGGCCTGCACTTCTTCAACCCCGTGGCGCAGCTGCCCCTCGTGGAGGTGATCCGCTGTGCAGACACCGAAGCCGCGGCCATCGACACCGGTCATGCCTTCGTGAAGGCCATCGGCAAGTATCCGCTGGAGTGCGCGAGTTCGCCGGGATTCGTGGTCAACCGGGTGCTGGCCCCGTACATGGGCGAGGCGATGCGCCTGCACGAGGAAGGCGTCGCCCTGGAGATCATCGACCAGGCGGCCGTGGATTTCGGCATGCCCATGGGTCCGGTGGAGCTGGCCGACAGCGTCGGGCTGGACGTCGCCTGGCATGTCTCGACCATCCTGGCCGATGCCTACGGCTACCCGCTGCCCGAAAAGCTGAAGGAGATGGTCGATGCCGGCAATCTGGGTCGCAAATCCGGCCAGGGCTTCTACCGCTGGGAGGACGGCGACGCCGTCAAGGAATCCGACCCGGAAGGGCCCGAGCCGCCGGATCTGCAGGACCGGCTGATCCTGCCCATGGTCAACGAGGCGGTCGCCTGCCTGGCGGAAGAGGTGGTCCAGGACGAGGACCTCCTCGATGCCGGCGTGATCTTCGGTACCGGTTTCGCGCCATTCCGGGGCGGCCCCCTGCATTACGCCCGTTCCCGCGGAGTCGCCGAGATACGCAGCCGTCTGGAGAAGTTCGCCATGGAGTACGGAGAGCGGTTCAGCCCGGCGGATGGCTGGGATGCCTTCGCGTCCCGCGACGAGTGAGAGCCGCGGCTCCCGAAATTGGGACGCGTTCCTGATCTTGCCAAGCCATTGAATGTACAATGCGCCACCCGGGAGTCGACGTTTTTCTCTGACCGCCGCCCGCGCACAGGGCCGGCCGGCGGCCCACCACGGATGAACTGGCGATAACATGACGGAACGAGGACAGGTAGATACCAACCTGCTGAAGGGCTTCTCTCCGCTCGACGGACTCAAGCGCGAGAATCTGTCGGCGCTCGCGAAGAAGACCCGGGTCCACGAACTGGACGCGAATCAGGTCCTGTTCCGCGAGGGAGATTCCGAGAAGCGTACGCTGTATATCGTCAGCGGCAGCGTCGAACTCGTGGACGGCAATCAGGTGGTGGAAACCATCCAGGGCGGCACCGAGGAGGCCCGCAACCCGCTCTCGCCCATCCTGCCGCGACGCTACACCGCTCGCACCCGCACGAAGATCCAGTATCTAAACATCGACAGCGACCTGCTGGACGTGATGCTGACCTGGGACCAGACCGGCTCGTACGAAGTGAGCGAGTTGCGGGACGATCAGACCGAGGGCGGCGACGACTGGATGACCACGCTGCTGCAGACCAAGGCGTTCCACAAGATCCCGCCCGCCAATATCCAGGCGATCTTCATGCGCATGCAGCAGATCAACTACAAGGCCGGGGATCAGGTCATCAAACAGGGCGCCGAGGGCGACTATTTCTACGTCATCACCCGGGGCAAATGCGCGGTCACCCGCGAGACGCCGCTGAACAAGGAAGGCATCCGGCTGGCCGAACTGGGCGTCGGCGACACCTTCGGCGAAGAGGCCCTGATCTCCGACGCCAAGCGCAATGCCACGGTCACGATGCTGACGGACGGCTCGGTGATGCGCCTCGGCAAGGACGATTTCAACACGCTGCTGAACGAGCCCATGCTCGAGTGGGTGGACTACACGGAGGCCCAGGACATCGTGGCGAAAGGCGGCCAGTGGCTGGACGTGCGCCTGCCGAGCGAGTTCGACAATTACCACCAGGAAGGCGCGGTCAATATCCCGCTCTATTTCATCCGGCTGAAGCTCGGCACCCTGGACAAGGACAAGCGCTACGTCGTCTGCTGCGACACGGGACGGCGCAGCTCCGCCGGCGCCTACATCCTGAGCGAGAGGGGCTTCAACGCCTGCGTCCTGCGCGGCGGCATCAACAGCGCCCGCAATCCCTGACCGGCAGCCGCTGCGGCCTCACATGGTGTGGGTGGGCTTGTCCCCGCTCAACGCGCCTGCCAGGTAGTTCTCGATCTTCTTCTGGGTGTTGCCCTGGTCCTGCTCGGAGAACTGGACGCCGATGCCGGCGGTCCGCTTGCCCTGGGCTCCCTTCGGCGTCATCCAGATCACCTTGCCGGCCACCGGGATCTTCTCGTCCTCGCCCATCAGGTTCAGCAGCATGAACACCTCGTCGCCCAGCCGATAGGAACTGTTGGTGGGTATGAACAGGCCGCCGTTGTGCACGAACGGCATGTACGCCAGATACAACGCGCTCTTGTCCTTGATCGTCAGCGTCAGCAGACCCGGCTTGGACATGGTGAGATCCCTCGATACTTATCCGGTGCCACCGCCGGACGATGCGCCCGTCGGTGAGCGTTCCAGGCCCGCCTGTTCCCCCCGGAACCCTTCGGCCCAGGGGATCAGCAGCGACTCCAGGGCCACCTGCTGCTCGTTCGCCGAGCCCGGCGGCTGGTTCCGCAGCCTGGTCACCCGATCTAGATAACAGAACAGATTTCGACTGTCCATGCGCTGCAGCACGCTTTCCGGCATCACGCCCGCCGGGGCCTGCGAACGCCCCGCGACCCGGCCGCGGATCAGGTCTCTCATCAACCGTTCGAGCCAGTCCATCGCGAACACGGCATCGGCCTTCGCCCAGCGTGCCGCCGCGTCCAGCGGACCCAGCCGCCCTGCCACGACGGCGCCGAGGTCGTCGCGGAAGCGTGCCGGCAGTTCCGCCTTGCCGTCGCGCACGTAGGCGACCGCCCGCAGCGGCGCTCCGCCGGCCAGCGCGAGGGCCTCGGGCCAGTCCGCCTCGTCATCCAGCGACTGCAGCCAGGCCAGGGCCGTGGCCGGCGCCGGCAGGGACACCCGCAGCGTCGCGCAACGGCTCAGGATGGTGGCGGGCATGCCCGAGAGCGTGTCCGCCACCAGGATGATGAGCGCATCGCCTGGCGGTTCCTCCAGCGTCTTCAGCAGGCTGTTGGCCGCGTTCAGCGTCATGGCGTTTGCGGGTTCGATCAGCGCCGCCTTGCCGCCGCCCGCGTGGCTCTTCAGGCCGATATTCGCAACGAGAGCCCGCACCTGGTCCACCGAGATCCGTGCCTTGCCTTCCTCCGGCGAGATTCGCATCGCATCCGGGTGCTGCCGTCCGGCGGTCGGCCAGACCGGGCGCGACGGCGCGCCGCTGCCGCCGGCGAGGTAACGCGCGCAGAGCCAGTCAGCCAGTGCGCGCTTGCCCGTGCCGACGGGGCCGCTCAGCAGCAGGGCATGGCCGAGACGCCCGGCCGCGCGATTGCGGTCGAGGCTGTGGCAGATATCATCCAGCCAATTAATCTCTTTTTCTTCAGAGGCTTCTGTCACCTATCCAATCTCTTTTCTCGGCCATGAGTCGATCGATGTGCAGTCCGATCTCCTTCTGCACCGACTGCAGCGGGCGGCTGGCGTCCACCACGGCGTAGCGTTCCGGCTCGGCTTCCGCGAGCGCGAGATAACCGGCCCGGACGCGCTCGAAGAAGGCACCCTGCTCGTTCTCGAAGCGGTCCGTGATGCCGCGGTCCCGGCTGCGCTGACGGCTCACCGGAAGCGGCGCGTCCAGCAGCAGCGTGAGATCCGGCCACAGGCCCGGGTGCACGATGTCCGCGAGCTGGCGTATGCGGCCCGTATCCTGGCCGCGTCCGTGGCCCTGGTAGGCCAGCGTGGCATCCGTGAAGCGGTCGCAGACGACCCAGTCGCCGCGCTCCAGGGCCGGGAGGATGAGGTTCTCGATGTGCACGGCCCGGGCCGCGAACATGAGCAGAAGCTCCGCCGCCGCCGGGACGGGCTCCGCCCGCTCGGCGAGCACGACGTCGCGGATGTCCTCGGCCAGCGGCGTACCGCCCGGCTCCCGGGTGCTGACCACGCCGTAGCCGGCGGCGCCGATGCGCTCGCAGATGAACCCCACGTTGGTGCTCTTGCCGACACCCTCGATGCCTTCCACCGTGATGAAGCGCCCCCTTTCCATGCTCAGCGCCTCCGCTCCCGCAGCCGCTCGAGATAGCGCTCCACGGCAGCCTCGTGCTCTTCCCGCGTGACCGAGAAGTCGTGGCTGCCGTCCGGCTCGCCGGTGGCCACGAAGAACAGCGCCTCGCCCGGCGCCGGATCCACCGCCGCGTCCAGGGAAGCGCGGCCCGGCAGGGCGATCGGTGTCGGCGGCAGACCCGCCCGGGTATAGGTGTTATAGGGCGTATCCGAGCGCAGGTCGCGGCGGCGGATGTTGCCGTCCCAGTCCTCGCCCAGCCCGTAGATCACGGTGGGATCCGTCTGCAGGCGCATGCCGCGCTCGAGGCGCCGCGTGAATACGCCCGCGATGCGCCGGCGCTCGTCGTCCCGGGCGGTCTCCTTCTCGATGATCGACGCCAGGATCAGCGCCTCGTAGGGCGAGTCGAGCGGGATGTCGTCGCGGCGCGACTGCCATGCCGCCAGCAGCTGTTCCTGCATCAGTGCGTAGGCGCGGCGCAGGATGGTCACGTCCTCGCTGCCCCGCGGGAAATGGTAGGTTTCCGGAAACAGCAGGCCCTCCGGGTGGTCCTCCCCGGCCTCGACGGCCTCTAGCAGCGCTTCCGGCTCGTAGGGCCGGAGGGTCGCCACGATGGACGGGTGCTCCTGCAGCGCGCGGACCGCCTCGGCGGTGGTCCAGCCCTCCACGATGGTGAAACTGTAGAGGCGCACGTCGCCGGCGACGAACTTGGCCAGCGCCTCGGCCGCGCTCAGACCCGGCTGCAGCACGTACTCGCCCGCCTTGATCCTGGCCGCCTCGCCGGTCAGGCGGCCGTACCAGGAGAGCACGGCCGGATGGCCCAGCATGCCTCTGGACTCCAGATCGGCCGCCACCCTGGCGAGCGGCGTCCCGGGCGGGATCTCCACCACCGCGGGCGCCTCCAGGGCGAGCGGGCGATGCAGTTCCGCCCGCGCCCACAGCAGCGTGCCCCCGAGCGCCACCGCCAGGGCCAGCATGCCGGCCAGCGCCGCCATTACGAGCCTCGTCATATTGCTGTCATTCCGGCTGTCATTCCTTCAGTCCCGCCGCCTCCAGCGCAGCCGTCAGCCGCGCGGTGAGCGGGCCCCGTGTCCACTCTCGCCTGCCGAGCCGGGCGACCGGCCAGAGCACGTACTGGCTGTTGGTCAGGAAGAGCTCCTCCGCCGCCATGACCTCTGCCGGCTCCACCTCCCGGACCGTCGTATCGAGCCCCAGGCGGTCGGCCAGCTCCAGCACGAGGCCGCGCATGATGCCGGCCACGCCGGCATGGGTGACGGCCGGCGTCACCAGCCGCCCGCCGCGCACCAGGAACAGGTTGCTCATGGTAGCGCAGACCACCCGGCCGTCGCTGTCCAGCATCAGGCCTTCGGCAATATCGTCGATATCGACGATGCCATCCTGATCGTCCCATTCGGCCCGGGCAAGCACCTGTTCCAGCCGATCGAGGTGCTTTAGGCCGGCCAGCGCCGGATTGCGGCCGAGGCGCGTGCGGCACCAGCGCAGCGCGACGCCGCGCTGCCGACGCTCCCGCGGCCAGCTGCGTGCATGCCCGATGCCCGCCAGCAGCCGGGCATCCGAATGCCGATAGGCGTAGCCCCGCTCGCCGTCGCCGCGGGTTGCCACCAGTTTCAGGACGGCCCGGCCGTCGTCCCCGGCCGGCATCCCGCCGACGACCCGGGCGACGAAGTCCTCTATGCGCTCTCGCGCCGGCAGGCGCAGGGCGAGCCGGTCGGCGCCGAGACGCAGGCGCTCCAGATGCCGCTCGAGCAGTCGCGGCCGCCCGTCGCGCACCGCGATGGTCTCGAACAGGCCGTCCCCGTAGGCGAATCCGCGATCGTCGGGCCCGGGCGCGTCGGCCTCGCCGTCGAGGTAATGCCAGCGCATCATGCCGCGCCTCCGTGCCCCTTCCCTTGCGCTTGCCCTTGTCTTTTCCCCTGTCCTTGTCCCAGGGCCAGCAGCAGGCCCTTCGCCTTGGCCCGCGTCTCGGCCAGCTCGCGCTCCGGCTCCGAATCCGCGACGATGCCCGCCCCGGCCCGCAGGGTCAGTTCCGTGCCGTCGGTGACGACGGTGCGGATCAGGATGTTCAGGTCCAGCTTACCGTCCCGGGACAGATAACCGAAAGAGCCCGTATAGGCGCCCCGCGGGCCGGACTCCAGCGCGGCGATGATCTGCATGCAGCGGACCTTCGGGCAGCCGGTGATAGTGCCGCCGGGAAACACGGCAGCGATGGCATCGCCGGGCGTCACGCCGGCCTCGAGCTCGCCGGTCACGTTGCTGACGATGTGGTGCACGTGGCGGTAGGTCTCGATGGTCATCATCTCGTCCACCCGCACCGTGCCCGGCCGGCAGATGCGGCCGAGGTCGTTGCGCTCGAGGTCGATGAGCATGACGTGCTCGGCCCGTTCCTTCGGGTGCGCCAGGAGCTCTGCGCTGAGCGCCCGGTCGTCCTGGCGGCTGGCGCCCCGCGGCCGCGTGCCGGCGATAGGTCGGGTGGAGGCGGTGCCGTCGGCGAGGCGGAGGAGCCGCTCCGGCGAGGAAGAGATTACGGAATGCCGGCCGACTCGCATGAGGCCGGCGAAGGGCGCCGGATTGGCGCGACGCAGCCGACGATAGATGATCGACGGCGTCATCCCGTCCGCGAGTCTGCCGTGCCAGAGTCGGGACAGATTGGCCTGGTAGACGTCCCCCGCCGCGATGTGGGCCTTCGCCTCGGCGACCGCCGCGAGGTAGTCTTCGGCCGGCTCCTCCGCGGCCGCACCGGCCAGTGCGGGACCGCCCTCGTCGGCGCCGCTGCGTGCCGTGCCGGCGTCGGCGGCCATCCGGTCGAGGCTGCCTTCGCTGCCGGGCTCCGCCACGGCCCAGCTGCGGCCGCTCTGCCGATCACGGATCAGGGCTCCCCTTACCCGCGTGGCGAGGGCGACGGGCAGGCCTGCCGGCGCGGTCAGCTGCAGCCCGGGCTCGATTTCGGCGGCGAGCTCGTAGCCCAGGTAGAGGAACCAGCCGCCGGCGAACGGCGCCGCGCCGGCGCCGGCCCGTTCGCGGCTCCACCACAGGTCCAGGGAGTCCAGGAATCCATCGCCCAGCGGCACATCCGGCGGTGCCGCCAGCCTGCCGCCCGCTTCCAGCCGCAGGGTCTCTCCCGGCAAGGCGAACAGGAGGTCGTAGCGGGCCTGGGCATTGGTGCCCTCGACGCTCTCCAGCAGGAAGGGATAGCGCTCGGGCCACGCGTCGTGCATGGCGAGCAGGTCGGCACTGGCAGTAAGTTCACGCACCGGATTCATCGATGGATCGTGCGGCAACGATCGTGCGGCGCGCCGGCACCGCCCGCGTACCCGGCTGCCGTCAGACGGCCCGGAAGATCAGCGTGCCGTTGGTGCCGCCGAAGCCGAAGGAGTTCGACATGGCCACCTGCAGCTTCGCATCGCGGGCCGTGTTGGGCACGTAGTCCAGGTCGCACTGCGGGTCCGGGTTGTCCAGATTGATGGTCGGCGGCAGCAGCTGATCGCGGATCGCCAGTATGGAGAAGATGGCCTCCACCGCTCCGGCGGCGCCGAGCAGGTGGCCGGTGGTCGACTTGGTGGCGCTGACCGGCAGCGAGGCCGCGTGGTCCCCGAAGCAGCGCTTGACGGCGACCGTCTCGGCGATGTCGCCGGCAATCGTGGACGTGGCGTGGCCGTTCAGGTGATCGACGTCTTCCGGGTTGAGCCCCGCATCGCCGAGCGCCGCCGCCATGCTCTTGCGGGCGCCCTCGCCGTCTTCCGGCGGCAGCGTGATATGGGAGGCATCGCCGCTCATGCCGAAACCCACGACCTCGGCGAGGATGGGCGCGCCCCGGGCTTTCGCGTGCTCGTATTCCTCGATGACCAGGCAGCCCGCACCGTCCGCGAGCACGAAGCCGTCGCGGTCCCGATCGAACGGGCGGCTGGCACGCTGGGGCTCGTCGTTGCGGGTGGACAACGCCCGCGCCGCGCAGAAGCCGCCGAGTCCGAGCGGTGTGGTCGCATATTCCGCGCCGCCCGCCAGCATAACGTCGGCGTCGCCCCAGGCGACCGAGCGGGCCGCGAGTCCGATGCTGTGGGTGGAGGTGGTGCAGGCGGTGACGACGGCCAGGTTCGGCCCCGTCAGCCCGTGCATGATGCTCACGTGCCCGGAGATCATGTTGATGATGGCGCCCGGTATGAAAAATGGCGAGATGCGCCGCGGGCCCTGATTCAGGTACTTCTCGTGATTGGCCTCGATGGTGGCGATGCCGCCGATGCCGGCGCCCATGGCCACGCCTATGCGGCCGCGGTTGTCGTCGGTCACCTCCAGGCCGCTGGCCGCGAGGGCCTGGTTGCAGGCGGCGACGCCGTACTGCACGAAGGTATCGATTTTGCGGGCTTCCTTCTTCGGGATACCGTGCGCTTCCGGATCGAAGTCTTTCACCAGGCCGGCGAAACGGGTGGCGAACGGCTCCGGGTCGAAGTCCGTGATGGGAGCCATCCCCGGGCGGCCTTCCACGACATTCTTCCACGCCTCGTCGACGGTGTTGCCGACGGGCGAGATGATGCCGAGTCCGGTCACGACTGCGCGGCGTCTCTCCACGGGATTACCTGTTGCGAATGGGTGAAAGGGAAGCGCGGGCCGGGCGCACCGCGCCGGCCCGTGCCCGTGACATCAGGAGGATTCCGACTTGCGGGCGTTGATGTAGTCGATGGCCTGCTGGACGGTGGTGATCTTCTCGGCTTCCTCGTCCGGAATCTCGGTCTCGAACTCTTCCTCGAGGGCCATGACGAGTTCCACCGTATCCAGCGAGTCGGCGCCGAGGTCGTCGACGAAAGAAGCATCGTTGGTGACCTCTTCTTCCTTCACCCCGAGCTGCTCGGCTACGATGCTCTTGACCTGTTCTTCAATGCTGCTCATTGCTTCTGTTTCTCCTTCGCAGAGACTGCCTGAATTCTACTGCCGGACCGCGGAGAGTCCCCCAATCGGCGATCCGCACCGGCCCCGGCTTTCACCTGAACGCAGCCGCTGCCGCGAACACCCCTTGCGCCGCCCCCTCCGGGCCCCGGCGCCTCCGAGGGCCGGTATTGTATTGGAAAACCGGCCGTCCATTCTACAGCACAGGCATCCGGGCCCGGATGCCTGTCAGATCATGTACATACCGCCGTTCACGTGGAGGGTCTCGCCGGTGATGTACGCCCCCGCCGGCGACGCCAGGAATACCGCCGCCGCGGCGATGTCCGCCGCCTCGCCGAGCCGGCCGAGCGGTATCTGCCCGAGCAGCGTTTCCTGCTGGCCTTCCTCCAGCGCGCCGGTCATGTCCGTGCGGATGAAGCCGGGCGCGATGACGTTGACGGTGATGCCCCGGGAGCCGACCTCGCGGGCGAGCGACTTGGAGAAGCCGATGATGCCGGCCTTCGCGGCCGCATAGTTCGACTGCCCCGCGTTGCCCATCACGCCGACCACCGAGGCGATGCTGATGATGCGCCCCGCGCGTTTCTTCATCATGCCGCGCAGGCAGGCCTTGCTCATGCGGTAGACGCCGGACAGGTTGGTCTGCAGGATCTCGTCCCATTCGTCCGGCTTCATCCGCAGCAGCAGATTGTCGCGGGTGATGCCCGCGTTGTTCACCAGGATGTCCGGAGGCGCGTCCAGTGCGCCGGTCAGCGCCTCCACCGAGGCCGGGTCGGAGACGTCCAGCACCGCCCCCGCGCCCTGCCCGCCCAGCCGTTCGCCGATGGCCTGCGCGCCGGCCTCGGAGGTGGCCGTGCCGATCACGCGGGCGCCCGCGGCCGCCAGCCCGTCGGCGATGGCGGCGCCGATGCCTCGCGAGGCACCCGTCACCAGGGCCGTCTGCCCCTCCAGTAAGTCGGCAGCAAAGATTCCAGCCATCGGTTACTCCTCTTCTTTCAGCAATGCGTCAAGGGCCGCCGGCGTGTCCAGCGCGGCGTGCGGCAGCGAGCGATCGATGCGCCGGCCCAGCCCGGCCAGCACCTTGCCGGGACCGCATTCGACTACCCGTCCGGCGCCCTCGGCCGCGAAGCGCTGTACCGTCTCCACCCAGCGCACGGGGCTGTAGAGCTGGCGCACCAGCGCATCGGCGATGGCCGCCGGATCGGACTCGACCGCCACGTCGACGTTGTTGACCACCGGTATCGCGGGCGGCCCGATCGCCACCTCCTGCAGCGCCGCCTGCAGGCGGTCCGCCGCCGGGCGCATCAGCCGGCAATGCGACGGCACGCTGACCGGCAGCAGCATGGCCCGGCGCGCGCCGCTCTCCTTCGCGGCTTCGAGCGCCCGCTCCACGGCCGGCTTCTCGCCGGCGATCACGACCTGGCCGGGTGCGTTGTAGTTGACGGCCTCGACCACACCCGCCGACGCCGCCTGCTCGCAGGCCGCGCGGACGGCATCGTCGTCCAGGCCCAGCACGGCGGCCATGGCGCCGGCCTCTTCCGCCACGGCCTCCTGCATGAATCTCGCCCGCTCCCCGACCAGCCGGACCGCGTCGGTGAACGGCAACGCACCGGCTGCGACCAGCGCGGTATATTCGCCCAGAGAGTGACCCGCGAGCCACGCCGGCGCGGCTCCGCCCCGCTCCCGCCAGACGCGCCACGCGGCCATGCCCGCCGTCAGCATCAGCGGCTGGGTGTTGACGGTCAGTCCCAGCTCCGCCTCCGGCCCTTCCCGGGACAGCCTCCACAGATCACGCCCGAGCGCCTCGCCGGCCTCCTGGTAGGTTTCGCGCACGACCGGGAACGCCTCGGCGAGCTCGGCCTGCATGCCGAGGGACTGCGATCCCTGGCCCGGAAACACGAATGCTGTCTTCACGCGGTCCTCCCCCTCGCTGCTAATGGTAATGGTGGCGCCGGGCGAGGCATCTCTCCCCCGTCGCGGGTGGCGGGATTATAACGTCTGTGACCCGCGGCTCCGGCGCGACCATGGCAGCGCGGCCAGCCCGGCGATCGCTCCGCCCAGCGCACCGTAGCGATGGGCCTCCACCAGCACCGGGCCGCCCGCCGTCTGCTCCGCCCCCGGCAGGGGCCCGGCCAGTGCCTCCCACGCGAGTTTGCCGGCCAGCAGCGCCGCAAGGATGACGGCGGCAGGGTCCCGGTCTCGCAGGGCCGGCACGAGCCCTCCCGCCAGCAGCCCGTGCAGGACGCCGGACAGGCCGACGTACCAGGCGACCCCGGGGTGCAGCACATACAGCGCGGCGGCGATCGCCCCGGCGGAGGCCAGGATGATCCCCCACCAGACCGTGGCCCCGTACTCGCGCCCGGTCAGCCAGCCCACCAGGGCGAGCCCGGCCAGGTTCAGTAGCAGGTGGCCCGGGCCGAGATGAACCAGGTGGGCCGTTGCGAGCCGCCACCATTCGCCGTCCGCCACGGCCGCCCGGCTGTAGCGCAGCGCGGCCGCCCCTTCGTCTCCGGCCACGGCCGCCGCGAGAGCCGCGCACGCCAGCACGGCGAGGGGAACCTTCGCGCCCCCGAACGAGTCCCACCAGCCGTCAGCGGAATTGCCGGTTCGTAACCCCATGTTTGCTACAATTTCGTTGATTGAAGGACAGCGGCAGAACGCTGTACACGTGGCTTTTTCTGGTTTTCTCCGGAGCAGAGATATCGTGCAACATTACCTGACTTGCGAGGCGCCGGACGTGCGCGGCGCCGCGGGCGCGACCCGACAGGCGGGCTTCACACTGATCGAGATCATGGTCGTGGTGGTCATCATCGGCCTGCTCGCGGCCATCATCGCACCGAACGTCATCGGCCGCATCGACGACGCCCAGATATCCAAGGTCAAGCAGGATATCCGCAGCATCGAATCGGCGCTGAAGCTCTATCGCCTGGACAACTTCCGCTACCCCACCACGGAGCAGGGCCTCGCCGCGCTGGTCGAGCGTCCCAACGACCCCAACATCAGGAACTGGCGGGCGGGCGGCTATCTGGACCGGCTGCCGAAGGATCCCTGGGACAACGTCTACCAGTATCTGAACCCGGGTCAGCACGGCGAGATCGACATCTATACCCTGGGTGCCGACGGGCGACCCGGCGGCGAGGGCATCGATGCGGACCGGGGGAACTGGTCGCTGGACGAGTGATCGCCCGGCCAGCCCAGCGGCAATGATCTCGCGCACGCCGGTGGGAGCGCGACGCCCGGCGGCCAGTCAGGGCTTCACCCTGATCGAGCTGCTGGTGGTGATCGTCATCCTCGGCATCTCGGTGGCCGCGGTGCTGCCCAGCATCGGCTTCCTGCAGGACGACCGGGAACTCCAGCGCGAGGCGCGACGCCTCGCCGCGCTGATCGAACTCGCGGCGGAGGAAGCGGCCATGCAGAGCCGTGACTACGGGCTGCGTTTCGGGCTGCATGGCTACCGCTTCTACGAGCAGGACCCGCAGACCGGGGCCTGGATCGAGATGGCCGGCGACGAGATCCTGCGCGAACGCACACTGTCCGACGACCTGCGTCTCGACCTGACGCTGGAGTCCCGCGACATCCGTCTGTTCGAGGCCATCGAGGGCGACCGCCAGCCCCGCGATCCCGACGACGGGCCGGACCCCGGTCCCACGCCCCACGTGCTGCTGCTCTCCAGCGGCGATACGACGCCCTTCGAGCTGACGCTGAGCCGGGACTTCGACGACGCCCGCGCGGAACTCACCGGCGATTTCCTCGGCCGGGTCGAACTGGTCACGGAAGACGAGCCTTGAACGCGCGGGGCTTCACCCTGGTGGAGGTGCTGATCGCGCTGGCCGTGGCGTCGCTCGGCCTGTCTGCGGTACTGGCCATGGGCACGCAGAGCATCGATACCTCACGCAGTCTGCGGGACCGCACCCTCGCCCTGTACGTCGGCCTGAACGAGATCACCGAGCTGCGCCTCAGCGGCGAATTCCCCGACCCCGGTCGCTCGAACGGCGAGACAGAGATGGCCGACCGGCTGTGGCGCTGGGAATACGTGATCTCGGAGACCGGCGTCGAGAGCCTGCGCCGCATCGATATCGCCGTCTCCCTGGCGGAACGGCCGGAAGACGTGGTGCGCAACGTCAGCGGCTTCATCGGCGAGCCCGGACCGCCGGGCGCCGCCAACGCGGCCTGGTCGCTGCCGCTGGGCGAAGGGGCGGACCGGTGAAAACGGCGCGACGGCGGCAGGCCGGCTTCACGCTGATCGAGGTCATGGTCTCGCTGGCCATCTTCGCGGCGCTGGCGGCCGCCGCGTACACCACCCTGAACGGGGTGGTGGAAGCCTCCCGCGTGGTCAGCGAGCAGATGAGCCGCCTGCAGGCCCTGCAGCGCACCGTGCAGCGCATGACCCTCGACTTCGGGCAGCTTACGCCGCGGCCCGTGCGTGACGAACTGGGCGACGGGCGCCTGCCGGTCCTGCGCGCGGACGGCCGCTCTCTCGATCTGGTCGAACTCAGCCGCGGGGGCTGGTCGAACCCGCTGGTGCTGCCCCGCCCCGCGCTGCAGCGGGTGGCCTACCGCATCGAGGAGGATCGGCTCATCCGCCGGCAATGGCCGGTGATGGACCGCACACTGGGCACCGAGCCTGCCGAGGCGACGCTGCTCGAAGGCCTGGAAGACATCCGCATCCGCTATCTCTCCGGCGACGAGTGGACGGAGCAGTGGCCGCCGGACGCCGGCGCCGGCGCTCTCGGGCTGGCATTGCGGCCGCGCGCCGTTGAGATCGTGCTGGTGGTCGAGGGGCTCGGCGAGATCCGCCGGGTCGTCGAGGTGATCCAGTGACTGGCGCGGCGCGGCAGCGCGGGGCCGTCGCCTTGATGTTCGCGATGCTGATCGTCGCACTCTGCACGCTCTATGCCGTCAGCCTGGCCTGGGATACGACGCTGGATCTGCGGCGCACCACTAACCTGCTCTGGCGGGAACAGGCCGCCCAGGTGGCCCTCGGCGCGGAGGAATGGGTGGGCATGATCCTGCGCCAGGATGCCGAGGACAGCGACACCGATCACCTGGGCGAGATCTGGGCCCAGCGCCTGCCGCCCCTGCCGGTGGACGGCGCGGGCATGAGCGGCGAGGTCGCCGGCGGTCTCACCGACCTGCAGGGCCGCTTCAACATCAACAACCTGCTGAATGCGGACGGGGCCATCGACGAGCCTTCCCTGGAGCAGTTCCGCCGCCTGCTCCTCGCCCTCGGCCTGCAGCCCTCGCTGGCCGGCTCCGTGGCCGACTGGCTGGACGCGGACACCGAACCCCTGTTCCCCGACGGCGCGGAGGACGGCGAGTACACCGGCCGCGTCCCGCCCTACCGCAGCGCCAACATCTTCGTCGCCAGCGCCAGCGAACTGGCGGCGGTTGCCGGCATGGACCCCGACAGCTATCGCATCCTGCGGCCCCACGTCACCGCGCTGCCCGGCCGCACCCCCATCAACGTGAACACGGCCACGCCGGCCGTGCTGCAGTCGCTGGACGAGAACGTGACCGCCGCCGACGCCGAGCGCCTGCTGGCCGAGAGGGAGGACGGCGGCTTCGCCGACGTTACGGCGTCGTTCTCCTCGCTGGTGCAGCCCGAGGTACTGAATACGCTCGGCGAATCAACGAATTACTTTCGGCTGGAGAGTATCGTTCGTATTGGCACCGTCAGGCTCACCATGTACAGTCTCCTCCAGCGTGGCCCTCAGGGCGACGTGTCGCCCATCCTGAGGACGTTTGGCACCGAATAGAGCATGGCCGAGATCTTCGTCATCCGCGTAGCGGGCGCTGACGCAAGCGAGACGGACTGGCTGGCGGTCGACTCCAGCGGTGCGCGCCGCGGCGAACCCGGCCACGGCACTCTGGCGGAAGCCGCGACCGCGGCCGGCGACCGGCGCGTGCATGTCCTGGTGCCTGCCACCGAGGTGCTGCTGACTTCCGCCGACGTGCCGGCCAAGGGCGCTCGGTTGCTGCAAGCCCTGCCGTTTGCTCTGGAGGAGCAGGTGGCCCAGGACGTCGACCGGCTCCACTTCGCCGCCGGCGAGCGGCGCAGCAACGGCCGCACCCCGGTGGCGGTGGTCGAGCGGGAGTTCCTCGACACCCTGCTCGCGCGGCTGCGCGAGGCCGGCATGGAACCGGCCGGCGTGTTCAGTGAAGCACAGGGTCTCGCCCGCATCCCCGGCACGCTGAGCGTGCTGATCGAGGACGACCACATCATCCTGAACGACGGCGCCTCGATGGAGCTCGCGCTGGAGGGGTTGCGCCCGGGCGACGCACTGGCGGCCATCGGCGCGCTGGACGATCCGGACGAACAGGACGAGTCTGCCGGCGAGGCGGCGGTGCCCCGGCACGTGCTGATCTACAGCGACCCGGACGTCGCCGAGCGCCACGAACTGGAATTCCAGGCACTGCGCCAGCAGCTGGACAGCCTGGAGGTCAAGCTGCTGCCCGACGGCGCCCTGCCCCGGCTCGCCGTCACGGTCGCCGCGGGCGGCGGCATCAATCTGCTGCAGGGCCGCTACGCGCCGCGCAGCGCCACCGGCTCGCTGCTGCGGCCATGGCGGGCCGCGGCCGCACTGGCGGCCGCGCTGATCGTGCTTACGCTGATCGGCAGCGGCCTCCGATACGCCGAGCTGCGGGCGGAGGACGAACGGCTGCGGGCCGAGGTGGTGGAGGCCTTCCGCGCCGCCTTCCCATGGGTGCGCGAGGTGCGCGATCCCCGCGCCCAGATGAACTCCGAACTCGCGCGTCTCGGCCAGGGCGGCGGCACCGAGCAGACGCCCCGACAGTTCCTCGCCACACTGGAGAGCATCAGCGCTGCCATGAACCAGACCTCGGGCACGCGCATCGAGGCCATCAGCTATCGTGACGGGGTCATGGATATCCGGCTCACCGCGCCGGACGTCGCCACGCTGGACCGGCTGCGCAAGCTCGTCGACCAGGGTGGGCGGTTCACGGCCCGGATCCAGTCCACCGACCAGCAGGAAGGCAGCGTCCGCAGCCGCCTCCAGATCCAGGGAGCGGGCGCGTGAAGGACTGGTTCCGGGATCTCGCTCCCCGGGAGCAGATGCTCGTGGCGCTGGCGGGCGCGCTCACCATCGTGGTGGTGATCTACCTGGCCGTCTGGCTGCCCCTCGATCGGGCCAACGACCGGCTCGAGAACCAGGTGGCGAGCCAGCGCGAACTCGTCACCGATCTGCGCCAGCTGCGCGGCCGCCTGCCCTCCCCCTCCGGCGGCGGCGCCGCGTCCGCGCCGGGCGGGCAGTCGCTGGTGGTGGTGGTCGACAGCACCGTGCGCCAGCGCGGGCTGGGCACCACGCTGAAGCGCAGCCGGCCCCTGGACGGCGATTCCATCCAGGTCAGCTTCGAGAATGTCGCCTTCGATGCGCTGGTGGAGTGGCTGGGTCAGCTCGGCAGCCAGCATGGCATCGAGATCGGCTCCGCCTCCTTTTCCAACCGTGCGGAGCCCGGCCGCGTGGATGCCACGCTGACGCTGGAACGGGCGCTTTAGTGTTCTCCCGCCGCCTGCTCATCGCGGCCGCGGCCGCGGCGTTCGTTCTGGGCCTGGTCGCGCTGTTCCCTGCGCGCCTCGCCCTGGCCTGGTTCGCTCCGGCGGAGTTCCGCGCGGCCGGCGTCGAGGGCACGATCTGGAGCGGCCGGGCGGCGCGCGCCTCCGCCGGCGGGATTTTCCTGGCACCACTCCGCTGGGAGTTCCGCCCCGCGGCGCTGCTCGGTGGCGCGGCAGGCTACCGGATCGACGCGGAACTGCCGGGCGGCAGCGTCCGCGGGGACGTCGCGCTGAGCGTCACGGGCGCACTGAGCGTCTCCGATCTGCAGGCCTCCGTGCCCCTGGAGAGCGTCTCCCGGATCATGCCGGTGGCGCAGGCGGAAGGCCGTCTCCGCGCGGACATCGAGCGCGGGCGCTTCGACGACGGCTGGCCCAGCGAACTGGTGGGCACCGTCAGCGTCGAGGACCTGGTGTACCGTCCGGCGGGCAGCAATTCCATCGGCAATTACCGGGTGGAGTTTCTGCCCACCGAAGAAGGCGGCCTGCGCGGCGTCCTGGCAGACGGCGGCGGCCCGCTCGAGGTGGCGGGAGAGATCGCACTGACCGGCGAGCGGGATTACGTCCTTCGCGGCGAGGTCAAGGCGCGGCCGGGCGCGCCGGCGGCACTCGCGAATTCGCTGCGCTTCCTGGGTTCGGCGGACGAGGCCGGACGTCGGGAGTTCAGCCTGGCAGGCCGTCTCTGAGGCGGCGGGCCGCTGCCTCGTCCGTCGTCACCACGCGCCCGTGTAGCGGGTAGTACAGCAGGCTCAGCGGCGTCTCGCCGTACACCGCGGCGTACAAGCGCCGATAACCGGCCATCTGTTCCGCGTAGCGCCTGGCCTCCTCGGCCAGAAATCGTTCCAGATCGCCGCCCTCGTGCAGCGAGGTCTTGTAGTCCACCACCCAGTGCGCACCCGCCTCGTCGACGAAACAGCGATCGATGACCACGCGCAGCAATCGTCCGTCGGCGATGCCCTCGATCGGCAGTTCCGTCGCCGCGCTGCGATGTCGCCCGAACAGAATCCACCGTCCGGCCGGGTCTTCCAGCGTTCCCTGCAGGGCCGCCCGGACCCGGGTCACCGCCGCCTGCAGTCCTTCCGCCGAGACGCCGGCGGCCTCCAGCAGCGAGGCGTGCCGCGCGTCGAGACCGTCGAGCCGGCGCCGCGCCGCCCCTGCGTCCTGCCAGTCCGCCATCCGCTGCAGCCAGCCGTGCACCACCGTGCCGACGTGGCGCAGGTCACGACCGACCCACGCGTATTCGATCGGCTCATCCGCGCCGGGCGGCGCGAAGCGAACTGCCGGCGGCGCCACGGGCTGCGGCAGCTCGGCGGGCCGATAGGGCTCCGCCGCACGCCGGATCCGGGGCGCGACGAGCTCGGCGCCGGCGCCGGGGGCCGGCCCTTCACCGCCGCCGGCACCCGCCTCCGCGGCCCGCGCGAAGTCCGCTGCGAGCGCCGGCCCGAGACGGGCCTGCAGCGTGCCGGCCGGCGGCGGCTGGGCGCTGCCGTCGCGGCTGCGGGTGTGGCCGAAGAGATGCAGGCTGCGGCGGGCGCGGGTGCATGCCACGTACAGCAGCCGGTCGAGTTCCAGCCGCTGCTTCTCGGCTTCCACGCCGTGGATGAACTCGTGCAGCGGATCGTTGTCGCGCTCGCCGCGTGCGCCGACGGGGCTCGGCAGCAGATGCTCGCGCCCTTCCTCGTCCGGCAGTGTGAGCCAGTTGAGCACCGCGCGGAGGTTGCCCCGCGGCTGGCGGCCGAGGCCCATCAGGACGACGGTATCGAACTCCAGGCCCTTCGCCTTGTGGATGGTCATCACCTGCACCCGGGCGCCCGCGCCCTCGCTGGAGACCCGCTCCTCGTCCAGCCGGGACTCGAGGTCCGCCACGTCGGGCAGGGTGCCGCCCGATTCCAGGATCTCCAGAATGTCGAGATAGCGGCAGGCATTCGCGGCTTCCGCAGCACCCGGGAGCAGCGTCGGTCCGCCCAGCGAGAACCAGGCCAGCTCCACCCGCTCGCGCAGGGAGCGCAACCCGGGGTGCTCGAGTGCTTCCGCGAGGCGCTGGCGCAACCACGCCACCCGCTGCCGATCGTCGCCGTCGAGGCGAGCGAGGCGGCCCTCCTCGGTCATGAGGGCCATAACGGGGCTGAGCGGATCGCCGACTGTCAGGGCGTGCAGCCCGCTCAGCGTCAGGCCGCACCACGGTGCTCGCAGCAGCGCGAGCCAGGCGACCCGGTCCAGCGGGTGGATCAGGGCGCGCGTGAGTGCGAGCAGATCCTGCACCTCCGGCAGATCCGTGAGCCGGTCGATCTCCAGCGCCTCGTAGGCGATGCCGTCGGCACGCAGGAGAGGCAGCAGCTCGCGCAGGTGGGTGCGGCTTCGCACCAGCACCGCCACGGCGCCCGAGTCCGGGTCGTCGAGCGTATCCCGGATCAATTTCCTGACCTCGTCGGCCTCTTCGCGGGGCGAGGCATCCAGCAGCGCGTGGACGCGGCACTCGCCGAGGTCCTCCCGGCCCGGCGCCGCTTGCGACGGGCTGTGCCGGATGGCGCCGGTGGCCAGATCGTCTTCGGCCGGCATCACCCGGGCGAAGACCCCGTTGGCCCAGTCCACCAGGTTGCCGCCGGAGCGGAAATTGGTCTGCAGCACCAGTTCCCGGGGGCGGAGCAGGCCGATGCCTCGCGAGCGCAGCGCCAGGAACAGGCCGACCTCCGCCTCCCGGAAACGGTAGATGGACTGCATGGGGTCGCCGACGCAGAACACGGTGCGCCCGTCCCGGCCGTCCCAGCCTGCGGTCAGGCTTTCGAGCAGCGCGTACTGTCCCAGCGAGGTGTCCTGCATCTCGTCGATGAGCAGATGCCGTATGCGGTAATCCAGCGCCAGCGCCAGGTCGGTCGGCTCGTCCGGCGGGCCCAGCGCCGTGCGGGCGGCGAGCGCCACTTCGACATAGTCCGCCAGTCCCCTGGCGGCGAACCGGGTCTTCAGCTCGGCCGTGGCCCGCGGCAGCACGTGCAGGAGGGACGTTAGGGCGTCCCACTGCTCGGGAGCGTAACGGGGCGGCGGCAGTCTGGCGGCGTCCGCCAGCAACCGGTCGAGCCCGTCGCCTCCGGCCAGCGATTCGATCACGGCCGCGAGCGCCTCCTTCTCCCGGTCGCTGCCCGGCGGGAAGCCCAGGTTCTTGTCCGCGCGCCTGCGCCAGTTGCCGCTGCTCGGCGCGATCAGCAGCCAGGCCAGCCCCTGCCACCGGGCGAGCTGCCGGGCGTCGGGAGCAGGCCAGGCGTCGCAGCCGTGCAGCGCCGCCAGCGGCGTCTCCCGCCCCGCTTCCGCCAGGTTGCCGCCGGCGAAGCGGGCGAGTTCGAGCAGGGGCTCCCGCACGGACTCGGGCAGCGCCCGGTCCAGGGCCCGCAGGCGATCCGTCACCAGCATGGCGATGGCCTGTTCGAAGTGGCGCCGCAGCCGTTCTTCCTGCCCGGAGGGCCCGGTCCCGGTGATGGCCAGCCACTGGTCCCTCCTCTGCAGCATCTCGGCGATGGAGCGTTCCCACACCAGCGCATCGTTGTCCAGGTGCCGGAACAGCGCGCGCACGGCAGCGCCGGTTTCTCCGGCCTCCGCGACCCAGTCCAGCGTGGCCCGGGCCGCCTCCCGGTAGATGCCCGACTCGCCCGCCTCCGAGACCATGCGCACCCGGCCGCCGAGACCGGAGGTGACCGGCAGCGCCGCCGCCAGGCGGGCGTTGAACGCATCCAGCGTCATGATCTGCATACGCTCCGGGAAGGCGGTCAGCTGCCATTCCCTGCGCCGATCCCGCGCCAGCGCCTCGCCCGCCGCCGCCAGCGTGCGCCGTTCGTGCCCGGAACCGCCCTGCTCGCCGCGCCGCGCCCGTTCGAGCGCAGCCAGTATGCGGGTGCGCATCTCCGCCGCGGCCTTGCGCGTGAACGTGATCGCCAGGATTTCCTCCGGCCGCTCCACCCGGGCGAGCAGGCGGAGATAGCGCTGGATCAGGAGCTCCGTCTTCCCCGAACCGGCGGGCGCCTGGACGATGAACGAGCGCTCGACGTCGAGGGCCGCATCCCGCTCCGCCTGATCGGGGATGGTCCGATCGGAAACGGCCCGGCCGGTCACGGTCCCTCTTCTCCGTCGCCCGGGCCGGCGAGGCCGGTCAGTTCCGCCACCCGGCTCAGCACGGCCAGCGGCCGCTGATCGTCCAGCCCCAGGCTGAGATTCACCCGCGCGTCCCCTGCGGCCACCGATTCGGCCAGAGCGTGCGCCTGGGCTTTCCAGGCATTGAGCAGCGCCGGCCAGTCGTCCACGGATTTCATGCCGGTGCCCGGCCACTCCAGGTCGGCCTCACGGGCGCCGCGATAGGCGATGCGGTGGGGATGGACGACGCCGACTGCGAGCGCGCGCACCCGGCCGGGCTGGCTGATGGCGTAGACCACCAGCTGCAGCTGGCGCGGATTCTCCGGGTCGGTCCCGGTGGCGGTGCCGGTGGCGCCGGTCTTGTAGTCAATGATCGCCCAGCCGCCGTCCACGGCATCGATGCGATCCGGCCGGATGGAGAGCCGCAGCGGTCCGACGGCCACTTCCCGGGGTTCCTCGCAGATCACCTCGCCGAAGCCGGACCGGAGGAGGTCTGCCTCGATGAAGCGGGTGACCAGAGCGGCGCAGCGTTCGCGCTCGAGGGCGATCAGGCCGGCGAGGCGCGCATCCGCACCGGTGCCGTAACGCGCCAGGGCGCGTTCCACCGCGTCAGCGGCCGCCCGTGCCCGACCGTCGGCACCCGCCGCGGCCAGCCGGTCCCGGTCGGGCCAGCGCCGGTAGACGGCTTCCAGCGCCCGGTGGATGACCGTGCCCCGCTCCCGCGCGGACAGCCCGGCCACCGGCGTCTCCAGCGGCTCGGCACGCAGCCGGTAGCGGGCGAAGGCATCGAAGGGCTGGGTGCGCTGGGCGGACAGCACCCCGTGCCCGCCCGGCAGCGTCTCGCCTGGCGCGAGCGGCGGCGCGGGATCGGGTTCCACCGGCACGAGCACCGCGGCGCCGGCCAGGTTTTGCGCGTACACGGGCACCTCTGCGACGCTGCCGGCGGCGGGCAGGCCGGCGAGCAGTGGGCTCGCCGTGAGCTCCGCATCTCCCTCCCTGCGCGGCCAGCTCACCACCACTTCCGGGGCGGATCCCGCCAGCGCCGTATAGATGCGCCGCGCGTAGTCGAGGGTGTCTGCCGGCGTCGCATCGGGCATGCCGTAGTCCCGCTGCAGGCCGATCGGCAGCAGCGGGTCGGGCCGTTGCGGCGGCGGCCAGGTGGTGGTGTCGAGCCCTGCGATCCACAGCGCATCGAAGCTCATGCCGGACGCCTCCAGCATGCCCATCACCTGCACGGCCGCGTCGTCGGATTCCGGCTGGAACAGTGTCTCGCGCGCGATGGCGGCGACCTGCGCCACTGCGCCGTGGCCGGTGACCGGCCCGCTGACCGGGCCGGTGGCGGCGAACTGGTTCAGGACGTTGCGCCAGGCGTTGACGAGCTGCCAGGTATCGCTGTCCATGGCTGTTTCCCGCCCCCAGCCCGCCGCCGTCAGCAGCGTATCGATGCGCTCCGCCCAGAAAGCGGGCGTGGCGCGCGCGCGCCAGTCTCCGCGCTGCGCCGCGACTCCAGCCAGGGTCTGCACGAGTTCCCTGGCGGACTCCGGCAGGCGGTCGGCCGACCTGCCCAGGGCCTCCGGCAGCCGGGTCAGGTCCCAGCGCCGGTCCGGCAGGTCCCGCAGGGCTACCTCGAGGGACGCCCGTCCGTCGGCGCCAGCCGGTGCCAGGAACGGGCTGCGCAACAGCCGGCCCAGGGCGGCGAAGTCCGGGTCCTCCCGGATCAGGCCGAGCACCCCGAGCGCCGCGTCGATGAGGCCGTATTCCGCCAGCGGCAGGCCGTAGGAGACATTGATGCCGCTGACCGCCCCGGCGCGCAGCTGCCAGCCGGGGCTGAAGCCCTCGCCGATGAGACGCCCGGCCCGGGCGGCCCGGCCTGCCAGGTCCGGCACGATGATGCCGACCCGGCGTCCCGGCCGCGCCAGCAGGCACTCGCGGGCCCAGGCACCGGCCGCTCGAAGCTCCGCATCCCGGTCCGGCGCGTCGCGCACCGATACCGACGCGCCCGCGGGCCGTGCCGCCCCCGATTCCACCGTCACGGCGACGCCGGCCTCGCGCATGGCCTCCACCAGGTCGCGTTGTGCCGGCGCCGGGCGTTCGAAGCCGGCAAACGTGACCGGCCCTTCGACGACTGCAATTGCATTCGCCGCGGCCGCGTCGCGAAACCGCGCGGCCAGCGCACCGGCCAGTGCCGCCGGATCCTGCCAGCCGCCCTCCGCGCAGGCAGCGGTGTAATAGCCGATGGCTCGCGCCAGGAACGTGGCATCCGGGGAGCGCGCCGCCTCGCGTATGGCTTCGGCCGGGACCCGCCAGTCACAGGCCCTCTGCCAGGATGCGGCGGCCTGGGCAGCGAGGCCGCCGGTGGCCGCCAGCGTGGACTCGCCGAGTGCCCGCGACGCCGCCCGCTCCCACAGGGTGCGGCTCTGGCGTGGCGTGAGCACGGGCGCCGGCAGGGGTGCATCGGGACGGTAGCCCGCCGCCTGCCAGGCCTCGGCCAGCCAGACGTCCCAGGGGATGTAGCGCGGGGCCACCCAGGCCGCGGCTCCGGCCGCGGCGCGCCCCGCCGCATGGCGCAGGCGCAGGTGACGCGCCAGGCGCCGGCTGGCAGTGACGATCACGGCATTCTCGGCTACCGAATCGTCAGCCATATATATTCGATATCAGTAATTTATGTGCGTTTTCTCGAAACGCTTCAAGCAACGGTCACGCGGCCGCGGACGCCGCTCTCCAGCACCTCCTCGATACGCCCGAAGACCTCCTCCAGGGTGTCGGAGTCGGGCAGCATCGTGATGCGGAAGTGGTTGCGATACGGCGTGTTGAAGCTCGTTCCCGGCGCCACGAGGACGTGCCGGTTCTCGAGCAGATCCAGCGCGAACGCCTGGTCGTCGAAGCCCGGATAGCGGCGCGGATTAACGCCGATGAAGGCGTACATCGAGCCCATCGGCGCCACCAGTTCCAGGTAACGGCTCGCCCCCACGGCGTCGAGCACGGTCTGGCGGGACTGGTACAGACGGCCGCCGGGAGCGACGAGCTGGCGGATGCTCTGGAAGCCGCCCAGCGCGGTCTGGACCGCCCACTGGGACGGCACGTTGCTGCACAGCCTGAGCGCGGCCAGCAGCTCGAGCCCCTCCATGTATCCCCCTGCGCGTTCCAGGGCGCCGCTGAGCACGGCCCAGCCCACCCGGTAACCGCAGGCCCGGTAGACCTTGGAGAGGCCGCTGTAGGTGATGCAGAGAGTCTCGTTGACGAGGGTCGCCATGGGCACGAACTCTGCGTCGTCGTAGACCATCTGATCGTAGATCTCGTCGGCCAGCATGATCAGCCGGTGGCGCTCGGCGAGCGCGGCCAGGCGCTCGAGCAGCTCCCGCGGATAGACGGCGCCCGTGGGATTGTTCGGATTGATGACCACGATGGCCCGGGTGCGCGGCGTGATCAGCGATTCCAGCGCGTCCGGGTCCGGCAGGAAGCCGTTCTCCGGCAGGCAGGGATAGTGCACGGCGCGGCCGCCGTTCAGGGTCACCGCGGCCGTCCACAGCGGATAGTCGGGGCTGGGCACCAGAATCTCGTCGTCCCGGTTCAGCATGGCCCGCAGCGTCAGGTCGATCAGCTCGCTGACGCCGTTGCCGATGAAGACTTCCTCGGCCGTGACGCCCGCCACGCCCCGGCTCTGCTGCTGCATCACCACGGCTTCGCGGGCGGGGAAGATGCCTTTCTGATGCGAATAGGCCTCGGACTGGGCCAGGTTCTCGATCATCGCCAGACGCATGGTCTCCGGCGTGCGGAAGCCGAAGCGGCCCGGATTGCCGATATTCAGATGGACGATCTCGTAGCCCATCTTCTCGAGCTCGTGGGCGCGCCGCGCCAGCTGACCGCGGATCTCGTAGCGGACGTCGTGCAGCGCTGCGCTGGAATCGAATACGGGTCTCGTCATGGTCCTCTTCCCACCGGTTCCGGGCCTTTTCGTCCCGGCATATCTTCGGCCAAATACCAAGCGGCATATTAGGCCGTATCGGGGCCAGATTCAGTGACACAGGCCACCCTAGCGGTGGATTCTGCCACGGAATCGGCTTCCCCGCCCGCCCGGCGGCGCCCTCGCGGCCGCGATCCGCCGGGCCGGCGCACCGCCCCGCAGCCGGCGTTATACTCGCGGCGGTCCGGCCCGACCCGGCCAACCACCGTAACGGAGGACCGATGACCGACATCCGGAAAGCGATGCCGCTGCTGGCGGCCAACGAAGGCGTCTGGGACGGCTGGTACCGGCACGCCGACGCCGAGGGCAACAAGATCGACGAGCACCGCAGCCGGCTGATCTGCCGCTTCCCGGCGGAAGGCGCGTACCCCTATCACCAGACCAACCTGTACACCTGGGAGGACGGCAGCACGGAGACCCGGGACTTCCCCGCCACGTATCGGGACGGGCGGGTCTGGTTCGACAACGAACTCATCACGGGCTGGGCCGCCGAAGTGCCTCTGGACGACTACAATCGCACGCTGATGCTGAACTGGGTGCGCAAGGGCGAGCCCGACCTCTATCTGTACGAGATGATCCAGATGTCCGATTGCGGGCGCTACCGCTGCCGGGTGTGGCAGTGGATCAAGGCCGGCAAGATCGCCCGCCGCACCCTTATCGACGAGGAGAAGGTCAGCGACACCTGGGAGGGTTACTGAAGCGCCTCGGCCGGGCCCCGGTCAGGCCCGCCGCTCCGGCCGTCCTGCGCACTCGCCCCGGGCGGCAGCTCCGGAATCCGGATCAGCAGGCCGGCCATGAGCGCCGCTCCCACGAGGCCGGCGATGACGGCGAACGACAGCTCGTAGTTGCCGCTCAGGTCGTAGAAGTAGCCGGTGAGGAACGGCCCCAGCCCGCCGCCGGCCGCGTCGAGAATGGTGATGGTGCCGATGATCTTGCCGAGCGCCTTCAGGCCGAAGATGTCCGCACAGAGCAACTGCAGCAGCGTGTAGAGCCCGCCCCAGCCGAAGCCGAACAGCACCAGCCCGATCCAGATCGCTCCCGGCTTCAGGATCAGCAGGCTGCCCCCGAACATCACGGCGAGGCCCAGGATGAAGACCCGCTTCTTGCCGATCAGGTCGGCGAGAACGCCGCTGCCGATCTTGCCGAACAGGCCCAGCGTGAACATCAGCCCGATGCCGGCCGCGGCCGTCTGCGGCGCGAAGCCGCGTCCGTTCAGGTACAGGAACAGGTTCGAGGCGGCACCCAGGATGGCGTAGAAGGTACAGAACGCAATCAGCGCGATGAGCCAGAGATTGCGGTCCCGCAGCGCCTCGGCGTAAGTCATGCCGGGCAGGTCGTCCGAAGAGGCACGGCCGGCCCGCGTCTGCACCCCGCCGAGAGGCGCCAGTCCCTTGTCCGCCGGCTTGTCCCGGACCAGCAGCAGGAGCGGCGGGATCAGCAGCACGGGCAGGATGGCGATCCAGCCGAAGGCGGCGCGCCAGCCCTCGGACTGGATGAGCAGGGTATTGATGGTGGGCAGCAGCGCGTTGCCGAGACTGGTGCCGGCCAGTGTGATGCCAATGGCAACGCCCCGCAGCCGCACGAACCATCGCGACACCAGCATGACGTTGACGATCAGCCCGGCGGTGGTCAGCACGATGCCGAACAGGAAATGGATGCCGTACATCTCCCAGATGGTGTCCACGCGCCCGTACATGAGGTTGCAGCCGGAGAGCAGCAGCAGACCGAACACCATCAGGGGCCGGATGCCGATGCGGTCGGCCAGCGCCCCGGCCAGCAGACCCATCAGCCCGGCGGACAGCAGCGTCAGCGTATCGCGGAACTTGTAGGCGGCGCGGGATATCTCGCCCTCGTCGGTGAGAATCTGCTGCGCCGCCCAGCCGGCGAATCCGCCCTCCTCGGCCATCTGGCGGAGCGGCCCGATGCTCTCCGGCTGGTTCAGGGCCGCGAGCAGCTCGTTGTCGAAGACCGTGAGCCCGCTCAGGGTCATGCCGTTGGAAATCCACAGCGTGACGAAAGCCATGGCGACGATCACCCAGCCGTAGAACAGCCAGGTGGAGCGGGTACCGGCGGGAGCCAGATTGGTCATGGTCTTCTCCGGGCCGGTGGCGCGCTCAGCGGCGCAGGCTGGCCAGTTCGTAATGGGTGCGCATGTAGCCGCCGGTGAGGCCGCGCAGGAAGAGAAATTCGTCCGGGGTACACCAGACGTCGTAGGGTGGATGCTCCTGGGGCAGCCCGGGCGTGGACACGAAACGGAAATGCAGCGCGTCGAACGTGCCCGCGCGCACCTCGATGGTCTCTTCGCCCACGTACTCGACGCCGATGCCGATGGAGAACAGCATGGGGCCGGTCGCGCCCCGGTGGTCGGGCGAGGACAGCAGGATGGGCTCGATCACCTGCACCCCCGGCCCCTGGCTGCGGTCGTAGAGCCGCAGATGCCAGGCGTCGCAGGCGATGGCGTGGTTCTGGAAGGTCTGCAGCGGACGCTCGAGTTCCATGCGCTGGGTGACGCGGCCCTCCGCCGCCGACCAGGTCTCGCACTCGGCGTGGTCCGCGGCGAAGCGGAACCAGCCGCTGCCGGTGAAGCGGTCGCCCACGCTCAGGCGCACGAAGCAGTCCGTCGGCATCCAGTCGGCGTCCACGCTGTAGGTGATGTCGCGCATCACGCTCGGTGCCTCGTCGATCTCGCAGTGGGCCGTCACCGTGCGGCAGCCGTCCGCGTGGACGTGGATCTGGAAGTTCTCGCGGCCGCGCTCGGTGCCCTCGTGGCCGGGCTTCGCGCTCAGATAGGCGATCTCGCCGAAGAGGCTCGCGTGGTCGCGCTGCACTACCAGGTCTTCGCTCATCGGTGTCCTCGGTGTCCTCTCGCTGTCCGTCCGCCGCCGGCCCCGCCGGCTCAGATCACGCCTTCGCCGCGCAGGCTGTCGATTTCCCCGGCCGTGTAGCCGAGCTCTTCCAGCAGTGCTTCGCTGTCGGCGCCGAGCCCGGAGCCGGTCCTGCCGGGCGCCCGCTCGCCGTCGATGCGGATCGGATTGGCCAGGCTGCGGAACGACGCACGCTCCGGGTGGGGCGTCTCCTCCACCATGCCCACCGCATGCGCGAACGCGTTGTCCAGCGCGGCGGGCACGTCGAGCACCGGCGCGGCCGGGATGCGGCCCTGCATGCGCTCGAGCCACTCGGCGCTGTCGCGCTCGCCCAGCACCTCGTCCAGCACCGCGGTGAGCGCGTCGCGATGCTCGTTGCGCGCCGCGAGGTCCCGGAAGCGGGGATCTTCTCCGAGATCGGGACGGCCGACGATCTCCAGCAGGATCTCCCAGAACTTCTGCGTCATGCACATGATGAAGATCCAGCCGTCGCGGGTGCGGCACAGCTGGCTCGGCGAAGCGTAGGGATGGGCGCCGCGTGGCAGACGGCCGGTCACGGCGCCCCGGTTCAGGTACCAGGTGCCCGGGTAGGTCAGCTGGTGCAGGGCGACGTCGAACAGGCTCACGTCCACGTCGCCGCCCTCGCCGGTCCGCTCCGCCTCCCGCAGCGCCGCCACCAGACCCAGCGCGCCCACGACACCGGTCATGAAATCGATGATGGACAGCCCGAAGCGCGCCGGCGGCGTATCCGGCTCCCCGGTCAGTGACAGGAATCCGGCCTCGGCCTGCATGAGGTAGTCATAGCCCGGCCAGTCCGCGCGCTCGTTGTCCCGGCCGTAGGCGGAGATGTGGCCGCAGACGACGGCCCGGTTGTGAGGTGCCAGTGAGGCGTAGTCGAGACCGAGGCGCGCCGGCTGGCTGCCGCGCAGATTGTTCATCACGGCATCGCTGCGGGCGACCAGGCGGTGCAATATCTCCCGGCCCCGCGGGCGCTTCAGGTCGAGGGTCAGGCTGCGTTTCGCCAGGTTGAAGGTCTGGTAGTAGTCGCTGTCGTCCGCGCCCAGCCGCCAGGCGCCCATGTGCCGCGCCGGGTCGCCCGTGCCGGGCTGTTCGATCTTGATCACCTCCGCACCCAGGTTGGCCAGATACAGGCTGCCGTAGGGGCCGGCGCCGAATTGCTCGACGCTCAGGATGCGCAGGCCTGCCAGCGGTGCCTTCACAGACGGCGGCGCTCGATCAGCTGGCGGGCGATGATGATGCGCTGCATCTCGTTCGTGCCCTCGCCGATGCACATCAGCGGCGCGTCCCGATACAGCCGCTCCACCTCGAACTCCGGCGAGTAGCCGTAGCCGCCATGGATGCGCATGCATTCGGTGGCATTCTCCAGCGCCGCCTCGGAGCAGAACAGTTTGGCCATGCCGGCTTCCATGTCGCAACGCTCGCCGCGGTCGTATTTGGCCGCCGCCTGCATCATCAGCAGACGGCCCGCCTCGGCGCGCGTGGCCATGTCGCCGAGCTTGAGCTGGATGGCCTGGTGCTCGCAGATGGGCTTGCCGAAGGTCTTGCGCTCCTGCGAGTAGCGCACCGCCCGGTTCAGCGCGGATTGCGCGATGCCGACGCCGCGCGCCGCGATGTTGATGCGGCCGAGTTCGAGACCGCCCACCGCCTGAAGGAAGCCGCGCCCTTCCTCGCCGCCAACCAGCGCGTCGGCGCCGACGCGATAGCCGTCGAAGATCAGCTCCGCGCTGTCGATGCTCTTGTAGCCGAGCTTCGCGAGCTTGCGACCGACGGTGAAACCGGGTCCCTTCTCCGCGATGAACAGGCTCATGCCCCGATGGCGCGGTTCGGCGTCCGGATCAGTCTTTACCAGCAGCGCGACGCAGTCGCCGTGCAGGCCGTTCGAGATCCAGGTCTTGGTGCCGTCGACCACGTACTCGTCGCCCTCGCGCGTCGCCGTCGTGCGGATGCCCTGCAGGTCCGTGCCCGCATCCGGTTCGGTGAGCGCGAGACCGCCGCGCAGCTCGCCGGTGGCGAACCGGGGCAGCCAGCGCTCGCGCTGCTCGTCGGTGCCGAAGCGCTGGAGGCAGGCCGCCATCATGAGGTGGGAATTGAAGATGCCGGTGGGCGCCATCCAGGCCTCGCTGATCAGCGCGACCAGGCGTGCATAGGTGCGCGCGCTCAGCCCGAGGCCGCCCCAGCGCTGGCTGATCGTGGCGCCGAACAACCCCAGGCCCTTCATCTGTTCGACGAGTTCGTGGGGGTACTCGTCCGCCAGGTCGTACTCGCGCGCGATGGGCCGGACCTCCTGCTCGACCCAGCGCCCGACGGCGTCCAGGATCGCCTCTTCCTCCTCGGCGCTGTAGCGGTTGTCGCCGTCGGCGTTGCTGGCGCTGTCGCTCATGGATGCTCCCCGGTCACTGTCGATGTTGCGGATTCAGTAATCGATGCGGTCGTCCACGGCATGGCCGCGTTTCGGTATCAGCATCGTGCGTTCGAATTCGCACACCACCACGCCGTCCTGGTTGCGGCCGATCGTGCGCACCGTGACGATGCCGGCCTGCGGGCGCGAGCGCGACTCGCGCTTCTCCAGCACCTCGGTCTCGGCGTACAGCGTATCGCCGGCGAACACCGGATGGGGCAACCGGATCTCCTTCCAGCCCAGATTCGCGATCGCCTTCTGGCTCACGTCGCTCACGCTCATGCCGACCAGCAGCGACAGCGTGAACGGACTGGCGATGAGATTGCGGCCGAACTCCGACGCCGCGCCGTAACGCTCGTCGAAATGCAGGGGGTGGGTGTTCATCGTGAGCAGGGTGAACCAGGTGTTCTCGGTGGCCGTCACGGTGCGGCCGGGGCGGTGTTCGTAGACCGCACCGGGCTCGAATTCCTCGAAGTAGCGGCCGAAGCTCTCGCGGTAGCGCTTCGGGCCGACCTCCCTGCTGCTGTGCATGGTTCTCCTCTGCGCCATTCTCGCGCGGCGCTTCCAATTGGCCCTCGGCCGGGGGCTGTCGGCTACGGGCTTTCGCCTGTCGCCCGCAGCCGGCATGGCTGCCGCCGAATGCTACTATCTGCTCGCCCCGATGTGTACTTGAAAGGAGACGCCGATGAGCATGGCAGCCTGGCTGCGCGACGGACCGGACGGCGCGGAAATACGCCGCCGCCACCTCGCCGCTCACCTCGAGTTCGTGGAGGCGCACCTCGACACCATCCTGGTGGCCGGCCCGCTGCTGGACGGACCGGACGGCGAGATGACGGGGAGTCTCTACGTGCTCGACGTCGCCGACCGGGAGGAAGCGCTGGCGTTCCTGGAACGGGATCCCTACCACGCCGCCGGGCTGTGGGACGAGCCGGACATCCGGCCGTTCCGCGGCGTGGCCGGCCGCTGGGTCGGGGGCCGCAACTGGTAGAGCGGTGCAGGTGGTCCGGGCCAGGCTATTCAGCCGGCGAGCGCGCCTCAGGCCAGCCCCAGCACGCCGGGATTGATCAGGCCGTCCGGATCCACCTGCCGCTTCACCGCCTGCAGCAACGACCAGGCACCGGGATCCCTCCCCTCCCGGTAGCGGTAGAACTTGCCGATCTGGAAACTCGTGGCCCCCGCGCCGTGGAACAGATCGGCGAGTTCGTCTTTCAGCAGCGCCGCCAGCGCCGCCGCCTCCGGACTGTCCTCTCCCCGCGGCAGACGCGCGAGATGGCCGTCGTCCATCACCCGCTCGTGAAAGGCGGTGCGCTCGCCGGGCCAGTACAGGCACGGCTCGATCAGGAGCGCATGATTGGAGATGGTGCAGAACAGGTAACCATGGTGGACGCCGAGCCGTGCCGCCTCCTCGCGGTGGCGCTCGAACAGGGCCTCCAGGCGCGCGTGCAGCGCCGCGGCCTCGGACGGCGGCACGATGCCGTGCACGGGGGCCCAGCGCTCTCCGGCCGGCCCGAGCATGCTGTTCACCTCGGCGAAGGGATTCGCCCGCATCACCCTGGGCACGGCGTTGTCGATTTCCTTGCCCGCGCCGCCGAGCGCAGCGCGCACGGCCGCTGCGCCGGCCGCCGCGTCCGCTGCGTCCCGGCCGTCCACGCTGACATGCAGTGAATAGGGCACGTCGTCCAGGAAGCCGCGGCCGGATCTGGCGAGCTGCAGACCGTCGCGCAGTCCACGGGCGAGGGATCCGGCGCCGCCCACCACCTTGCCGAGGGTCCGGACGTCCTCGGCCAGACTGGAGCGCTTCATCCTCAGCGATTGCAGATAAGGGTCGAAGGCGAAGACCTCGGAGGCGGTCTCGCTGCGAGCCACCGCCGACATGGCCCGGAACAGGGCATCGGCGTCCGGCAGCGACCAGGAAAGGTATTCGGTTGCCGCAGGGCGGCGGATCAGGCGCAGGCTGGCTTCCGTCTTGAACCCCAGCGCCCCGCAGTCACCGGTGAACAGACCGGTGAGATCGGGCCCGTGGTAGCGGAAGAACGGCCGCGCGCGGCCCGTGGCGGCACTGCCGGTCAGGATGCGGCTGCCGTCCGCCGCGATCACCTCCAGGCCCAGCACGCTGTCCTGGGCGGCGCCGTAACGCCCCGAGCCGAGGAAGATGCTGCCCTGGGACAGCGCACCGCCCACCGTGGCGCGGATGCCCGACAGCGGCCCCCAGTAGGGCGTACGCACGCCCTCTTCGGCCAGTCGTTCGTTCAGGGCCGCCCAGGTGCAGCCGGCCTGCACCCGCACGTAGTTGTCCTCGGCGTTCACCTCGAGCACGCGGTCCAGCCGGCGGCTGTCGACGATCACCGTATCGGCGCAGATGGGCAGGTAGGCGTCGGTGTAGGACATGCCGCCGCCGCGCGCTATGACCGCATAGCCCGCGCCAGTGGTCGCCGCCACGACCGCCGCGAGTTCGTCGGCGTCGGCCGGGGCGACCACCGCGGCCGCGGTGGCGCCGTTGCGGTACACGTCGTGGGAGAAGAATGCGCGCTCGGCTTGATCGGTCGAGACGAAACCGGCGCCACAGATGGACTCGAGCTGCCTGATCAGGCCCTGTTCTTCTGAGTACTTGTCTTCTGAGTACTTGGCGACCATGGGGCGGTTTCGTGAGCGCTCGCGCGTCAGTCGGTGTCAGGATGGCCTGACACTTTAGGTCCTCGCCCGCGAAAGTCAAATTCCGGCCGAACGGCTGCGACAGGGCCGGACCTCGCCCAATAAAAACCCGGGTGACCCTGACGGGCCACCCGGGCGGGTCCGCACGGAGATGATGCGCGGATCGCGAGACAGGTCGGACCCGCTATTGCGGGCTGGGTATCGGCCTGTCCAGCTCTTCGACCCCGGCAGCCGGCACGTCGGCCGGCTGCGGAGCCTTTTGTTCGTCGGCCTCCCTGCGGCCGAAATGGACCATGAGCGTGTCGACGTCGCGGTCAGTGATCTCGCGGATCGAGGCGATCCGCAGCTCACGCTGCACCGGATCGTCGACGAGGATCGCATCGCCGCCCCGGGGGCAGAGACGCGTATCCCGCGTCCTGAAAGCGATTCGCCAGTCGGTCCTGAGGCTCGTGGCGGCACCGGTCACCGTGACCAGGTAAGCTCGCTTGCGGGAGGGTCCCCGCAGGATCAGGTGCGACCGATCGAGCGGAGTGTAGTCTCTGACGGATCGCGCGAAGATGCAATCGTTTGCGGGCTCGAGGAGTGCCTCCGGCGAGGTTTCACCGCCCTCACCAGCGTCCGCCAAGAGCGAGAAAAAGAATAATAAAACTGCAATAAATATTTGATATTTCATTACTTATACCGAGATATACGGCCTCACCAACTCCGCTCTCAACGAGCTGTGGCAGAAATAAGACAGCGACGGTGGCCGCCGGTTCCCGGCGCCGGGTGCGCGCCGATCAGTCCCGGCCGGCAGCCACCGGACGATCCGGATCACGGATCCACTCGCTCCAGCTGCCCGGATACAGTCGGGGCTCCGGCAACCCGGCGACGGCGGCAGCGAGGATGGTGTGGCAGGCGGTGACGCCGGAGCCGCACAGCGAGACGGCGTTGCCGTCGTCGCCCACGCCGAGGCTCCCTAGCCGGGCAGCCAGCTCGCGCGCGGGCAGGAAGCCGCCGTCTTCGTCCAGGTTGGCGGAGAACGGGTGATTGAGCGATCCCGGGATATGCCCGGCCACGGGGTCGATCGGCTCGTGGCGGCCCAGGAAGCGCTCTGGCGACCGCGCATCGACCACCGGGATTCCGGCCGCCAGTGCCTCGATCACCGCGGCCGTCCCGGCTACCCGCTCCGGATCCGGCCGCACCGGATATGCCGGCGCGCGGGGCGGTGACGGCTCGGCGGTGGTCAGCGGCAGTCCGGCAGCGCGCCAGGCATCGATGCCGCCGTCCAGGACCCGCCGCGGGCCGTGGCCGACCCAGCCCAGCATCCACCAGAGCCGCGAGGCCAGCGCCCCGGAGGCATCGTCATAGGCCACCACCAGCGTATCGGGATCGATGCCCCAGCCGCCGAGCACCGCGGCGAAGTCGTCGGGGTCGGGCAACGGATGGCGGCCGCTCAGCGGCGTCACGGGGCCTGCCAGATCGTCGTCGAGATGGGCGTAGACCGCCCCGGGCAGGTGCCCCTCCCCGTACGCCCTGCGCCCGGCGTCCGGGTCCGACAGCACGAAACGGCAGTCCACGACGCGCAGGCGCTCGTCCGCCGCGAGGGCAGCGAGTTCGGCAGGGTCTATGAGCGGGGATTCGGACATCGGGTGGCTGACGGTTGCCGTTTTCGCTGCATTGCAGCACCTTGTCACTCCGGCGTCGGTCAGTGACAATAACGTGTTTGCATGTGTCATCCAACAAGGGTGCGGGGACGCGCCCCCGAGGAGAAGTATTCGTGGACAAGATTCTGGTAGGACTGAAGCGGGTCGTGGACTACAACGTCCGCGTCCGGGTCAAATCGGACGGCAGCGGCGTGGAGACCGAAGGGGTGAAGATGAGCATCAACCCCTTCGACGAGATCGCGCTCGAGGAGGCGCTGCGCATCAAGGAGCGCGGCGAGGCCAGCGAGGTGGTGGTGGTCTCCATCGGGCCCGGCGAGGCCCAGCAGCAGCTGCGCACCGGACTGGCCATGGGCGCCGACCGTGCCATCCTGGTCGAGACCGGTGAGGCCGTAGACCCCCTCAGCGCCGCCAGGGTCTTCAAGGCCCTGATCGACAAGGAAGAGCCGGGACTCGTCATCCTCGGCAAGCAGGCCATCGACAACGACGCCAACCAGACCGGTCAGATGCTGGCCGCGCTCTGGGACCGGCCCCAGGCGACGTTCTGCTCGGGCCTGGAACTCGCGGACGGCAAGGCGAAGATCACCCGGGAGGTGGACGTCGGGCTGGAGGTGATCGAGGTGGACCTGCCGGCCGTGGTCACCGCGGATCTGCGTCTGAACGAGCCGCGCTACGTGAAGCTGCCCGACATCATGAAGGCCAAGAAGAAACCGCTCGAGACCATGAGCACCGACGACCTGGGGGTGAGCGTGGGAGCCGACTTCGAGATCACCGCCTACGAGCCGCCGCCCCAGCGCCAGAAGGGCATCATGGTGGAAGACGTCGCGGGACTCGTAAATGCACTGAAGGAAAAGGGGCTGGTCTGATGGCTAAAGTACTGATCATTGCGGAACACGACGGGCAATCCCTGAACCCGAGCACGCCGAAGTGCGTGAAATGCGCCTCCGGCATCGAGGGCGCCGAGATTCACGTCGCCGTATTCGCGAAGGACGCCTCCGCCGTGGCGGAACAGGCATCGGCCATCGACGGTGTGGCGAAGGTGCTAACGGTGGAGAACGAGGCCAACGAGCACGCCCTCGGCGCCGTCCTGGCCCCCCAGGTCGCCGAACTCGCCGACGGTTACACCCACGTACTCGGCGCCTCCACCAGCTTCGGCAAGGACCTCATGCCCCGGGTCGCGGCGCTGCTCGGCGTGAATCAGATATCCGACGTCATGGAGGTCCTGGGACCGTACGAGTTCAAGCGGCCCATCTACGCCGGCAACGCCATCATCACCGTGAAGGCGCCGGAGGACAAGACGCTGATCGCCACGGTGCGCGCAGCCTCCTACCAGGCGGCGGCGGACGGCGGCAGTGCCGAGGTCGAGGCGGCCTCGGTCAGCGCGGAGCTGCCCACCCATACCCGCTGGCTGGAACTCCAGGCGGGCTCGTCGGACCGGCCGGATCTGGCCACCGCCCCGCGCGTGGTATCCGGTGGTCGGGCGCTCGGCAGCGAAGAGAACTTCGAGGTCATCTTCAAGCTGGCCGACAAGCTCGGCGCGGCCGTGGGCGCCTCCCGGGCGGCCGTGGATGCGGGCTACGTGCCCAACGAGCTGCAGGTGGGACAGACCGGCAAGATCATCGCGCCGGAGCTCTACATCGCCATCGGCATCTCGGGCGCAATCCAGCATCTCACCGGCATCAAGGATGCCGGCACCATCGTCGCGATCAACAAGGACGAGGACGCGCCCATCTTCGAGGTGGCGGACATCGGTCTGGTGGCCGACCTGTTCAAGGCCATCCCGGAGCTCGAGGACGAGCTGGGCAGCTGACCGGCCGCGGGTGCGGCGGGCGGTCTAGCGCCGTCCGCCGCACCCGCGCCTTGCCACCGGCTTGGTGGGAGGCGCTGAAAGGCTGCGAATTAACGGGACAGGACGCTACACCGGCCGCTGAAATATCCCGAGAGCCGCCTCGAGTACCAGCGCGACCCAGATCGCGATGACGAACGGGCGCGCCCGGGTCAGACTGCGCTGGATGGCCCCCTCGGTCGCCGGCCGGGACCCCTCCTCCATCAGACTGGCGAACGCGGGGCCGAAGGGCTTCAGCGCGATGCGGATGGCCAGTCCGCAGCCCACCGTGACGGCGAACAGCAGGAGTTTCAGCGCGATCCAGTCGCCGCGGATCCAGCCGGGATCCACGATGTGCCACAGGGCCACCCCCGCCGTGGCGGCGATGACCAGGAGACGCAGCCCGAAGTCGGTGCGCTGGAGTGCGCGCGCCGCCGGCGGCGCGTGCACGAAATGGACCGCCAGCACCAGCGCCAGCCAGACGAACGTGGCGACCCACATCAGGGCCAGTGCCCCATCGGACAGCGGCAACTGCTGACGGATGGCGGCCAGGTGCAGGCCGGCGGGCAGGATGAGCACCATGCAGATGCGCGGCGACATGTCGACTGCCAGCATGATGGCCGCCGCGGTCTTGCGCGCCTCGCGCCCGAGGTCGGGATTCGAGACGAAGCGGCTGGCGTAGAACACGCCCAGATCGCCGCCGAGCCAGTAGGCGAACAGGATCACGTGCACGAGCACGAGCAGATCGTAGAGCATCAGCCTGCCTCCGCCACCCTGACCAGGGCCTTGCCGACATTCTCGCCCCGCATCAGGCGGCAGAACGCCTCCGGCGCATTCCGAAGCCCGTCCGTGACGTCCTCCCGGGCCCGGATCAGGCCGTCCCGGTACCAGGCCGCCGCAGCCGCCGCGAATTCGTCCCAGCGGTCGTAGTAGTCGTAGACCACGAGCCCGTGGATATGGGCCCGGGCACCGATCACCGGTCCGAGATTCGGCCCCGGCGGAGGCTCGCCGCTGCGATTGTACTGGTCGATCATTCCGCAGAGCACGACGCGCGCGCCGAGCGCGAGATTGCCCATCACGGCCGCGAGGGTATCCCCCGCGACGTTGTCGAAATAGACATCGATGCCGTCCGGGCAGGTGACCGCCAGGCGTTCTCGCACATCCTCCCGCCGATAGTCGATGCACTCGTCGAAGCCGAAGGTCCCGGTCACCAGCTCGCACTTCTCCGCCGAACCGGCGATGCCGACCGCCCGCGCGCCGGAGAGCCGTGCGATCTGGCCGACCATGCTGCCGACCGGGCCCGCCGCCGCGGATACCACCACCGTCTCGCCGGCGCCGGGACGGGCCAGGAATTTCAACCCGGCCCAGGCGGTCAGACCGGGCATGCCGAGAATGCCGAGGGCGAGCGACGGGGGCGGCCCGTCCGCATCCAGGACGCGCACCCCCTCCCCGTCCGAGAGGCCGTACTCCTGCCAGCCGTTGCGGTCGGCGACGAGCATCCCGGGCCGGTAATCCGGATGCCGGGAGGCCACGATCTCCGACACGGTGCTGCCCACCACCACGTCGCCCGGCCCGACCTTGTCGGCGGAGATATGACGGCCGGAGATCACGCCGCGCACGTAGGGGTCGAGCGACAGCCAGAGCGTACGCGAGACGAACTCGCCCGGACCGGCCTGCGGCACCTCACCCTCGGTCACGCGGAAGTCTTCCGGCACCGGGACGCCCTCCGGAACGCGCGCGAGGACAACCCGGCGATTGACGGACGCGGTCACTGCGTCGCTCAGACCGCCGCCAGCATCGTCTCCGCCGAACTCACCTCGAACTGCCCGGGCGCCTCGACATTGACCACTTTCGCCACGCCGTCGTCGACCAGGATGGCGAAACGCTGGCTGCGCTGCCCCATACCGAATCCGCTGGCGTCGAGTTCGAGCCCGAGTTTCCGCGTGTAGTCGCCGTTGCCGTCCGCGAGCATCAGCACCTTGTCGCCGACGCCCCGGTCCTTGCCCCAGGCGCCCATCACGAACGCGTCGTTGACCGACATGCAGGCGATGGTGTCGACGCCCTTCCCGGCGAAATCCGCGGCATGTTCGACATAGCCCGGCAGATGGTTCATGGAACAGGTGGGCGTGAAGGCGCCCGGCACCGCGAACAGCACCACCTTCTTGCCGCTGAACAGCTCGTCGGCCGTCATCTGTCCGGGACCCTCGGACGTCATTACGCCGAACGTTCCCTCGGGCATACGTTCTCCGGGACTGATAGCCATTTTGCTCTCTCCTCTGTGGAAACCGTTGCGCGGCGGTGTCGAAACGCACCCCCGCTGATTCTTCTTCGCGGCCGTCCCCTCCGGCAGTCATCCGTCAGTCGTCGACGAGGAACAGGGACAGCTCGGGCCAGAAGGATACCACCGCGAGGCCGACGAGCATCAACAGAAGGAACGGCACCACCGACCGGCAGATGAGCCAGAAGTTCTCCCGGAACGCCCCGAGCGCCACGATCAGGTTCAGACCCAGCGGCGGCGTCAGATAGCCGATCTCGAGATTGACCACCATGATGATGCCGAAGTGCACGGGATCGATGCCCTGGGCGGCCGCCAGCGGCATCAGCATCGGCGCGAGGATCAGTATGGCCGAGCCGATGTCCATGATGCAGCCGACGATCAGCAGGAAGACATTGACGATCAGCAGGAAAGCCACGCGGCTGTCGATCTGCCCGCTGAGCCAGTCCACCAGTTGTTCCGGCACTTTCTGGTAGGTGAAGAATACATTCAGCGCCAGCGCCAGCATCAGCACCGGGAACAGCCCGCCCAGCAGTCGCCCGGTGTCCGCCATGACCTCGGCGACGTCCCTGAGGCCCAGTTGCCGATGCACCAGCACCTCGACCAGCAGCGCGTAGACGACGGCGACGGCGGCCGATTCCGTGGCGGTGAAGTGTCCCGTATAGATGCCGCCCAGGATGATCACCGGCATCAGCAGCGCCAGCACGCCGTGCCAGGCGGCCTCGCGCACCTCCGCATACACCACTGGCTGACGGTCGCGATGCCAGTTCACGGCCACCGCGTAGGCCGCCATCAGGCCGGTCAGCAGCAGCGCCGGGCCGAGTCCGGCGATGAACAGATCGGCGATCGAGGTCTGCGTCATCACCCCATACAGGATGAGCGGGATCGATGGCGGCACGATGATGCCCAGCGTGCCCGCCGAGGTGAGGGCGCCGAGCGAGAAGCGCTTGCCGTAGCCGGCCTGCAGCAGCGCCGGATACATCACCGCGCCCACCGCGAGCAGCGTGACCGTGCCCGAACCGGAGATGGCCGCGAAGATGGCGCAGGAGAGCACGGTGGCGATGGCCAGGCCGCCGGGCACGGGTCCCGTGAGCGCCTTGACCAGTCGCACCAGCCGCATCGCCATGCCGCCCTTGGCCATGATATTGCCGGCCAGGATGAACAGGGGTATCGACAGGAGGACCTCCTTGTTCAGGGCGCCCCAGGCGTCGAGCACGATGAAGCTGAGTTCGTCCTCGGTATAGAACAGGTACAGGTAGGCGACGGCGGTGCCGAGGATGACCAGCAGGTTCTGCCGCAGTGCCAGCAGCACGAGAACGAGCGCAAGCAGCCAGAGCGCGCCCATGTCAGCTGTCGTCCGTGCCGGTTGCCGGCGGCACGGGCCTCAGCTCCGGCCGCACGGCGTAGATGCCGTGGCGCAGCGCCGCAATGCCGAACACGAGGGGGATCACCGCCTGGATGGGCCACACGGGCAGGCGCAGAATCTCGGAGCGCTCGTCGAGCCGGACGCTGGTGATCACCATGTCGGTCGCGATGGCGGCGAAGGCGATACAGAAGAGAGCGAACAGGGCATGCTGCAGGAAAGCGAGCTGGAATTCCCAGCGCGCCGGCAGCCATCCGTCCGCGAACCGGGGGCGCAGGTGAGACCCGCTGGCAGAGGCCAGCCCGATCCCGAACATGACGACGACGATATTGAAATAGACGCCGACCTGTCGCGCCCAGGGCAGTCCGATACCGGTGACCTCCCGCGCCAGCACATCGGCGAACACGACGCCGACCATGCCGCTGAAGGCGACGATGACGATGGTCCGCTCGACGCGATGCAGGGACGCCAGCAGCTCTTTCACATCGTGCCCCCGCGGCCCGGGCCTTTCAGCACTGGCAACTTCATGCTCCTGTCGATACCGTCCCGCGCGCGGCGTCGCGCCGCGGGCCGAGTATCGCAGACTCCGGTCGCCGAGTGCGAATGGCGCCTGCCGGCTGCACCGGAGCCGGTCGTGGCGTACCATTGCAAGCGCAACGGGATTCGCCGGGGAACCGACGGGAAAACGACGGGAACACGATGATCACGCTCTACACGTCAGCCACGGCCAACGGTCAGAAGGCCGCCATCGCTCTCGAAGAGGCAGCCCTCGATTACCGCACCCGCATACTCGATCTTGCCGCCGGGGAACACCTGGACGCCTCGGTGCTGGCACTGAACCCGGTGGGACGGATACCTTTCATCGAGCCCGGGGACGACGACGCGGGCCCGGTGATCTACGGCACGCTGCCGGTGGCCGTCTACGCCGCGGAACGCAGCGGCCGGCTATTGCCCGCCTCCGGCCCCGCCCGCTATGCCGTGCTGCAGTGGGCCGCTTTCGCCGCCACCGATCTGGGCCACGTATTCGCCAATCAGTTCCTGCTGGAGGAGCTGGTCGGCACGAAGGACGAGCGGGTGCGCGAGTTCGTCCACCGCCAGATCGCGCGCATGCTCGGTATCGTGGAGGAGCGGCTGGGACAGGCGCAGTATCTGGCGGGCGACGAGTACAGCATCGCCGACGTGCTCGCCTACCCCACCGCTGCCAACTCGGCCGGCCGGCTGCCCCGCAGGCTCGAGGATTATCCGAACATCCGCCGCTGGGCGGACGGCGTCGGCAGCCGCCCGGCCGTGGCCCGCGGGATGGAGGCTGCGTGAGACAACTGCGCCCGGGCGTCGCCGGCGTCGTCCTGGCCGTCCTGCTGAGCCTCGCGGCGGGCTGCGGCGAGAGCACGCCGGATACCTCGCGGCTGCGCGTCACCGCTCTGAGTCCGCCGGGCACGCCGTGGCACGAGGGCTGGCTACGCTTCGAGGAGCGCTTCCACGCCGGAAACGACACCGATCTCGAGCTGGACATGTTCGTCACGGGTCAACTCGGCAGCGAGGAGACCATGCTCTCCAGCCTGCGGCGCGGCCGCGTCCACATCGGCGGCTTCTCCCTGCAGGGCCTCGCGGTCGTGGTGCCGGAGCTGAACGTCCTGCTCGCGCCCTATCTGTTCGAATCGGTGGGCGAGATCGACTTCGTCATCGACAACTACCTGACGCCCGCGTTCCGGGAACTGTTCGCTGCCAAAGGCATGGAACTGCTGCAGTGGGCCGAGGTCGGCTGGACCCACATCTACGGACTGACGCCCATCATCACGCCGGAAGACGCCCGGGACCGGCCGATGCGGGCCTCCAACGCCATCGGCTCCCAGGTCTTCACCGAGGCCATAGGCGCCGACAGCACGCCGGTCACTTTCTCCGAGGTGATCCCCTCGCTGCAGACCGGCCTGATCGAGAGCGGCCAGAGCGGCACGGGCATGTATGCCATCGCCGGTATCTCCCGTGAGGCCAAACACCTGACGCTGACCCGCCACGCCTTCGACACCGGACTCATCGTGGCGAACCGCAGCTGGTTCCGCGCGCTATCCGAGCGCAAGCAGGAGATCATCATGAACTCCCTGGACCCGCTGCAGTACAGTCGGGACGACGTACGGCAGGTCCTCGCGGACATCCTGACCGAACAGCTCCCGGCCCAGTCGGTGGAGGTCCACCGGCTGGACCAGCAACAGCGGCAGCGCTGGCGCGCCGCGCTCGCCGGCACCCACGAGACGCTGCTCGAGCGCGTCGGCGGCCAGGCCCGGGAGATCTATCGCCTGGTGCAGGAGGGGAAGCGGGAATGGGACCGCCTGCACGAGGCCGGCGTGGTGCCGGGCGAACGCGCGGCGGACGAGCGAGACTGACGGAGGAACGAGGACCATGCCACAGCCCGATTACATCATCGCCCTGGACATCGAACTGCCGGATCCGGCCGACCTGGACGCCGACATGGCGAAATATTTCCGGGTGTGCGAGGAGAAGCTCGGG
Organism: Woeseiaceae bacterium; assembly: GCA_035655155.1. Classification (GTDB taxonomy): domain Bacteria; phylum Pseudomonadota; class Gammaproteobacteria; order Steroidobacterales; family Woeseiaceae; genus Lentisalinibacter. The sequence continues at coordinate 56,226 of DASRVH010000107.1, forward strand.
ATCGTGCCGAACGTGCTGAAGGCCCACAGCTTCGACCAGGACCAGCTGCGCGCTTTCGCCGGCTTCTACAACGGCCTGATGCTGGAGGAGTCCGGTCTCACGCCCCTGGAGCGGGAGATGATCGCCGTCGTGGTCTCGTCGGCCAACCACTGCTACTACTGCCTGGTCGCCCACGGCGCCTCGGTGCGGGAGATGTCCGGAGACCCGGAGCTCGGCGAGATGCTCGTCATGAACTACCGGGTGGCGCCGCTGGAGCCACGCACGCGGGCGATGCTCGATTTCGCCTGGAAGCTCACCGTCACGCCCCAGCAGATCGTGGACGAGGACAGGGAGGAGCTTCGCAGCTACGGCTTCGGCGAACGCGATGTCTGGGACATCGCCGCGGTCGCCTCGTTCTTCAACATGAGCAACCGGATGGCCACGGCGGTGGACATGATGCCTAACCGGGAGTACCACGCCGCCCACCGCGGGGCGGAACCGACCGGACGCTAGCTCGCCGCCTTCTCCCGCGGCGCCAGGCCGAAGACGCGCCGCGCGGCCAGGATGTGGCTGCGCATGACCGAAGCCGCCCAGTCGGGATCGCGGGCCTCGATGGCGGCCACAAGTTCGAGGTGGTGCTGGGCGCTGCGGACCAGCGATTCGGTGTCGTAGTTGCGGAAGGTCAGCGTGACCAGCGCCGACTGGGTCAGCGTGGTGAGAATGTTGCGCAGCAAGCGGTTGCCGCCGGCCTCGGCGATCTCGTGATGGAAGCGGTCGTTCAGCTCGCTGATGCGGGCGGGATAGCCCGGCTTGCGTTGCCGGGAGGCCTGCACCTGCTGCTCTGCCAGCGAGCGCAGGCGGGCCACCGTCTGCGCGTCCGCGTGCCGTGCCGCCTGGGCGGCGGCAAAGGACTCCAGCACCGCGCGCAGGTCGAAGATCTCGTCCAGTTCCCGCTCGGACCAGCTGGTGACGACCGCGCCCTGATTCGGCACGAATTCCAGCAGGCCCTCGACGTTCAGCTGGCGCAAGGCCTCGCGCACGGGCGTCCGGCTGACCCCGGCCAGCTCCGCCACCTCCTGCTCGGTGATGCGCGTGCCCGGTGCGTACTTGCCCGAGACGATGCCGTCCCGGACTGCCGCGTAGGCTTTCTCGACGGCTTTCACGCTGCCCCCCCGCCGGCTAACATCGCAAACGAGACACCCACGGCGGCAAGCGGAGAACCCCATTGAGCGGCATCACGGTCTACGGTCTGCTGGACTATTTCCATATCCTCTTACTTGTCTTCTGGCTCGGCACCGACCTCGGCGTCCTGCTGGCCGCGCGGCGCGTCCGCGATGCCGCCCTCACCCCGGCCGAGCGCCTCACGCTGCTCGATCTGGCGCTCAGGATCGACTTGCTGCCCCGAATCGCCTTCAGTCTCATGTTCGCCGTCGGCGCGACGCTGGGCTACCTCGGCGGCACGCTGCCGGTACCCGGCTGGGGTCTCGCCCTCCTCTGGGCGCTCACGGCCCTGTGGCTGACCCTCACCGTCGCACTGGTAGCCGCAGAGGGCAAGCCCGCTCAGGGCCTGCTCGCGGCCGTACAGCGCATCTGGCTGGTCGCCGTAGCCGGCGCCTGCGGGCTGGCGGCGCTGTGGCTGCTCGCCGGCAACGGCGCGATGCCGGTGCCCGGCTGGCTGGCGCTGAAGATCGGCCTGTACGGACTCGTGTGTCTTGCCGCCATCGGCATCGACCGCGCCTTCCTGCCGCTCGTCCCGGCGATGGGCGAGCTGGCCCGATCCGGCAGCTCGCCCGCGCTGGAGTCCCGCATCAGCGGCGCGATCGACCACGCTCTGCGCTACGTCTACTCCCTCTATGGCCTCCTGTTCCTGGCCGGGCTCCTCGGCGTCACGAAGCCGATTTTCGCCATTGCCGTCTGACGCCGCGGCCTGATGTCCGCGCAGACCGGGGACGGCCGTCAGGCCGCCCTCGACTTGCGCCCGGCTTTTTTCTTCTTCACCGCCACCCGGTTGTCGGCCTTCACCCAGGTCTTGAACTCGGGCTGGCGCGGCGGATTCATGCCTGTCTCGCGCTTGCAGCGCTTCTTCAGTTCATCGATGGTGCCGCCCTTGTCGAACAGCTGGGTAGAACCCCGCTTCTTCGCCATGCGGGCGCGCAGCGCCCTGGTCTTCTTCTCGTCGACGCTCAGGTCCGAGTTCAGCACCACGCCGTAGCGCCGCGCCCCGTCCACGGTGACCAGGCCCGCATCGACGTCGGCGGCGACCTTCTCTGCGGGCCGCTCCAGGGGATCGCCCCAGCCGCCGCCGCCCCAGGTGTCGAAATAAAGCAGATCGCCCTCGCGCACCTCGATGCGGTCGCATTTCGAGGGCAGCAGCTCCTCGCTGCCGTTGGTGCGCATCAGGACCTTCTGGCTGCGCTGGCCGGGCAGCCCGCCGTTGACGCCCCACGGATACGTCAGCCAGCGGTCGTCGTGGATGGAGATCTCGCCGTCCTCCAGGAAGCGATAGCCCACCCGCAGCGCGTTGCCGCCCCGGTGGAAACCGGGCCCGCCGCTGTCCGGGATGGTCTCGTAGACGTCGATGCGCAGCGGAAAATAACTCTCCAGGAACTCGTTCGGCACGTTGGTGAAGCTCGGCCACAGGGAATGGCCGTCCGGGCCGTCGCCGGAGGGCTTGCCCGGCACGCCGCCGAAGCCGATCTGATAGAGCTGGTACCACTCTCCGTCCTTGTCGTAGCCCGAGTACATGAAGTGCGGGCTGTCGGAGAATCCGGCGGCGCAGAGGAAGTCCGGATTGCCCTGGCCGAGCAGACCGCCGAGCACGTCGAAGATGCGTCCCAGGGCGTGGGTGCGGCAGGACAGCGCCGCGGGCTTCTTCGGCTTCAGCAGCGTGCCCTCCGGGATGCGCACCTCCATCAGGTCGTAGAAGCCGTCGTTGAACATGATCTGGGGGTCGAAGACCATGATCATGTAGACGCCGCAGAACATCTTGAACATCTCCTCGTTCAGGAGGAAGTTCACGGAGCCGATGGACTGCGGGTCGGTCCCCTCGAAGTCGAAGATGACCTTGTTCCCCTCGCGCCACATCGCACAGCGGATCTTGTAGGGCCCCATGCCGAGGCCGTCGTCGCAGAGGTAGTCTTCGAAAACCTGCTTCTCCGTCGGCACGGTGTCCTTGATGAGCCTGCCCATCGCCCGCTTGTTGCGGTCCAGCAGATCCTCCAGCGCCGAGTACAGGATGTCGTCGCCGAAGCGGTTGGCGAGCTCGATGACACGCTTCTCCGCGGTGCGCACGGCCGCGACGATCGCGTTGAAATCCGAGCGGTTCCAGTGCGGCAGGCGGCAGTTGTGCAGGATCAGCTCCAGCACGTCTTCCTGCAGCTCGTCCTTCTTGTAGATCTTCGTCGGCGGCACGCAGATGCCTTCCTCGTAAATCTGGCGCGCATCGGTGGGCAGCGAGCCCGGCACCTTGCCGCCGATGTCCGTCATATGGCCGAACATGGCCGAGTACGCGATCAGGCGGCCGTCCTTGAAGATGGGGCGCAACAGCAGCCAGTCGTTGGCATGGCTGACGGCGCCGTTGCAGGCATAGGGGTCCGAGGTCAGGAAGATGTCGCCCTCCTCGATGGTGCCGTCATAGGCTTCCTTGAAGCCGTGGATGAAGCTGCCGAACTGGCCGACGACCATCTTGCCGTCGACGTTGGCGATCATCGGGAACTCGTCGTGCTGCTCCCGGATGCCCGGCGACATGGCGGTGCGGAACAGCACGGTGTCCATCTCCCAGCGCGCGTTCTGCATGGCGTTCTCGATGATGTCGAGAGTGATCGGGTCGATTTTTTCCCGCTTGAACTTGCGCGGCTTGGTCTCAACTAGTCTTGCAGGCATGTCGTGCTCCCTTCGTAATCATGCATCGGGGCGGATGAGGATGTTGCCGAACTCGTCCACCTTGCCGGTGTGCTCGGGCAGGATCAGCGTGGTGGAGTCCATCTCCAGCACGATGGCCGGCCCGGGTATCCGGTTGCCCGCTTTCAGCTTCGAGCGGTGATAGAGCTTCGCATCCCGATCCTTGCCGTCCACGTACACCTTGTGCTCGGCGATCACGGCATCCTTCGCGCTCTTGCCGCCCTTCTCGATCACGGCCGGCTTCACCGTCGTGGCCTTGCCGTTCACCACCGCGCGCAGGTTCACCAGTTCCTTCTCCTCGTCCAGGGCGAAGGTGAACAGCTGGCGATGCATCTCGTCGAACTGGTCGCCGATGGCGTCGAGGCCCTTCTTCTTGATGTCGCCAAGGTCCACGTCCACGGTCAGCGTGAGGCCCTGGCCGTGATAGCGCAGGTCCGCCTGGTAGGAGATGGTCTGGTCCTTCTTGGCCACACCCTCCTTGTCCAGCGTTTTCGAGGCCCTCGCCGCGAGCTGGGCGAAGATCTTCTCGAGGCCGGCCGGCGTCGTGTTCGAGAAACGCTTGATGTAGGTCCGCGCCGCTTCGTTGCGCATGCGCGTGGTAGCGTCTCCGTAGGCACAGAGCACGCCGGGCCCCGGCGGGATGATGACCGGCCAGGAGTTCATCAGGCGGCCGAGTGCGTTCGCGTGCAGGGGTCCCGCACCGCCGAACGCGATGAGGGCGAAGTCCCGCGGATCGTAACCCTTCTCCACCGAGACCAGCCGCAGCGCGCCGAACATGTTCTCGTTCACCAGCTTGATGATGCCCTCGGCGGCGCGCTTCAACGGCAGCCCCAGCGCGTCGGCCACCTGCTTGACGGCCTTCTCGGCCAGATCCCGGCGAATCTCCATATCGCCGCCGAGCCGGGCGTCCGTGGGCAGGTAGCCCAGCACCACGTTGGCATCCGTGACAGTAGGAGCCTCGCCGCCCTTGTCGTAGGCGGCGGGGCCGGGATCGGCGCCGGCACTCTCCGGCCCGACCCGGAGCGCACCGGTGAGCTCGGGCACGTGGGCGATGGAGCCGCCGCCGGCGCCGACGGTGCGCACGTCCACGGAGGAGGCGCGCACGGTCACGTCGCCGACGCTGGTCTCACGGCGGAGCTGCGCGTAGCCGTTCTCGACCAGCGCCACGTCCGTGGAGGTGCCGCCCATGTCGAAGGTCAGCAGGTTCGGGTAGCCGGCCTGTTTCGCCACCCAGATGGCCCCCGAGACGCCGCCCGCGGGACCGCTCATGAGCAGGTTGACCGGATAGTTCCGCGCCTGCGTCGCCGAGGCCAGGCCGCCATCGGAGCGCAGCACGTGCAGCTGCACCTCCTTGTTCAGATCCTTGCGCAGGTTGCGGCGCAGATTGTTGATGTAGGCATCCACCTTCGGGCGCACGTAGGAGTTGGCCACCGTCGTGATGGTGCGCTCGTACTCCTGCATCTCCGGCACCACCTCGGAGGACAGCGACACCGGCATCTTCGGGAAGACCTTCTTGGCCACCTTGGCCACTTCGCGCTCGTTGGCCGGGTTGGCGTAGGAGTTGATCAGCGAGACCGTCAGCGCTTCCACGCCACGGCCTTTCAGCCTCTTCAGCTCTTTCTCGAGCTTGCCCTTGTCGAGCGGCGTGACCACCTTGCCGTCGGCACCCACGCGCTCCTGCGCCTCGACCGTCAGGGCCAGCGGCGCCAGCGGCGCGCTCTTGTTGTAGATCACCCAGCCGCCCAGCCCGCCCGGCACGAACGAGCGGGCGATCTGCAGCACCTGGCGATAGCCCTGGGTGGTGACCAGTCCCACGGTGGCGCCCTTGCCCTCCAGGATGGTGTTGGTGGCCACGGTGGTGCCGTGCATGACATGCGTGATCTTCTTCGGGTCTATGCCCGCCTCATCACAGATCCTGGCGATGCCGTTCAGAACGCCGATGGAGGAGTCCGCGGGCGTACTCGGGACCTTCGCGGTCCAGGTTTCGCCGTTCTTCTCGTCCACGAGCAAGAGATCTGTGAACGTGCCTCCCACGTCCACGCCGAGTCGGTAGGCCATGGCTTCCCCTTAATGGCTTTGGTTCATATCCACCGGCACGACGCGTTCGCCGCACCACAGTCGTTTCGCTGTCTCTCCCGGAGCTCCCGCACAGAATAACCGGAGTCTCGCGGCTTTGCGCGCGGCCCGCAACCGCGCCCTCACCCCCCGGCGGCGGCCCGCTTCGTGGCCACATCGGGGAAGATACCCGCCTTCGGCAGCATCGCCGGAACCCCCCGCCCGAGTTGCTCTTCCAGCCAGAGGCTGGTCTCGATGATCTTCGGCAGCGATACCCCCGTCTCGATGCCGGAACGCTCCAGCAGATAGACCAGGTCGTCGGTCGGGATGTTACCCGTCGCCGCCGGCGCGAACGGGCAGCCGCCGATACCGCCGATGCTGGCATCGAGCGACGCGACCCCGGCGTCGAGCGCCGCCTGCGCGTTGGCCAGTCCCGTGTTGCGGGTGTTGTGCAGATGGCAGCGCAGCGGCATGCCGGGAACGGTCTCGGCCACGCGGCCGAGCAGGTCGCGAACCTGTGCAGGCACCGCGACGCCGATGCTGTCCGCCAGCGCCAGCTCCACCGGTTCGGCCTCCGCCACCCGGCGCACGATCTCCAGGACCCGCTCCGGCGGCACCTCCCCTTCGAAGGGACAGCCGAACGCCGACGAGACCATGATGTTGGCACGGATACCGGCCGCCTTCGCCTGCTCGGCGATCTTCAGCCACGCCTCCACGGATTCGTCGCTGCTCACGCCCTGATTGCGGCGGTTGTAGGTATCGCTGGCCACCACCACCATGCCGACCTCATCGATGCCGCAATTGCGCGCCCGCTCGAAGCCGCGCTGGTTCAGCACCAGGCCGATGTAGGTGATGTCGTCGCGTCGCGGCAGCGCCGCCACCAGTTCCTCGGCGCCGGCCATCTGCGGCACCTTCTTCGGATTCACGAAACTCGCGACCTCGAGACGACGGATGCCGGCATCCACCGCGCGGCGGATGAACTCCACTTTGGTGGCAACGGGCAGGATTTCCGGTTCGGACTGCAGTCCGTCCCGGGGCCCGACTTCGATGATGGAGAGGCTGCGCGTCATGGCACGTTGGCGTTCCGGGTCGATGAAACGGGACCTATTGTATACAAGTGACTGAGGCAGACAAGGGAATCCTGAATGCCTTAACGCAGATCCGGCAAAATTGTATACACTAGCAGGGTTCCAGGAGGCGGTGCGTGCCGCGCCGCCCCGCGCATTCAGAGGGAGAACCATGGCGAGCGAATCGGGGAATCGTGACATTAACCGGGGACCGCTGTCCGACCTGCGGGTGATCGAGATGGGCACGCTGCTGGCCGGCCCTTTCTGCGGCCAGCTCATGGGCGATTTCGGCGCGGAGGTCGTCAAGATCGAGCCGCCCGGCCAGGGCGATCCCATGCGCGATTGGGGCCAGGAGAAGGCCCACGGCCAGTCCCTCTGGTGGCCAGTGATCGCGCGCAACAAGAAATCCGTCACGGTCAACCTTCGGGTCGAGGAAGGCCAGCAGATCGTTCGCGACCTGGTCCGCGAAGCCGATTTCCTGCTGGAGAATTTTCGTCCCGGCACGATGGAGCGCTGGAACCTCTCCTACGAGGAGCTGAAGAAGATCAACCCGGGCCTCATCATGATCCGGGTGTCGGGCTTCGGCCAGACCGGCCCCTATGCCAAACGGGCCGGCTTCGGCGCGGTCGGCGAGTCGATGGGCGGGCTGCGCTACGTCTGCGGCGACCCGTCCGCGCCGCCGAGCCGGGTGGGCATCAGCATCGGTGACTCCCTGGCAGCCACCTTCGCCACCGTCGGTGCGCTCGCGGCGCTGCATCACCGGGAACGCACCGGCGAGGGGCAGGTGGTCGATTCGGCCATCTACGAGGCGGTGCTCAACATGATGGAATCCCTCATCACCGAGTACGACAAGGCAGGCTACATTCGCGAGCGCCAGGGCTCCATCCTGCCCGGCGTCGCCCCGTCCAACGTCTACCCCACCCGCGACGACAAGCTGCTGCTGATCGCCGCCAACCAGGACACCGTGTTCCGGCGCCTGGCCGCCGCCATGGGCCGGCCGGAGCTCGCGGAGGACGAGCGCTACCACAACCACTCGGCCCGCGGCGCGCACCAGCAGGAACTCGACGAGCTGGTGGCCGACTGGACCCGCACCAAGGATCAGAAGGAACTCATCGAACTCATGGAGGAACACGGCATCCCGGCGGGCGGCATCTACCGCGCCCCCGAAATGCTGGAGGATGCCCATTTCCAGGCCCGCCAGGCGATCATCGAAACGATGCACCCGGAGCTGGGCACGCTGAAGATGCAGAACGTGGCGCCGAAACTCTCGGGCACGCCCGGCTCGGTGCGCAGTCCGGGCCCCGCCCTCGGCCAGCACACCGACGAGGTCCTCGCGGATCTGCCCGGCTACGACGCCGAACGGCTGCAGGCACTGCACGAGAACGGGGTGATCTGAGGTGGCGGACAGGCTCGAGGACGATTACCGGCAGGCCGGCTTCGGCCGCGCGCTGCAGCCGGGGACGCGCCCGGCGCTCCTCGTCGTCGACTTCGTGCGCGCTTATCTCGACCCCGACTGCCCCCTCTACGCCGGGGTGGAAGACACTCTCGCGCGCTGCCGGGCGCTGCTCGCCGGAGCCCGGGATGCCGGCATCCCGGTGCTGCACACCAACGTGGCCTTCACGCCCGGCGGCATCGACGGCGGCGTGTTCTATCGCAAGGTGGGGGCGCTGCGCTGCCTCGACCGCGGGTCTCCCCATGGCGAGTTCGCCGACGGCCTCGAGCCGCTGGAAGGCGAGCCGGTGGTGACCAAACAGTACGCCAGCGCGTTCTTCGGCACTTCCCTCGCATCGACGCTGACGAGCCTCGGCGTCGATACCGTGTTCATTGCGGGACTGACGACCAGCGGCTGCATCCGTGCCACCACCGTGGACGCCACCCAGCACGGCTTCGTGCCCTTCGTCGTGCGCGAGGCGGTCGGGGACCGGGACCCGGCGCCGCACGAGGCGAATCTGTTCGATCTGCAGGCGAAGTATGCGGAGGTCATCGGGCTCGATGCCGCCCTCGGCCACCTCGCCCGGCACGCAGCGGAGGCGAGCCAGTCATGATAGGCCCCATACGCTGCGTCACCGTCACCGTGCCGGACCTGGCCCACGCGGTGGAGACCTACCGGGACTATCTCGGCCACGAACCTTTCCACGAGGAACGGCTGGCGGCCGCCCAGGCGGACTACCTGGGCGCCCCTGCTCTCGCCGGCGCGGACTGCGCGCTCCTGAGACCGGCCGGCGGCGGCGATTTCTGTTTCCGCTTCATCGTCCAGCCGCTGCCGCCCGGATACCGTCCCCTGACGACCTGGGGCTGGAACGCCGCCGAGCTGATCGTGGAGGACGTCGACCGGCTGGCGGCCGAACTCGGGGACTCTCCGTTTCGTATCGTCGGCCCGCCGGAGGACCTGTCTTTCTCGGACGCCATCCGGGCGATGCAGGTCATCGGGCCGGCGGAAGAAGTGCTCTACCTGACCATGGTCAAGCAGCCGCTGCCCGGGTTCGATCTGCCGACGCCGGCCTGCCCCGTGGACCGCACCTTCATCGTCATCCTAGGCGGCACGGACATGGAAGCCATGCAGGCGTTCTACCGCGACAGCTTCGGCGTCCCGGAGGCGCCGGTAATGGATGCCCGCATCTCGGTGCTGTCCCGGGCGCTGGATTTGCCGGCCGATACCATGCACCCCATCGCCGCGATGCCGCTGGCAGGCCGGTCCCTGATCGAGGTGGACGACTATCCCGCCGCGACGACACCGCGGGACTGCCCGCCCGGCGGACTGCCGCCGGGCATCGCGATGGTGAGCTTCGCCGCCAACGCCCTGCCGGACGATCTTCCGGCCGGCCGCTTCTCCGCTCCGCCGTATCACGGCGCGCGCAGCGTCCTCACCACGGGCGCGGCCGGCGAACTGGTCGAACTCATCCAGGCCTGACCCCTCGATCCGCCGGTCTGGACACCGCCTCCACAGCGATGCCCGGGGCCGACAGGCGTCGCGCTGCAATGCACAAACGCCCTTTCATACACCGTATAATCGGGGCGGACAAAAGGAGCTGACTATGGATTTTTCACTGACCGAAGACCAGGAGATGATCCAGGCCGCGGCACGTGAGTTCGCGCAGAACGAGATCGCGCCGGTCGCAGCCAGATTCGACGAGAGCGGGGAGTTCCCCGAGGAGACCATCCGCAAGGCAGGCGAGCTCGGCTTCATGGGCATCGAGGTGCCCGAGGAGTATGGCGGCGCGGGCCTCGACGCCGTCGGCTATGTCCTGATGATGGAGGAGATCGCCGCGGCGGACGCCGCCCACAGTACGATCGTCTCCGTGAACAACTCCCTCTATTGCAACGGCATACTGCTGTTCGGCAGCGAGGAGCAGAAGAAAGCGTTCGTGACGCCGGTCGCCTCGGGTGAAGCCATCGGCGCCTACGCGCTCACCGAACCCCAGTCGGGCTCCGATGCCGGCAACATGCGCTCCCGCGCCGTGCTGTCCGAAGACGGCAGCCATTACGTGATCAATGCCAAGAAGTCCTGGATCACGTCCGGCCCGGTCGCTCGCTATCTGGTGCTGTTCGCCATGACCGATCCCGACAAGGGCGCCGGCGGCGTCAGCGCTTTCCTGATCGATACGGAGAAGGAAGGCTTCAGCCGCGGCAAGACGGAGCCAAAGCTCGGCATCCGCGCCTCGGCCACCTGTGAGATCGAGCTGGAGGAATACCAGTGCCCCGTGGAGTGGCGCCTCGGCGACGAGGGCGAGGGCTTCAAGATCGCCATGACCGTGCTCGATGCCGGGCGCATCGGCATCGCTGCCCAGGCTGTGGGCATCGCGCGGGCCGCCTACGAGGCGTCGCTGGAGTACGCCAGGGAGCGCGAGGCGTTCGGATCCCCCATCGGCAGCTTCCAGATGATCCAGGCCAAGATCGCCGACATGAAGACCCGCCTGGAGGCGGCGCGGCTGTTGACCCTGCGCGCCGCGTGGGCGAAGGACGAGGCGAAGAAGACCGGCGCGCGCAACACGCTGAACGGCAGCCTGGCGAAACTGTTCGCCTCCGAAGCAGCCATGTACATCACTCACCAGGCCGTGCAGATTCACGGCGGGATGGGCTACAGCAAGGAGTTGCCGGTGGAGCGTTATTTCCGCGACGCGAAGATCACGGAGATCTACGAGGGCACCAGCGAGGTACAGCGCATGGTCATCGCGAGGCAGGAGACCGGGCTGCGCTGAGCGCTCGCGCCGCTGCCTGCGTCAGAGTTCGTTCTCGGCAACGTAGACGAGGAGCCCGTCCAGCTCGTCCGTCACCTCGATCTGGCAGGTGAGTCGACTCGTCGGCCGGCGCTCGTAGGCGGCGTCCAGCATGCTGTCTTCCATGTCGTCCATGTCGGGCAGCTTGTCGAGCCAGGCCTCGTCGATGTACGCGTGGCAGGTGGCACAGGCGCAAGCGCCGCCGCATTCCGCAACGATGCCCTCGATGTTGTTGTCCATCGCGCCTTCCATGACCGTGTAGCCGGTCTCGACCTCGACGTCGTGTCGCTCTCCGTCGGTGCTGACGTAGGTGATCCTGGGCATTATCCGCTCTCACAAAAAAGGCGCGCCGGCCTCGACGCGCCGTAGTTCATAAAACACCGTTTCGCGCCGACCCGGGGCCGGCCCGAGATGACTGCCGACGATTACTCGTTCTGGGCGATGGCCTGGCGCAGCTGCTCCAGCCGCTCGATCTCGCCGTCGATCACGCTGATCCACTGGCTGCCGATCTTGCGGTACTCGTCGTCCCGGCGCACGGCCATGAAGGTCTGCCGCGCATCCTGATAGCGATCCAGGTTGTACTGGCACATGCCGATGGTGATGCGCACGTCGTTGGGCTCGCGCACACCGCCCTTGTCCAGCGCCTGGCGGCCCGCCTGGATGCAGTCGTCGTAGCGATCGAGATTCAGGTATGCGACCGCCAGGCGGGCATTCAGCTCACCGTCGTCGCTCAGCCGCGCCGCCTGCTGCAGCGCCGGAACCGCCTGCTCCGGCTCCTGGGCGAGCTGCCACGCCTGGGACAGCAGCCGGTAGTTTTTGCCCGTCTCCTCGATATTGCCGTTCTCCATGCCCTCGGACAGGACTCTGGCGGCCTTGTAGGGAATCTCGCCCTGCAGATAGAGCTGCGCAAGGGTGACGAGCTCGCTCTCGGAGGACAGCAGGTCCTGCGTGTAGGCGGCGTCGTAGGCGGCCAGCATGTTCTTCTCTTCGCCGAGCTCGGAATAAACCCCGGCCAGCGCCGTCCAGTAGCTCTTCTTCGGCCAGTTCGCCAGGAGGATCTTGAGGATGTCCTTGACCTTGGCGAAGTTGTTCTGCTGGTAGTAACCGTAGTAGAGCAGGTTCCACCATTCCTCGCGGACCTCGGTATCGCGCTCGCGCGCGACCTCGATGGCCTTCTCGATCTGCGGGATCATCAGGTCGTACTGTTCCGTCTGCGCGTAGGACTGCCCGAGCAGGACGTAGGCCTGAGGACCCGGATTGTTGGCGATCTGGAACCACTCCTTCAGCAGCTGGATGGTCTTGGTGAAATTCTCCTGCACTGCGTAGAGCTGGGCGAGCGTATACAGCGTCTGGGTGCGCAGCTGCGGCTCGAGTTCCGGGATCGAGAGCAGCCTCTCGTAGGATTCCACGGCTTTCGCCGTATTGCCCTGGTTGTAATAGATGAAGCCGTAGAAGTTCAGCATGTTGGCCCGCTCGTAGTCGCTCAGCCCCTCGTCGCGGGAGAGCGAATCCAGTATGCGGATGGCCTCGTTGAACTGCTGGTTGTCCGCCAGCTCCTGGGCTTCCGTCAGCTTCTCGTAGACCGCCTTGCTGAGGGCCTCCGCCTTGCGCGTCTTCTGATTGTCGCGCGCCTCCTGATCGTCCTGAGCCAGGGCCGTGGGAGCCAGCGGCACCATGCAGATGCCAACCAGGGCAGCCAGCAGGGTATGGCGGAAGTTCCGGGTGAAGAATTTCGTCATCATCAGTGAATCCCGTTAATGGCTGTCCAGGACGCGGTCAGTCCTCCAGTTCGAAGCGGATGCGCGTCTTCACGCCCGGCACCTCGACCGGCTGACCGTCTACGACGCGCGGCTTGTACTTGAACTTGAGCACGGCGCGCATGGCCGCACGGTTGAACAGGCTGCTGGTCGAGTAGTTCACCACCGGGTCTTTCACGGTACCCGCCGTGGTCACCGTGAATTCGAGGTCCACGTACCCCTCGATACCCCGTGACAATGCCCGGCTCGGATAGATGGGGGCGACGCGCACGATGGGCAGGTACTCCCCATCGGTGTAGGACAGGGCGCCGGGCCCGGAGATGCTCACGTCGGTGGAAGAGGAAGGCGGCCGCACGTTGATCGCAGGCGCGTTCGGATCGATGTCGTCCTGGGACGGCGGAGGCGTATCCGGCGGCGGCTGCTGCGGCTTCGGCGGCTTCTCCGGTTTCGGCTCCTCGACGTTGACGATCTCCTGCTTTTTCACCCGGACGAAGTCCAGGAAATAACGCTTCTGGGGATCCGTCAGCGCGCTCTCACCGGTCTCGATCAGGAACTGCATCAGGAAAAGCAGCCCGAAGGTGACCGCGACGCCGCTCACGATGGCAATGACATACCGGACGATCATACTCTAGCCTCCGTTCCGGAAACCGGAACCCTTGTCACTGGACGGCCGCCTGCCCGCCATCGGCGCCATCCTCAGTCCTCGTTCGCGGCAATCGAGACGTTGTACACGCCGGCCTGCCGCGCCGCGTCCATGACCTGGACCAGCGTCTCGTTGTAGGACTTCTTGTCCGCCTGGATCACCACCGATCCTTTCGGGTTTTCGGCATGCAGCCGTTCGATGTTGGCCCGTACCGCACGCGGATCCACGCGGCGCCGGTCGATCCAGATCTCGTTATTGTCGCTGATCGCGATCAGGATGTTCGCGTTCTCCTTCCGCTCCGCCGTCGGAGCATCCGGCCGGTTCACATCGATGCCGGCTTCCTTGATGAACGAAGCCGTCACGATGAAGAAGATCAGCATGATGAACACCACGTCGAGCATGGGTGTCAGGTTGATCTCGTTTTCTTCCTCTTCTGCGCCGCCCATGGCGCCGATCGGTCTGCGCATTATTCGGTCCTCTGGTGAACTCTAGTGATCCATGGTCAGCGAGTCTTCGAGCATGATCACCTCATGCTCCGCGCGTCTCGATAGTATTGTGACAAGCAGGACGCCGGAAAGTGCGCCGACCATGCCGGCCATCGTGGGAATGGTGGCTTTGGAGACGCCGGCCGCCATCGAGCGGACGTTGCCGCTGCCGGCGAACGCCATGACCTCGAACACCTCGATCATGCCCGTCACGGTACCCAGCAGCCCGAGCAGCGGACAGAGCGCAACGAGCGTCTTGATGAAGCCGAGACCCTGATTGGCCGCCATCGAGACCCGGGAGATCATCGCATCCCGGATCTGATGGGCGTTCCAGGACTGGCGCTCCGAACGCGCCTCCCAGTCCTCCAGTACCTGCCGTGAAAGTGCCCGCAGGTTGCCCCGGAAGAAGATCAGGCGCTCGACGATCAGCAGCCACATGACGAAGATCGTCACCGCGATCAGGTTCAGCACGGGCCCGCCGAGCTCCATGAAGTCCCGTACGGCGAGGAGTGCGTCTTCGAGCCAGACCATGTGCGGCCTCCCCTAGCTTGCCGACTTGTGTTCGGCTTCGGAGTGCTCGGCGATGATGCCCGCGCTCTGCTCCTGCAGAATATTCAGGATCCGCTTGCTGCGGCCCTGCAGGAACGTGTGCAGGAGCACCATCGGGATGGCGACCACCAGGCCGAGCACGGTCGTGACCAGTGCCTGGGAGATGCCGCCCGCCATGAGCTTCGGATCGCCGGCGCCGTAAAGCGTGATGACCTGGAAGGTCTTGATCATGCCCGTCACGGTGCCGAGCAGGCCGGCCAGCGGAGCGACGACCGAGATCACCTTCACGAACAGCAGGCCCCGGCTGAGCTTGGGTGCTTCCTTCAGCACCGCCTCGCTCAGTTTCAGCTCCAGCGTTTCGGTGTCCACGTTCTTGTTGTCCTCGTAGGCACCGAGCACGCGGCCGAGCGGGTTGTTGCTGTTCGGCTTGTCCGCCTTCAGCTGCGAGCTGACCTTGCGGTCGGCGACCACCAGGCTGAACAGTGAGACCAGCGCGATCAGCAGACCGAGCAGGCCCAGGCCGATGATGCTGTAGCCGACCACACCGCCCTGATCCACGCGCTCACGCAGCGTCGGGCGATCCACCAGCTGGGCGAGAATGCCGCCGCGGGTCGGGTCGAGACCGAAGGTCACGGCACCTTCTTCCGCATCGAACAGGGCCGCCGTGGAATCGGTGTAGCGGGCCTGCTCCGGCTGCCGCTGCAACTCGACCACGTTGCCGGTTTCGGAGGTGTAGTTCAGGTAGAAACCGTCGCCGACGATGTTGAACGTGCCGACCCGGACCACCGGGATGGCGGATTCCGCGCCGTCGGCCAGGATGACGCTGCGCTCGAACTGCACGACCTTGCCGCTCTCGGTCATCTGACGCTGCAGCTCGAACCAGAGGCGCTCGATATCCTCGATGGAGGCGAGCCTGGTGCTGCTCGCCATCGTGGCGCCGAGCTCCACGAGGAAGTCCTCGCGGCCCGGATACTGCGCGCTGATGAGCGAATTCTGGAACACGCTCTGCGTATCGCCGGCCACCTGCTGCAGCACGCCGAACAGCTCCTTCAGCGAGCCGAGGCGCTCGTCGAGTTCCGCGGCTGCCGTGGCCAGCTTGCGGTTGTTCTCCTCGAAGAGCTCCTCGAGCTGCTCGCCGCGCTGTTCCAGGGAGGCGCGTTCATTCCTCGCCTGGTTAAGCAATGCCTGCTGTTCGGACTGACGGCGCCGGAATTCCGCCAGACGCTGTTCGTTCTCGCGTGCTTCACGCGCCTGGCCCTGCTTCACCATGTCCAGGAGTTCGTCCAGGGAGGCGGCTTCCTGCGCGGTCGCGCTGCCGCTGCCGAGGCCGAATGCGAGCAGGCCGGTGGCGGCTATGGTTACGATCTTCTTCATCAGCCGGCCTCCTCAGGTGCGGGCACAGGCAAAAGGAGCAGCTCGGGCGCGATCAGCTCATTGGCGACGCGCAGGCCCTTCTTGACCTCGTTGCGGTGTTCGTCGGACATATTCCAGGACTTCGCTTCCTGATCCCAGACGCCGGTCATGCTGCCGTCGGCACTCTGGAACAGGAGCGCGACGCGGCCGATACGCAGGAACTCGACTTCGCGCACGCCGCCGTCTATCTCGATGGTATCCGTGTACGACTCGATGGTGCGTCCGAACTCGTTCTCGATCTGAAAGGCCTCCATGACCTTGCGGAACTTCTCCGCCACGGACACGTTCGGCTCGTCCATCAGGTCCTTCAGCGTCTCGATGCGCTGCGTGCGCTCTTCGAGCAGGAACGGGATATCCAGCTGCACGAACTGTTCCAGACCCTCGATCATCCGCTCCATCAGCGGATAGATCTGGCGGTTGATGACGTTCGCCTTGTCGAGTGACTCGTTGATCTCCTCCAGCCGGGCCTGCTGCTTCCCGGTCTGCGCTTCCATCAGCCGGTTGTAGATCTTGAGTCCGTCGATTTCCTTGGTGACCGCCTTGTAGTCGTCCACCAGGCTGCGGGTCTGCTGCACCACCCGATCGATCCGCTGCTGCGCCTCCCGGTTCTGAGCGAGCCGCTGCTGCTCAGCCCTGAGGACGGAATCGACGGTCTGCGCGACAGCGACACCGCCCCCGGCGATCAACGCTGTCGACACGATCGCAACGGCCAGATGCCGTGCTCCCGAATTCCACGGTTTCATGAACGCTCCTTGGTTAAGTCCGGACAACAATCTTAATAATTATTCGTGACAGTTCTTTGAGGCCTGCCCGCGCTGTCTGTACCGGCCGTGCAAGCCGGGGTCATGCCAGCAACGGCGCTGCCCCGCGACCACCGGCCATCAACCATACTACAGATGAGACGAAGTGCAGAAACACAGGGGGGCACTGCCGCAAGCGGCCCGCCCTGCTGTTGCCTGCAGCACTCTCCCCTGCTGCGACTGTGAAGGCCGCCGGTCGAGAACCGGCATCCGCGCCCCCGCCGCCGCCGCGTTCGGCCATGACCGGTACACGCCGGGCGTCCCGGCCTTACGGCGGGTCACACTGCGGCGAAGCATAACATACGCAATCCGGCACGCCAGTCCTGACGTCGGGCGCCCGGTCACGCGCCGCGCAGGCTGCGCTGTCTGCCGAGTTCGAGCTTCGCCAGGCTGTTCCGGTGCACTTCGTCCGGCCCGTCCGCCATGCGCAGCGTACGCAGGTTCGCCCACGTGCGTGCGAGGCTGAAGTCCTGACAGACACCGCCGCCGCCGTGCACCTGAATGGCCCGGTCGAGAACGTTCAGCGCCATCGTCGGGGCCACCACCTTGATCATCGCGATCTCGGCACGGGCCACCTTGTTGCCCACCTTGTCCATCATGTCGGCCGCCTTCAGAGTCAGGAGCCGGGCCTGGTCGATCTCCATGCGCGAATTCGCAATCGCTTCCCGGACAACGCCCTGGTTCGCCAGCGGGCGGCCGAATGCCACCCGTTCGTCGGCGCGCCTGCACATGGCCTCGATCGCCCGTTCGGCCGCGCCGATGCAGCGCATGCAATGATGGATGCGGCCGGGCCCGAGCCGCCCCTGGGCGATCTCGAATCCGCGGCCCTCGCCCAGCAGCAGGTTCGAAACCGGCACGCGCACGTCTTCGAACGCCACCTCGGCGTGGCCGTGGGGCGCGTCGTCGTAGCCGTAGACCGTGAGCGGCCGCACGACGGTGACACCGGGCGTATCCCGCGGCACCAGGATCATGGACTGCTGGGAATGTCTGTCCGCATCCGGATTGGTCTTGCCCATGAAGATGAAGATCTCGCAGCGGGGATCCATGGCGCCGGAGGTCCACCACTTGCGACCGTTGATGACGTACTCGTCGCCGTCACGGACGATGGACGCCTCGATGTTGGTGGCGTCGGACGAGGCCACCGCCGGCTCGGTCATCGCGAACGCCGAGCGGATGCGGCCCTCGAGCAGCGGCTCCAGCCATTCGCGACGCTGTTCCTCGTTGCCGTAGCGGACCAGCACCTCCATGTTGCCGGTATCCGGGGCCGCACAGTTGAAGGCCTCGGAAGCGATGGGCGAGCGGCCCATGATCTCTGCCAGCGGCGCGTATTCCAGGTTGGTGAGGCCTGCGCCGTATTCGCTCTCGGGCAGGAACAGATTCCACAGCCCGGCCTCCTTCGCCTTCGCCTTCAGTTCCTCCATGACCGGCGGTATGACCCAGCGATCCTCGCTCGCGTCGATGTACTCCTCGTACGCCGCTTCGTTCGGGTAGACGTACTCGTTCATGAACTCGGTCACGCGCTCGCGCAGCCGGCTCACCTTGTCGGAATATTCGAAATTCATGCGGACCCCGCTCTGGATGAAGGGAAACGATCTGCGCCGCCGCTATCGCATCGGGTGACCGCGCGCGGCGCGCAGCCCCGAGAGCATAACGCGGGGTCGAACGACGTGCCAGAGGCCGCCCGGCCGGCAACTCCTCCCCGCAACGATGCTAGACTCTCGCGCCACGGCGCACCGCCCGTGCCCGCGAGAGCGTCACGCAATCGTCCCTGTCATCGGAGGAAACGTGAAAGCAGCACTATGTAAAGAGTACGGACCGCCCCGCAGCCTCGTCGTCGAGGAGGTCGACCCGCCGGAACCGGGTCCGGGGGAGGTCAAGGTGAGGGTGCACGCCTGCGGCGTGAACTTTCCCGACATCCTGATGATGGCGGGCAAATACCAGTCGAAGCCGCCCATGCCCTTCTCCCCCGGCGGCGAGGTCTCGGGCGAGGTGGTCGGGCTCGGCGAGGGAGTCGAGCGCCTCCGCCCGGGCCAGCGCGTCCTCGGCATGACCGGCCATGGCGGCATGGCGGAAGAGATCTGCCTGCCGGCAGCCGCCGTCGTGCCGATTCCGGACAACATGGACTACGAGACGGCCGCCGGTTTCATACTGACCTACGGCACCTCCTATCACGCACTGAAGCAGCGCGCGCGGCTGCAGTCCGGCGAGACCCTGCTGGTGCTCGGCGCGGCCGGCGGCGTGGGCCTGGCGGCAGTGGAACTGGGCAAACTCATGGGCGCGCGGGTGATCGCCGCCGCCAGCAGCCAGGAGAAGCTGGAGCTCGCGGGCGAGTACGGTGCCAGCGACTTCATCAATTACACCGAGGAGAACCTCAAGGAACGGGTCAGGGAACTCACTGACGGCCGGGGCGCCGACGTGATCTACGATCCGGTGGGGGGCGACCTGTTCGACCAGTGCATGCGCTCGATCGCCTGGAGGGGCCGCGTGCTTGTCATCGGCTTCGCGTCCGGAGAGATCCCGAAGGTGCCCGTCAATCTCGCCCTGCTGAAGGGCTGCGAGATCGTCGGCGTGTTCTGGGGGGCCTTCACCCAGCGGGAACCGAAGGCCCACGAGGAAAACACCCGGGAGCTGCTCGAGTACGTCGGCCAGGGCAAGCTGAAGCCCCATATCTCGGGGACTTTCCCGCTGGAGGAAGCCGGCGAGGCGCTGGCGACGCTGGCCGAGCGCAAGGCCCTCGGCAAGGTGATCGTTACCGTCGCCTGAACCGGGCGCCCGGGCCGGAATGGTGTCAGGCGCAACTATGCGAGCGAAAACAACAACCTGGCAGTTGACACCCGCGCGGGCATGCAACATTATCGCCGCGATGACCGACGCACCCCGCAGCAACGGACGCCCGACGGCACGCAGCGCGCGTGTCGTTCTGCTGTCCGGCCTCCTTCTTCTTGCCCTCCCCCGGAGGATGCGCGGGTAGCCGACAGGCAAGGCGAACGAGAAGGCAAACCCCGCATCCGAAAGGTCGCGGGGTTTTTTTTTGATGGAGAGAGCTATGAGCATTGACGACGGCGACCGGGTCCGGATCTTCGACACCACACTGCGTGACGGCGAGCAGGCGCCGGGCTGCAGCATGACGCTGCGGGAGAAGCTCCGGGTCGCCACGGCGCTCGCGGAACTCCGCGTCGACGTCATCGAGGCGGGTTTCGCCGCGGCCTCCCCCGGCGATTTCGAGTCCGTGCGGGCGATCGCGAGCGAAATCGAGGGCCCCGCCGTCTGCAGCCTGGCGCGCTGCAATCCGGAGGATATCGAGAAGGCTTGGAAAGCGGTGGAGCCGGCGGAGAAGCCGCGCATCCACGTCTTCGTGGCCACCAGCGAGATCCATCGCACCCACAAGCTGAACATGGCCAAGGAGGAGATCATCCAGAGCGCCACCGGCGCCATCCGGATGGCGCGGGAGTTCTGCGACGACGTCGAGTTCTCGCCGGAGGATGCCTCCCGCACGGAGCTTCCCTATCTGGCCGAAGTGGTCGCCGCCGCCGTCGAGGCCGGCGCGGGGACCATCAACATTCCCGACACGGTCGGCTACACGGTGCCCGGCGAGTTCTACGAACTGTTCCGCTACCTCAAGGAACACGTGCCGGGCATCGACGGCGTCGTGCTCTCGGTGCACTGCCACGACGACCTCGGGATGGCGGTGGCGAACAGCCTGTCGGCCGTGCGCGGCGGCGCCCGTCAGGTAGAATGCACCATCAACGGCATCGGCGAGCGCGCCGGCAACTGCTCGCTGGAAGAAGTGGTCATGGCGCTGAAGACCCGCCGCGAGTACTTCGGCGCGGACACCGGCCTGGATACCACCCGGCTCTATCCCACCTCCCGGCTCGTCTCCAGCATCACCGGCATCCACATTCCCCGCAACAAGGCCGTGGTCGGGGAGAACGCCTTCGCCCACGAGGCCGGCATCCACCAGCACGGCATGCTGAAGCACGCCTCGACCTACGAGATCATGCGGCCGGAGGACGTCGGCATCAGCCGCTCCAACCTGGTGCTCGGCAAGCACAGCGGCCGTCACGCCTTCCGGGACCGGGTGCGGGAACTCGGCTTCGAGCTGGACGACTTCGAGCTGAACCGCGCGTTCCAGGAGTTCAAGAAGCTGGCGGACCGCAAGAAAGAGCTCTACGACGCCGACATCGAGGCGCTCATACTGAATGCGGAGGGCGCCGCTCCCGGCCCGTGGGTGCTGGAGGTGCTGAACGTCAATTCCGGCACCGGCTCCACCGCCACCGCGTCGGTGCGCCTGCGCCACGAGAGCGGCGACTGTCCGGAAGAGGCGGCCGTCGGCGACGGTCCCATCGCGGCGGCCTGCCAGGCCGTGGAGCGGATCACGGGCATCCACCTGGTGCTGCGCAATTTCGACCTGCGCAGCGTCAGCAAGGGCGAGGACGCGCAGGGTGAGGCGACGGTCACGGTGGAATATAATGGCGTGACGTTCCGCGGCCACGGCGTCAGCACCGACATCGTCGAAGCCGGCGCCCTGGCCTGGCTGGAAGTCACCAACAGGATCATCCGCCGCCAGCAGTCAGGGCTGGAGATTACCCCTGCGCCGGATGCCGGCGAGATCGCAACCATTTAACGGCCCGGCCGTCAGGAGTTTCGTATGACCATCCATGCGAGCAAGTACATCTGGTTCAACGGCGAGATGGTGCCGTGGGACCAGGCGAAGGTGCACGTCCTCGCTCACGCCCTGCATTACGGTTCGTCCGTGTTCGAGGGCATCCGCGTCTACAAGACGCCCGCCGGCAGCCGGGTCTTCCGCCTGCAAGACCACATTCAGCGCATGTACGACTCGGCGAAGATCTACCGCATGCGCATCCCCTATCCGTTCGACGAACTCATGCAGGTGTGCCACCGGGTCGTGATCGACAACGAGCTGAACAACGGCGCCTACATCCGGCCGGTGGCGCTGCGGGGCTACGGCGAGGTGGGGCTGTCGCCGAAGGACGACCACCCGGTCGACGTCGCCGTCGCCGCCTGGGAATGGGGCGCGTACCTCGGCGCCGACGGTCTGGAGCAGGGCGTGGACGTCTGCGTCTCTTCCTGGCAGCGGGTCGCCCCGAATACCATGCCGGCCATGGCCAAGGCCGGCGGAAACTATCTGTCCAGCCAGCTCATCAGCATGGAGGCCAAGCGGCTCGGTTTCGCCGAGGGCATCGCCCTGTCCACCGACGGCCTGGTCAGCGAGGGCGCGGGCGAGAATCTGTTCCTGGTGCGCGACGGCACCCTGTACACGCCACCGGTTTCCTCCTCCATCCTGAACGGCATCACCCGCCACACCGTGATCTGCCTGGCGGAGGACGCGGGCCTGCCCGTCGTCTACCAGAACATCCCGCGCGAGATGCTCTACCTCGCGGACGAGCTCTTCTTCACCGGCACGGCGGCCGAGGTGACGCCCATCCGCTCGGTGGACCGCATCCAGATCGGCGAAGGCCGCCGGGGGCCGGTTACGGCACGCCTGCAGCAGGCCTTCTTCGGGCTGTTCTCCGGCGAGACCGCGGATACCCGCGGCTGGCTGGAGCCGGTCGAGGCCGCCGGCGCGGCAGCGGGAGCCGCCAGCGCATGAGCTCGATCGACATGAACGGAGCGCAGACCCTGTTCGAGAAGGTGTGGAATCAGCACGTGGTCGTGCCCGAGACCGACGAGACGCCGGCCGTCCTCTACATCGATCTGCACCTCATCCACGAGGTCACCACACCGCAGGCCTTCAGCGTGCTGCGCGAGCGCGGCCTGCCCGTGCGCCGCCCGGACCTTACGCTGGCGACCATGGACCACTCCACGCCGACGACGCCGGTGCGCACGCTCGCCGACATCGAGGTGGTCGGCGAGAGCGCGGCGAACCAGATCCGCCGCATGGAGGCGAACTGCCGGGAATTCGGCATCGACCTGCTCGGCTTCGACAGCGACGCCCGCGGCATCGTCCACGTCATCGGCCCGGAACTCGGGGCGACCCAGCCCGGCAAGACCATCGTCTGCGGTGACAGCCATACCTCGACCCACGGGGCCTTCGGGGCGCTGGCGTTCGGCATCGGCACCACCGAAGTGGGCCACGTGCTCGCCACCCAGTGCCTGCTGCAGCGCCGGCCGAAGACACTGGCCATCGAGGTCACCGGTGAGCTCGGACCCGGCGTCTCCGCCAAGGACATCATCCTCGCCATCATCGGCGAGATCGGGGTCGACGGCGGCACGGGCCACGTCATCGAGTACCGGGGCGATGCCATCCGCGCGCTGGACATGGAAGCCCGGATGACCATCTGCAACATGTCCATCGAGGCGGGCGCACGCGCCGGCATGATCGCGCCGGACGACACCACCTTCGCGTATCTCTGGGGGCGTCCGCGGGTGCCGCAGGGCGAGGAATGGGACCGGGCGCTGGCCCGCTGGCGCGCGCTCGCCACGGACGACGACGCCGCGTTTGACAGGCAGGTGCGCATCGACGCCTCGCGGCTCGCGCCCATGGTGACCTTCGGCACGAACCCGGGCATGGTCGTCCCGGTGACCGAGTCCATCCCGGAGGGGCCGGGACCGGCCTTCGCCAAGGCCCTGGACTACATGGGGCTCGAGAGCGGCCGCCCGATCGCGGGCACGCCGGTGGACGTCGTCTTCGTCGGCAGCTGCACCAACTCCCGGTTGTCGGACCTGGAACAGGTGGCCGGCATCCTGCGCGGTCGCCGCGTCGCGGACAACGTCCGCATGCTGGTGGTGCCCGGCTCCCAGCAGGTCAAGCGGCAGGCCGAGGAAAGAGGGCTGGACGAGGTCTTCCGTGCGGCCGGCGCCGAATGGCGCGAATCCGGGTGCTCCATGTGCCTGGGCATGAACGGCGATACGGTGCCCCGCGGCAAGCTCTCGGTCAGCACCAGCAACCGCAACTTCGAGGGCCGCCAGGGCGCGGGCGCGCGCACGGTGCTGGCGAGCCCGCTGACGGCCGCCGCCTCCGCCGTCGCAGGCCGCATCGCCGACCCACGGCCGCTGCTGGAAGGAGTCTGAATCCATGGAGCCCGTCACCCGCATCGAGTCCCCGACGGTCGTCATCGACCAGAGCGACATCGACACCGACCAGATCATCCCGGCCCGCTTCCTGACCACGACCAGCAAGGAAGGGCTGGGCGAGGCCCTGTTCGCGGACTGGCGCTACCGCGAGGACGGCGGCGAGAACCAGGACTTCGCGCTGAACGACCCGCAGAACGCGGGCCGCACGATACTCGTCGCCGGCAATAACTTCGGCTGCGGCTCCTCCCGCGAGCACGCGGCCTGGGCGCTGGCGGACTACGGCATCCGCGCGGTCATCAGCACCGAGATCGCGGACATCTTCCGCAGCAACGCCCTGAAGAACGGCCTGCTGCCGGTGGACGTGCCCGCCGAGCTGCACCGCTGGCTGCTGGAGCATCCCGGAGCGAACGTGGTCCTGGACCTCGAGAGCAATACCCTCACCCTGCCCGACGGGCGCGAGCACCGCTTCCGCATCGAGGCCTTCGCCCGCTACTGCCTGATGCAGGGCACCGACCAGCTCGGCTTCCTGCTGAGCCAGGACGAGGCCATCACCCGGTTCGAGACGACGCGGCCATGGAAGCCCTGATCGCCCTGCTGCCGGGGGACGGCATCGGCCCCGAGGTGACCGAGGCCGGCCGGCGAGCGCTCGACGCCGTGGCGGCGCGGCACGGCCACCGCTTCGAGATGCACGAGGGGCTCGTCGGCGGCGGCGCCATCGACGCCCGCGGCAACGCCCTGCCCCGGGACACGCTGGAACTCTGCACCCGCGCCGATGCCGTGCTGCTGGGGGCCGTCGGCGGGCCGAAATGGTCCGATCCGGAGGCCCCGGTCAGGCCCGAGCAGGGCCTGCTGGATCTGCGCTCGGCGCTGGGCGTCTTCGCCAACCTCAGGCCCGTGCGGCCGCTGCCGGAGCTGTACGACGCGTCCGCCATCCGCGCCGAACGGCTGCAGGGCACCGACCTCATGGTGGTGCGCGAGCTGACCGGCGGCATTTATTTCGGCGACAAGCACCGCGACGCCGACAGCGCCTCGGACCTGTGCCGCTACACCCGGCTCGAGATCGAGCGCATCGTCAGGGTGGCCGCCGGGCTGGCGCGCGACCGGCGCGGCCGGCTCGCCTCGGTGGACAAGGCCAACGTGCTGGAGACCTCCCGCCTGTGGCGGCAGGTCACGACGGAGATCGTCGCCGCGGAATTCCCCGAGGTGGAGCTGGAACACGTCCTCGTCGATGCCGCCGCGATGCACCTCATCAGCCGGCCGGCCGACTTCGACGTCATCGTCACCGAGAACATGTTCGGGGACATCCTCACCGACGAGGCTTCGATGCTGTCCGCCTCGCTGGGCATGCTGCCGTCGGCCTCGCTCGGCGCGGGCACCCGGGGACTGTACGAGCCGATCCACGGTTCGGCGCCCGACATCGCCGGCCGGGACGCAGCCAACCCCTGCGCCACGATTGCCAGCGCGGCGATGCTGTTGCGCTACAGCCTCGGCCTGCACGAGGAGGCGGACGAACTGGATCGCGCCATAGCGGCAGCCATACGCGGCGGCGCCCGCACCACCGACATCGCCTCGCCGGGGCATGCCTTTCTGGGGACGCGGGAGATGACCGCCGCCGTGATCGAGCGGCTCGGCGAAGACTGAAGGGCTGCCGAACGGCCGCCTTCAGCCGGCTGCCAGCGCCTGCGGCGCGGCGAGGCCGCGGCGAAACTCACGCACGAGGTCGCCGAGTTCCTCCAGGTCGATCAGGAAACCGTCGTGCCCGTGGGGAGTCTCCAGCACCTCGTAACGGGCATTCGGCAGGTGGTCGGCCAGGTAACGCTGTTCGGCCGGCGGGTAGAGCACGTCGGAGCTGACGGATACCACCAGAGCCGGCTGGCGCATGCCGGCCAGCACCGTCTCCAGATCGCCCCTGTCGCGGCCCAGATCATGGCTGTCCATGGCCTGGGTCAGACGCACGTAGGCGGCCGCATCGAAGCGGTCCACCAGCTTGTCGCCCTGGTAGCGCAGATAGGATTCCACCTGGAAGAGTTCCGGCTTCGCCTTGTCCCGCCCGAACCGGCTCTCGAAGTTGTCCCAGCTCCGGTAACTGACCATCGCGACCATGCGCGCCACCGACATGCCCTGGCGCGGCGGCGCGTCGTCGGGGTAACGGCCCTCCCGCCACAGCGGATCCCGCCAGATGGCCTGGCGCTGGGCTTCGCTGATGCCGATGCACCACGCGCTGTGCCGGGCCGAGACGCCGATGGGGGCGATGGCGTCCACCCGGTCCGGATAGCACGCCGCCCATTCCAGCACCTGCATGCCGCCCAGCGACGGGCCGATGACCAGCGCCAGCCGGCCGACGCCCAGCGCATCCAGCAGGCGGCGCTGCAGATGCACCATGTCGCGAACCGTCACCCGGGGGAAGTCGCCCCCCTGCCGCCGTCCGCCGTCCGGCGTCGGCGACAGGGGCCCGGAGCTGCCGTAGCAGCCGCCGAGTACGTTGCTGCAGACGATGAAATCCCGTTCCGGGTCGAGCGCCCTGCCAGTCCCCAGCATGCCGGCCCACCAGTCGTCCGCATCCGCCGAGCCGGTGAGCGCGTGGCACACCAGCACCGCGTTGGTGCCGTCCCGGTTCAGCCGGCCCCAGGTCCGGTAGGCGACCACCGGTTGGTCCACCACCTCCCCGCTCTCCAGGGGCAGCTGATCGGACAGCTCCAGGTAGCGCGTCTCGGCCGAGAGCCAGCGGGCGATGCCGGAAGGCAGTCTCATGCGGCGTCCCGGCTCCGGGCCTTGGCGAAGGCCTGCTCGAAGTCCGCCTTGATGTCGTCGATGTGCTCGATGCCCACGGAGACCCGGATCAGCTCCGGCGTGACCCCCGCGGAGCGCTGCTCTTCCTCGCTCAGCTGCTGGTGGGTGGTGGTCGCCGGGTGGATCACCAGCGTCTTGGCGTCGCCGACGTTGGCGAGATGGCTGGCCAGCTCGACCGACTCGATGAAGCGCCTGCCGGCCTCGGCACCGCCGCGGATGCCGAAGGTCAGCACCGCGCCATAGCCGTTCGTTAAGTACTGTTTCGCCCGCTCGTGATAGGGGTGGGACTCGAGACCCGGGTAGTTGACGAACGAGACGTCGGCCTGCTCGCCCAGCCAGCGGGCCAGCTCCAGCGAGTTGTCGGCATGGCGCTGAGCGCGCAGCGACAGCGTCTCCAGGCCCTGCAGCAGCAGGAACGAGTTGAACGGACTCAGGGCGGGGCCGATGTCGCGCAGGCCCTCCACGCGGGCACGGATGATGAAGGCGATGTTGCCGAACGGCCCTTCGGGTCCGAAGACCTCCGCGAACTTCAGACCGTGATAGCCGGGCGACGGGTCGGTGAAGACGGGGAACTTGCCGTTGGACCAGTCGAAGCGCCCGGAGTCGACGATGACCCCGCCGATGGTCGTGCCGTGCCCGCCGATCCACTTTGTGGCGGACTGCACCACGATATCGGCGCCGTGGTCGATCGGCCGCACGATGTAGCCGCAGCAGCCGAGCGTATTGTCGACGATCAGGGGGATGCCGTTGTCGTGGGCCAGGTCGGCCAGCGCGCGGAAGTCCGGCACGTCGAAGCCCGGGTTGCCGATGGACTCGACGTACAGCGCCTTCGTGTTCTCGTCGATCGCGGCTGCGTAGTCCTCGAGCGCGTCGCCCTCGACGAAGCGCACGTCGATGCCGAGCCGCGGCAGCGAGACCTTGAACTGGTTGTAGGTGCCGCCGTAGAGCGAGCTGCGGGCGACGATGTTCTCGCCTGCCTGCGCCAGCGTGGTGATGGCCAGGAACTGGGCCGCCTGGCCGCTGCCCGTCGCCAGCGCCGCCACCCCGCCCTCCAGCGCGGCCACGCGCTGCTCGAAGACGTCGTTGGTCGGATTCATGATCCGGGAATAGATGTTGCCGAACTCCTCCAGGCCGAACAGGCGCGCGCCATGCGCCGTGTCGTCGAAGGTGTAGGAGGTGGTCTGGTAGATGGGGACCGCCCGCGAGTTCGTGCCCGGCGCCGGCTCCTGGCCGGCGTGGATCTGCAGGGTCTCGTAATGAAGCTTGGTTTTATCCAGTGCCATCGCTCTTTCCTCTCTCCCTTTTGAGGTTCCGTTGATTCTTCGTCTGCCGCGGGCCGCTCAGCCGGCCACCGCCCGCAGGTCGCCCTGCGCGCCCAGGCCGTCCAGCGCCCGCTCGAGGTCGCCGATCAGGTCCGTCGCCGACTCGATGCCGACGCTCAGCCGGATCAGGCTGTCGCTGATACCGGCCGCGGTGCGGGCCTCCGGCGTCATCGGCGCATGGGTCATCGTCGCCGGGTGGCAGACCAGGCTCTCGACCCCGCCAAGCGACTCCGCAAGCGAGAAGTGGACGAGGCCCTCCGCGATGCGTCCGGCATCTTCGATGCCGCCCCTGAGCTCGAAACTGACCATGCCGCCGAAACCGCTTTGCTGCCGCGCGGCGACCAGGTGGCCGGGATGACTCTCCAGCCCGGGGTAATAGACCCGCGCCACCCGTTCGTGACCCGCCAGAAACTCCGCCAGCGCCGCCGCGTTCTCCTCGTGCTGGCGCATCCTCGCGAATAGCGTGCGTACGCCTCGCAGCGTGAGGTAGCTGTCGAACGGCGCTCCCGTTATGCCGATACAGTTCGCCCAGTCGGCGAGTTCCGATGCCAGCGCCTCTTCGCCGGCCACCACCGCACCGCCGACCACATCGCTGTGGCCGTTCAGATACTTGGTCGTGGAATGGACCACGAGGTCGGCGCCGAGGGCGAGCGGCTGCTGCAGCGCGGGTGACAGGAAGGTGTTGTCGACGGCAACCAGAGCGCCGCAGTCCTTCGCCAGGGAGACCACGCGACGGATGTCCGTGATGCGCAGCAACGGGTTGCTCGGCGTCTCCACCCAGATCAGCCGCGGTCCCCGGCTGCAGGCCTCTTCCAGCGCGCGGACGTCGGTCTGGTCGACGAACTCCAGGTCGAAGGCACCGCGGTCCGCGAGATTGCGGAACAGCCGGAAGCTGCCGCCATAGCAGTCGTGGGGCGCGATCAGCAGATCGCCCGGCTTGAGCAGCTGGCAGACCAGCGTAATGGCCGACATCCCGGACGCGGTCACGACGGCGCCCGCGCCGCCCTCCAGTTCCGTCAGCGCCCGGCCGAGGGCGTCGCGCGTGGGGTTGCCGCTGCGCGTGTAGTCGTACTGACGCGGCCGGCCGAAACCCTCGAAGGTGTAATTGGAAGACAGGTGCAGCGGCGGGACGACCGCGCCGTGCTGGGCATCGGATTCCAGCGCCGCGCGCACAGCCTGGGTTGCACTCTGGGGGCCTTGTGTCATGGATGTTCTCCGTCCTGATCGCGGGCCCGGCACTCAGGCGGCCAATCTGCGGAGAACTCGAGGAAGGTGCCTCGCCCATCGGTATCGCTACCGCTGCTCGGACACTCATCTTTCGCTCAGCACCGTTTTCGTGCTGCCGCAGGAGTTGGCACCTTTTCAGGCTGGTTAGGCCTGAAGGTTGCCCCGGCTTCTTCGGGCCCTTCCCTCAGCCGGTCTCGATGAGTAGCGGCGACTATAGTGGCCGCCCGCGGCCCTCGTCAACCGTTGTTTGGTTACAGCAGAAATCGTTGCCGCCGTCCGCATGGGGCGCCGCAGACCGTGTTGACCGGACCTCCGATTTGCATTAGTGTATTAACACGTTAATACATTGGTACGGCATGAAACCCAACCGCGAGACGAGTGCGCGCCGGGCGGCGCGCGAGCAGGCGGCGCTGTGCGAGGCACTGGTCGCGATGCGCGGCGCCGACGAGATGCGCGCCCTGCTCGCCGACCTGTGCACCCCTGCCGAACTGCAGGCACTCGTCGACCGCTGGCGTGTGGTGCAACTGCTCGACGAAGGCCTGCCCTATCGCCGGATCAACGAGCTGACCGGCGTCAGCGTGACGACCATCGGTCGGGTGGCGCGGTTTCTCGCCGACGGTTTCGGCGGCTACCGCACGGCGCTGGAGCGAACCCGCAAGGACTGACACGGAGCCGCCGAAGCGCCTCCCCGAGGAACCCCGAATGCAGAGCGAAATCCCGCGGCTGAAGATCGCCATCCAGAAATCCGGCCGTCTGACCGAGCACTGTCTCGATCTGCTGTCCCGGTGCGGACTGAAGTACACCCAGAGCAAGGACCAGTTGTTCTGCTTCGGCGAGAACATGCCCATCGATATCCTGCTGGTGCGCGACGACGACATCCCGGGCCTGGTCGCCGACGACGTCTGCGACCTGGGCATCGCGGGGCTGAACGTGATCCACGAGAAGCGTCTGCACGGCGACGGCAATGGAGCCCTGTCCAACTTCGAAGTCATCCGCGGGCTGGACTTCGGCCACTGCCGGCTGTGCATCGCCGCTCCCGACGACCTGCCCTACGAGGGCCCGGCCTCCCTCGCCGGCCGGCGCATCGCGACCAGCTACCCGGGGGTCCTCGCGGGTTTTCTGCGCGAGGCCGGCATCGACGCCGAGATCGTCCACTTCTCCGGCGCGGTGGAGATCGCCCCCCGGCTGGGACGGGCCGACTTCATCTGCGACCTGGTGTCGACCGGCTCTACCCTCGCCGCCAATCAGCTGCGCGAGGTGGAGACCGTGCTCGAGAGCGAGGCGGCCCTGATCCGCACCGCCGCCGAACTGCCGCCGGCGAAGATCGAGTGGATCGAGCGCCTGCTGATGCGCATCGAGGGCGTGCAGCAGGTGCGCGAGAGCAAGTACATCATGCTGCATGCGCCGCGCAGCGCGCTGGCCGAGATCACGCGGCTGCTGCCGGGATCCGAGGCGCCCACCATCCTGCCTCTGGAGGGGCGCGAGGACCGTGTGGCCGTGCATGCGGTATGCCGCGAGAATGTATTCTGGGAGACCCTCGAGAACCTGAAGGAGGCCGGCGCCAGCGCCATGCTGGTGCTGCCGGTCGAGAAGATGCTCGCCTGACGCGGAGTCCACCGAAAACGGAGCCGACCATGTCCCTGACCCTTTATCGATGGAAAGATCTCGACGATGCGAAGCGCGAGGACCTGCTCAGACGGCCGGCGGTCGCAGCCGGCGCCTCGGTGGATGCCACCGTGCGCGAGATACTGGCCGCGGTGCGCGCCGACGGCGATGCCGCCGTGCGCCGCCTGACCCGCGAGCTGGACCGCGCCGACGTCGACGAACCGCGCGTGCCGGAGGAAGCCTTCACGGCCGCCGAGGCTGGGCTCGGCCGCGAGGCGGTCGCCGCCATCGACCGTGCCATCGAGACCGTCGAGAGCTTCCATCGCGCCCAGCTGCCGCAGCCGGTGCGGGTGGAGACCGCGCCGGGCGTGGTCTGCGAGCGGCTCAGCCATCCCCTGGACGCGGTCGGGCTGTACGTGCCGGCCGGTACGGCTCCCCTGCCCTCCGCCGCCATCATGCTGGCCGTGCCGGCGACGATCGCCGGGTGCCCGGAGCGCATCCTATGCACGCCGCCGCGCCCGGACGGCACGGCGGACCCGGCGGTGCTGGTGGCCGCACGGCGCTCCGGTGCCACCGCCGTCTACCGCATGGGCGGGGCGCAGGCGGTCGCCGCCATGGCCTACGGCACCGAATCCGTCCCGCGGGTGAACAAGATCTTCGGCCCCGGCAACGCCTGGGTCACGGCGGCCAAGAGCCTGGTGGCCGCGGACCCGGACGGCGCCGCCCTGGACATGCCGGCGGGACCCTCCGAGGTGCTGGTCATCGCCGACGGCGACGCGGACCCGGCGTTCGTGGCCTCGGACCTGCTGTCCCAGGCGGAACACGGCCCGGATTCCCAGGTCTTCCTGGTGACGCCGGACGCCGCGCTGGCTGAAGCCGTTGCCGCCGCGCTCGAAGAACAGACCGCGGCGCTGGGCCGGGGCAGCATCGTGCGCGAGGCCCTGTCCCACAGCGCCGTCATCATCGTCGAGGACCTGGCCGAGGCCGTGCGGGTCAGCAACGCGTATGCGCCGGAGCACCTGATCGTGCAGGCGGCGGACGCCCGCAGCTGGCTGCCCCGCATCCGCAATGCCGGTTCGGTGTTCCTGGGCCCATGGACGCCCGAGTCCATGGGTGATTACTGCAGCGGCACCAACCACGTGCTGCCCACCTATGGTTACGCCCGCACCTACAGCGGTCTCGGCGTCGACCAGTTCCTGCGCCACATGACGGTGCAGGAGCTGACTGCGGCCGGGCTGGAGGGGCTCGGCCCCACCGCCGTGACCCTGGCGGGCCTCGAGGGGCTGGACGCCCATGCGCGGGCGGTCACGCTGCGCCTCGAGAAAATACGCCGGCGGACGGTCGCATGAGCGACGCGGTGCTCGCACTCGCGCGGCCGGAGATCCGGGCGCTGCAAGCGTACGAGCCGGCCGGCTATGCGCCGGACGCCGTGCGTCTCAACGCCAACGAGGCGCCCTGGCGTGCGGGCGGGGACGCGAGCGAGCGTGGCCTGAACCGCTATCCCGAGGCCCGGCCGGGCGCGCTGACCGCCCTGCTCGCCGACCACTACGGGGCCAGCCCGGAGGAGACCTTCGTCACCCGCGGGACCAGCGAGGCGATCGACCTGCTGATCCGCTGCTTCTGCCGCCCCGGACTGGACGACGTCGTGATCTGCCCGCCGACTTTCGGCATGTATCAGGTCTACGCCGACATCCAGAACGCAGGCGTGCGGCGGGTGCCGCTGCTCGTCCCGGAATTCCGCATCGATGCGGAGAGCATCCTGGCGGGCTGGGACGAACGCTGCCGTCTGTTGTTCCTGACCTCGCCCAACAACCCCACGGGCAACAGCTTCCCCCCGGCAACGATCGCCGGGCTCTGCGAGGGGCTCGCCGGCCGCGGGCTGGTGGTGCTGGATGCGGCCTACGTGGAATTCGGCGACGAGGATCCCTGCCCGGCCCTGCTGGCGGCACACGACAACCTCGTGGTGCTGCGGACCCTGTCGAAGGCCTATGGCCTCGCCGGCGCCCGCTGCGGCGTCGCCCTCGGC
Organism: Woeseiaceae bacterium; assembly: GCA_035655155.1. Classification (GTDB taxonomy): domain Bacteria; phylum Pseudomonadota; class Gammaproteobacteria; order Steroidobacterales; family Woeseiaceae; genus Lentisalinibacter. Next base: position 89,096 of record DASRVH010000107.1, read on the forward strand.
CGGCCCGCCGTCGTGCGCCTCCTGGGCAAGGTGATGCCGCCCTACGCCATCCCGACGCCGACGGTGGAGGCAGCCACCGCCGCAGTCGTGAACGAGTCTTTCCGCATCATGCCCGAGCGCATCCGCGCTCTCTGCGACGAGCGCGAGCGGGTCCGCGCGGCGCTGGAGGCATGCCCGGGCGTCGTCAAGGTATGGCCGAGCGACGCCAACTTCCTGCTGGTGCGGTTCCGCGACAGCGCCGATGCCCTCGCCCGCGCCCGCAGCGCCGGCCTGCTGCTGCGGGACTTCGGCGGCCAACCGGGCCTCGAGAACTGCCTGCGCATCACCATCGGCGAGGCCGCGGACAACGACCGGCTGCTGGCGGCACTCGACCGCCAGGCGGTGCGCGCATGAGCGGGCTGCGGGTCCTGTTCGTCGACCGGGACGGCACGCTGATCGAGGAGCCTGCCGACGAGCAGGTGGACCGTCTCGACAAGGTGCGCCTCGTCCCCGGCGTCTTCCCGGCGCTGCTGCGCCTGAAGGCGGCGGGCTATCGCTTCGTGCTGGTCTCCAACCAGGACGGCCTCGGCACCGAGTCCTTCCCCGAGGACGACTTCCGCGTGCCCCACGAGCACATGCGCGCGCTGTTCGCCAGCCAGGGGATCACATTCGACGAGGAGTTCATCTGCCCGCACTTCGAGACGGACGGCTGCGCCTGCCGCAAGCCCGCCACCGGGCTCCTGACCCGATACCTCGCCGCGAACACGCTGGATCTCGAGCGCAGCGCGGTCGTGGGTGACCGGGACACCGACACGCGGCTCGCCGAGGCCATCGGCATCCCGGGCCTGCGCCTCGGCGAGGACGGGCTGGACTGGGGCGGCATCGCCCACCGGCTCTGTGTCCTGCCCCGCCGGGCGAGCGTCACCCGCAACACCCGGGAGACGCGCATCACGGCCACGGTGGACCTGGACCGGGAGGGCGGCAACCGCATCGCCACCGGCATCGGCTTCTTCGACCACATGCTGGAGCAGATCGCCACTCACGGCGGCTTCTCGCTGCGGCTCGGCTGCGACGGAGATCTGCACGTGGACGAGCACCACAGCGTCGAGGACGTGGCCCTCGCGCTCGGCGAGGCCATCCGCGAGGCGCTCGGCGACAAGCGCGGTATCGGCCGCTTCGGTTTCGTGCTGCCCATGGACGAGGCCCAGGCCCGCATCGCGCTGGACCTCTCCGGCCGGCCCTATTTCGTCTTCCGCGGCGAGTTTCCGAGGGACCGGGTCGGCGAGTTGCCCACCGAGATGGTGACCCATTTCTTCCGGTCCCTCGCCGACGCGCTGCGCGCCACGCTGCACGTCGAGGTGGAGGGCGAGAACGCCCACCACATGGTGGAGATCTGCTTCAAGGGTCTCGGGCGCACCCTGCGCCAGGCCCTGCGGATCGAGGGAGACGCATTGCCTTCCTCGAAGGGGACGCTGTAGGCATGGCAGGCAATAGCAACCCCAATCACAAACACGACGTCGTGATCGTCGGCTCCGGCGGCGCCAACATCGCCTCGCTGACCGGCGCGCTGGAGCGCCTCGGCACGGAGGCGGCCCTCAGCACCGACATCGACGAGATCCGCGCCGCACGCGCGGTGATCCTGCCCGGCGTCGGCGCCGCGGCGGACGCCATGGCGCGGCTCCGTTCCTTCGGCCTCGACGCGCTGCTGCCGACGCTCGAGCAGCCGGTGCTCGGCATCTGCCTCGGCATGCAGCTGCTAGCCGCCGGCTCCGAGGAAGACGACGCGGAGTGCCTCGCCGTCGTCCCCGGACGAGCCCGACGGCTGCCCGCCTCGCCCGACCTGCCCGTGCCGCACATGGGCTGGAACCGGGTACGCAAGGAGGGCGACTCGGTACTCCTGCGGGACGTGCCCGACGGCGCGCATTTCTATTTCATCCACAGCTACGCGCTGCCGCCGGCGGACACGACCACCGGGCGCACGGAGTACGGGAGCGAGTTCACGGCGGTGTTCGAGAGCGGTAATTTCTTCGCGACCCAGTTCCACCCGGAGCGCTCGTCCGCCCACGGCGCAACCGTGCTGAAGAACTTCCTGGAGTACGCGCTGTGATCGTGATGCCCGCCATCGACCTGCGCGGCGGGCGCTGCGTGCGCCTGTTCCAGGGCGAGTTCGACGCCGAGACCGGCTACGACCACGATCCTCTGGAGCTGGCACTGGAGTACCAGTCGGCCGGCTGCCGCGAGCTGCACGTCGTGGACCTCGACGGCGCCCGCACCGGCGACCCCGCCAACCTGGAGATCATCCGCGCGATCGCCACCGGCACGACGATGACCGTGCAGGTGGGCGGCGGCATCCGCGATCAGGAGCGCCTGGAACGGCTGCTCGGCTGCGGCGTCGACCGCGTGGTGGTCGGCAGCCTGGCGGTGAACCGACCCGAGACGGTCACGGGCTGGCTGCGCGAGGCGGGACCGGAACGGATCGTGATCGCGCTGGACGTGCGGCTGGACGAGCGCGGCATCCCCCGGGTGACCAGCCACGGCTGGACGCGGGACTCGGACCTGACCCTGTGGCAGGCGGTGGAGCGCTTCACCGAGCCGCGGCTGCGCCACGTGCTGTGCACCGACATCAGCCGGGACGGCGCCCTGACCGGGCCCAACGTGGATCTGTACGGCGAGTTCGTCTCCCGCTTCCCGGATATCGGCCTGCAGGCTTCCGGCGGCGTGCGCGACGTGAACGACCTGGAGGCGCTGCGGCGCGCCGGCGCCGCGGCGGCGATCACCGGCAAGGCGCTGCTGGAAGGCACACTGACGAGAGAGGAGCTGCGGTCATTCTCGCGCGACGCATAATCCCCTGCCTGGACGTCCGCGACGGCCGCGTCGTCAAGGGCGTGCGCTTCCGCAACCACCGCGACGTGGGCGACATCCTCGAACTGGCGCAACGCTATCGGGACGAGGGGGCGGACGAACTCGTCTTCTACGACATCACCGCCAGCCCCGACGGCCGCTCCGTGGACCGCAGCTGGGTCTCCCGCGTGGCGGCCGTGCTCGACATCCCCTTCTGCGTGGCCGGGGGCATCCGCAGCCTGGAGGACGCCGAGAGCGTGCTGAACCGGGGCGCCGACAAAATCTCGATCAACAGCCCGGCGCTGGCCGATCCGCAGCTGATCACCCGCCTCGCCGCCCGCTTCGGCGTGCAGTGCGTCGTGGTGGGTATCGACAGTCGGGAGGAAGACGGCGACTGGTTCGTCTACCAGTACACCGGCGACCCGGACCGCACGACGGCGACCCGCCGGCGAACGCTGGACTGGGTGGCCGAAGTGCAGCGCCGCGGCGCCGGCGAGATCGTGCTGAACTGCATGAACCAGGACGGCGTGCGCGAGGGCTACGACCTCCGCCAGCTCGCCGCCGTACGCGCGGTCTGCGGCATCCCGCTGATCGCCTCCGGCGGCGCCGGCGAGCCGGAGCATTTCCTGGCGGCGTTCGCCGAGACTCGCGTCGACGGCGCGCTGGCGGCCAGCGTCTTCCACAGCGGCGAGATCCATATCGCGGAACTGAAACGCTGGCTGGCCGAGCGCGACATAGAGATGAGGATCTGAGGCTATGGCAGAACAACGGAACCTGGACTTCCTGCGGGAACTGGAACAGGTGATCCGCACGCGCCTGGACACCCAGGCTCCGCAGAGCTACACGGCACGGCTGGTGGCCGGCGGCAAGGCCCGGGTGGCGCAGAAGGTGGCCGAGGAAGCGGTGGAAACCGCGCTGGCCAGCGCCACCGACGCCGGCAGCAGTGCGGTCGTCGGCGAGGCCGCCGACCTGATCTATCACCTGCTCGTCCTGCTGGCCGTCGAGGGCCTCGATCTGGCGGACGTGGCGGCCGAGCTCGAGGCCCGCCACCGCAGCCTCACCCGCTGACCGCCCCGTTCCCCAGCAGGGTCTCGGCCGCCGGCTCGCGCAGGTTGTAGCGCGAGCCCATGGTGTAGCCGTAAGCGCCCGTGTTGGCGATCAGGATCACGTCTCCCTCCCGGCACTCGGGCAGCAGGCGGTCGTTGCCCAGCCGGTCGCCGCTCTCGCAGATGGGCCCGACCACCGTCACCACCTCCGTCGCCGGCTCGCCCAGCCGGGTGAGATTCACGATCTCGTGGTAGGCGCCGTAGAGCGCCGGGCGAATGAGGCTGTTCATGCCCGTCTCGATGCCCACGTAGCGCACGACGCCCTTGCCCTTGGTCTGCGTCACCCGCGCGAGCAGCACGCCCGACTCGGCCACCAGATAACGGCCGGGCTCGACCCACAGCCGGTAATCCGGCCAGGCCCGGCGCAGCTCGCCCAGCAGTCGGGCCAGCTCCCCGGTATCCAGCGGTTCCTCTCCCGGTTTCTCCGGTATGCCGAGCCCGCCGCCGAGGTCGAGCGTGTGCACGTCCGGGAACCGGGAGGCGGCGTTGGCGAGCTCGTTCGCGACCTCCGCCCAGTTGGTCGGATCCAGGATGCCGCTGCCGGTGTGGGCGTGGATGCCGACGATCCGCGCGCCCGCCGCGGCGGCGAGTGATTCGAGCTCGTCGAGTTCGAACAGCGGAATGCCGAATTTCGAATGGGTGCCGGCCGTGCGCACGTGCTCGTGATGCCCCCGGCCCTGACCCGGGTCGAGCCTGATGAAGACGTCCCGGTCGCGAAAGAGCTCCGGCCAGGCACGCAGCGGATGCAGGTTGTCCAGGGTCACCCAGACACCGAGCTCCAGCCCGTCCGCGTATTCCCGGCGCGGCGCGAAGTTCGGGGTGAACAGGATGCGTCGCCGATCGATGTCGGGAAAGAGCTCGAGCACCCGTTCGATTTCACCGGGCGAGACGCATTCGAAATTGACCCCCGCACTCTCCACCAGACGCAGGATGTCCGGGTTCGAATTCGCCTTCATGGCGTAGAACACCGCATCCAGATGCTCGATGGACTGCAGGCGGCCGATCGCCGCCCGGATCGTATCGGCGTCGTAGACGTAGCGCGGCGAGTCCTCCTCGCACAGGGCCAGCAGCTCCCGCCGGCGGTGGCTCCACCACATCGGCGGCAGGCCCGGCGCCTCCTCTCCCTCGGCCTGGAGGGCCTCCCAGGTGGGGCCGAACGCCTCGCCCCGCCGTTGCGGCGCGATGATCGAGCTGTGCAGTTTCTGCACCAGCCGGTAGCCCTGCTCGTCGTCCACGACGAAGGTCAGGTTCAGGTCGCTCGCCGCCTGGGTCACGAGGTGGATGCGCTGCTCCTCGAACACCTCCAGCGCGGGCCCGAGCCGGTGCAGGATCGTGCGGATCTTCCGCCCCACCAGACTGACCGCCGCGCAGTCCTCGATGACCCGCACCCGGCAGATGGTCTCCAGCTCCTCTACCAGCGCCTCCATCGCCTCGCCGCCTAGCGCGCCGGAGGCCGTGTCGATGGAGACGGTCACGTTGCTCTCCGAGGTCGATACCAGGTCCACCGAAACGGAATGGCGCCGGAAGACGTCGAAGGCGTCCGCCAGGAATCCGACCTCCTGCCACATGGCCACGCCTTCCATGGACACCAGCGTGAGGCCCATGCGCAGGGAGATCGCCTTGACCCGTGGCTCGGCCTCCCGGGTGGCTGCCGAGACCACCGTGCCGTCCAGGTCCGGCCGCGCGGTCCAGCGGACGTGGATCGGAATCTGTGCGCGGCGCACCGGCGGCACGCAGCGCGGATGCAGGACGCTGCCGCCCGTGGAGGCGATCTCCTGGGCCTCGTCGTAGTGCAGCGCGGTCAGCAGTCTCGCCGACGGCACGGCCCGCGGATTGCCGCTGAACATGCCGGGCACGTCGGTCCAGACCTCGAGACGGCGTGCGCCGAGCAGGGATGCGAAATAGGCTGCCGAGGTGTCCGAGCCGCCGCGCCCGAGCAGCACCGTCTCGCCGTCCTCGTTGCGGGCGATGAAGCCCTGGGTGAGTACCGCGCCGGTACCCGGTCCGAAGCGCTCAGCGAAGTCCGGATCCCGCTCGTGGGCGCAGACGGCGCTGAGAAAATGCTGGCGCTCGTTCTTGTTCCGCTGCCCCGTCGCGGCCAGGTGGTCGCGGGCATCGGCCCAGGCTGCATCGGCGCCCCGGGCGCCCAGCCAGGCGGCGCCGAGCCGCGTGCTCATCAGTTCGCCGAGTCCCATCAGGCGGGCCTGCACCCGCGGGCTCGCCTCGCGGATCAGGCGGATGCCGGCCGCGAGCTGGCGCAGTTCGTCGAAATACTCGCCCAGCACCCCGTCGGCGTCGAGTTCCAGCTCGCCCGCCAGGCGGCGGTGGCGCTCGAGGATCTCGCCCAGCACCGGTTCCGGGTCGCCGCCGATGGCCTGGTCGACCAGGGTCTGCAGCGCGTTCGAGATTCCGGCCACCGCCGAGCAGACCACCAGCGGCCGCAGGCCCGCCCGCATCCGGTTGCCGATCAGCCCGGCAATTCTCTGCCAGTCCTCCCGCGACGACACGCTGGTGCCGCCGAACTTCATCACCACCCAGGGGGAGTCCGCACAGGCCGCCGGCGCGCCGAGCTCCCGCGCGTCCTGGAAAGGCGCCTCCGTGAGCGCCATGTCGGTCAGGTCTGCCATGGCGCCGCCGTCAGTCGTCTTCGAAGCGGTCGGTCACCGCGCCCAGGGAGGCGGAGCTGACCTGGCGGGCGTACTTTGCGAGCAGCCCCCGCGCAGGCGGCCGCCGGGAAGGCGACCAGTCGGCGCGACGGGCCTCCAGTTCCTCCGCGGAGAGGTCCGCCTCGATGCGGCAGGCGGCGCCGTCGATGGTGATCCGGTCGCCGTCGCGGAGCAGGCCGATCGGCCCGCCGACCGCGGCTTCGGGCGTGACGTGCCCCACCACGAAACCGTGGCTGCCGCCGGAGAAGCGCCCGTCCGTGATCAGCGCCACCTTGTCGCCGAGGCCCTTGCCCATGATCGCGCTGGTGGGGCTTAGCATCTCGCGCATTCCGGGACCGCCGACCGGGCCCTCGTAGCGCACCACGACCACGTCGCCGGCCCGTACCTCGCCGTCCAGGATGGCCTGCAGGGCCTGCTCCTCGGCCTCGTAGATGCGGGCAGTGCCGGTGAAGCGGGTGCCCTCCTTGCCCGAGATCTTCGCCACCGCGCCCTCCGGGGCGACGTTGCCGTACAGCACCACCAGATGACTGTCGGCCTTGAGCGGGTCGGAGAGCGGCCGCACGATGTCCTGGTCCGCCGGGTAGGCGCCGGCATCGGCCAAGTTCTCGGCCAGCGACCGCCCCGTCACGGTCAGGCAGTCGCCATGCAGCAGGCCGGCGTCCAGCAGCATCTTCATCAGCGGCTGGATGCCGCCGATGGCCACCAGGTCGCTCATGACGTAGCGCCCGCTCGGCTTCAGGTCGGCCAGCACGGGCACGCGTTTGCCGATACGGGTGAAGTCGTCCAGCGCCAGCGGCACGTTCGCGGCATGGGCGATGGCCAGCAGGTGCAGCACCGCATTGGTGGACCCGCCCAGCGCGATGACCACCGTGATGGCGTTCTCGAAGGCTTCCCGGGTCAGTATGTGCGAGGGCCGGATGTCGCGCTCCAGCAGCTCGAGCACGGCGCGCCCCGCCCGCCGGCAGTCTTCGATCTTGGCGCCGGAGACCGCCTCCTGGGCGGAGCTGTCCGGCAGGCTGAGGCCCAGCGCCTCGATGGCCGAGGCCATGGTGTTGGCCGTATACATGCCGCCGCAGGCCCCCGGTCCCGGTATGGCCGTGCGCTCCACCTCGCCCAGTTCCTCCATGCTCACGGAGCCGGCCGAGACCCCGCCGACCGCCTCGAACACCGAGACGATGTCACGGCGTTTCGGCCCCGGCTGGATGGTGCCGCCGTAGACGAAGACGGAGGGGCGGTCGAGCCGCGCCATGGCGATCACGCAGCCCGGCATGTTCTTGTCGCAGCCGCCGATGGTGACCAGGCCGTCGAAGCCCTGGGCGGCGGTCACCGCCTCGATGGAGTCGGCGATGACTTCCCGGGACACCAGCGAGTAGCGCATGCCGGGCGTGCCCATGGAGATGCCGTCGGACACCGTGATCGTGTTGAAGACGACCGCCTTGCCGCCGGCGCCGTCTGCCCCTTCCGCCGCGGAACGGGCCAGCCCGTCGATGTGCATGTTGCAGGGAGTGACCATGCTCCAGGTGGAGGCGATGCCGACCTGGGATTTCGTGAAGTCCTCGTCGCCGAAACCCACCGCCCGCAACATCGCCCGGCCCGGCGCGTGCTCCACGCCTTCCACCACGATGCGCGAATAACGCCGCTTGTCTTTCTGATCGCTCACGCTGCCTCCGTCAACTTCGCCGCTCTGACCGCCCCGGTCACGCTGGTCGCGCTCATGGTTCTGGCGGCCGCTTGTCGTTCACACCGGCGCGCCTGCGCCCGCCGCAGCGCATTGTAGCGGATCGACGGGGCCGCCGGCGCCGACGCTCGCGCGGCTTCCGCGGCCGTCAGCTCGCGGCCAGCGGCACGACGATCGCCGCGGCGGCGAGCAGCAGCACGGCGAGCGCCAGCAGGGCGCGACCACGACGCCCGCGTCCCTGGGCGGCGAACGGTCGCAGGAAGGTCCGGACATCCGGCGGCCGCTGGTAGCGGGAGTACGCGAGCGCCGCCTCCAGCGCGCCCCAGCGCGCCTCGCCGAGGCCCTCGATTCGGCGCGGCGACTCCCCCGCCGCCTCGGCCTCCAGCGCATCCCGGCTGCCGTATACCCGCCGGCCGGACAGCATGCGGTAGGCGACGCAGGCCAGCGAGTAAACATCGTCGCGGATCGTCGGCGTCTCGCCTTTCAACACCTCCGGGCTGGAATAGGCCGGCGTGGCCGCCTTCAGAACGCCCGGATCGAAGGTCCCGGTGCCGGTGGCGAGCACCCGGTCCAGGCGGGCGATGCCGAAATCGCAGAGCTGCACGCCCCCGTCCGGCAGCAGCATGACGTTGCCGGGCTTTACGTCGGCGTGGACCACGCCTCGCTCGTGGGCGTGGGCCAGGGCCGCGCCGATGCTGCGCACGATGTGCAGGGCATCGCCAGCGGGCATCGGTTCGCCCGGCCGCCGATCCAGCCAGTCGGCGAGCGAGCAGCCGGGCAGCCATTCCATCACGATGTAGAAACGGTTGCCGTCCCGGCCCAGGCCATGGAAGCGCACGACGTTGGGATGGTCCAGAAGCAGTCCCGTCTCGGCCTCTCTCTGCAGAGCGCGCAGCGCCGGGCCGTGCCGGTCGAGCCGCGGCGTCAGCACCTTGACGGCGACCCAGGACGGTTCGTGGGTCTCGAGGGTGCGTTGCCGGTCAAGGGCCTTGTAGACCACCCCCATGCTGCCACCCGCCACCCGGCGCAATAGCTCGTAACGCCCGCCGATGACCGTGCCGATGGCGAGTTCGGCACCGGCGACGGTATCCGCCCGCTCCGCCTCGCTGCCCTCCTCCAGCCGCTCCGTCGCCAGCTGCTCGCTGTCGGCGGACGCGGCCGCGCTGCCGTCGAGGCGCGCCGTCGCGGCCTCGCCCTCGCGCTGCGCACCGTCCCGGGCGCTCCCGCTCACAGCACCTTGCCCGGGTTCAGGATTCCGGCCGGATCGAGGGCGCTCTTCAGGCGGCGCATCAGATCCAGTTCCGTCTCGTCCAGATAGCGGCGCATCTGCTCGCGCCGCAGCAGGCCGACCCCGTGCTCCGCACTGAAGCTGCCGCCGCAGGCATGCACGGCGTCGAATACGATCCCGTTGACCTCGGGCTCGGCGGCCCGGAACGACTCCGGATCGGCACCGGCCGGCTGGCTCAGGTTGTAATGGAGATTGCCGTCGCCGACGTGGCCGAACACCACCAGCCGGGCTTCGGGAAACCGGCCGGCCAGCGCCGCCCCGGCCCGCTCCAGGAATTCGTCGATACGCTCCACCGGTACTGAGATATCGTGCTTGAGGCTGATGCCCTCGTGCCGCTGGGCCTCGGAGATGCTGTGCCGCAGCCGCCACAGCGCATCGCGACGGCGGCCGTCGCCCGCGGCCACGGCGTCCCTTACCAGGCCCTCGTCCAGCGCCCCCTCCAGGGCCGCCTCCAGGCGGGGCATGGCATCGCCCTGGTTATTGGCCGTGCTCTCCATCAGCACGTAGGCCGGATGATCCTCATCGAAGGGGTGGCGGGTATCGGCGATGTGCGCGAGGACGAACTCCAGTGCCCGGGCGGAGATGAGTTCGAAGGCGCTGATCTCTTCGCCGAGCCGGCCGCGCATGGCCTCCAGCAGCGCCACCGCCCGGCCGGGTCCGTCGATGGCGATCATGGCCGTGGCGACGTCGGCCGGGCGCGGATGGAGGCGCAGCGCCGCCGCCGTGATGATGCCCAGCGTGCCCTCGGCCCCGACGAACAAGTCGCGCAGATCGTAGCCGGCCGTGTTCTTCCGCAGGGTGCGCAGGCCGTTCCACACGCGCCCGTCCGCCAGCACCACCTCCAGCCCCAGCACCTGCTGCCGCGCGGTGCCGTAACGCAGCACGTTGATGCCCCCGGCATCGGTGGAGAGGTTCCCGCCGATCTGACAACTGCCCTCCGCGGCCAGGCTTAGCGGGAACAGCCGGCCCGCCTCGTCGGCCGCGGCCTGCAGGTCGGCCAGCACGCAGCCGGCCTCGGCGATCAGGAAGTCTCCTCTCGTGCTGAGTTCGCGGATGCGGTTCAGCCGCCGCAGGCTCAGTATGACCTGCAGGTCTTCGCCGCCGGCCACCGCCCCGCCGCAGAGCCCGGTGTTGCCGCCCTGGGGGACGATGCCGATGCCGTGCCGCCCGCACTCGGCGACCACCCGGGCCACCTCATCAGTAGTCGAAGGCAGCAGCACCAGGGGGGTGTCGCTCCGGTAACGCCCCCGCCATTCCTCGAGATAGGGCGCCATTGCCTCGGGGTCGTCCAGATATCCGCCCTCGCCCACGGCCGCTTTCAGGCCCTCGAGTCTTTTCATCGAGCCTCCGCTCTGCGTGCCTCCGCTGCGCCGGCCGCCGGCGTTCTGCCGCCACTCCGGAGCGCGACCGCAGTTTAGCACCGGCGCGCCGCCCGTCGGCTCTTCGCAGCAACCGCTTGCATCCACAGGATCTCTTGATTACCGTCGACCGGGTTCGCCGCAACACGGGCGCGCGGGCAGCACAGGGGCTGCCGGCTTCGCCCGACCGCAAACGCGAGCGGCAGGACTTCCGAGCGGAGCCGAGATGTACCCGGACGACTATTCGACGGCCGACGACGCCCCGGCGGGCGCCGGTCCGCTGTACTCTGGTTCGCTGTCAGAGCTGCCTCCGGACATGGATCTGCGCCAGCGCAGCAATCTGGTGCAGCTGAAGCAGCGCCTCCACCGGGAATGGGGCCTCGGCCAGAACTGCATCCTGAACTGGTGCGAGCACGAAGAGGGCGTGCTGCTGCTGGTCGTGCCGCACTACGCCGTGGCCGAGTACACGGCCATGCCGGCGCCCGGCGAGCCGCGCCGCTGGCGGGTATCGGAACGCTTCATCATGGACCTGATCTCCGGCCGCCGCCGACTCACGCCGGCGCAGATGGAGAAGGTCTCTCGTCTGCTTCGCGTGGAACCGCGCCGGATCCGCCTGCGCGAGCCGCTACGCGGCACGCCGGCGGAGACGCGGATCATCGACATGATGGTGAAACGCTACGGCATCAGTTACGTCGAGAATCGCGCGGTGGCGCTGTTCGACATCGTGGGGTTCAGCCTGTTGAGCCCGTTCGAACAGATGACGCAGCTGAACAGCCTGTCGTATTCGCTGAATTCCGCCTACGCCAAGATGCTGGAAGGCGAGCTGCGCATCAATTTCGCCCGCTCGTCCACCGGGGACGGCTTCTACATCTGGAACCGGGACGGCGGGGCGGACTCCAACACCAACCTCTATCACTTCATGCATCTGGTGCTGGCGGACAACGCCATCGCCCGCAGCAAGGCGAAGACCGCATCGGTGCCGCGCCTCAGGGCCGCATTCCATGTCGGCAGCTGCTACGAGTTCCATCAGGCCGACGGCCTCAATCCGACCGTGCACGACTACATCGTCGGCGAAGTCACCATCGAGCTGGCGCGCATGATCGAGCGGGCCATGCCCGGGCAGATCTTCGTGGGAGATTTCCATGCCCGCGGGCCGCTGGACGAGACGCCGGGAGCCGGGCTCATCGGCCTGGACGCCATCCGCTTCGTAGATCAGGCGCAGCACAACCTGCGCCGATTGAAGGGCCTCGTGCTCTCCGGCGAACGCATCTCGGCGATCAAGTGCTATCTCACCGGCGAGAAGCTCCCCTCCGGCAAATACTCCATCCGCAAGCTGGAGATCGCCGACAAGCACGGGCTGTGCCGCTGCGTGTACAACGCCAAGGTGAATATCTATCGGGAACAGGCCGAGCCCATCCTGCTCGGCATCGAGGACCGGGTGCTGCGGCGCGACGCCCATGCCACGCCGACCGCCGAGCTGCTTGCCCGGGATTGAGCAGAGAGAGAAGAGACCGAATGGTCGGGGCGAGAGGATTCGAACCTCCGACCCCCACAACCCCATTGTGGTGCGCTACCAGGCTGCGCTACGCCCCGACTTCCGGCGGCTGAATCATACTCCCGCGAGCCACCATTGCAACCCCGGCATCAGCGCCGGAGAATCTTCATGATCTCTTCAAGTTCTATGCGTAACTGCTTGATAATTTGTTGACTCTGGCTGACATCCGACTTGGCTGCCTCGCCGGTGAGGCGCTGCCGGGCGCCACCGATGGTGAAGCCCTCGTCGTACAGCAGACTGCGGATCTGGCGGATGATCAGCACATCCTGGCGCTGGTAGTAGCGCCGGTTGCCGCGGCGCTTCACGGGTTTGAGCTGCGGGAATTCCTGCTCCCAGTAGCGCAGCACGTGCGGCTTCACCGCACAGAGTTCACTCACCTCGCCGATGGTGAAATAGCGCTTGCCCGGGATCGGTGGTAATTCGTCGTTATTTCCCGGTTCCAGCATAGGCTTCCACTCGGGCTTTTAATTTTTGTCCGGGCCTGAAAGTCACCACACGTCGTGCGGAGATCGGTATCTCCTCCCCCGTCTTCGGGTTGCGGCCGGGCCGCTCGTTCTTGTCCCGAAGGTCGAAGTTACCGAAGCCCGAGAGCTTTATTTGTTCGCCGGCGGCCAGTGCGGACCGGAGGTCCTCGAAGAAGAGGTCGACCAGTTCGCGAGCTTCTCTCTTGTTGAGACCCAGCTCGTTGAACAGCGACTCCGCCATTGCTGCCTTCGTCAGTGCCATCAGTCTCTCAGTCTTGCTCCGAAGTCCCGTTCCAGAATCTGCACTGCCAAACGCACGGCGGCATCCGCTTCATCGTCGGTAAGGGTGCGCGATGTTTCTTGCAAAATCAAGCCTAAAGCTACGCTTTTTAGCCCTTCTTCTATCCCTTTGCCGCGGTACACATCGAACACCCGCACCTCGCGCAGGGAGCCCTCGCCGACGTCGCCGAGTACCGCGAGCATGTCGCCGACGGCCACTTCGTCCGCCACCAGCACGGCGATGTCGCGGCGTACCGACGGATAGCGCGAGATCGGCACGGATACCGGCACTTTCGCAGCGAATGCGGCAGTGAAATCCAGCTCGAAGAGGACCACCGACTCCGGCAGATCGAGGCGGGACGCCAGGGCCGGGTGCAGCCGGCCGATATGCCCGAGCCGATCTGCCCCCCTCAGCACCGCCGCGCACTGGCCCGGGTGCATCGCGGGATGGGCCGCCGGTTCCGTCCGGACGGCGGCGGCATCGCCGCTCAACGCCAGCGCCGCCTCCAGGTCCGACTTCATATCGAAGAAATCCGCAGGGCGCTCCTCCGCACCCCACTGCTCGGGCAGCACCGTGCCGCAGGCGACCGCCGCGAGCCGGGGCTTTTCCACCACGGACCCCTCGGCGCCCGAGAAAGACACGCCGATCTCGAACAGCCGCACCCGCGCGCGCTGACGGCTCACGTTCCTGGCGACCGCCTCCAGCAGTCCCGGCAACAGCGAGGAGCGCATGACCGAGAGCTCCGAGGAGATGGGGTTGGCCAGCGCGAGCACGCCGCTCTCGCCCATGATCTCCTGCTGGCGCCGCGGATCGACGAAGCTGTAGGTGATCGCCTCGTGGTAACCGCGGTCGACCATGACCGAGCGGACCCGGTCCCGGTCCACCGCGGTCTCGGTCACCGCCGGCAGGCCCAGGGCGCCCCGCGTGCGGATCTCCGGGATCTCGTCGTAGCCATGGACGCGGGCCACCTCTTCTATGAGGTCCTCCTCGATGGCGATGTCGAACCGGTAGGCGGGCGGCGTGACCTCCCAGCCCTCGTCGGCCGTGGCCACGGTATTGCCGAGCCGCTCCAGGATGCCCCGGACCTCGTCGTCCTCGAGGGCCACCCCGAGGACCCGCGCCAGTCGCTCCCGCCGAAGGAGCACGGCCGGGCGAGCCGGCAGGCAGGCTTCGTCCGCCACCTCGGTCACAGGGCCCGGCGTGCCGCCGGCGATCTCGACCAGCAGCGCCGTGGCCCGTTCGACGGCGCGCCGCTGCTCGGCCGGGTCCACGCCACGCTCGAAACGCATGGAGGCATCGGTGTGCAGGCCGAAGCGCCGCGCCCGGCCGGCGAGTGCATCGGGCGCGAAGAAGGCGCCCTCCAGCAGTACGTCGACGGTGGTCTGGCTCACGGCCGTGGACTCACCGCCCATGATGCCGGCCAGCCCGATCGGGCCCCGGTCGTCGGCGATGACCAGTATCTCGCCGTCCACCTCCACCGTGCGCCCGTCCAGGAGTTCCAGGGATTCGCCCGCCTCGCCGGCGCGGACCTGTATCGCTCCCTGCAGGAGACCGAGATCGTAGCCGTGCAGCGGCTGCCCGTACTCCAGCAGCACGTAGTTCGTCACGTCGACCACCGGATGGATGGCGCGGACGCCGCTGCGCCGCAGCCGCTCCTGCATCCACAGGGGCGTGCGGGCGCCGGCGTCTATGCCGCGCACCACCCGGCCGACGAACCGCGGGCAGCGCTCCGGGGCCAGTACCCGGACGGGATGCGTCGCGTCGCTGCCGGCGTCCACCGGCGGCACCGACGGATCCGCCAGGGCGGCACCGGTGAAGGTGGCCACCTCGCGCGCGACGCCGAGCACGCTGAAGCAGTCGCCCCGGTTCGGTGTGAGGTCGATATCGATCACGGTGTCCGGCAGGCCGAGCAGTTGGCCGAGCGGTGTGCCCGCGGCGGCATCGGCCGGAAGTTCCATGATGCCGTCCGATTCCTCGCCGAGACCGAGTTCGGCGATGGAGCAGAGCATGCCCGCCGACTCGACGCCCCGCAGCTTCGCCCGCTTCAGCTTCATGCCGTTCGGCAGCACGGTACCGGGCAGGGCCAGAGCCGAACGCAGGCCGGCGCGCACGTTCGGGGCGCCGCAGACGATCTGCACCTCTTCGCCGCCCGTGGAGACCCGGCAGACGCTCAGCCGGTCGGCATCCGGATGGGCGGCGACGTCCAGCACCTCGCCCACCATGACGTCATCGAGACCGGCGCCGAAGCGCTCCGTGCCGTCCACCTCCAGCCCCGCCAGGGTGAGGCGTTCGACCAGCGCATCGGTCGATACGTCGGGATCCACCAAGCGGCGCAGCCATGTCTCGCTGATCTTCATCGGCCCGCGAACTGCTCCAGGAAGGCGAGATCGTTCTCGAAGAAAGTGCGCAGATCGCGGACGTCGTAGCGCAGCATCGCCAGCCGTTCCACGCCCATGCCGAAGGCGTAGCCGGTGAACTCCTCCGGATCGACGCCGACGTTGCGCAGGACGTTCGGATGCACCATGCCGCAGCCCAGTATTTCCAGCCAGCGGCCCTGCTCGGAGAGCACATCCACCTCGGCGGAGGGTTCCGTGAACGGGAAATAGGAGGGGCGGAAGCGCAGCGTTGCCCGGCGTTCGAAGAACTGCTCCACGAAGTCGTGCAGCACCGCCTTCAGGTTGGCGAAGCTGACGTCGCGGTCGATCACCAGACCCTCCACCTGGTGGAACATGGGCGTGTGGGTCTGGTCGGAGTCGCAGCGATAGACCCGGCCGGGCGAAATGATGCGGATGGGCACGCCCTCGGCCTGCATGGCGCGGATCTGCACCGGCGAGGTATGCGTTCGCAGCAGGTGCCCGCCCGGGAAATAGAACGTGTCGTGCATGGCACGGGCGGGGTGATTCTCGGGGATGTTCAGGGCCGTGAAGTTGTGGAAATCGTCCTCGATCTCCGGCCCTTCACGCACCTCGAAACCGGCATTGCGGAAGATCGCCTCCATCCGCTCGAGCGCGCGGACGACGGGATGGCGGCCTCCTGGACGCTGGCCCCGGCCCGGCAGCGTGACGTCGAGCGCCTCCGCCGCCAGCCCCGCCTCCAGCGTCGCGGCCTCCAGCGCCGTACGGCGCTCGGCGATGGCATCGGCGACGATGCGCTTCGCCGCATTGATGCGCTGGCCCGCCGCCGGACGCTCCCCGGCCGGCAGGCTGCCCAGGCTCTTCAGCGCGGCGGTGAGCTCGCCCTTCTTGCCGAGCAGCCGGACCCTGATGCGCTCCAGCGCATCGAGGTCGGAAGCCGCGGCGATATCCTCGCGCGCACGCGTTTCAATCTCGTCGAGATCAAGCATGCTTCCAGGGTTCCCGCTGCGGGGTCCCCGCCCCGGTCAGGCGGCGAGGCTGGCCCTGGCCTGCTCGGCGATGGCGGCGAAGCCCTCCGGATCGTGCACCGCGATGTCGGCAAGGACCTTGCGGTCGATCTCGATCTCGGCCTTCTTGAGGCCGTTCATCAGGCGGCTGTAGGACAGGCCGTTGGCCCGCGCAGCCGCGTTGATGCGGGTGATCCAGAGCGCGCGGAACTCGCGCTTGCGGTTGCGACGGTCGCGGTAGGCGTACTGGCCGGCCTTGATGACCGCCTGCTTCGCCACCCGGTAGGTCTTGCGCCGGGCGCCGTAATAACCCTTCGCCTTGTCGAGCACCTTCTTGTGCCGACCGCGGGCGATGACGCCTCGTTTGACTCGTGCCATGGTCCTGCCCTCCTCAGCTGTACGGCAGCATGCGACGCACGGCCGGTACGTCGGCGTCGGCTACCTGAAGTGTGTGACGAAGATGGCGCTTACGCTTGGTGCTCTTCTTCGTCAGGATATGGTTGAGGTGGGACTGGGAACGCTTGTAGCCACCCTTGCCCGTGCGGCGGAAGCGCTTGGCGGCGCCCCGATTGGTCTTCATCTTCGACATCGTCGTCTCCGTTTTGTCTGGCCCGGTACCGGTCGTTGCCGGATCAGGCGGGCTCGGCACCCGCAGGCGTCCTCGCCACTTCTCTTTATGTCGGGCCTGAAGGCCCTCCTGCGTATCGGGGCTGAAAAGGCCCTCCTACATCTCTATATCGGGCCTGAAGGCCCTCCTACTTCTTTCTTGGTGCAAGCACCATGACCATCTGCCGCCCTTCCATCTGCGGCATCTGCTCCACGGTGGCAAGCTCCTCGAGATCGTCGCGTACTCTCGCGAGCAGTTTGGCGCCGAGTTCCTGGTGGGCCATCTCCCGGCCCCGGAATCTCAGCGTCACCTTCGTCTTGTCGCCGCTGGTCAGGAACCGCGTGAGGTTCCTGAGCTTCACCTGGTAGTCGCCCTCGTCCGTATTCGGCCGGAACTTGACTTCCTTGACCTGGACCTGCTTCTGCTTGCGCTTGGCGGTCTGGGACTTCTTGTTCTGCTCGAAGACATACTTGCCGTAGTCCATGATCCGGCAAACGGGCGGATCGGCGTTCGGCGACACTTCCACCAGATCCAGGTTCTGGCCGGATGAAAGCTCGAGTGCTTCGGACAGTGGCAGTACGCCGACCTGGTCCCCGTCGGCTCCGATGACTCTGACCGTCGACGCCTCGATCTCGTCGTTGCGTCGGACGCGTTTTGCTGCAGCGATACGAAGTTCCTCCAATAAACAACGGCCGCGGCTCGCGACCCCTTCCGCCGGCCCGTCGGGGCCGACCCGGGTAAGCGCGTGCCCACGGCCCGTGTCGAACACGGACACGGGCGCTCTCGCCATCGCCCGCATACCGTTCGCAGATTCCGGAATTTTATCGCCGGCCCCGCTCGGAGACAAGCCCGCAGCGATGCAATTTTGCTCGCTGCAACAGCCTGTTGCCGGTCTCCGGAGGCACCTGCCGGGAAGCGACTGGTGGGCGATGGTGGGATCGAACCACCGACCTCCACGATGTCAACGTGGCGCTCTACCCCTGAGCTAATCGCCCGCCTCCCCCTCGCAGGGGTGCGCAAAGATACCGGATTGTCACTGATGCAGGCAAGCGGGTCAGCCGGCCGCCACGTCCTCCAGCCCCAGCCCGACGCGGCGGATGCGCTCGATCTCGTCGCGCAGCTTCGCCGCCTCCTCGAACTCCAGGTCCCTGGCGTGGCGGTACATCTGCTGCTCCAGCCGGTTCGCCTTGCGCAGCAGCTCGTCCTCGCTCATGCCCTCCCACTCGGGATGGTCCTCGGCCACCCGCCGGCGGCCGCGGCCCCGGCCCGGCGCCGAGCGCGCGCCCTCCATGATGTCCGCCACCTGCTTGCGGATGGTCTGCGGCGATATCCCGTGCTCCGCATTGAAGGCCTCCTGTTTCGACCGGCGGCGCCCCGTCTCCTCCAGGGCCCGCTCGATGGAGCCGGTGATCCGGTCCGCATAAAGAATGGCCTTGCCGTGGAGATTACGGGCCGCCCGGCCGATGGTCTGGATCAGCGACCCCTCGGAACGCAGGAATCCCTCCTTGTCCGCATCCAGGATCGCCACCAGGGAAACCTCGGGCATGTCCAGGCCCTCGCGCAGCAGGTTGATGCCCACCAGTACGTCGAACTCGCCGAGGCGCAGGTCGCGGATGATCTCCGTGCGCTCGACGGTGTCGATGTCGGAGTGCAGGTAGCGCACCCGCACCGAGTGCTCGGCCAGGTATTCGGTCAGATCCTCCGCCATGCGCTTGGTCAGCGTCGTGATGAGCACCCGCTCGTCCAGCTCCACCCGTTCACGGATCTCGGAGAGCACGTCGTCCACCTGGGCGCGCACCGGTCGCACCTCGACCTCGGGGTCCACCAGACCCGTGGGCCGGACCACCTGCTCGACCACCGCGTCCGCGTGCTCGTGTTCGTAGCGCCCCGGGGTCGCCGACACGTAGACGGTCTGGGGCGCCAGCGCCTCGAATTCGTCGAAGCGCAGCGGTCGGTTGTCCAGCGCCGAGGGCAGCCGGAAGCCGTACTCGACCAGGGTCTCCTTGCGCGAGCGGTCACCCTTGTACATGCCGCCGAGCTGGGGGATGGTGACGTGGCTTTCGTCCACCACCAGCATGGCGTCCGGCGGCAGGTAGTCGAACAGGCACGGCGGCGGTTCCCCCGGCGCCCGACCGGAAAGGTAGCGGGAATAATTCTCGATACCCTGGCAGTAGCCGAGCTCGGCAATCATCTCCAGATCGAACCGGGTGCGCTGCTCGAGACGCTGCGCCTCCAGCAGCTTGCCGATGTCGCGCAGCACCTCAAGCCGCGCCTTCAGCTCCACCTTGATGTCGTCGATGGCGGCCAGGAGGCGCTCCCGCGGGGTCACGTAATGGGTCTTCGGGTAGACCGTCAGCCGCGGCACCCGGGCCGTGACCTCCCCGGTGAGCGGGTCGAACCACGCGAGCGACTCGATCTCGTCGTCGAACAACTCGATGCGCACCGCCTCGCGCTCGGACTCCGCCGGGAACACGTCGATCAGGTCCCCGCGCACCCGGTAGGTGCCCTGGGAGAGCTCCATATCGTTGCGCTTGTACTGCATCTCCGCCAGCTTGCGCAGGATCGTGCGCTGATCGAGCCGGTCGCCACGCACCAGGTGCAGCACCATGCTGAAATAGGCCTCCGGGTCGCCCAGGCCGTAGATGGCGGATACCGTGGCCACGATGATCGCATCCGGCCGCTCGATCAGCGCCTTGGTCGCCGACAGCCGCATCTGCTCGATGTGATCGTTGATGGAGGCGTCCTTCTCGATATAGGTATCCGACGCGGGCACGTACGCCTCGGGCTGATAGTAGTCGTAATAGGAGACGAAGTACTCCACCGCGTTATTCGGGAAGAACTCGCGGAACTCGCCGTAAAGCTGGGCCGCCAGCGTCTTGTTCGGCGCCAGGACAATGGTCGGGCGCTGCACCTGCTGCACCACGTTGGCGATCGTGAACGTCTTGCCGGAGCCGGTGACGCCGAGCAGGATCTGGCGGGCGAGCCCGTCCCGCACTCCCTCGACGAGAGAGCGTATCGCGGCCGGCTGGTCGCCGGCGGGTTCGTAGTTCGAAGCCAGTGTGAAGCGTCGTTCGGACATCGCTCGAGTCGGGAAAGCTGTGAGTATCGGCCCGGGCCGCTCTGACCGCCAAGCGGCACCAGGGGCACCAGGAGCCGCCGTCCCGGTTGGGGGCCTGACCGGGTTCCAGTAACATTCGGCGGAGAATCCCGCCCGGAGGCAAACGATTGAGTCTAACAGTTTCGAACCGGCTGAGCCGCGTGCGTCCCTCACCCACCATGGCCGTCACGGCTCTCGCCGCCGAGCTGCGTGCCGCCGGCAGGGACGTCATCGGCCTCGGCGCCGGCGAGCCCGATTTCGACACGCCGGAGCACATCTGCGAGGCCGCCATCGTGGCGATCCGCGCCGGCCGTACCCGCTACACCGCGGTGGAGGGCATCGCGGAACTGCGGCAGGCCGTGGCGGAGAAGTTCCGCCGCGACAACGGCCTCGAGTACACGGCGGACCGCGTGATCGTCTCCGGCGGCGCCAAGCAGATCTGCTACAACGTCTGCCAGGCGGTGCTGGACCCGGGCGACGAGGCTGTCATCCAGGCGCCCTACTGGGTCTCCTATCCGGACATGGTGCGTCTCGCGGCCGGCGAGCCGGTCATCGTGGAGACCGGCCTCGAGAGCGGCTTCCGCATGCGGCCCGAGCAGTTGGAAGCCGTTATCACGTCCCGCACCCGCCTCGTGATCCTGAACAGTCCGGGCAACCCCAGCGGCGCCGGCTACCGCCGTGACGAGCTGGCCGCGCTGGGCGAGGTGCTCGCCGGCCACCCGGACATCGTCGTGGCCACGGACGAGATCTACGAACCTATCTGGTGGGCGGACGAGCCGTTCACATCCTTCGCCGAGGCCTGCCCGGCGCTGCTCGAGCGCACCGTCACCATCAACGGGGTCTCCAAGTGCTATGCCATGACCGGCTGGCGGATCGGCTACGCGGCCGGGCCGGCGACGCTCATCGGTGCCATGAAGAAGATCCAGAGCCAGAGCACCTCGAATGCGTGCACGGTCTCCCAGTATGCGGCGCTGGCCGCCCTGACCGGAGACCAGTCCTGCGTCGCCGATATGAACCGGGCGTTCCGGCAGCGGCACGACTTCGTGGTGGCCGCCCTGAACGCCATCGACGGCGTCGCCTGCCGTCCCGGCGAGGGCACCTTCTATGCCTTCGCCGACGCCCGCAAGGCCATCGCCCGCCTCGGCCTGGCCGACGACACCGACCTCTGCCAGATGCTGCTGAACGAAGCCGGCGTCGCGCTGGTGCCAGGGTCCGCGTTCGGCAGCATCTGGACATTTCCGGCTGTCGTACGCCTGCGGCCTGGAGACACTGCGGGATGCGCTCGGGCGGCTGCAATCGGCCCTCGGCGGGGGCGACGCGGTCACTTGACTTGGGTTGCCGCCTCCCCCAGAATTCTGCGCCTGCTGCGGCATGCCGCAGCGCCCTGCCATTCCCCGGTAGCTCAGTTGGTAGAGCGGTTGACTGTTAATCAATTGGTCGCTGGTTCGAGTCCGGCCCGGGGAGCCAGATTCCGGTATCCCCGGTAGCACCGGAGATGCCCTCGAAAGCCCGCCATCGTGCGGG
>DASRVH010000108.1:0-27627 GCA_035655155.1 Woeseiaceae bacterium
CACCTGCGAGCTGGTCTTCGAGGACTGCCGCATCCCGGCGGCCAACGTGCTCGGCGAGGTGAACCGGGGCGTCTACATCCTCATGCGCGGGCTCGACTCCGAGCGGCTCGTGCTCTCCGGCGGACCCATCGGCATCATGCAGGCCTGTCTCGATGCGGTGATGCCCTACCTGCGCGAGCGCAAGCAGTTCGGCCGGCCCATCGGCAGCTTCGGCATGATGCAGGGCAAGCTGGCCGACATGTACACCGCGCTGCAGACCGCCCGGGCGTTCACCTACCGCACCGCAGCCCAGTTCGACCAGGGCCTGCCCACCCGCCAGGACGCCGCGGCCTGCCTCCTGCACGCCTCCCGCGAGGCAGTAACGGTGGCGCTGGAGGCCATCCAGAGCCTGGGCGGCAACGGCTACATCAACGAATACCCCGTGGCGAGGCTGCTGCGCGACGCCAAGCTCTACGAGATCGGCGCCGGCACCACCGAGATCCGCCGCATGCTGATCGGGCGGGAACTCCTGGCCGCCGACTGAGCGCCCGCCCGCGCTACAATGGCCGCCCGGCCCGGAATACGGAGAACGAGATCGCCATGAGTCAGGACCCCATCGTCATCGTCGCAGCCCGACGCACGCCCATCGGCGCCTTCCAGGGCGGCCTCGCCCCGGCACCCGCCCCCGAGCTGTCGGCTGCGGCCAGCCGCGCCGCCCTGTCCGACTGCGGCCTGGACGCCGCGGAGATCAGCGAAGTGCTGCTGGGATGCGTCCTGCCTGCCGGCATCGGCCAGGCGCCCGCGCGCCAGGCGGCGCTGGCCGCCGGCCTGCCGGAGTCGGTGGGCTGCACCACCGTGAACAAGGTCTGCGGCTCGGGCATGAAGACCGTGATGCTCGGCGCCGACCTCATCCGCGCCGGTTCCGCCGCGGTGGTCATGGCAGGCGGCATGGAGTCGATGACCAACGCGCCCTACCTGATGCCCGGCGCGCGGGCGGGCCTGCGCATCGGCCACAAGGAGATCCTGGATCACATGTTCTTCGACGGGCTGCAGAACCCCTACGACGGCAACATGATGGGGCACTTCGCCGAGGAGACGGCGAAGAAGTACGGCTTCAGCCGGGACGACCAGGATGCCTTCGCCATCGCCTCGGTGGAGCGCGCGCGGGCGGCGGCGGACAGCGGCGCCTTCGACGCCGAGATCGCGCCGGTGACGGTGAAGACCCGCAAGGGCGAGACCACCATCGACACCGACGAGGAGCCCGGCCGCGCCGACGTCTCGAAGATCCCGCACCTGCGTCCGGCTTTCGCGAAGGACGGCACCGTGACCGCGGCCAGCTCGTCCTCCATCTCCGACGGCGCGGCGACGCTGCTGCTGATGAGCGCCGCCGAGGCTGAACGCCGCGGCCTGGAGCCGCTGGCCCGCATCGCCGGCCACAGCGGCTACGCCCAGGAGCCGGCCTGGTTCACCACCTCGCCGGTGTATGCCATCCGTGCGCTGCAGGAGAAGCTCGGCTGGTCGCCGGACGACGTGGACCTGTACGAGGTGAACGAGGCCTTCGCCTGCGTCACCATGGCCGCCATGCACGACGTGGGCATCGCCCACGAGCAGGTCAACGTCAACGGCGGTGCCTGCGCGCTCGGCCATCCCATCGGCGCCTCCGGCGCCCGCATCATCGTCACGCTGCTGCACGCGCTGCGCAAACGCAACGCGAAGCGCGGCATCGCCTCGCTGTGCATCGGCGGCGGGGAGGCGGTCGCCCTGGGCATCGAGACGGTCTGACCTCGTGCCCGCCCTGAAGAGCCATCTGGATCCCGCGGATGGCCGCGTCGCCGAGAACACCCGTCACATGCAGGGGCTGGTCGACGAGCTGCGGGAGAAGCTGACGGCGACGGCCCGGGGCGGCAGCGAGCGGGCGCGCGCGAAGCACGCGGAGCGGGGCAAGCTTCTGGTCCGAGAACGCATCGACGCGCTGCTGGACCGCGGCAGCCCGTTCCTGGAGCTCTCGCCGCTGGCCGCCGACGGCCTCTACGACGACGCCGCACCGGGCGCCGGGATCGTGACCGGCGTCGGCCGGGTGCACGGCCGCGAGGTCATGGTGGTGGCGAACGACGCCACCGTGAAGGGCGGCACCTATTTCCCGATGACGGTGAAGAAGCACCTCCGGGCCCAGGAGATCGCGCTGGAGAACCACCTCCCCTGCGTCTACCTGGTGGACTCCGGCGGTGCCTTCCTGCCCCGCCAGGACGAAGTCTTCCCGGACCGCGACCACTTCGGCCGTATCTTCTACAACCAGGCCAGTCTCTCCGCCGCGGGCATCGCGCAGCTGGCCGTGGTGATGGGTTCGTGCACCGCAGGCGGCGCCTACGTGCCGGCCATGAGCGACGAGGCCATCATCGTGCGCAACCAGGGCACCATCTTCCTCGGCGGCCCGCCGCTGGTGAAGGCGGCCACGGGCGAGATCGTCGACGCCGAGGACCTGGGCGGCGGCGAGGTGCACAGCCGGGTCTCCGGCGTAACCGACTACCTGGCCGAAGACGACAACCACGCGCTGGCCATCGCCCGGGACTGCATCGCGCGGCTGGCGCCGGCCCGCAGCACGGCACCTCCGCACGCACCGGCGGAGCCGGCGATGGACGCCGACGGCATCTACGGCGTGGTGCCGACGGACCTGAAGCAGCCCTACGACGTGCGCGAGATCATCGGGCGCATCGTCGACGGCTCCGAGCTGCACGAGTTCAAGCCGCTGTACGGCAAGACCCTGGTCTGCGGCTTCGCGCGCATCCATGGTTATCCCGCCGGCATCATCGCCAACAACGGCATCCTGTTCTCGGAATCCGCGCTGAAGGCCAGCCACTTCATCGAGCTCTGCAACCGCCGGCGCATCCCGCTGGTGTTCCTGCAGAACATCACCGGCTTCATGGTCGGGCGCAAGTACGAGAACGCCGGCATCGCCAAGGACGGCGCCAAGATGGTGAACGCCGTGGCCACGGCGACGGTGCCGAAGCTCACCGTCGTCATCGGCGGCAGCTACGGCGCCGGCAACTACGCCATGTGCGGCCGGGCCTACGGCGGCCGTTTCCTGTGGATGTGGCCAAACGCCCGCATCTCGGTCATGGGCGGCGACCAGGCGGCCAGCGTGCTCGCCACCGTGCGCCGGGACGGCGCCGAGGCCCGGGACGAGGACTGGCCGGAGGACGAGGAAGCCGCCTTCCGCGAGTCGATCCGGCAGCAGTACGAAGACCAGGGCAACCCCTACTACGCCACGGCCCGGCTGTGGGACGACGGCATCATCGATCCGCTCGACACCCGCCGGGTGCTCGCCCTCGGACTCGCGGTGAGCGCCGGCGCGCCGGATCCCGGCGAGGGCCGCTACGGCATCTTCCGGATGTAGGCGGAGGGCAGGCCGGCTCACCATGTTCCAGCGCATCCTGATCGCCAACCGCGGCGAAATCGCCTGCCGCATCATCGAGACCTGCCGCCGGCTCGGCATCGCCACCGTCGCCGTGTACTCCGAGGCCGACGGCCGCGCGCGCCACGTGCGCATGGCGGATGCCTGTTTGCCGATCGGCCCGGCGCCGGCCGCCGAGTCCTACCTGGACGGCGAGCGCATCGTGCGGGCGGCGCTGGACGCCGGCGCGGAGGCCGTCCATCCCGGCTACGGCTTCCTGGCCGAGAATGCGGACTTCGCCGCCGCCTGCCGGCAGGCGGGCCTGGTCTTCATCGGGCCGGAGACGGACACCATCCGCAGCATGGGCTCCAAGCGCGCGGCCAAGGACATCATGGATGGCGCCGGCGTGCCGGTCATCCCCGGCGTGTCGGGCATCGGCAGCGTCGACGAACTGCGGCGCGGCGCCCAGGGCCTCGGCCTGCCGGTGCTGCTGAAGCCTTCGGCCGGCGGCGGCGGCAAGGGCATGCGGGTGGTGCGCGATCCCGCGCAGCTGGCTGACGCCTGGACCGCGGCGAAGCGGGAGGCGCTGGCCGCTTTCGGCGACGACGAGATCATCCTGGAGAAGTTCATCGAGCGCCCGCGCCACGTGGAGGTGCAGATCTTCGGCGACAGCCACGGCAACCTGGTGCATCTGTACGAGCGCGAGTGCTCCATGCAGCGCCGCCAGCAGAAGATCCTGGAGGAGTCGCCGGCACCGGGGCTCACCCGCAATCAGCGCGACGCGCTGCACGGCGCGGCGCTGGCAGCCGGGCGCGCCGTGGGCTACGTGAACGCCGGCACGGTGGAGTTCATGCTGGACGAACGCGGCCAGTTCCACTTCCTGGAGATGAACACCCGCCTGCAGGTGGAGCATCCGGTGACGGAGCTGACCACCGGGCTCGACCTGGTGGAGTGGCAGCTCAGGGTGGCGAGCGGCGAGCCGCTGCCGGCCGCGCAGGGTGAGATCGCCAGCCGCGGGCACGCCATCGAGGCACGCATCTACGCCGAGGACCCGGCGCGGGATTTCCTGCCGTCCACCGGCGGGATCGAGGTGTTCGACTGGCCCCGGCGCGACCCCCTCGTGCGCATGGACACCGGTTACGAGGCCGGCGATGCCGTCGAGCGCTACTACGACCCGCTGGTCGCGAAGCTCGTCGCCAGCGGGCCGGACCGCGACGCCGCTCTCAGGCACCTGCAGGGCGCCCTGGCCGGCTGCGTCCTGTTCGGGCCGCGCAACAACCTCGCTTTCCTGCGCCGCCTGGCCCGCACGCCGACCTTCGCGGAAGGGCGCAGCGACACCGGCTACGTGGACCGGGAACTCGAGGGCCTGACCCGCGCGACGCCGGTGCCGGACCGGGTGCTGCTCACCGCGGCGGCGGCCGTCATGCGCCGGCTCCAGCGCGACAGCGCCCGGGACGCCTCGCCCTGGGCCTCCGCCGATGCCTGGCGCGGCCGCCCCGCCGCCGGGACGACCATCGCCTTCGATACGGCCGCCGGCGAGAGGCGGATCACGGCCCGCGGGGGGGCCCAGACCTTCTCCATGGCCATCCGCGAGACACAGCAGTCGAGCGCCGATGACGGGACATGGCACCGGGTCCGGCTGATCGACACCGGCTGCCGCGGACTGGTGGCGGAGATCGACGGCGCATCCCGTGCGGTGGAGATCGCCTGCACCGCCCGCCGGGTCCAGGTCACGGTGGACGACGAGACCCGGGAGTTCGATATCGCCGACCCGTGGGCCACCGAGTCCGCCATGCCCGAGACCGACGCCCATCCGGCGGCACCCATGCCCGGGCGCGTCGTCGAGGTGGCGGTGGCCGAAGACGACCGGGTTGCGGCAGGCGACAGGCTGCTCGTGCTCGAGGGCATGAAGATGGAGTTCACGCTGCGCGCGGGCACCGCCGGCCGGGTCGAGCGGGTACGCGTGGCGGAAGGCGACTTCGTGGAGGCCGAAGCCGTCCTCGTCGACATCGAGCCCGACGGCGAAGCGGGCGCGGAAGACGACCGGGCGGACGCCTGAGAACGCCGGCCCGGCCGCCGGGCGTCACATGCCGCTGTAGTTCGGGCCGCCGCCGCCCTCCGGCGTGACCCAGCGGATGTTCTGCTTCGGGTCCTTGATGTCGCAGGTCTTGCAGTGCACGCAGTTCTGCGCGTTGATGCGAAAGACGTTGCTGCCCTCCTCTTCCACCACCTCGTAGACGGCTGCCGGGCAATAGCGCTGGGACGGGCAGTCGTAGGTGGGCAGGTTGAATTCGATGGGCAGGGAGGGATCCTTTAGCTGCAGATGGACCGGCTGGTCCTCCTCGTGGTTGGTATTGGAGAGGTAGACCGACGACAGCCGGTCGAAGGTAATCACCCCGTCCGGCTTCGGATAGTCGATCTTCTCGCACTCGGCGGCCGGCTTCAGCTCCTCGTGGTCCGGCACCCGGTTGTGCATGGTGAACGGCATGCGCCCGCGCATGATGTTCTGGTCCAGGAACGTGAACGCCGCGCCGAAGAAAGTGCCGAACTTGTGCTGGGACGGCTCGAAGTTGCGCGCCTTGTGCAGCTCCTCGTAAACCCAGGAGTTCTTCACCCGCTCCTCGTGGGCGACGAGATCGCTGCCGCCCTCGTCGCCGGCCTCGAAGGCCTCGAACACGGACTCGGCGGCCAGCATGCCGGTCTTCATCGCCGTGTGTGCGCCCTTGATCTTCACGCCGTTCAGGTAACCCGCGTCGCAGCCGACCAGCAGGCCGCCGGGGAAGCAGGTCTTCGGCAGCGCCTGCAGGCCGCCCTTGTTGACCGCCCGGGCGCCGTAGGAGATGCGCTCGGCGCCGTCCAGATACCGGCGGATCTTCGGATGGGTCTTCCAGCGCTGGAACTCGGCGAAGGGATCGAGATGGGGGTTCGAGTAATTCAGCGCGATGATGAAGCCGAGATACACCTGATTGTTCTCGGCGTGATAGAGGAAACCGCCGCCCTCGGTGTTGTTTCTGAGCGGCCAGCCGAGGGAATGCACCACCAGGCCTTCCTCGTGCTTGGCCGGGTCGATCTCCCACACCTCCTTCAGGCCGATGCCGTAGTGCTGGGGGTCGGAGTTCGCCCGCAGGTCGTACTTCTCCATCAGCTCTTTGCCGAGATTGCCGCGCACGCCCTCGGCCAAGATGGTGTAGCGGGCGCGCAGCTCGTAGCCGGGCGTGAACGAGTCCTTCTGCCTGCCTTCCCGGTCCACGCCCATGTCGCCGGTGATCACGCCCGCGACCCTGCCGTCCTCGTACAGCACCTCGGCGGCGGCGAAGCCCGGGAACACGTCGACTTCCAGCGCCTCCGCCTGCTCCGCCAGCCACACGCAGAGCTTGCCGAGGCTGATGATGTAGTTGCCCTCGTTGTGCATGGGGCCCGGCACGAAGGGCCCGGGCACCTTCATGGCGCCCTTCTCCGAGGTCATGTAGTAGATGTCGTCACGGGTGACGGCGGTCTCCACCGGCGCGCCGCGCTCCTTCCAGTCGGGGAACAGCTCGTCCAGGGCTCTGGGTTCGAAGACGTTGCCCGAGAGGATGTGCGCGCCGATCTCCGAGCCCTTCTCCACGACCACGACGGAGAGTTCGCTGCCTTTCTCCTGCGCCAGCTGCTTCAGCCGGCAGGCCGCGGCAAGACCGGCCGGGCCGGCGCCTACGATAACGACGTCGAATTCCATGGATTCGCGTTCCACGTGTCATCCCCTCTGTTGGTTGCTGGATCGGGGCTCAAGCCCCTCCTACATGGATCGGGCCTGAAGGCCCTCCTACATGCGATTCGTGCGATTGCGAAGTATCCGGCTAATTCTAACATCCCGTCTCCGGGCGGCGCCTGTCGAGGCCTTGTGGAGGACGGGGCGCGGACGGTGTACGCTGCGTTGCGCCATGACCATCCGCCACCGTTACCTGGACTGCGTGCGCCGGGAGGACCTGACCCGGGACCCGGCCCAGGAGGCGGCCGTCGCGGAGCTGCAGCGGCTGCACGACGAGCTGACCCGGGATACCGGGACGGCGGCGGTGCTGCGCCGGGGGCTGGCGCGGCGCTTCCCCGGCCGCTTCGCGCTCGAACCGGTGCGCGGGCTGTATCTCTGGGGCGGCGTCGGCCGGGGCAAGACCCTGCTCATGGACCTGTTCTTCGAGGAACTGCCCTTCGAGGACAAGCTGCGCATCCACTTCCACCGCATGATGCGGCGGGTGCACGAGGCGCTGAAGCGCCACGGGCGCCTGGAGGACCCGCTGGACCGGGTCGCCGCGGAAATGGCGGCGGACACCCGGGTGCTGTGTTTCGACGAGTTCTTCGTCTCCGACATCGCCGATGCCATGATCCTCGGCCGGCTGCTGCGCGCGCTGTTCCGCCGCGGCGTCACGCTGGTGGCCACCTCGAACCTGCCGCCGTCGGAACTCTATCGCGACGGGCTGCAGCGCCAGCAGTTCCTGCCGGCGATCGAGGCCATCGAGCGCCACTGCCGGGTGTTCCACCTGGATGCGGAGACCGACTACCGGCTGCGCGTGCTGGAGGAGGCGGAGATCTATCACGCGCCGCTCGACGAGGCCGCGGACCGTAACCTCGCGCGCTATTTCCGGCGCATCGCCTCGGGCCGCGAGGAGAGCGGCCGCACGCTCACCATCCAGGGCCGGCCGGTGCGCACGGTGCGCCTCGCCCGTGGCGTCGCCTGGTTCGAGTTCGCCGAGTTGTGCGACGGGCCGCGCAGCCAGGACGACTACATCGAGATCGCCCGGCGCTACCACACGGTGATACTGGCGAACGTGCCCGTGTTCGACCCCTCGAGCGAGAACCAGGCCCGGCGCTTCATCGCCCTGGTGGACGAGTTCTACGAACGCCGGGTCAACCTGATCCTGTCGGCGGCCGCGCCGCCCGACGAGCTGTACCGGGGCCGGCGCCTCGCCTTCGAGTTCGAGCGCACCGTGAGCCGGCTCGTCGAGATGCAGTCCCGGGAATACCTCGCCGCCCCGCACCTGGCCTGACCGGGCCCGTTTCGGCATCTCCGGGCTGGCCAGTGACGGTCGCGCCGGCTAACCTCCGCCGGTGTGCGGCAAGATGCCGGCCCGACGGATGGAGACCATGGCCGAACAGCAACGAGAACTGATACTCGAGGACTTCCTCCCCTACCGCCTGTCCATACTCTCGAACACGGTGAGCGCGACCATCGCGGGCGCCTATTCGAAGCGTTTCGGGCTGTCGATCCCGGAGTGGCGCATCATGGCCGTGCTGAGCCGCCACCCGGGCCTGTCGGCCTCCGAGGTGGCCGAACGCACGCTGATGGACAAGGTCGCCGTCAGCCGCGCGGTGGGCAAGCTGATCAAGAGCGGGCGCATCAACCGGCGCTTCGCCGACCAGGACCGGCGCCGTTCCATCCTGCACCTGTCGCCGGCCGGCGAGGAAGTCTATGCGGAGGTGGCACCACTGGCGCTGAAGTTCGAGCGCGAACTCCTGCACGGGCTCAGCGACGAGGAGGTGCACGCCCTGGACGTGCTGCTGGAGCGGCTGCTTGCACGGGCCCGCCTGCTGGGCGCGCCCCACTACTGAGTCAGGTGGCGTCGGCGAGTTCCGTGCGCACCCGGATCAGCTCCGGGAAGAAGTCGTAGTCCAGCGCCCGCTTCAGCCAGGTGACGCCCGCCGTGCCGCCGCTGCCGCGCTTGTGGCCGATGATGCGCTCCACCGTCTTCAGGTGGTGGAAGCGCCAGAACTGGAAGTTGTTGGAGACGTCCATGAGCGCCTCGGCCAGTTCGTAGGCCTGCCAGTAGCGCTCGGGCTCGGCATAGATCTCGCCGAGCGCCGCCACCACCCGGTCATCGGGTTCCCGCGGCACCGTGTAGTCGCGCTCGAGGGCCTCCTGCGGCACCGGCAGGCCGATGCGCGCCAGGTGGCGCAGGAACTCATCGAAGATGGCCGGCGCCTCCAGCGCCGCGCGCAGCCGCCGGTGCCACTCCTCGTGGCGCGCGAATACGGCGATCTTCGCCGGGTCCTTGTTGCCGAGCATGAACTCCACCAGCCGGTACTGCGGCGACTGGAAGCCGGAGGCCTGCCCGAATACGTGGCGGAACTCGGCGTACTCGCTGGGCGTGAGCGTATCGAGCACGTCCCACTGGCTGTAGAGCTGGTGCTGCACCTGCTTCACCCGCGCCAGGATCTTCGCCGCGCGGGCGAGGTCGTCCTCGCGGATGGCGGCCATCGCCGCCTCGAGTTCGTGCACGGTCAGCTTGAACCAGAGCTCCGCCACCTGGTGCTGGATGAGGAACAGCATCTCGTCGTGGTGGGGCGGATCGCTCAGCGGGCGCTGCGCGGACAGCAGCCGGTCGAGACGCAGATAACCGGCGTAGTCCTCGCGGGGATCGAGATCGGTATGGAATGCGTTGTCGTAATGGTCGGTCGCCATGGGGAACGCCCTCCTCCTCGCGCGCCGGCGCCGCGGCCGGCGGCCTGTCGTGTCCGCATGCGCGGCAGGATACCAGCAAGCGCACGGCCACGGCGGGACGGTGTCGTCGTGTATACTGGCGCCCCGTTGGAAGACGGTCACACCCCCGCCGGGATCGCGGCCGGCGGCGTCAGGAACTGCGATCATAGTGAGCCCCAAAGCGCTGCGCCGGAACTCGGACCAGAAAGACCGGATCCTCGAGGAGATCGTCGGCGCCGTACGCGGCTCCGGACCATTCAGGAATCGGGCGCGCCTCGGCACCTTCATCCGTCACTACTACGCCGACGTCGACGTCGAGGACCTGCGCGCCGCCGCGCCGGAGAACCTGGCCGGCGCCGCACTCGCCCACCTGGAACTCGGCATGACGCGGCGTCGCGGCCGCCACCGGCTGCGCATCTACAACCCCGACCCCGAGCGCGACGGCTGGGACTCCAGCCACACCATCGTGGAGATGGTGAACGACAACATGCCGTTCCTGGTGGACTCGCTGGGGATGGCAGTGGCGCGCACGGGTGCCAACGTGCACCTGACCGTCCATCCGCTCGTGCGGGTGGAGCGCGATGCGCAGGGCGTGCTGACCGGCGTCCACCCCCGCTCCGCGCGGGAAGGGCGGGTGGAGTCCTTCGTGCGCCTGGAGATCGACCGGGAGACGAGCGACCGGCGCATGACGGCCCTGAAGCGAGCGCTGGAGGAAACCCTGCGCGACGTCCGCGTGGCCGTGCGGGACTGGCGCCGCATGCGCGAGAAGATGCTGCAGGCCGCCGCCGCGCTCGAGGGCCCGGCCGGCCGGGTGGACCAGACCCTGGTGGAGGAGAGCCGCCGGCTGCTCGAGTGGATGGCGGACGAACACTTCACCTTCCTCGGCTACCAGGAATACGAGGTCGTGCGCAGCAACGGCGAGGCCCAGCTGCGCCCCGTGGCGGACACGGGCCTCGGCATCCTGTCGAAACGCCGCTCGACCGAGCGCCAGGTGACCATGACGCCGGAGATGCGGCGCGAGGCCCGCGGGCGGGAGCTGCTGATACTGACCAAGGCGAACGCACGCTCCACGGTGCACCGACCCAGCCACCTCGACTACATCGGCGTGAAGGTCTTCGACGAGGCCGGCGACCCGGTGGGCGAGAAACGCTTCCTCGGGCTGTTCACCTCGGTGGCCTACAACGAGAGTCCGCGCGCCATCCCGCTGCTGCGGCTGAAAGTCCGGCGCGTGATCGAACGGGCGGAACTCGATCCCAGCGGCCATCGCGGCAAGGCGCTCATGCACGTGCTGGACACCTATCCCCGGGACGAGCTGTTCCAGGCCTCGGTCCGGGATCTGTCGCGCACCACCGCGGGCATCCTGAATCTGCAGGAGCGCCAGAGGGTGAGGCTGTTCCTGCGCCGGGATGCCTTCCGCCGCTTCTTCTCCTGTCTCGTCTACGTGCCGCGCGAGAAGTACAACACGCGGGTGCGCCAGCGCATCGAGACCATCCTGATGCAGGCGTTCGACGGGCTCAGCATCGAGTCTTCGGTAGAGCTGTCGGAGTCGGTGCTCGCCCGGCTGCACCTCATCGTGCACATCGAGCAGGGCCGCAAGCCGAGGATCTCCATCCGCCAGATCGAGAAGGACATCGGCGAGGCCGTCGTGACCTGGCAGGACCGCCTCGCCGACGCGCTGGTGGAGCACCTGGGCGAGGCCCGCGGTATCGCGCTCGCCCGCCGCTACGGCCACATCTTCCCGCTGGCCTACGAGGAGGACGTGCTGCCGGCCGCCGCCTGCGGCGACGTCGTTACGCTGGACCGGCTGACGGGCGGCGAGGCCGGCGACGGCGAGGACACCGAGCTGTACCGCCCGCCGGGCGTCACCGAGCGGCTGCACTTCAAGATCTTCCGCCCGCACGAACCTCTGCCCCTCTCGGACGCCCTGCCCGTCCTCGAGAACCTGGGCGTGCGGGTCGTCAGCGAGCGGCCCTACCACCTGGAGCCGGACGACGGCAGCGCCTGGTGGATCCAGGACTTCGAACTCGAGCATCCCCGCGGCGCCGCCATCGACCCGGCGGAGGCCGAGCGCCGCTTCGAGGACGCCTTCTCGCGGGTGCTCGCCGGCGAGTGCGAGAACGACGGCCTGAACCGGCTGGTGCTGGAGGCGGGTCTGAGCGCGCGGGAGACCTCGATATTGCGCGCGTTCTCCAAGTATCTCCTGCAGCTCGGCCTGCCCTTCTCCCAGCCTTACATGGAGTCGGTGCTGGCGCGCCATCCGCAGATGGCCGCGCTGCTGGTGCGCCGGTTCAGGCTGCAGTTCGACCCGCATGCGGACGCCGAAGCCGCGCGCGCCGGGCTCGAGGAGTGCCGGCGCGAGATCGGCGGGCTGGTCGCCGCGGCGGCGACGCTGGACGAGGACCGGATACTGCGCGCCTACACGGGCGTGCTGGATGCGGCGCTGCGCACGAACGTTTTCCGCGTCGACGAAGACGGCCGCGAGCCGCCGGCCATCGCCATCAAGTTCGATCCTTCCGCGCTCGAAGAGGCGCCGCTGCCCCGCCCCCGCTACGAGATCTTCGTCTACTCGCCGCGGGTGGAAGGCACGCATCTGCGCGCAGGCAGGGTGGCCCGCGGCGGCATCCGCTGGTCGGACCGCCGCGAGGACTTCCGCACCGAGGTGCTCGGCCTGATGAAGGCGCAGACGGTCAAGAACACGGTAATCGTGCCCACCGGTGCCAAGGGCGGCTTCCTGCCGAAGCGGTTACCCGAGGGTGACAGGGACGCGGTGCAGGCGGAGGTGATCGCCTGTTACCGTATCTTCATCGGCTCGCTGCTGGACATCACCGACAACATCGTCGAGGGCGAGGTGGTGCCGCCGCAGCGCGTGGTGCGCCTGGACGGCGACGACCCCTACCTGGTGGTGGCCGCCGACAAGGGCACGGCCGCGTTCTCCGACATCGCCAACGGCATCTCGGCGGAATACGGCTTCTGGCTGCACGACGCGTTCGCCTCCGGCGGCTCGGCCGGCTACGACCACAAGAAGATGGGCATCACCGCGCGAGGCGCCTGGGAGGCCGTGCGGCGCCATTTCCGCGAGATGGGCGTGGAGACCCAGAGCCAGGAATTCACGGTGGTCGGCATCGGCGACATGAGCGGCGACGTCTTCGGCAACGGCATGCTGCTGTCGCAGACCATCCGCCTGCTGGCAGCTTTCAACCACCAGCACATCTTCCTGGACCCGAACCCGGACGCCGCGGCGAGCTTCGCCGAGCGCGAACGGCTGTTCGCACTGCCCCGCTCGAGCTGGGAGGACTACGACAAGCGGCTGATCTCCGCCGGCGGCGGCATCTGGCCCCGCTCGGCCAAGAGCATCCCGCTGAGCGCCGAGGTGCGCGCCATGCTGGACGTCACGGAGGAGAGCCTGAGCCCGCCGCAGCTGATCCGCGCCATCCTGCGCATGGACTGCGACCTGCTCTGGAACGGCGGCATCGGCACCTATGTCAAGGCCGGCACCGAGTCCCACACCGAGGTGGGCGACCGCAGCAACGACGCCGTGCGCGTCAACGCCAGCGAGCTCGGCTGCCGGGTGGTCGGCGAAGGCGGTAATCTCGGCCTCACGCAGCGGGCGCGGATCGAGTTCGCGCTGGCGGGCGGGCGCATCAACACCGATTTCATCGACAACTCGGGCGGCGTGGACAGCTCCGACCGGGAAGTGAACATCAAGGTGCTGCTCGGCCAGGTGGCCGAGACGCGGCGCATGACCACCGGCCGGCGCAACCGGCTGCTGGCGGACATGACCGAGGACGTGGGCGCGCTCGTCCTGCGCAACAACTATCTGCAGACCCAGGCCATCAGCATGATGCAGGCCACCGGGGTCGATCGGCTGAGTGAGCATCTCTATCTCATCCAGGCGCTGGAGAAGACGGGCCTGCTGGACCGGGACCTCGAGTACCTGCCGGACGACGAGACCCTGGAGGAACGGCGCCAGCGCGACCTGGGGCTCACCCGACCCGAACTGGCGGTGCTGCTCAGCTACTCGAAGATCGAGCTTTACGCCCGCATGCAGGCGGCCCACATCCCCACGGACGGCTATCTGGCGAAAGAACTCGAGCAGTATTTCCCGGCGCCCCTGCCCCGCCGCTACGCCGACCTCATCCGCGAGCACCGCCTCGGCGGGCAGATCCTGGCCACGCTGATCACCAACAGCATGGTCAACCGCATGGGGCCCGCTTTCGCCTGGCGGGCGGCGGACGAGACCGGCGCCGATGCAGTGAGCGTGGCCCGCGCCTACGCCGTGGCACGCGAGGTCTGCGGCGCGCGCGACATCTGGGCGGGCATCGAGGCGCTGGATAATCTCATCCCGGCGGAGACCCAGTATCTCGTGATGTTCGAGGTCAGCCGCAAGCTGCGCCACGCCTGCTACTGGCTGCTGCGCCGCGAGCAGCCCTACGAGAGCATCGAGGCCGCCGTGCAGGCACTCAAACCCGGCGTCAGCCTGGTCTTCCAGAAGCTCGGCTCGATGATGCACGAGACCGCCCGCCAGCGGCTGGCGCGCATGAGCAACGAGTTCGAGTCCATGGGCCTGCCCGGCCGGCTCGCCCAGCGCATCGCCGCGCTGACGGCGGTCACCTCGGCGCTGGACATCGTCGACATCGCCGGCGACCGCGACCTCAGGCGAGTGGCGCGGCTGTATTTCGAGCTGGGCCGCGGCCTGCGTCTGGACTGGGTGCGCGAGAGGATCGACGAGCTGCAGGCGCGCGGCCACTGGCAGGCACTGGCGCGCAGCCGCCTGCGGGACAACATCCGCAACGTCCAGCGCACGCTCACCGAGCGGCTGCTGGAGGAGACCGGACCGGAGCTCGGCACCGGCGAGGCCGTGGTCAGCTGGCTGGACGGCGCCGGAGAACGGGTGCGCGGGGCGCGCCACATGCTCGACGAGATGCAGAAGAGCACCCGTACCGATTTTGCTACGCTCTCGGTCGCCACCGACGAGCTGACGAAACTCACGGGCCGCTGACAGGGCCGCGGGACGCAGACGACCATCCCGGACACATCCCAGAACAACAATGGCTGACAGATAATGGCAGACGAACAACTCATCGCGGTATTCATCGACTTCGAGAACCTGGCGCTGGGCGCCAAGGAGACGCCCCAGGGCACCTTCGACATCAAGCTGGTGCTGAAGCGCCTGCTCGAGAAGGGCCGCCTGGTGTACAAGCGCGCCTATTCGGACTGGAGCCGCTACCAGAAGTACGTGCGCGACTTCCACGAGCAGGGCATCGAGCTGATCGACATCCCGCAGACGAAGTTCAGCGGCAAGAACAGCGCGGACATCCGCATGGTGGTGGACGCCATCGACCTCTGCTACGCGAAGAGCCACATCGATGCCTTCGCGCTGGTGTCGGGCGACAGCGATTTCTCGCCGCTGGTCTCCAAGCTGAAGGAGAACGACAAGCGCGTGATCGGCTGCGGCATCAAGAGCTCCACCTCGGATCTGCTCATCGGCAACTGCGACGAGTTCATCTACTACGACGACCTGGCCCGCGTGGCCGGGCGCAAGCAGACCCAGGGCGCGAAGAAAAAGAAGACGGAGCAGAAAAGCGGCGCAAACGGCAAGCGCCAGGAGGCGCTGGAGATGCTGGTGGAGATCGTCGATTCGCTGGAGGCCGACTACGACCCGCTGTGGGGATCGCTGGTCAAGCAGACCATGCGCCGCGTGCATCCGGGCTTCAACGAGAACTACTACGGCTTCAAGAATTTCTCCGAGCTGCTGGAATCGGCGCAGAAGGAGAAGCTGATCCGGATCGACTTCGATGACGCGCGGGGCAACTACATCGTGCACACGGTGTGAACCCGTACGCGCAATTGACCGAGAGAGGTAACTAGCGAGATGCCAGGACAACTGATCCTCTGCCGCCACGGCCAGAGCGAGTGGAACCTGAAGAACCTGTTCACCGGCTGGACCGACGTGGATCTCACGGAGAAGGGGGTCGAGGAGGCCAGGGACGCCGGCCGCACGCTGGCCGAGGCCGGCTACCACTTCGACGTCGCCTACACCTCCGTGCTGAAGCGCGCCATACGCACGCTGTGGCTGATCCAGGAGGAGATGGATCTCATGTGGATTCCGGTGCACCGCAGCTGGCGACTGAACGAGCGCCACTACGGCGCACTGCAGGGCCTGAACAAGGCGGAGACGGCGGAGAAATATGGCGAGGAGCAGGTGCACGTCTGGCGGCGCAGCTACGACACGCCGCCGCCCCCGCTGGAGGAAGACGACGAGCGCCATCCCCGCTTCGACCGCCGCTATGCCGGCATCGCCGACCTGCCCGCCACCGAGTCGCTGAAGACCACGCTGGAGCGGGTGGTGCCTTATTGGGACGACGTGATCGCACCGGACCTGCTGGCCGGCCGGCACGTGCTGATCGCCGCCCACGGCAACAGCCTGCGCGCGCTGGTGAAGATGCTGGACGGGATGTCCGACGACGAGATCACCGGCTTCAACATCCCCACCGGCATCCCGCTGGCCTACGAGCTGGACGACGAGCTGAAACCGCGCAGCCGGGAATTCCTGGGCGACCCGGACGCAGTGGCGAAAGCCGCCGCCGCCGTGGCGAACCAGGCGAAAGGCTGAGGAGACCACCATGATTCACGATATCGGCGATGCGAGCCCCGACATTCACGAAGACGCCTGGGTGGCGCCCGATGCCCGGCTGATCGGCCGCGTGCGCCTGAAGGCAGGGGCCAGCGTGTGGTTCCAGTCCGTGCTGCGCGGCGACAACGAGTGGATCGAGATCGGCGAGGGCTCCAACGTCCAGGACGGCACGGTGATGCACACGGACATGGGCTATCCGCTCACCGTCGGCGACCGGGTCACGATCGGCCACAAGGTCATGCTGCACGGCTGCACCATCGGCGCCGACACGCTGATCGGCATCGGCAGCATCATCCTGAACGGGGCGCGCATCGGCTCGAACACGGTGGTGGGCGCCAACAGCCTGGTCACCGAGGGCAAGGAGTTTCCGGACGGCGTGCTGGTACTGGGCGCGCCGGCCAAGGTCGTGCGCGAGCTGAGCGAAGAGGAGATCGCCATGATCGGCCACTCCGCGGAGCATTACGTGGAGAACGCCCGGCGCTACCGGCGCGACCTCGACTGACGCGGGCCGGGGCGCAGCCCGCTCGTCAGGGTTGTCGGGCCCGGCGCATCGACTATCAGCTATCCACCATCAGCCATCCGGCAGCCGCGAGCGCAGCCAGACGAATCCGAACGCGCCGCCGGTGGTGAGCGCGAGCGGCAGGAATAGTGCGTAGATGCCCAGCCCCTCCTCCACGCCCTGCAGGATCTGGTAGGCGCCGACGCCGGTGATGGGCGCGAGCAGGCCGCGCACGCCGGTCAGGGTCACGTGCAGGCCCATGTATTCCGTGGCGCGGGCATCCGAAGCGAAGTCGTTGTGGCCCAGGTTCCAGCCCAGGCGTCCGCCGGCATAGCCCGTGCCGAGCAGCGCCGAGCCGAGCCACAGCGCCTCGATGCGCGCGGTGAATACGCCGGCGAGGAACGCGGCCATGGCGGCCACGAAGGACCAGCTCTGGATGGCCCGGTAGCGCACGATGTGCACCCGGTCGAAGAAGCGGGCCCACAGCGGGATGGAGAGCGGGATCACAGCGAAGGGGATGGACGAGGTGATCAGCATCTGCTGCAGCCGCGACAGGCCGAGCTGCTCGTTCAGGATAATCACCAGCTGGGCCACCACCATCAGGTTGCCGCTGCCGAAGACGAACATGCAGGTGAGATAGCGCCGGTAGTCGTGATCCGTGCGCAGGATGCCGAACAGGTCCCGGCGCCGGCGCCGCCCGGGCCCCGCCTGTTCCGCCCGCTCCGCCGCCACCAGGCGCCGGTGGCCGCGCACGCGCACCCGGGCATACAGCGCCATGCCGCCGAACATGGCCAGCGCCGCCGCCGGATAGACATAGCGGAAGGCAAGCGGGTCGCGGTCCAGCAGCAGGCCGGTGACGACGCCGGTCGTGGCCATGCCCAGGGCGGCCAGCACGGTCACCCGCGCGGTGAAATTG
The DNA here is from genome assembly GCA_035655155.1 of Woeseiaceae bacterium. Taxonomy (GTDB): domain Bacteria; phylum Pseudomonadota; class Gammaproteobacteria; order Steroidobacterales; family Woeseiaceae; genus Lentisalinibacter. The sequence continues at coordinate 17,871 of DASRVH010000108.1, forward strand.
CCGCGCACGTGGCGGGGATAGTTCGCGCGCCAGATCGCCGAGCGCACCGTCACGATGCCGGACCAGAACAGCCGCGCGCCGATGACGCCGGCGACGAACAATGCCAGACCCCAGCCGTTGATGGGCGCCACCGCGATGGCGACGAGACTCAGTCCGGCGGCGAGCTTCAGCGCGGTCAGGACCCGCACCTTGTCCCGGCCGCTGGCCATGCCCGCCCACAGAAACGAGAGTATGTTGGCGAACGCCGGGGCGCCGGCCACCAGCGCGACGCTCTGGTTCAGGGCCACGTCGCCGACGGCGCCGGCGAAGGCGTTCTTGGCGATGACGCCCACCACCCCGCCTTCGACGGCGCCGAGGCCGAGGGAGAAGAGCGTCCAGGCACGCAGTTCGCGGCCGTACAGCGCGCGGGCCACGAACGGCATGCGGGCAGAGAAGAACCAGCTCAGATAGTGGCGCATGGGCCGGGTATCGGGCGGACGCCCGGGCAGGCGCATGGGCGGGCGCGCACCACGGTCAGTCCTGGGCGGCGGCGCTTCTGCGCTTGCGCTCCAGCGGCTCGCGCCAGACCCGCACCAGGCCCTCCTGGGCCGTGGAGGCCACGAGCGTGCCGTCGCGGCTGAAAATCTGGCCGCGGGCATAGCCCCGTCCGGCCGATGCATTGGGACTGTCGAAGCTGTAGAGCAGCCACTCGTCCACGCGCGCCTTGCGATGGAACCACAGCGCATGATCGAGACTCGCCATCTGCACGTTGCCCGTGCCGAAGCGCAGCCCGTGGGGCAGCGTCGCCGTGCCGAGCAGCTCGTAGTCGGAAAAATAGGCCAGCAGGTTGCGGTGCAGGTCGGGGTCGTCGGGCAGGCGGTCCGCGGCGCGCACCCAGACGTGCTTGACCGGCGGCCGCTTCTCCGGCTTCAGGAAGTCCGGCGGATCCACGGGGCGGAACTCGAACGGCCGCTTCTGGGTGAAGAACCGGCGCATCTTCTCCGGCAGCACGTGGACGATCTCGGAGGCGAGCTCATGGGAGTCGCGCAGCTCCTCCGGCGGCGCCACCTCGGGCATCTCCGCCTGATGCTCGAGACCCTCCTCCGGCACCTGGAACGACGCGGACAGGTTGAAGATGGGCCGTCCGTGCTGGATGGCCACCACCCGGCGCACGGAGAAACTGCGCCCGTCGCGGGCCCGGTCGACGTCGTAGACGATGGGCGCCTCCACGTCGCCGCGGCGCAGGAAATAGGCGTGCAGGGAATGGGCCACCCGGCCCTCCACGGTGTGATGGGCCGCGGACAGGGCCTGGCCGAGCACCTGGCCGCCGAATACCTGCGCACTGCCGATGTCTCTGCTGTCGCCGCGGAATATGTTCTCCTCGATGCGCTCGAGCTTCAGCAGTTGCAGCAGATCGGCGAGTACGGCGTCCATGCGGAGGCTCCGTGGCTGGGGGGAACGAGCCGCGTATTCTAGCAGGCGCCGCCGGGAACCGGCCGGCGGCCGGCCGGCGGAATCGACGGGGCGTGGCGGCCGGGTTTATAGTGGTTTCTCTGGCGGCGGAGGAATGCGCAGAGGAGGAAGGCGATGGCTGACGAACTCGGCGGCGGCTCCGTGTGGCCGCGGCGACTGGGGCGCTTCGCGATGTATGCGGCCCTGGCTGCCGTGATCGCGCTGGTGATCGCGGGACCCGGCCACCGCTTCGGCATTGTCGGCGTCATGCCCGGCATCCGGCTGGCGATGGCCGGCGGCGCCCTCGCCCTGGTGGCGCTGCTCGTGGGCGTAATCGCGGTCATCGGCATCCTGCGGGTGCCGGGCCAGCCGGCGCTCGGCAGCGCGGTGGTGGCCGTGGTGATCGGTGCCGCGATCTCGCTGCAGCTCTACGGCTGGTTCGCCCAGGCCCGCAGCGTGCCGCCCATCCACGACATCAGCACTGACCTCGAGGACCCGCCGGCGTTCTCGGCCATCGCGCCGCTCAGGGCCGGCGCGCCGAATCCGGCCGCCTGGGCCGGAGAAGAGAGCGCCGAGCAGCAGCGCCGTGCCTATCCAGCGCTGGACAGTCTGGTCGTGGATGCGCCTCCCGACGAGGTGGTCCGCCGCGCGGAGGAGATCGCCCGGGCCTTCGGCTGGGAGGTGGTGGCCGCCGAGCCCGACGCCGGCCGGCTGGAGGCGGTGGACACGACCTTCTGGTTCGGCTTCCGCGACGACGTGGTGCTGCGGGCCCGCTACGTGGCGGGCGGCACCGAGGTGGACGTGCGCTCGAAGTCCCGGGTGGGGCGGAGCGATCTCGGCACCAACGCCGCGCGCATCCGCGAGTTCCTGGCGGCGCTGGAGGAGGCGCTGGGCACGCCAAGCTAGCCGGCGGGGCGACCCCGCCGGCCTCTCCACGGCGGATTCTGGCGGATTCTGACGGCTCCTCTCGGTCCTGGTCGGACTCGCCCGGGCGCTCTGTCAGGGCGCCTGCATCGCGCCGCCGTCCACCCGGATGTCCTGCGCGCTGACGAACGCGGCATCGTCCGAGGCGAGGAACAGCGCCACCTTGGCCACGTCCAGCGGCTCGCCCAGCCGGCCGGAAGCCGACTTGCCGATCCAGAAATCGCGGAACTCACGGTCGGCGCGGAACGCCTGCCGGGTATTGCTGGTGACGATGGCGCCGGGCTCGAGGAAATTGGCCGTGATGCCGTCGCGGCCGAGTTCGCCGGCCAGCGTCCGTGTGAGGCCGGAGATCGCGTGCCGGCAGGCCGCGTAGGCCGCCCGGTCCTCCGCGCCGAAACCGGACATCACCGAGCCGATATTGATGATGCGGCCCGCGGGGCTCTTCTTGAGGTACGGGATCGCGGCCCGGCAGAGGCGGTTCATGGCCTCGAGGTTGACGTCCAGCGCCTGCTGCCAGTCGCTCTCCTCGTCCGTTCCCGCCGGCAGGACGCCGGTGCCGTTCACCAGGATGTCCAGGCCGCCGAAACGCTTGGACACGGTTTCCATGACGACGTCCACCGCGCCGTCGTCGGCGGGTTCCAGCGCCAGCGGCAGGATGGCGTCCCGCCGACGGAAGGCCTGTTCCAGCCCGCTGTCCGGTTCGTCCACGGCGAGCACCTCGGCGCCGTGCTTCGCGAACAGCAGCGCCACCGCCTCGCCGATGCCGCCGGCGGCGCCGGTGACGATGGCCTTCATGCCGTGCAGCCGCTGATCTACCGTCATAGCCCTTTCCTCTGCCTGGTCTCTGCCTTCGAGTGGCGCGGACTATACCGCCCCGCCCGCCGCCGTGCGCGGGAGCGGTTCACGGACCGGAGGATCCGCGGCAAGCCTGTCCTGTCTCCTGTCGTCGGTCAGGAAGCCTTCTCTGCCGGCAGCGTGTAGTCGCCGAAGTCCTTGCGCAGGTCGGTCTTGCGGATCTTGCCCGTGGCCGTGTGGGGGAGTTCGTCGACAAACACCACGTCGTCGGGCAGCCACCATTTCGCCACCTTGCCGTCCAGGAACTCGAGAATGTCCTCCGCGGCGACGTCCGCACCTTCCTTGCGCACGACGATCAGGAGCGGGCGCTCCGTCCACTTCGGATGGTGGACGCCGATCACCGCCGCCTCGGCCACGTCGGGATGGCCCATGGCGGCGTTCTCGAGATCGATGGAGCTGATCCACTCGCCACCGGACTTGATCACGTCCTTGGTGCGGTCGGTGATGGTGAGGAAACCCTCGGGGTCGATGTGGGCGACGTCGCCGGTGTCGAACCAGCCGGGCTCGGCATGGGCGTCGCTCTCGCCTTCCAGCTTGAAGTAGTCGCTGCACACCCAGGGGCCGCGCACCTTCAGCGCGCCGGAGGACTTGCCGTCCCAGGGCAGTTCGTTGCCCTGGTCGTCCACGATCTTCATCTCGAAGCCGAAGATGCCGCGGCCGGCCTTGGCCATGATGCGGTACTGCTCGTCCTTCGGCAGCTCCTTCTGGTGCGGCTTCAGCGTGTTGGTGACGCCGAGCGGGCTGGTCTCGGTCATGCCCCAGCCCTGCTGCACCGTGACCCCGTGCTGCTCGTCGAAGCGGCGGATCATCGACTCCGGTACCGCCGCGCCGCCCACCAGCGTGCGCTCCAGCGTGCTGGTGGTCACTCCCGCCTGGTCCATGTACTGCAGCAGTGCCAGCCAGACCGTAGGCACGCCGAGCGAGATCGTGACCTTCTCCGACTCCATCAGCTTGTACAGCGCCTCGCCGTCGCCCATCTTCGGGCCGGGGAAGACCAGCTTCGCGCCCACGATCGGCGCCGCGTACGGGATGCCCCAGGCGTTGACGTGGAACAGCGGCACGACCGGCAGCACCGAATCGTCCAGCGACAGGTTCAGGATGTCCGGCATCAGACCCGCATAGGCGTGCAGGACGGAGGAGCGGTGGCTGTACAGCACGCCCTTCGGGTTGCCGGTGGTGCCGGAGGTGTAGCACAGGCCGGAGGCCGTGTTCTCGTCGAACTCCGGCCAGTCGTACTCGTCGCTGGCGCCGCCGATGAAGCTCTCGTAGGAGACCGCGCCCTTCAGCGTGGTCTCCGGCATGTGCTCGTCGTCGGTGAGGATCACGTAGCGCTCGACGACGTCGATCTGCTCCGCCAGTTTCTCCAGCAGCGGCACGAACATGGGGTCGGTCAGCAGCAGCCGGTCCCCGGCGTGGTTGATGATGTAGACGATCTGTTCGGGGAACAGCCGCGGATTGATGGTGTGGCAGACGGCGCCGATGCCGGAGATGGCGTAGTAGGCCTCCAGATGCCGGTAGTCGTTCCAGGCCAGCGTCGCCACCCGGTCGCCGAGCTCGATGCCGGCCTCCTCCAGCGCGTTCGCCAGCTGCCGCGAGCGGCGGAAGCAGTCCCGGTAGGTGTAGCGGTGCAGCGGGTTGTCGCCCGTGACCGAGACGATCTCGGAGTCGCCGTGGAACCGCTCCGCATGCTTCGCGATCGACGAGATCAGCAGCGGCATCTGCATCATGAGACCTTGCATCGTTGTCCTCCCCCGACGTTGCGTCGATGATTCTCGCCGCGCCGGCGGCGGCGCGGTGGCAACCGATACTACACAATGAGCCGCGACGGTGGGAATGCCCGCCGGGCCGCATGCCGGGTTACACTGGCGCCTGGTCCGCACAGGGAGCCTGCCCATGAATTCCTCGGTCTGGATCGTGGTGGCGGCCGTCGCCAACCTGATCGCCAGCATCGGCGTCATCGCCGCCGTCGTCCTGCTGGCCCGGCACATCCGGGACAACAGCGAAGCGGTGCGGATGAACGTGCGCCAGAGCGCCCTCTCGCTGCACGGCAACTTCACCGATCTGATCATCCAGAACCCGGACCTGCAGGACATCTACCGCCGCGGCCGCAAGGACTACTGGAACCTGAAAGGCCAGGACCTGTACCGATTCTCCAACCTGGCGCAGAAGGCGTTCTGGTACTTCTCCACGCTCTACCACCAGCGCCACATGGGCAACCTGGAAGAGCACCAGTGGCACGAAGGCCGGGCACACCTGAGCTACTGGCTGCAGTCCGAGGGCGTGCGCCAGTGGTGGCAGGACTTCGGCTCGAAGAGCGCCGCACCGGATTTCCGCCGTTTCGTGGACGAGGAGCTCGAACGCCTGGGCCCCATCGGGAGGCACCAGCGGTGAGCGGCACGGACGAGCGGCCGGCGGTCATCGAGCGCTGGCACCGTCTGGTGGCCGGGCGGGACATGGCCGCGCTGGATGCAATTCTGGCCGACGAGGTCGTGTTCCATTCGCCCGTCGTGCATACGCCGCAGGCCGGCAAGCCGCTCACGCGAATGTACCTGCAGGCCGCCATGTTCGTGCTCGGCAACGAGCATTTCCGCTACGTCGGCGAGTGGTACGCGCCCCGTGGCGCCGTGCTCGAGTTCCGCACCCGCATGGACGACGTCGAGATCGACGGCATCGACATGATCTCCTGGGACGACGAGGGACGTATCACCGAATTCAAGGTGATGGTCAGGCCGCTGAAAGCGATAAACCTGCTCCACCGGCTGATGGCCGAGCGGCTGCCGGACGCGCCACCCGGCTGAACGGGCCGGCATGTCCAGGCTCGAGCGCTACCTGCACGAGACTATCCCGCTCACGGTGGTCCTGCTCGCAGGCGACGGCCGCTGACGCCACCGCGGCGCGGCCAGGGGACATCGACAACCGGAGCCTCCGCCCATGAACGACACCATCCAGCCGGTCGCCCTCACCGACATGGCGCTGGCCTTCGTGCCGGTGGCCGCGGTCATCGTCCTGCTGCTGCGCTGGTCCGAGAACTGGCGCGAAGCCGTCTATGCGGTGGTGCGCATGGTCGTGCAGCTGCTGCTCATCGGCTACCTGCTGGTGTGGATCTTCGAGGCCGAGCGCGCATGGATCGTCCTGGCCGTGGTCGGCGTGATGATCCTGGCCTCCTCCTGGATCGCCCTGCAGCCGGTCAGGCAACGCCGCCGCGCGCTGCTCGGCCCTTCGCTGGCGGCCATCGCGGCCGGCGGGACCGTGAACCTGCTGCTGGTGACCGGGTTCGTCCTGGATCTCGCCCCCTGGTACCGGCCGGACTACTTCGTGCCGCTCGCCGGCATGGTCTATGCGAACGCCATGAACACGGTCAGCCTCGCGGCCGAGCGCCTGCAGGCGGAACTCGCCGCCGGTGTGGAGGCAGCGGATGCTCGCCGCCGCGCGTTCCGGGCGGCGCTGATCCCGATCACCAACTCCCTGCTGGCGGTCGGGCTCGTCTCCCTGCCCGGCATGATGACCGGCCAGATTCTCTCCGGCGTGGACCCGCTGGTGGCCGTGCGCTACCAGATCCTGGTGATGTGCATGGTCTACGGCTCCGCCGGCCTGTCGGCAGCCTGCTTCCTCGCCCTGGTCGCCCGCTCCGAATCCGGCCCGCTGGCGGATGAGGCGATCGATGGTTGACGGCGCCGCCCGTGGTAAATCCGGACTGGGACGGCCGACCCCGCCCGCCTACACTGATCCCGATGAGCCCCGCGCAGAGAATCGTGCCGCCGGCATACTTCCTGGCGAGCCTGCTCGCCATGCTGGCGCTGCACCGCTACGTGCCGATCGCCCGCATCGTGGAGCCGCCGCTGACCTGGCTGGGCCTGGTGCCGCTGGTACTGGGCGTCGCCGCGGCCATAGCCGGCGCGCGATCGTTCGGCAGGGCCGGCACCACCGTCCGCCCCTTCCGCGAGGCGAGCGCCCTGGTGACCGACGGCATCTTCCGGGTGTCGCGCAATCCCATGTATCTGGGCATGGTCTCGGCGCTGCTCGGGGTGGCTATACTGCTGGGCACGCTCGGTGCTTTCCTGCCGGTGCCGCTGTTCTTCTTCGTGCTGCAGCACTGGTTCGTACGTCCCGAGGAGAAGATGCTCGAGCGGCTGTTCGGCGAGCACTATCTGGATTACCGGCGCCGGGTACGGCGCTGGATGTAGGTTTGGACTGCCAAGAGGAGAATCGGCAATGGCGAACGAGGGATACCACGAACCCGTCGACGAACTCAGCGACGAGACCCGGGACATGCACCGGGCGATCATCTCGCTGATGGAGGAGCTGGAGGCCGTGGACTGGTATCAGCAGCGCATCGACGTCTGCAAAGACGACGAGCTCAGGAGAATCCTGGAGCACAACCGGGACGAGGAGAAGGAGCACGCGGCAATGGTGCTCGAGTGGATCCGGCGGCGCGATTCGAAGTTCAATGACGAACTGAAGGACTACCTCTTCACCGAAGAGCCCATTGCGCATGGCTAGGGCATACGACTAGAGCACACGGCCAAGGCAGACGGCCGGGGCAGACGGCTAGGCGGTGACGGCCGCCAGGCGCGGCCCGCCGATGTCCTCCAGCCCCGCGCGGGACAGGAGCAGCATGCCGCTGCCGTCGGCTGTCTTGGCGCTCTGCTTCACCCGGCTGAGCTCGGCAGCCACCTCGTCCGCGCCGGCGTAGCGGCGCGAGTCGGAGGCAACGCCGGCCACTGTCATCGTCAGCAGCGGAAAGTGGCGCTCCACGCCGTAGCGGTCCCTGGCCGTGATGCCGCGGGCGGCGCGGTGTTCCTCCGAGTAGTACGACGGGATCTCCTTCCCGAAGTCCCGCACCAGGCTGCGCAGACGGTCCTGCCAGTCCACGCTGCGGAAGACGGCCACGAAGTCGTCGCCGCCGATGTGGCCGACGAAGTCCGACACCGGGCTTGCGTAGCGGGTCAGCAACTGCGCCATGTGCATCAGCACCTCGTCGCCCCGGGCGTAGCCGTAGAAGTCGTTGAACGGCTTGAAGTTATCCAGATCCACGTAGCAGGCCGTGAACGCCGTGCCCGAGCGCAGCAACGCGTTGACGTGCTGGTCGATGGACTCGTTGCCCGGCAGCGAGGTCAGCGGATTGGCCGAGCGCGCCCGCCTCACCTGCTGCTCGGTCAGGCGCTTCAGCAGGTCCAGCGTCCGGGCCATGCCCTCGTAGCGGCCTTCCCGGGTCAGGATGAAATCGTGCTCCAGCCGCAGCTTGGAGTGGGCCGTCAGCAGATGACTCACCTGCTCCAGCCGCAGCCCCACGTCGACGCACAGCGGGTCGGTCTCCATCACGGCGCTGACCGGCTTGCGCCCGTAGACCTCCATGTGCAGCGGCTTGGACAGGATCAGGAACAGTCGGGTGCGGCGCACGATGCCGACCGGGTGGCCCGATTCCACCACCGCGATGGACGTGCGGTCCTCGTTCTCGCTGAAGATGCGCAGCAGCTCCCGCACGGACTCCGACGCCGCGACCGGCGGCGCCGGGTTGAGGAGGCGCCCGGCCAGCACGCCGTCCGGCGTCTCGAATTCGTTTTGTTCCGGGTCCGCCAGGCAGGCCGCGACGCGCATCCTGTCCGGCGCAGGGGGCTCCAGCGCGGGCTCGCTGAAGTAGAAGCCCTGCAGGTATTCCACCCCCAGGTCGGCCAGCTCGCGGCACTCCCCGGCACTCTCCACGCCCTGGGCGATCACCGCACTCTGGCCGGCGCGGGCGATGTCGATGATGGAGCGCAGGAATTCCGACCTCAGGGGATCGACGTCGATGTGGCTCACGAAGTCGGGGCTCAGCTTCACGAAATCGGGGCGCAGCTCCGACCAGGTGCGCATGCTGGAATAGCCGGCGCCCATATCGTCCATGGCGATGCGGCAGCCCAGGTCGCGGATGCCGATCACGGCTTCGCGCATGGACTCGTAGTCCCGCATCATGGACTGCTCGGTCAGCTCCAGGATCACCTCCGCCGGCTTCACGCCCCAGCGGCTCATCGCCTCCCTGAGATAATCCACCTCCTCGCGGAAATGCAGGAAGGTGGCCGGCGAGGCGTTCAGGAACAGGTGCCCCTGCAGCCCCCGCTTGACGAAGGCCTCCAGCGCCGCCTCGATGCACAGCAGCTCCAGCTCGCGCGCGCGTCCGAAGGCGCTGGCGGCGGCGAACAGGTTCAGCGGCAGGTGCAGCGGGCTGCCCGTGGGGCCGCGCACCAGTGCCTCGTAGCCGAAGACGCAGCGCTCGCGGCGGTCGATCACCTCATGGAACAGCGTCTCTATCGCCCGCTCCTCCATGATGCGGGCGAGCTCTTCCATCATGCTCTGCTGCCTGGGGGTCGACATGGGTGGTGCCTGCCGGTCTTCCATCCGGAGCAGGGTAGCCGCTCGCAGCGGCCGCGGGCGTGACCCCCATCACACGATCACGGGCCGCGGTTCGGGTCGGGGGCCGGAGCGCGGATCAGAGCGCCGGCGACTGCGCCTTCTCCTGGGCCCACTCGGCCAGCAACTGCTGCGAGTCGATGGGATGTTCGCCCGGCTC
>DASRVH010000109.1:0-13716 GCA_035655155.1 Woeseiaceae bacterium
CACCAAACTTCTCGGCCATCACCTTCGTCATCGCAGCCGTCAAAGTCGTCTTACCGTGGTCCACGTGGCCAATCGTGCCTACGTTCACGTGGGGCTTCGTTCTCTCAAACTTCGCTTTGGACATCTCTGCCTACCTTTCAGTCGGGCTTTTCAAACAACTCGTAATCGAACACTCGTAACAAGGGTCGCCAAGCCCCGCGCATCCACGCCGGATCGCGGTGACCGTCACCCCTCGCATTTTCCTCGGCCGCAGGCTGCGCACGCCGTGGCCCTCGTCTCCTTCGCCGCGGACCGTCGCTCCCGGCCCATCGCATCGCGGCTCTCTCTTGATCTGGTGCCCACAACTGGACTCGAACCAGTGACCTCTTCCTTACCAAGGAAGTGCTCTACCGCCTGAGCTATGTGGGCTAATGCACTCCCTACACGAAAGACGGCCGGAACGGATGGAGCGGGTGATGGGAATCGAACCCACATCATCAGCTTGGAAGGCTGAGGTTCTACCGTTGAACTACACCCGCCAACCTGTGCCACTCGCAATCGCCACTCCGGTCAGCTTTTCCCGTCCTCTCAGGACCCTCTTCGATGACTCCTCGCCGATGTCAACCGCCGATTCCGTACCTTTTTCCACAGCAAACAGCCCGGTCGAGGCCGTTTGCCCCGGGCTGTTTCAGTACTTCTTCCGGCTTGCCGCCACCGCCATTTGTTCTGGTGGAGGGGGTAGGATTCGAACCTACGTAGGCATAGCCAGCAGATTTACAGTCTGCCCTCGTTGACCGCTTGAGTACCCCTCCGCGGAAACAAGCCCGCTATTGTCCAACCATGGCCCCCCTGCTGTCAACACGGGGTCCCGGCTCGCGGCGACCCTGCGGCGCGCTCAGAGGGCCCAGTGCCAGGGCTCGTAGACGAAGCCCTCGGGGTTGCCCGGCGGGTAGCTCAGGCCGAAGCCGAAATCGCCCGCCCGGCGGCCGAGCCAGCGGAAGGCGGGGGAGCGCTCGAATTCCTCCGTCAGCGGCCGGAACCCGGGGGTGGCGATGTCGATCGCCTCGCCGGTGTGGTGCTGGCTGTAGCCCGGCGCCGCATTCACCGCCAGGATGTCCTCTATGCGCTGCCCGGCTTCCAGCTTGCGGCGGATGAGAGCCGCCTGGTACTCGACGCTGCGGAACCCGGAGACCAGGAGCAACCGGATGCCCTCCTCCGCGGCGGCCTCCCGCATGGCCTGCCAGCGGTCGGCGGCGCGGGGCGTGAGTTTCTGGGGCCGGCCCACGAGGTTGGGCCCGACGTCGATCAGCCCCGTGGCCTCCTCGAAACGGGGCCGTGGCGGGGCCTTGCCGTAATCCGGCGGAATCCCGAGTTCCCTGTGCAGCTCTGCCAGCATCGCAACTCCTGTGACCGGTCGCCGGCCGCCGTGTTCCCTGCGCCGGCCGAGCTTGACGCCGCCGGAGCGCCACCGGACCATCTTTCCATGCAAGGCTCGAAACGCGATTCTATCTACCGGGACTCCGGTGGCAACCGGGGCTCCTTCGAATTCAACGAACGGGTGGCCGAGGTGTTCGGGGACATGATCCGCCGCTCGGTCCCCGGCTACGGCCGCACGCTGGCCGAGATCGAGCGTCTGGCGGCGAGGGCGGTGACCCCCGGCTCCACCTGCTACGACCTCGGCTGCTCTCTCGGCGCCGCCACTCTGGCCATGGCACGCGGCATCCGCTGCGACGAGGCCCGCATCGTGGCCGTGGACTCCTCCCCGGCCATGATCGGGCGCTGCCGGCAGTCCCTCGACGAGGGCGGGATCGACGGGACAGGGGTGGCGGTGGAGCTGCGCACCCAGGATCTGCGGGAGACGCCGATCCGGGACGCGAGTCTGGTGGTGCTGAACTACACGCTTCAGTTCGTACCCCGCGACGACCGGCCCGGCCTGCTCGCCCGTATCCGGGACGGCATGCGGGATGGCGGCATCCTGGTGCTGTCGGAGAAGATCCGCTTCGCCGATCCCGTGCTGGATGCCCTGTTCGTCGAGCTGCACCACGATTTCAAGCGGGCCAATGCCTACAGCGATCTGGAGATCAGCCGCAAGCGGGCCGCCCTGGAGAAGGTGCTGGTCCCCGACACCGCCGACACCCACCTGGAGCGGCTGCGCCGCGCCGGCTTCGGCCATGCCGCCTGCTGGATGCAGGAACTCAATTTCGCCTCTTTCGTGGCGGTCGCCTGACCGCGGGCCGCTGGTGACCCGACCGCCATGATCCCGGCCGATCTCGAACTCCTGCGCCGGACGCTGGCCGCCGAGGGAGCCGGCGACTGGGCCGAGGCACTCGCGGCCGCCGCCGCGGCGGCAACGGAAAGGCCCCACGGTGATCAGTCGCGATGGGAAGCGGCCATCGAGCGGCTCCCGGCTCCGGCACCGACGATGCCGGTCGCCGACGGCCCGGCGGTGCGGATCGGCAGCGAGGCCGACACGGGCACACGGGCAGCCATCCGCGAGGCCCTGCTGGCGCTGGCCCCGTGGCGCAAGGGGCCGTTCCGGGTCCACGGCGTCGACGTGGATGCGGAGTGGCGCTCAGACGTGAAGTGGGACCGGCTCGCACCCCACGTCGCCGACCTCCACGATCGCCGGGTGCTGGACGTGGGCTGCGGCAACGGCTATTACGCGCTGCGCATGCTGGACGCCGGCGCCCGCTGGGTGCTGGGGGCCGATCCGACGCGGCTGTTCGGCCTCCAGTACCGGGCGATCCGGAATTTCACGCCGCCGCTGCCGTTCTGGCTGTTGCCGACGCCTCTCGAGGACCTGCCGGAGCCACCGGCGGGCCTGGATACCGCCTTCTCCATGGGCGTGCTCTACCACCGCCGTTCGCCCTTCGGCCATCTGGCCCGCCTGCGGCGCTGGCTGCGGCCCGGCGGCGAACTCGTGCTGGAGACGCTGGTGGTGGAAGGCGGAGCCGAGACGGTGCTGGTGCCGCCCGGCCGCTACGCCCGCATGCGCAACGTGTGGTTCCTGCCCTCGGTGGCCGCGCTCACCGTCTGGCTGGAGCGCGCCGGTTTCCACCGCGTGCGCTGCGTGGACGTTTCCGCCACCAGCACGGCCGAGCAGCGGAGCACGGAGTGGATGCCGTTTCAGTCACTGCGCGACGCGTTGGATCCCGCGGACCCGCGGCGCACGGTGGAAGGCCACGCCGCGCCGCTGCGCGCGATTCTCATCGCAGAGCGAGCCTGAGCGGCGTCGGTTTTCAGCGCGCCGGCGCTCGGCACGCGTCATGGAAAGTCGCATCCAGCGCTCCCGGCGAGCGCATCAGCCAGACCGCCCCGCCGTCGGTGCCGGAATCCGGGCCGCTGTGGACCCAGTTGGCCGGGCGCCGGAAATAGCCGCCGGGCAGGTAATCGCCGTCCTTGCGGCCCTCGGGCAGGCACTCGGACAGGCGGTAGTCGCCTTCCAGCAGGTAGCCCTCCTCCACCACCGAGTGGCTCTCCCAGGGCACCTCCACCCCCGGGCCGATCTTCACCAGCCACGTGCGCGCGCCGCTGCCGGGATCGTTTTTCAGATCCTTGACGCTCAGGTCCAGCGGCACGCCGGCGTCCCGGGCCACGGTGCCCGGCCGCCAGGGCAGCGAACGGGCGCTGGCGACGAAAGTCTGCCGGAGCTCCGAGGCCGGGTCGGCCGGATCGGTGAACACCAGCATCTTCGCGGGGCGCACGGCCGTGATCGAAGGCGGCTGGGCGCCCGGCGGCACGTACAGGAGATCGCCGCCCTGAAGCTGGCGCTCGCCCGCCTGCACCCGGCCCTCCAGCAGGTACCACTCCCGGGTGAAGGCGCCGTTGACCATGCCGGTCCAGCGCCAGCCCAGCGGCACGCTCAGGTGGATGGCGCTGCGTCCGGTGAACTCGTCGGCGCTCAGCCGCCGGGCGGTCACGCCGGGATACGGGCTCCAGGGCTCCACCGGCGCGGTCTGCGCCTGAATGAATCCGGTGAAGCTCGGCGGCGGAGGCTCCTGGCTGGCGCAACCCGCGGTCGCGAGGGCGATCAGCGCCGCCGCGAGGGCGAGCCGGCCGTGGGCCGCGCACGCCTGCGCGCCGCCCATGGTTCGACGAGCCGATCGAGCCGCCATTCGACGATCCGTCCGACAATCCAACCGGCAATCCATCCGGCAATGCTGCATGGCCGACTCCGGGTAACGAAAGCGGTTAAACTCTAGCGCGTCACCGCGCCACACGCACCTGCCGCCACCGACCTGCATCAAGCCCATGGATCTCCGCTCCGCCGCCTACGTCGTCAACCGCTTCATACTGCGCCGGCCGCGCCTGCTGGCGAAGGCGCGCCATTTCGACCTGCGCCTGCGGGTGCGCACCGATGATGTGATCGGCCGCCACATCTACAAGTACGGCGCGCACGAGCCCGAGACCACGGACTTCCTGAAGCGCAACCTCGAGATCCGGGACGGCGACGTCATCCTGGACGTCGGCGCCAACATCGGCTGGTACTCGCTGGTGCTCGACCGCATCGCCGGCGAGGCCCGGGCCGATATCTACGCCTTCGAGCCGGACCCGGAGAACTTTACCCTGCTGGGCGAGAACCGGGCGCTGAACGCCGCGCAGCGCGTCCACCCGGTCCAGCTCGGCGTCTCGGACCGCGCAGGCACTTTCGAGCTGCATCTGTTCGGCGGCTCGAACCGGGGCCGGCACTCGATGCTGCCCATCCACGAAGGCGGCACGATCGAGATCCGCACCACCACCCTCGACGAATTCTGGTCGCAGGAAGAGCTCGGCGACCGCACGCCCCGCTTTCTGAAGATGGACATCGAGGGTTTCGAGCTGGCGGCGCTGCGGGGCGCTGCCGATGTGCTGGCGCGCTGTCCCTTGGTCATGCTCGAGTACTCGCCCCGCTACATGAGCGCCGCCGACATGGAGCCGGCCGCGCTGCTGGACTTCATGGCGGAGCACGACTACACGCCGGCGATACTGCGCGACGGGGCGCTGGCGCCGGTCACGCGCGAGGAACTGCTGGCGAGCGACCGGCACGTGGATCTGTTCTGGCGCCGCGCAGGCTGAGCCATGCGGCTGCTCTGCATCACCTCCCACGGGGACACCCTGAACAGCGTCCGGCCGGAGGCCGAGCTGTTCATCGGCCTGCAGAAGGCCGGCGTCGCGGTGACGGTCATGACCCAGGGCGATTCGGTGTACGCCGGGCCGATGCGGGAGGCCGGCATCGAGGTGGTGGATTTCGTGCCCCGGCGCAAGCTCTCGCCGGAGGCGGTCCGGCGCATCCGCCGCGAACTCAGGGAACGGCGCATCGACGTCGTCTATTCCTTCAATAACAAGGCCATCGCCAACGCGAACCTGGCCGCTCTCGGCCTGGCGGTGACGGTGGTCACCTACCGGGGGCAGACGGGCAACATCCATCGCTGGGACCCGAGCGCCTATCTCACCCACCTCAATCCGCGGGTGGACCTGACCCTCTGCGTGGCCGATGCCGTGCGCGACAGCCTGCGGGCCCAGCACCCGCGTCCCGAGCGGGTGCGCACCGTCTACAAGGGGCACAGCCTCGAGTGGTACCGGGAACCACCGGCGGATCTCGGCGAGTTCGGCATCCCGACGGGCGCCTTCACCGTGATCTGCGTGGCCAACAACCGGCCGCGGAAGGGTCTCGGCGTGCTGGTCGAAGCCACCTACCGGCTGCCTCGCGACGCCCCGATCCACCTGCTGCTGGTGGGCGGCGGGCTGGAGGAGCCGGAACTCGCCAGACTGATAGGCGCGAGCCCGATGCGCGGGCGCATCCACGTGGCGGGGTTCCGGCGCGATGCCACCGCGCTGGTAGCCGCCTGCTCGGCCTCGGTGCTGCCGTCGCTGAAGCGCGAGGGCTTGCCGAAGACGGTCATCGAGTCGATGGCCTACGCCATCCCGCCGATCGTCACGGACACCGGTGGCAGCGCGGAACTGGTGCTGGACGGTCAGTCCGGCATCGTGGTGGCGCCCGGCGACGCCGGGGCCATCGCCGACGCCATCCGCTTCCTGCACGAGAACCCCACGGAGCGGGCGCTGATGGGCCGGCGCGCCAGGGAACGGCTGGACCGGCACTTCAACGTCGCCGAGACGGTGCGCCACACGAAGGAGTTGCTGGAATCCCTGCTGGAGGACCGGGGATGAGGCCCGCCGGGCCCGTCTGCCGGCTCCCCGAGGTCAACAGCCCGCCGCCCCGGCGCGGCGCCCTCCTCTACGTCCTCGCCGAACCCGACAGCGGACTCGTCTGCTACGTGGGACAGACCCGCCGCCCCCGGGCCAGGCTGCTCGGTCATATCCGCGCCGGACGTGTGTGGCTGCGCGCCCTGGCGGAACGGCCGCGGCCAGCGCCGTTGCAGCAGCCGTTGCAACGTCCCCTGCCGCTCTGGGACGACCCGCCGGAGCGCTTCCGCCGGGCCCGGCCCTCGCGGCAACCCGCCGTGCTGGAGGAATGGCTGGCCCTGCTCGCCGCCGAGGACAAGGCGCCCGGCATGCGGCTGATCGAGACCATCTCCTGCGACCCGGCCTGCGGCTGCACCTTCGTCGCCGACTGCCGCCGGGCGCGGCTGCGCGAAGCCTGGTGGATCGAGAACCTGCTGCTGGCGGGCCATCCATTGCTGAACCGGACGCTGCCGCGCCCGGGCCGGGGCAGGACGGCATGAGCCTGCCGCCACTCGCCGAACTCCTTGCCACGTCCATAGGCTGGCTGGACCTCGCGGGTGTCGCGGTCTTCGCCGTCTCCGGCGCGCTGGAGGCGGCCCGGCGGGAGATGGACCTGCTCGGTTTCGTACTCGTCGGCTCGGTCACCGGCATCGGCGGCGGCACCCTGCGCGACCTGCTGCTCGGCAGCACGCCGGTATTCTGGATCAACGAGCCGGTCTACATCAGCGTCTGCGTGATGGCCGCCTGCCTCACCTTCGTGGGCGCCCGGCTGCTCGCCTCCCGCCTGCGAGCGCTGATGTGGATGGACGCAGCCGGCCTCGCCGTCTTTGCCGTTACGGGCACCCAGGCGGCACTGGCCCAGGGCGTCTCGCCGGTGATCGCCGCGGGCATGGGCATGATGACCGCCACCTTCGGCGGCTTCATCCGCGACATCATGTGCAACGACGTGCCGCTGATACTGCGCTCGGAGATCTACGCCACCGCGGCGCTGGCGGGCGCCGGCGTCTACGTGGCGCTGGACGCTGCCGGCGTGGCGGGTCCGGCGGCGACCCTGGCCGCCCTCGCCGCCGGCTTCGGCCTGCGCGCGGTCGCCATCCTCACCGGCCTCAGCCTGCCGAAATACCGCCGGCCGGACTGAGCCGCCGGAGCCGCCGTCTGCGCTTTCCACGATCGGCAGCCGGCCGGGAATCGCCTATGCTCGGGGCATGAAATCCATGGTACTCAGGGAAGCCGGACGACCGCTGGAGACGGTGGAGAGCGACACCCCTGCCCCCGGCGCCGACGAACTGCTCATCGAAGTCAGCGCCTGCGGCGTCTGCCGCACCGATCTGCACGTGGTGGACGGCGAGCTGCCGGGCGGCAAGCTGCCCGTCGTGCCCGGCCACGAGGTCATCGGCCGGGTGGCGGAATGCGGTGCCTCCGTACGCGGGTTCCGGCAAGGCCAGCGGGTCGGGGTGCCCTGGCTGGGCGCCACCTGCGGGCACTGCTGGTACTGCGAGCACGACCGGGAGAATCTCTGCGACGATCCCGCCTTCACCGGCTTCGACCGGGACGGCGGCTTCGCCACTCACATCGTGGCCGACGCCCGCTACACCTTCCCGATCGACGCCGACTACGCCGACGCCGAGGCCGCGCCGCTCATGTGCGCCGGGCTCATCGGCTACCGCTCCTGGCGGATGGCCGGCGAGGGCCGCAATCTCGGCCTGTACGGGTTCGGGGCGGCGGCCCACATCCTGATCCAGGTAGCCCTGGACCGGGGCCAGCGGGTCTACGCCTTCACCCGTCCCGGCGACACGCAGGCGCAGGAGTTCGCGCTGCGCATGGGCGCGGAATGGGCCGGCGGATCCGACGAGCCGCCGCCCGCGGAACTGGATGCGGCCATCCTGTTCGCGCCGGTCGGCGAGCTCGTGCCGGCCGGGCTCAGAGCCGTGCGCAAGGGCGGCATCGTGGTCTGCGGCGGCATCCACATGAGCGACATCCCGAGCTTCCCCTACCGCATCCTGTGGGAGGAGCGCCGGATCCGCTCGGTGGCCAACCTCACCCGGCAGGACGCCGTGGAGTTCCTGGATCTCGCGCCCCGGGCCGGCGTGCGCACCGAAGTGACGACGTACCCGCTGGAGGAAGCCAACGCCGCGCTGGAGGACCTGAGACAGGGGCGGCTCTCCGGCGCCGCCGTGCTGGTGCCCTGACGCGGTAACGAAGTGCCGCGCCGCCCGAACCAAGACTCACGGCCGGGCGGCCGGGTGGTGGGGCGGCGCTAGTCGGCCGGTTCCGCGCCCGGTATGCCCGCCGGATGCCCGAAGGTCTCGCCCACCGCGCGCCAGGCGGCGTCGATGGCCGCGTCGGCATAGGCCCGGCCCTCGGAATCCGATGCCGCGATGGCGATGCGGCCCACCGGCCGGCGGCCGATCTCCCACGGCGCCTCGCCGGGCGGCCAGTCCGGATCGTGGAGGTCGTTTTTTTCGTAGGCGTATCCGTGAGGCCAGCGGTTCACGGTGATGGCGCGGATATCGCGCTCGGACGAGAAGCCGGCCGGACCCAGCAGAGCGCCTAGCTGGCGGCGCAGCGGGCGCTCGTAATCCTCGAACGCCATCCTCAGGATCTCGTAGCGGCCGCGCGCGAATTGCTCCCGCGGCGTCAGGCCGGCCTCAGGCGTGGTCGGCACGTGCACCAGGTGGAGCACCATCGGCTGATCGGGCGTGGAGGGATATTGATAGCGGCCGAGGCTCACCGGGAAATCCAGCGAGACGCTGTGATAGAAATCGTCCGGAAAATAGGCGCTCTCGATGCCGAGTTCGGCGAAGGCTTGCCAGTTCTCGACGGCCGCATTCACGTAGACGATGGGCGCCCGGGGATATTCGGCGATGGCCTCGGCCTGCTCGGCCGACAGCTGCGGACAGAGATGGGGCACCATCAGATTGTTGCAGGCCAGGATGGCGTGGCGCGCCCGCGCCCGGAACGTGCCCGACTCCGTCACGTAATCCACCTCCACGCCCTCGCGGCCGGGCTCCAGCGTGCGGTTCACCGCGCGCACGGCCGTGGCATTCAGCCGCAGGCGCACGTAGGCGTCGGGCAGGTCCAGCGCCTCGTAGTCGAAGCGGGCGGTGACGACGTCCTCCATGTCGTCGCCCGGCGCCGCCGCCGGTATCAGGTCCCGCACCAGCAGCCGCGCGAGGCTGGCGTTGCCGTCCGGGAAGTGGAAGATGTAGGGCTCGTCGTGCTCGCAGCTCTCGTAGGCACCGCTCACCCGGCACGGGCCGATATCCAGCCCGGTGAATCCCGGGTAGCCCATGCGCACCGCCTCCAGCGCCGACAACGCGTCGGTGCCGATGCCCCAGAACGCATTACTCGAGTTCTGGAACAGGCGGATGACGGCCGGGCCCGCGTCGAAATAGCGGCGCAGGTAGTCGTTGTAGCTCAATCGGCGCAGTATCTTCTCCAGCGTCTCCCGGCTGGCCGCCGGCAGGTCCGCCGGCTGGGCGATCAGGATGCGGAACAGCGTCACCTTGTCGGCGTCGGGCAGGGGCAGCGCGCGCACCCAGCCTTCCGCGTCGGAGCCGATGGGCAGGCGGTTCGCGCCGCGGCCGCCGTCGGCGCGCACCAGACGCTCCCCCTCCGGTGCGTCGGTGAAGAAGATGCCGCGGGCCAGGCCGAAGCGCTCCCGATGGCCCCGGTCGTAGGCCGAGTAGAACCGGCCCAGGTTCACGTCCAGCGCGTCGAGCAGGCCGCGGGCGGGCGCGCTCCAGGCCGAGGGGGTATCGATGGACTGGCTGCCGCCGTAGCCGATCAGGTTCTTGCCGGCCACCAGGAACTCGTTGCGCTTCGCGTGGCCGCCGAAGTCGTCGTGGTTGTCCAGGATCAGGACGCGGGCGAACTCGCCGGCCTGCTGGCGGTAATACCAGGCGGCCGCGAGCCCGCTGAGCCCGCCTCCCACCACCACCAGGTCGTAGACCCGGCCGCCGTCCGCGGGCTTCGCGCCAGGGTAACGCTCGCCGCGGCGTGCGAGCGCGTGAGCCACCTCGAAAGAACCCGGATGGGCGCCTCTCAGCCCGGTCAGCGCGGGCGGGTAATACTCCTCCTCGCCGAAACCGAAGATCTGCGCAGGCGCGGTGCCTGGCAGCCCGGCGGCGGCCCCGGCCAGGGCCATGCCCCGGACGAAGTCCCGGCGGGTCACGCCGTCGCCCGCCTGTGTCTTCCTCTCTTCACCCATGCGCCCATTATGGCGGCACAAGCGCGTGTCGGGCGAGGGTCCGATGGCAGGCCGGCTATACTGCCCGGACGAATCCGGGGAGAGCATCAATGAAGACGGACAACGGAGGGGAATACGACATCGGCGACCGCAATCGGGTACGCCAGCTCCGGGCAGCGGCCCGCTACGACCGCGCCACCGTGCATGCAATTCTGGATGCCGGGCTGAGCGCCCACGTCGCCTTCTGCGATCAGGGCAGGCCTGCGATCGTCCCCATGATCTACGCCCGCGACGGGGAAACGCTGTACCTGCACGGCGCGCGCAAGGCGCGCATCGTGCGACTGCTCGAAGGCGGCGCGGAGGCGACGCTGAACGTGACGCTGATCGACGGCATCGTCGCCGCGCGCTCGGCGTTCAACTCGTCCGTGAACTACCGCTCGGTCACCGTATTCGGCCGGCCCCGGCTGGTGGAGGGCGAGGCGGAGAAGATCGAGGCCATGCGGCTCATCTCCGAGCACCTCATGCCGGGACGCTGGGACGAGCTGCGCCCGCCCCACGACCGGGAGGTGAAGATGACCGGCGTCATCGCCCTGCCCATCGAATCCGCCTCCGCCAAGGTCACGGCCGGCCCGCCGGAGGACGAGGACGAGGATTACGCCCTTTCCGTATGGGCGGGGGTCGTGCCGGTGGAGCAGGTACTGGGGACGCCGGTGGCCGATCCCGTGCTCGCCGACGCTACCCCCGTATCACCCTCCCTCGCAGCAATGGTCGGACGGGCGCAAGGAGACCGATGATGCGCGACCACCCGCTCTACAGGCATCGCTGGAAACTGCTGCTGCTCCTCGCGGCGATGCTGATCGCGCTGTGGCTGTACCCGACCGATACCGGCCGGGAAGCGCCCGTCGAAACCCCGCCCCCGCCGGCGGCCGCAACCGCCGCTGCGCCATTATCGGAGGCGCAGGGCGAAGCGCCGCCCGCCGCGCAGGAACTGGCGGCGGCACGGCAGACGGTGCGCGATCTGGAGCTCGCCCTCGGCGCTGCCGTCGAGGAGCGCAAGCGCGCCGAGGCGCTGCTGGAACAGTCCGAACAGGACGTGGAGGCCCTCGAGCGCTTCATCGAGCAGATCGAAGAGCGCGGAGACGACCCGGCCGACTATGCCGACGAGGGACTGGAGATGTTCCAGCCGGCTTTCTACGCCTACCAGGAGGCGTTCGCACGCCTGGAGCAGGCAGAGGCGAGCGAGGCGGCCCTGAGGGAGGAGCTTGCTGCGGCGGAGGCGCGGGTCGAAAGCCTCGAACGGCGGGAGGGGCAGCGCTGAATCGAAGCCGATCAGCGCTGCCCGCACCCGCAAGCCGGTTTCCCGGCTGGCCGATGGACTGTCGAACCAGATCGACTATCGCACGAGATCGCATCTACCCCTGGCGTCACGCAGTGCAGCCGGAGTCACGCCCGTCGCTCCCTCGGTAAAACGACAACCAAACAGGGGATTCGCGACGGCCTCGGCATCGAGGATCGGATCACCTGCGGGTTTGCTCCCCGTCTCGACCCACTCGACCAGATCATCGAACGTCCGGATCAGTTCACCGGAAGAAAATTCGCAGTGACTGATGGCACGGGTCGCTCGGGAAACGAGGTACTCCGAGCGTCCCTGCGCCTCGACTTCCCGAGCGTAGATCTGCTGCATGGAGAACGGCACGAACAGGTCGCCCAGCGTGTGGGTGCTGATCACCGGGATGCTGATCCGGCCTGTGATCACCGGCACGCGTTCCAGTTGCAGGAAGCGCCGCTGGTTGACCCGCGGATTCTGCCGCAGGCGAAGGATCGTGTCGTTAAGCGCCTGTTCGTCCGGGGTCAGCTCCGGGCTGGCATCGAGCTGGTATACCTTGCCGATGTTGTCGTAGATGTTGCCCGAGACGACACCATCCACCGTGCCGTCGCTGCCGGCGAAGCTGAACAGCAGGGGCAGGAAGCCGGTGAAAGCGAAATCGAATATCGGCCGTTCGCCACCGGAGATGACGCGGGTCAGCTCCCTGAGCTTCTCGCCCGCCGGCGTCGGTGTAACCGGCGGCAGAGCAGGGTCGGTGAAGATGTTGCCGTTCTCGAACAGCGTGAACAGCACCGGCCCGAGCGTCGATGACTGGTAGTCGTCCGGTGGCGGGAACTGGGATTCGATGGGCGCGCCGGCCAGCCTGGCCAGCGCTTCGGCGCCGTAGCCGAAGTCACCGAAGTAATCGAACAGCGCCTCGTCGCCCATCACGCCGCAGGCCGGCGCGGCGCCATGGTATTCCACGCCTCCCGACAGCTTGCCCAGGATACGGGCGAAGCGTTCGCAGATGCGGCCTCGACGCCCGTCAGGACACTGGATGTTCGGGAACATCTCGATGGCAGCGCCGGTGACGTGACCACCCATGGAGAAGCCGGTGATGAGCGTCTTCTCGGGCTTGCCCTGCTCACGGGCGAAGATCCGCCAGAGGCGGTTGGTGCTCTCGACGCCGTCTTTTACGTCATAACAGTTTTTCGCGTAGCTCGAAGCCGCCCAGGCATAGCCCTGTGACAGGTAATACTGTCGCAGCGGTGGATCGTCGACCGTGAGCGGCACGAGTGCGCCGGTCGCCGGATCCGCAACGCACCCGCGGAAGCCGTGGGCGTACATGACGAGGCGGCCGTTCCACGGGACGGGACCGACAGGAACCTCATAACGATATATCGCACCTTCGCTGTCGATGTCCTGTACCCGAATCGTCTCGAAGGGCGGCAAGGGTGGAATCTGACCAGGTCCTTCGAACTCCTCTACGAAGGCCGTGAATACCCTGTCATCCTGTGGGACCGGCTTGCCGGGATAGGCCTGCGCCGACGCGGCGACGATAAAGGCAGATGCTGCCGCAAGCAGCATGCGGGATACGCTCATTCGTTTTCTCCCCCGTTCTCGTTGATATTGTCGACTTCGGGCCGCTTGCGGCTGTCGATCGAGTGAAATAATTGTTACCGCTACACCCGTCGATCACAAGCCTATTTGCTGAACAGCGGCGGGACAGCTGCAGTTATGTAAAACCGGTGCAATCATCGGGAAATTCTCGGCGGCAATCGCTGCCGCTACGGCGTAAGCGATCAGAGACAGGAATGGGAGCACTGAGGCGTTGCAGGAGTGGCGGGCTGGCCATTTGCGCCAGCCTGATCTGTTTGGTATCCGTGGCGCTGCAGCCGCCTGCAGCGCTGGCGGCGGCGGGGTTCACCGTGGCCGTAGACGCCGTCACCGGCGCCGGCTGGTCCGCCGACGGCATCGAGCTCCGGATCCTGCCGGGCGATGGGTCCGGAGACATTGCCGCCTCCGTCCGTGTCGAGCGCCTCCGGCTGCCGGAGCCGGTCGGCGAGCTGCGCGACGT
>DASRVH010000110.1:0-4717 GCA_035655155.1 Woeseiaceae bacterium
CCGCTTCCGTCATGCGTCTCGGATGCGCGCGAGGGTTCGGCCGAGGGTTCAGTTGAGGGTTCAGCCGAGGGTTCGGACGCCTGCGCCGCGGTCGCGGCCCATGACGCGACCAGGCAGACGGCCAGCGCCGTCCGCCCGTGATGAATCGGTTTCATTGTCTGGCTCCATGTCGTGCAGCGGCGAGCGTCGGCGCGTGACCGACACTCACTCAGAAAAGAGGCATTCAGGTCGCTGCGGGAACCGGTGGGCCGCGGGAGCGGTATTGATGGACACGCGCGGCCGCCGGGTGCCGCGGCACGGGAGCGACGATGGCGGGCGCCGGCAAGGCCGGCACGGCCGGCCCGGCAGAGACGGGCAGGGCAGCCGCCGCGATCAGGTGTGCGATGGGGCACTGCTCGGCGGAATAGGCGTGGCCGCCGTCGCCACTGCCCGCGGGGTCGTGATGACCGTGGTGGCCGTGACCGGCGTGATGATGGTGTGCGGCGTGCTCGCCGGCGAGGCGCGCCAGTGCGCCGTCGGGCAGCCCGCTGGGGCAGACCTGCAACGGAAAGCCGGCACCGATGGCCGCCGGCATGAACCCGGCCGGGATCATGGCCCGCAGCAGCAGCGTGGCTGCGAGGGCGAGGAAGATCTGCGGCCGGAGAGTTCGCCTCATCCGAACATTATAATGTAGGAGGGCCTTCAGGCCCGATCCGGCTTGCGTGGATCGGGCCTGAAGGCCCTCCTACATGGATTATTCCGCCGGCTTGCGGAACAGCAGCGTCATGCGGTTCGATTCGCCGACGGCCTGCAGCTGTTCCCGCAGTTCCGGGTCTTCACGACTCGTGGCCAGCGTCGGCGGCAGCCTCCAGACCACGTCTTCGGCAGTCGGCTGGTCGGCCGGGTTCGCGTTGATGTCGCTCTCGGCGGCGAGTTCGAAGCCGGCCTCCTCGAAGGCGTTGATGACGAACGCCTGCTTGAGGTAACCGGCGCTGCCGTCCGCCCACTCGTCGGGCATGTCCGGCCTTGCTTCGTGCTGGACGACGCCCACCACGCCGCCCGGCTTCAGCACGGCGTACGCATCGGCGAGCGCGGCGGTCAGGTAACCGCCTTCGTCCTCGAAGCGGGCGAGGTTGTGCAGGGCGCGGATGAACAGCATCGCATCCGCCGCGCCCTTCATCTCCTCGGGCAGCGAGCCGAGCACGAAGGCCGAGACCGCGGCGCCGTCATCGCCGGCCCAGCCCTCCGCCTGGGCGGTCCAGTCTTCCACCCAGGTCTCCTTCTTCTTGATCTGCTCGTCGCTGAAGAAGCCGAACAGCGGGAACATCTCCAGCGCGTAGTCGGCGCCGATCACCCGGCCGTCCGCGCCCAGATAGGGCAGCAGAATCTTCGTGTACCAGCCGCCGCCGGGCAGCGCCTCGACCACGGTCATGCCCGGCTCGATGCCGAAGAACTCCAGCGTCTCCTGCGGATGACGGTGCTCGTAGCGGGCCTGCACGTCCTCGGGCTGGGCGGCCAGGATCTCCTCCAGGCTCGCGGGTGCCGGCTCGGCGGCGGGCTCGGGTGACGCCGTCTCGGCTGTCGCCTCCGGTTCGCCGGCCGGCTCGGTGGCGGGTGCCGCGGCCTCTTCGGGCTGGCCGCAGGCGGCAAGCAGCAGGGCGGCGGGCAACAGAAGGTAGTTCTTCATGGTATTCCTCGTTCCGCTTCGCGGGGTTACGGTAAGTCCGGTCGATTCTAGGGCAGTCGGCAGTCCGCGCAAACGGTAAACTCGAAGCATGAACTCCAGATTGTTGTTGACGGCGGTGGTCCTCGCCGCGCTCGCGCTGCTGGCGCTGATCGGGCTGCAGCGGGCGCTGGAGGAGGCAGTGGAGGAGCGCAACCGGCAGGAGCCGGCGCAGGAGAGCGCGCCGCCAGCCGCATCTCCACCTCGGGAAGGGGAAGCCGGGACCGCGGCCAGGCGCGAGGCGCCGCCCGAAGACTGGCCGCTCGTCGAGGCGGACGCGGGGTGTCTCACGTACACCCAGGCGAGACGTGATCCGGGCCTCCGGCGCGAAATGGAGCGATTGCGCGGGGCGGGTCTCCTGAGGGACGACTTCGAACCCTACCGCCACGTCGAAGATGAAACGCTGGAAGACCTTGCAGGGTCAGGGGAGACGGCCGCCATGATGGTCCTGGGCCAGCGACGGCTCCTGGCAGCGCTGGGGCAGGATCCTGGCAACGCCGTGGATCGGCTAACCGGCCGTCCGTCGCCGCAGAAGGGTGGCTCGATCGATCTGGAAGCAATCAATCAAAGACTCCTCGACGAGGCCACCGGCTGGTTCTACCGGGCAGCCCTCAACGGACGCATATACGCTCTGCAAGAATACGGCTACGCCATGCAGTGGCGCGAAGGTCTCATGGAAGCGCCCGTCCGACTCGGCTGGGTCGATGAGACGGACTGGAGCAGGATGACCCGGATGGAGCAGGCGGCCTGGTCGCCCTGGAACGTCTACGCCGAGGCCATCTACGATCTCGCGCCCTCGCTCACCACCGGTTTTTCCGGCATCGGCTACTCGATCGTAATGAAATCCGAAGAGACACAGTTGCTCCGTGACCGTATCGTCAAACGATTTCTGGCAGACCAGCAGGATGCCGGGCTGCAGCCGCTGGACATCCCCATGTCCGATTTCGATATCAATGAGTTCGAGTCGAGCCTCTGTCCGGGTGTTTCCGATGCGCTCGAACGAGACGGTTGGCAGTAGTGGGGGAACGATTACACCAGTTCATGTCGGCCGATGAAAAAAGATTGGCAGCGCTGGAGGTCCGGGCCGCGGCGCTGCACCCCACCGCCGAAGAACGTGCCGATCTTCTGACCGCCGTCAACGAGCGTGCGGAAGACTATCTGACGCGACTGGACACCATGCCCGCCTACACGCGGCCCGATCCCGCCGACCTGGCCGTGCTCGACGAGCCGTTCGGCGAGGAGCCGGCGCCCGTCGACGGCATACTGGCCGCCTATGCCCGCGGCGTCGAGGGCCCCGGCGTGAACGAGACCGTAGGCCGCTTCTTCGGCTTCATCCCCGGCAGCGGGCTGTACGCCGCGGCGCTCGGCGACTACCTGGCGGCGGTCACCAACCCCTACGCCGGCGTGACCTATGCCGGCCCAGGTGCGGTGCGCATGGAGCGGCAGTTGCTGCGCTGGGTAGCGGAGTTCATCGGCTACCCGGAAACCGCGGCCGGGGACCTCACCTCCGGCGGCAGCATCGCGATCCTGTCCGCGATGGTGACGGCGCGGGAGGCCCGCGGCATTCGCGCCCGAGACGTCGAACGCACGGTTGTCTATCTGACGGCGCAAACCCATCATTGCGTCGACAAGGCGCTGGCCATCGCCGGCCTCGGCGAGTGCGTGCAGCGGCGCATCCCGCTCGATGCACGCTACCGCATGGACGTCGCCGCGCTGGCGGCGCAGATCGCGCAGGATCGGGCCGCCAGGCTGCGGCCCTGGCTGGTCGTCGCCTCCGCCGGCACCACCGACACGGGGGCGGTGGACCCGCTGCCGGCCATCGCGGACGTGGCGCATGGCGAGGAGCTCTGGCTGCACGTCGACGGAGCCTACGGCGCCGCGTTCGCGCTGACGGCGGACGGCAGGCGCCGGCTGGCCGGCATGGAGCGGGCCGACTCCCTCGTACTCGACCCCCACAAGGGTCTGTTCCTGCCTTTCGGCACCGGACTGGTGCTGGTACGCGACGGCGACAAGCTGCGGCAGGCCTATACCTTCACCGCGAGCTACATGCAGGACACGGGCGGTTTCGGCGAGGCCATGGAGCTCTCGCCGGCGGCCGCCTCGCCGGAGCTGAGCCGCCACTTCCGCGCGCTGCGTCTGTGGCTGCCGCTGAAACTCGCCGGCGTGGACGCCTTCCGCGCGGCGCTAGAGGAGAAGCTGCTGCTCGCCCGCTACTTCCATGCACGCATGACGGAACTGCCCGGCTTCGAGGTGGGACCGGAGCCGGACCTGTCCATCGTCGTATTTCGCTACGTACCCGGCGAAGGCGATGCCGACGAATTCAACCGCCGGCTGGCCGAACGCATCCAGGCGGACGGCCGCATCTACCTCTCCACGACACGCCTCGACGGGCGCAACGTGCTGCGGCTCGCCATCCTGAACGTGCGCACCCACCGGCGCGAGGTGGATCTGGCCATCGAGGTCATTCGCGAGACTGCTGCGGCCCTGGATGACCGCGCCGACCCGCTGCGGCGCGACTAGCGGTACTCGGGATTCTCGAAACCGAAGCGCTCGCCGGCCTCCCAGGCGCTGCGCTGATTGCCGTAAGCCGGGATGCCGCCGGCATCCTTCAGCATGCGCGCCAGGTGCATGAGGTTCCAGCTCATGAAGGTGACGTTACGCTGCGTGAATTCGTTGTCGAACCCGACCGGCCCTTCGTCGGATCCCTCGCTCGGCCGATCGCCGTAGCTCGGGCCGGGTCCCGCCTCGCCGATCCAGCCGGCATCGCACTGGGGCGGGATGACGTAGCCCAGGTGCTGCAGCGCGTACATCACGCCCATGCCGACATGCTTCACGCCGTCCTCGTTGCCGGTGACGATGCAGCCGCCGACGCGTCCGTAATAGACGTACTGGCCTTTCTCGTTGGTCTCGCCGGACTGGGAATACAGACGCTCGATTACCCGCGAGCAGACGGAAGATTTCTCGCCCAGCCAGATGGGCGTGCCGATCACCAGGATGTGGGCGGCGTGCACCTTC
>DASRVH010000111.1:0-9302 GCA_035655155.1 Woeseiaceae bacterium
ACCGAGATCGACAGCGGTGACTCCTACAGCGTCACCGTCGCCACTCAGCCATCCTCTCCGGATCAGACCTGCACGGTAACCAATGGCTCCGGCACCGCCACGGCAGACGTTACCAACGTCGCTGTCGCGTGCGAGACGAACACGGCGGCAACGGACACCGACGGCGACGGCCTGACCGACAGCGAAGAGCTTGGACAGTACGGTACCTCCCCGATCCTGGCCGACACTGACGGTGACGGCTACTCGGACTTCGACGAGCTCATCACCAATGGCTTCGATCCCGCCGTGAACAACTTCGTCTTCAATCCCCGGATCGCCGACGTCCCGGTTGTGCTCATCCGTATACAGGAGACCCCGGTCATCGGCTGGAACTACGTCGAGGGGACGGCGCAGGGCACGACGACGAGCACCAGCCGTTCCCAGGCGCAGACCAACTCGACATCGACCTCCTACGGCGCGAGCACGACGATCGGCGTGGAGGCAACGACCACGGCGACCGTCGGTGCGAGCCTCTCCGGGCCTTCTGCCGAGGTCAGCCAGTCCGTCTCGGTGTCAGCATCCGCGACAGTCAGCTTCGACCAGACCAACACCAGTGAGAACCGGACGGCCTGGGAGGAAATGCAGGCGAATAACGTGGAGACAACGAGGGACACCGACAGCGGCTTCATGCGCTTCGGCGTCCGCATCGAGAACGGCGGCCATCTCACCTTCCGCATCGAGAGCCTGTCGCTCGCCTCCACTCGCACCAGCGAGGGCAGGGACCCTTTCACCCCGACGGGCACATTGAATCTCGACGGCGCGCAATCGTTTCCCGCCACGAGCATCAGCCAGGGCAACGAGACGCCGTTGCTGACCTTCGAGCAGAACGACATCGACCTCGGCACGGTCAGGAGTCTCCTCAACAACACGCGCTCGATCCAGGTCGAGCCCCTGTACGAGATCGTCGACCGCAACGGCCTGCCCTTCCCCTTCCAGGAGCAGGATATCGCGAATAACACGGCCAAGGTCGTAATCGACTACGGCCCATACCGGGAGACCGAGTTCTACCAGGTGGCGACGAATACCGTCCCGAACTCTCCGGGCCAGACACTGGAAACGCTGCTGGACGACTTCCTGCGCGTGCCCACCAGTACCGATGGTTCCGGACTCGAGACCGTTCGCGGCGAGCAATCGGCGGTTGGCCGCTGGGTCGTCACGCGGAACCGCAAACGCGACACCGAGACCGAGACCGCTATCTTCGATCCCGAGGACGCGAGCTATGCCCTGGCGGAGATCGACGTGAGGGCACGTGACGAAGTGCTGCTGGTACTGCTCGAGGATGCTGACGGCGACAACATCGGTTACCGCGAAGAGCGCGTGCATGGCACCGACCCGGACAACCCGGACAGCGACAACGACGGCCTCACCGACTTCCATGAGATCCGGGATAGGTGGACGGTTACGGCAATCAACCAGAACGACCCGAACCGCTATCCCGCCGACGTCCACTCGTCGCCGATCTCCGCGGACTATGACGGCGATTTCGTCCAGGACGCCTACGAACGTGACCGCGGCCTGGACCCCTACAACCGGGATACCGACGGCGACGGCATCGACGACGGCAGCGACACGGACAACGGCAATCTCCCGCTGGTGAACAACTCGGTGCTGTCGATCGGGTCGGACCCCACTCTCACCGACGATAGCGAGTATGCGCTGCGGCTTACGGGCAGCGTCACCGCGAGCGCTCCGAATGTCCCCGCCAGCGTGGATATAGACTGGAAATCCGACGGCGTCGACGTGACGTCGTTCGAGACCCAGAGCGGTGGCAATCCAAGCCTGAACATAGGCAGCCGCTTCAGCTACGACGCCGCCGGGCAGTGGACCGTAGCCCTGAGCGGTGCCGACGACGCTTCGCCGGCCAACATCCTGACGGAGACCGCGACGGTGGTATTCACCGATCCGACCCGCCCGGAGGACGTCTACGGCTATTCCAACCGCTGGTACACGAACCGCCATGTGCGCGAAATCGTCGACATCGACGAGGATGGCCACGCGGACATCGTCGGCATCTCGAACAGCAATACGAGTGTCGCACTGGGCTCGCCGAGCGGATTCGCACCGCGCACGGAATGGTCGCTGGGCAACTGGCACTAC
Organism: Woeseiaceae bacterium; assembly: GCA_035655155.1. Classification (GTDB taxonomy): domain Bacteria; phylum Pseudomonadota; class Gammaproteobacteria; order Steroidobacterales; family Woeseiaceae; genus Lentisalinibacter. Next base: position 2,137 of record DASRVH010000111.1, read on the forward strand.
GGCATCTTCGATGACGTGGAAGCCGAGCCGAGACTGTTCGCGGACATCGACGGCATCCAGGGCCTGGAGATCGTGGGTGTGGATGTCACGGCCGACGCCACCGCCGTCCGCTACGGCCTGAACAATGGCTCAGCCTTCGAGCCGCCGGTGACATGGATTGCGGACCTGCCATGGACGGAAGAAACGGACACCGCCTACGTAGCCGACGTCGACAACAACGGCTTCCCGGACTTCGTGCATGCCCGCGCGGACACCGATGCCGTCCACGCTTACACGAGCAACGGCTCGAGCCTGCAGCTGACCGAACGCGCGCCGGTGCCCCTGCCGGCCGGCGAGATCATCAACCGAGATCTCTTCCCGCTCGAAATCATCGACCTCGACGACGACGACTGCGCAGATATCGTCTACTTCGGCAGCAACGACACCTGGCTGGCACGGTCCGCCTGCGACGGCACGTTCGCGAACTTCGAGGTCCTGACCGAGAATTTCGGCTGGGACGACGATGGCGGCTGGGCCACCGAACGGCACAAGCGCTGGGTCGACGACGTGACCAACGACGGCCTGCCCGATATCGTGGCCATCCATGAAGACCGGGTGCTCGTGCTCGTGAACGAGACGGCAGCGGGCAATCTGGCCTTTGCCGAGCCCAGGGAGTTCGGCGACGACTTCATCGCCGCCGAAGGCTGGGCCGACACAAAAGGGTCCGGGGACGATGTCTTCCTCCATATCCACCCGCGCTATCTCGCCGACGTGAACAACGACGGCTACAAGGATCTCGTTGGCTACGCGGGTGCGGGTGCCGCTATCGGGATCAATCGCCTCGGCATCGACGGCACGCCGGCCTTCGCCCCCGTGAGAGTCATTGCAACGGACTTCGCCATCGGAGCGACGGACGCCGACGGCGAGAATCGCTGGTGGGGAGACGACAGTGTCTCCTGCGAGAACGTCTCGCCGTGCCGGGAGTACTTCCCGCGCAAGGTGGGGGACGTCGACGGTGACGGTCGAGCCGACCTCGTCGGTTTCGATCTCAGCGGAATCGTGCTCCAGCCCATGCCCTACGTGACGCAGTTCGAGTGACAACGGATCGGCGCTCACCTGCCCGGGCGGCCACACGGCCGCCCGGGCTTTTTTCCGGATTCAGCCACTGGGAACCCTATCGTGGACCAGAGTCGCCTCAGGCATCTGTTCGATCAGGCGCTGGACGTCGAGGAGCGCGACCGGCCGGGATGGCTTGATCGCGCCTGCGGTGATGACGCGGACCTGCGCGAACTCTTGGACACCCTCCTCGAGGCGGCCGATGATGACAGGGAGATCATCCGCACGACCGTCGACCGTGCGGTCCGATTCCTGCTGGACGAAAAAGAAGAGGAGACCGGCAACAGCGGACGCTATCGCATACTCGCCGGCTGGATCCAGCGGCTGAGGACCGATGACACGACCGAACGATGAGAGGCCCCGGCGGCCGGGCTCCATGATCTAGCGCAGCGCCTTCCTGACCCACGCGCGCGCAAAGCGCACGTCCTCGTAGGCCGTGCTCTGCGAGACCTCCAGGGCCTGCGCCGCTTCCTCGACGGAGAGCCCGCCGAAGTAGACCAGCTCGAGCGCCTTCGCGGATCGGGGATCCGAATCCGCCAGCGAAGTCAGCGCCTCGTCCAGCGCGATGATCGGTAGCTCCAACGCAGTATCGTCCACGCCTGCTGTACCAGTCAGCGTAACGTTCAGCGCCCCGTCACCGCGCTTCTCCCGATTCCTGGCCCGGGCATGATCGACGAGCACCCGTCGCATCAGTCTGGCCGCTACCACAAAGAAGTGCTTGCGGTCCTGGTAGTCGATGCCGCTCCCGGCGAGCCGCACGAAGGCCTCGTTCACGAGCGCCGTCGCCTGCAGCGTATGACCTTCCCGTTCCGCACGCATGTACCGGCCGGCGAGCCGGTGCAGCTCGTCATAGACGAACGGCGCCAGACGCTCCAGCGCGCTGTCGTCGCCGCTGCGCCAGGCTTGCAGGAGGCCGGTGATTTCTTCGGAAGCACCCATAATGCCGCCAAGCATAGGCGATGCAATCGAGCCGGGCTACCGAGCCACCGTCAGCCCCCGGTACCGATCGGCCTCGCCGGTCTCGCCCCGAGCATCCAGGAATTCCACGAGGTAGCCGGCGGTCTTCGCCGTGAGCGGGTGCTCGTCGCCGTACAGCTCGCGCTGGCTGGCCACCGCCCCGGTCAGGAGTTCGCGTGCCTCGGCATCCTGACCGAGGCGGCCGAGCGCGCGGCCCAGGATGCTGCGGCCCAGCGCCTCGATGTGGCGCTCGTGGTCGGGATACTCACGCATGCGATCCAGCGTCTCCCGCGCCTGTGCCGCGGCGCCCTGCACGTCTCCCGTCTCGAAAGAGGACTCGGCGTAGCCGATCTCCGCAGCGGCGAGGAAAGGGTGATAGTCGCCGTAGGCGGCCCGGTAGATCGGGATCGCCTGGTCGAGCAGGGCAAGCGTAGCCGCGTGGTCGTTCTGAAGCTGGCGCATCCGTGCCTTGTTGACGAGGTGCCACGCGTAGAACGGATGATCGGTGCCGTAGAGCTTCTCCGCCACGCCGCGCGCCCGGTCGAGCGCCCGGTTGGCTTCCTCGAAGCGGCCCAGCTGACCCAGCGACTTGCCGAGTGTCGAGAGCTGCACCTCGTAGTCCTCGCTCTCCTCGCCGAGCACCCGGCGGGTGTGCTCCACCGCCCGCTCCAGGTACGTCAGCGCCTCTTCCAGGTCGCCCTGCCGACGGAGGGCGACACCGATATTGTTCAGCAGCGCCCCCACCAGGGGATGGTTCGGCTCGCCGCGCTCTTCCAGGATGTCGAGTGCCCGGCCGTAGTGGTCGATGGCTCCGTCGACGTCGCCCAGGGACTCGTCGATGTTGCCGATCTGATTCAGCACGTTCACCCGGAAACGGCGATCGCGGTGACCCCGCGGCAGGTCCTCGAGTATCGCGAGCGCCGCCTGGAACTCCTCCAGCGCGCCGAGCTGATCCCCCTTGTAGCGCAGCGCCTTGGCGATGGCGTTGCGCGTGGAAGCCACTTCGTGGGAAGCCGGGCCCATGGTGTCGATCTGCGCGGCCAGCACCTCGCGCAGCAAGGCAATCGACTCTTCGACGTCATTGCCCGCCAACCATACGAAATCAGCGTAGTTCCGCTTCGAACCGAGCGTCTCGGCGTGCTTGTCGCCGAGCGTCTCGCGCCGCACAGTCCACGCTTCCCGCGACAGTGCCGCGGCCTCCTCGTGCAGGCTGAGCGCGTTGTACGTGTCGGCGATGCGCTGCATCAACCGCGCCCGCTCCACCGGCTGGTCCGCGAGCTCGGTCCGGATGCGCGCAGCACCCGCGTCGAGCAGGTCGCGCACCGTGATCTCCTCCCCGGCGCTCTCGAAGCGATCGGCACTGGCGAAGAGATCGGTGAGAAACTCCGTCACCTGCTCCGCTCGTGCCCGGGCGGCCTCCGCCGCATCGCGCTCGGCAATGATGCGATCGACGAAGAGCGCACTGAGAGTCGCGATGGCGGCGATGACGCCCAGCGCGGCCAGCACCGGCGTGCGGCGACGCTTCATGAACTTCGCGGTGCGGTACTGCCAGGTATCCGACCGCGCCATGACCGGTTCGTCGCGCAGGTAGCGCCCGATGTCCTCCACCAGCTCGCCGACCGTGCCGTAGCGGCGCTCCACCTCGGCGCGCAGGCCCTTCAGCACGATGTTGTCGAGATCGCCCTTGAGTTCGCGCGCGGCCTCGCGCGCGTCACCGTCGCCGGCGCCACCGGTCCGCGTGGCGGCCGAGCTGGGCGGTTCGCGATCGCCGTCGCAGATGGCGAAGTGCAATGCGGCAGGGTCGTTGGTGCTTGCCTCGTAGGGGCTCGCGCCCGCCAGCAGCTCGTAGAGCAGAACGGACAGCGAATAGACGTCCGTCGAGATCGTCAGCGGCTCCCCCTTCAACTGCTCCGGGCTCGCGTAACGCGGCGTGAGCGCACGGTGCTCGGTCACCGTCGGCGCCGCCTGGCTGTCCTCGTCCGCGAACAGCCTGGCCAGACCGAAGTCGAGCACCTTCGGCTCGCCTTCGTCGTCCACGAGCACGTTCGAGGGCTTGATGTCGCGGTGGACCACCAGGTTGCGGTGCGCATAGTCGATGGCGGCACAGACCTTGCGGAACAGCGCGAGCCGCGCGGGAACGTCCAGGCCGTGGGCCCGGCAGTACTCGTCGATCCTCAGACCCGCGACGTATTCCATGGCGAGCCAGGGCTCGCCGTCGGCCGTGGTGCCGCCGTCGATCAGGCGCGCGATGTTCGGATGCTGGAGCCGCGCCAGGATCTGTCGTTCGTCGTCGAAGCGCCGCAGGGCCAGCGGTGACATCAACGCCACGTTGACCAGCTTTACCGCCGCCTGCTGCTCGTAGCTGCCGTCGGCGCGCTCTGCCAGATACACGGCGCCCATGCCACCGCGTGCGACCAGCCGCGCGAGTCTCCAGGGACCGTAGACACGTCCCGCAGCGGAAGCCGGCAAGTCACCCAGCGCATCCGAGGCAACGCTGCCGACTACCCGGCGCAAGGTCTCGTCGCGGACGTCGAGCCCGCCGAGCAGTGCCTCGAGCTCGGCACGCAATTCCTCGTCTCCGCCGCAGGCGGCATCCAGTCGCCCGGCGCGCTCGTCCGGCGGGAGATCGACGAGCTGATTGAAGATCTGCTTTACGCGCTGGAAACGGTCTGTGGCCACGCTGTCCCCCTGCGAGAGTTACCTGTCCCGCGGAACGCTCAGAGTAGCCGAAACCGTGGCGCCATGCGCCTCGCCACAGAGATCCCCGATGGCATGGGCCGCCTTCCGGCCGCTGCCCCAGCGATGCAGGTGGCCGTCCGAGTAGTAGTAATAGATGACATCGTTCGGGAACATGGTCACGGCGATGCCGCCGAAACCGGACATGAACGGCACCCAGACCGGGTGCCCGCAATCGAAATCGGGGCCGGCATCGTAAGCCCAGAAGCCGTTGTTGTAACGGACGCGGACATCCCCGGCCTGGAGCCCGCGGTCGTCGGGGCGCCGCTGCAGCGCGCCGTAAAGCAACGAGCGGTCCAGCACCTGCGTGCCGCCGATGCGGCCTTCGCCCTGCATGAGCCAGCGGGCGACGCGCACGACGTCGTCCGCCTCGTAGGTGAGGCCGTAGCCGGTGAACGGCTGCGCCGCGCGGTCGTAGGTGCGCTTCGTTCCGTCCGGCAGCGGGCCCAGCCGCAGCGGGCGCCAGACGGCATAGACGAGGAGCTCCCGGTAGACGTCGGCCCGCCCTCCCCGGTCCAGCAGGCGCTGCATCCCCGTTCCCACCAGATACGTATCGGAGGTGTGGTAGACGAAGCGCGCGCCCGGCTCGGCACGGCGCGGGAACAGACCGCAGGCGAGGCGGAGCTTCTCCGCGTGGCTGTCGGAGAAGATGAAATCCAGGTGCCCGGGCGCATCCTCGTCCTCGTACGGCCGCGCGGAGTCGTAGTTGCCCGTGGCCATGTCGAGCGCGTTCTCCAGCGTGACGTCGCCCCAGCGTTCGGGAGCGCAGGCATCGATCAGCGAGGCGATCGGCGTCTGTGACGCGCCCGGGCTCATTTGCTCGAGGCGCATCAGCCCGACGCCCGCGAACAGGGATTTCGCCGTGGAATAGGAGGGCAGCGGCAGACTCGTGCACCAGGGGTAGGGCCCGTAGCGGGTGGGGCAATCGCTGCGGTAGTGGATGCCGTCGGCGACCAGACCCAGCACCGTGAGGTCCTCCCTCTCCAGCCCGTCGGCATAACCGAGCGACGAGGGATCCACGTCCGGGTGGTCGTCGGCCAGGCGGGCGAGCGGGCGCACCGGCAGGCGTGCGGCCGCATGGCGACGGAACCGGTCGATCTGCGCCTCCGCCAGCGCCCCGGCCTGCGCCGCTTCGGGGTCGATATCCATGACGCCCCACGCGTCGAAGCGCAGATAGGCGCAGGTCTCGCTGACGATCTGCCACGCGGCCCGGGAGACGCGCCCCGCGTCGTCGAACAGCCAGGTCATGACGCCATAGTGGGTGCAGTTCGCGGCGCGCTCCTGCAGCGCGAACGGTGCCGAGGCGCGGCTCCATCCGCCGTCGCCCGGCTCCTGCCAGGCCCGGCCCGGCTGCAGGATCAGCTCCCAGTAGGGATGGTCGGTGCGCAGCACACCGTGGGTCAGCGGCACCAGGTCGCTGCCGTCCTGCACGTAGCCGAGGTCGAAGCGCGGGAGCGCGCGCAGCGCGTCGCCCACGCCGGCCGCCCGGTCGAATTCGTCCTGTAACAGCCGGAAGCCGTCTGCCGACGTCGACACCGACCGGAGCACGCCGGAGAAACGGTGCCGCGGCGGCGGCGCCTCCGGCGGCGGCGCGTACTCGGCCATCGGCACCGGTTGTTCGAGCGGTGCCTCCCCGAGCAGGAAGGCAGCGGACAAAACGCGTGGTTCCGTCGCGTGACCCGTCGCCGCGAGAAAAAGGACGAAGACCGCGCCCGGCCCTGCCGCGCTATCCCTCCAGCGGCACACCGGCGGCCTCCAGCACCTCGACCAGCGGAGCGAGTTCGCGACGGTAGTCCTTCCAGCGGCCGACGGAGCTGCGATACACGGGTCGGCGCACCTGCATCGTGCTCGCCGTGGTGGACGCCTCCGGGTTGGTGTGGAACTCGAGGCAGCCGGGCTGCCAGTCGAGCCCGCAATAGTCCACGAGGCTGCGCGCCTCCGATTCCAGATCGTCCACCAGGTCCTCGTAGCGGACGGTATGCACGACGCCGGGCAGCACGCGTTCCCAGTGCCGCATGAGACGGTCGTAGGCCACGTAGTAACGGCCGAGTTCGGTGAGGTCATAGGAGAACGGATAGGCATCCACGAACAACTGCTTGTAGATGGCGTAGCAGGTATCCAGCGGATGGCGCCGCACGCTCACGATCCTCGCATGCGGCAAGGCCAGGTGGATCAGACCGACGTAGAGGAAGTTCAGCGGCATCTTGTCGATGAAGCGCGGCGTGTGACCGGTGAATGGCCGCGTGCTCTCGATGTAGGCGCGGCCGAGCGCGCCGAAGTCCAGCTGCGTGCTGCGCCTGACCAGCTCGTCCCGGTCCTTCGGCGGCGCATCGCCGACGGCTCGCACCTGCTGCATCATCTGCTCGGCGAAGTTCGTC
>DASRVH010000112.1:0-16195 GCA_035655155.1 Woeseiaceae bacterium
CGCTCCGCGAAACGAACATCTCGGACAACGAAGTGCGACAGATCGAGCAGGCGACGAGGGCAGTCTTCCCGACCGCGGTCGTCAACATCTCCGGCGTTACGAGCGGGTGTCCGTGCGAGGACGGACCGGACTGCACCGACCAGGTCTGGGTCGTGGCGTGGCACTCGAAGGAATCTCACGGCCTGAAGCTCTCCCTGATCGGCGGGGAATGGGTCACCGGCCCCGTTCAGCGCTGGTGGCTGCAGTACGAGTCCCTGGGGGACCGATACGACGCGCTGGGCCCGCTCGACACCGAGGAGAAGTGGGCCGCCGCGCGCGGCCTCATGCAGGAGCGCATGAGCCTGATCGAATCCTTCCCCGAGTGCGACTCAGGCTGAAGGTGGTACCCGGCGCCAGCCGCGCGGGCATCGTCGGCTGGCTCGGCTCCGCTCTCAAGGTCCGCGTGACGGCACCGCCCGAGAAGGGCAAGGCGAATGCCGCCGTGAGCGCACTGCTCGCCGCAGAGCTCGGGCTGCCCCCGGCCGCCGTCAGGATCGTGTCCGGCGGCGGCTCGTCGAACAAGGTCGTCGAGATCGAGGGGGCGAGCGAGGCGGATGTGCTGCGGCAGCTCGGCAAGGCCGGCGACTGATCAGCGGTTCAGTCGGGATTCCCCCCTCTCCGCTTCAGCTCCGTGACCTGCCTGACCTGTTTGGCGAATTCGCGGCCCCTGCGGCGAGTCTCCGCCAGCGTGGCCGCGTGGCGCGCGCTCTCCCGCTGCAGTTTCCGGTAGTTCTCCAACCGACGCCCGTCCAGCTGACCGGCCGCGATCGCCTCACGCACGGCGCAGCCCGGCTCCGACTCGTGGCCGCAGTCGGCGAACCCGCACTGTCGGGCCAGCGACTCGATATCCTCGAATACCGAGCCCAGTGCATCCCCGACATCGGCGACCTTCAGCTCTCTCATGCCCGGCACGTCAATCGCGACCCCTCCGTCCGGCAGCCGATACAGCGACCGGGAGGTCGTCGTATGACGCCCCTTCTTGTCGTCTTCACGGATGGCTGCCGTCGCCGCGACACTCGCGCCCATGAGCGTGTTCAGTATCGTCGTCTTGCCGACACCGGACGATCCCACCAGCGCGACCGTCGTCCCCGGCTCAATCCAGGCACGGAGATCGCCGAAGGATTTTGCGTCCAGCGCGTTCAGCATGACGACGGGAATGCCCGCCTGCACGCTCCGGGCCCGGGCGACGTAGGAGTCCGCATCCTCCGCGAGGTCCATCTTGGTCAGCACGACGACGGGCAGCACACCGGCCTCCCCGGCGAGCGCCAGGTAGCGCTCGAGGCGGGACTCCCTGAACTCCTCGTTACAGGAACTCACGACGAACAGGATGTCGACGTTCGCGGCGATCAGCTGAAGTTCGGTCTTCCCGCCGGCGGCGACGCGCCGGAAGATGCTCCTGCGCTCCAGCACGCGGTCGATCCTCGATCCGCCGCCGGAGAGCACGACCCAGTCCCCGACGGTCGGCCGGTCCTCCGGTGGAGCCGACGGGTAGTCGGAGGGCAGCGGCAGCGTCTTCTCGCCGGCACCGTCCAGGACTCGCAGCACGGACCGCTGCACCTGAGAGACCCGCGCGATGCGGCCGTCCTCCAGTTCTTCCACCGTCAGCTGGGCGACGAAGAACGGAGTCAGGCCGAGGTTCCGTAATTCGCTGTTCATGGAATGTCCCGGGATAATGGCGGCATATTAGCGCTTGTGCGATGCTTCCGACACACAGGCCGGGGAACCGATGATCGAATACAGAGACCTGCGCGCATCGGACCAGTCGGTCCTCTGGGACTGGCTGCACATCGCTTTGTGGGACCCGCCGCCGGCCGGCCTGCGGCCACGCGAAGTGCTCGACGATCCGGGCGTGCGCATCTACGCCGAAGACTGGGGGCGGCCGACCGATAACGGTGCCGTAGCGGTAGTGGACGGTAAAGACGCCGGCGCCTGCTGGATGCGGGTATTGCCCCGTGGCGTCGGCCTGGCTTCCATCGACGACACGACGCCGCAGCTCGGTATCGCACTCGAACCCCGCTATCGGCGTCGGGGCCTCGGCGAGCCGCTGATGCGCGAAGCTCTCGGCCGCGCGTGGCGGGCGGGGCACGCCAAGGTATCCCTGACCGTGCATCCCGAGAATCCGGCCATCCCGCTCTACGAGCGCTGCGGCTTCGAGAAGGTCGAGATCCGCCGCGGCTATCACCTCATGGTCGTGACCCGGCAGGAGTCACGGCATCACCAATGAAGGAGTCCAACATGCATAACGGATCCTGTCTCTGCGGTGCCGTCACCGTCGAGGTGACCGGCGAGCTCGCCACACCGGAAGCCTGCCACTGTTCCCAGTGCCGCAAGCAGTCGGGCCACTACTGGGCCGCGAGCGACGTCCCGAAGAGCCGTGTCACCATCCACGGCGACGACAGCCTGACCTGGTACCAGGCCTCGGAGAAGGCGCGACGCGGCTTCTGCTCCACCTGCGGGTCGTTCCTGTTCTGGGAGGCGGTCGGCAGCGAGAAGATCGGCATCGCCATGGGGTCCTTCGACGGGCCCACCGACACCAGGCTCGGCCTGCACATCTTCGTGGCGGACAAGGGCGACTACTACGACATCGCCGACGGCCTGCCGCAGAACCCGCAATAAACGGATGTAGGAGGGCCTTCAGGCCCGAAGGCGTATCGCGCCTGAAGGCGCTCCCACAGGGTGCCTGTAGGAGGGGCTTTAGCCCCGATCCATTAATCAATCGGGCCTGAAGGCCCTCCTACAGCGTCAGCGCCTGTTCCAGGTCCGCGATCAGGTCGTCCAGGTCCTCCACGCCCACCGACAGGCGGATGAGGGTGTCGCTGATGCCGAGCGCCTCGCGCTTGTCCTTCGGTATCGAGGCGTGGGTCATGATGGCCGGGTGCTCGATCAGGCTTTCCACCCCACCCAGACTTTCCGCCAGCGCGAACACCTCGCAGCGCTCCAGGAAGCGGCGGGATTCCTCCAGGCCGCCCTTCATGAAGAAGGTGACGATGCCGCCGCCCCCGCGCATCTGCCGTGACGCCAGTTCGTGCTGAGGATGGCTCGCGAGCCCCGGGTACACCACCTCTTCCACTTCGCCCCGGCCCACCAGCCATTCGGCGATGGCGCCGGCATTGTCGTTGTGGCGCTGCATCCTGAGCGCCAGGGTCTTCACGCCGCGCAGCGCGAGGAAGCTGTCGAACGGTCCCGCAATGGCGCCCACCGAGTTCTGCAGGTAGGCGAGGCGCTCCGCCAGCTCGTCGGTCGCGGCCACGGCGATGCCGCCCACCATGTCCGAGTGACCGCTCAGGTACTTGGTGACGGAGTGCACGACGATGTCGCAGCCGAGCGCGAGCGGCTGCTGCCCCCAGGGCGTGGCGAAGGTGTTGTCGGCCACCAGCAGGCAGTCGTGTTCCCTGCCGATGGCAGCCACCGCCTCGATGTCCACCAGCTTCAACAGCGGATTGCTGGGGCTCTCCAGCCACAGCATGCGGGTCTCCGGCCGGATGGCGGCACGGATGGCGTCGCAGTCGGTGAAATCGACGAAGTCGAAATCGAGATTCGCGGAGCGCTTGCGCACGCCGTCGAACAGCCGGAAGGTGCCGCCGTAGAGATCGTCCATGGCCACCACGTGGGAGCCGGCGTCCAGCAGTTCCAGCACGGTGGCAATCGCGGCCATGCCGGAGGCGAAGGCGAACGCGCCGGCGCCGCCCTCCAGGTCCGCCATGCAGCGCTCCCAGGCCGCCCGCGTCGGGTTCTGCGTACGCGAGTATTCGTAACCCTGATGCTTGCCGGGGCTCGACTGCACGTAGGTGGAGGTGGCGTAGATCGGCGGCATGATGGCGCCGGTTGAGGGGTCCGGCGACTGGCCGGCGTGGATGGTCCGCGTCGCGAAGCCGTATTTCGGGTTCCTGTCGCTGCTCATGTGGTCGCCACCTGTCCGCTCTGCTTGCGCAGGTAATTGAGTACGTCCGATCGCGTGATCAGGCCCAGGAACTCGTCGCCGTCGGTGATGGCGGCATAGGGCTGCACCTGCAGCATCGCCACCAGATTGTCGACGCTGTTGTCCTTGTCCAGCCGGATGAAGGCTGTCTGCATGGCGTCGGCCACCGCCGCGTGCATCAGCTCCGGATGGCCGAAGACGAAGCGAATGATGTCGTCCTCGGTGAGCACGCCCACCAGCCTGCCCTCCTCCATCACCGGCAGCTGCGAGATGCCCGCGTTGCGCAGCCGGTTGTGTGCCGTGGTCACCACGTCGGACGGGCCCACCGTGATGGTGGCCTGCTCGCCGTGCAGGCGGCCGATGAGGTCACGCAGGTCGCCATAGTGAGGCCGGCTGATGAAGCCGTTGTCCTCCATCCAGAAATCGTTGTAGAGCTTGGAGAGATACTTGTTGCCGGTGTCGCAGGCGAAGGCGACCACGCGCTTCGGCTCGGTCTGCTCGCGGCAGTAGCGCAGCGCGGCCGCCAGCAGCGTGCCGGAGGAGGACCCCGCCAGGATGCCCTCCTGCAGCAGCAGCTCGCGAGCCATGGCGAAGGAATCGGCGTCCGGGATGGTGTAGGCCGCATCCACGTCGGAGAGATCGCAGATCGAGGGGATGAAGTCCTCGCCGATGCCCTCCACCAGCCAGCTGCCCTTCTCGCCCAGCTCGCCGGTCTCCACGTAGTCCGCCAGCACGGAACCCTCCGGGTCCGCCAGGATCATCTTCACGCCGGTCTCGTGCTCGCGGAAGTACTTCGACATGCCCGAGATGGTGCCGCTGGAGCCGACGCCGACGACCACGGCATCGAGATCGCCTTCCATCTGTTGCCAGATCTCCGGCGCGGTGGTCCGCTCGTGGGCCAGCGGGTTGTCCGGGTTGCCGAACTGGTTGATGAAGTAAGCGCCCCGTTCCTCGGCGATGCGCTTGCCGAGGTCCTGGTAGTACTCCGGGTGGCCCTTGCCGACGTCGGAGCGGGTAAGCACCACCTCCGCGCCCATGGCGCGCAGGTTGAAGATCTTCTCCTGGCTCATCTTGTCCGGCAGCACCAGCACCAGGTGATAGCCCTTCTGGCCGGCGACCAGCGCCAGTGCGATTCCCGTGTTGCCCGCCGTCGCCTCAACGATGGTGTCGCCGGGTTTCAGATCGCCGCGTTTCTCGGCCTCCTCGATCATGGAGATGCCGATGCGGTCCTTGATGGAGCCGCCGGGGTTGGCGAGTTCGAGCTTCAGGAACAGGCGGCAGGGGCCGGTGTCGAAGCGGCTCACCTCCAGCATCGGCGTGCGGCCCACCATCTCCAGCACGTTCGAATAGATTTTCATCAGGGCTTCCCGTTTCGGAATGGGCGCCATTCTACGCCATGAACGCGCGCCGGCTAGCCGGCCGGGCGCCCGGCCGGTAGCATTGCGACGCCAGCGGCGACCACACGGGCATCCGGGCCTTGAACACCTCATGAACGACGCGGCGGAGGACATCGGCAGCTGGCTGAGGCGCGCCAGGGCGGCACTGGCGGGCGTCTCGGACAGCCCTGCGCTGGACGCGGAATTGCTGCTCGCCCGCGCCCTCGGCCGCGACCGCAGCTGGCTGATCGCACACCGGGACGACACCCCAAGAGCGGGAGCGAGGGCGCGGGCCGATGCGTGGCTGGCGCGTCGCGCCGCGGGCGAGCCGCTGGCCTACATCACCGGCACGCGGGAGTTCTGGTCGCTGGAGTTCGAAGTGACGCCCGCCGTGCTGATCCCCCGGCCGGACACCGAGATCCTGGTGGAACGGGCGCTGGAGCTGATTCCCCGGGACGACGACGGCTGCCGGGTGCTGGACCTCGGCACCGGCAGCGGTGCGATAGCCGTCGCCATCGCCAGCGAGCGGCCCGCCGCCGTGGTGACGGCGACGGATGCGAGCGTGGAGGCGCTCGCCGTGGCCCGGCGCAACGCCGCTCGCCTCGTGCCCGGGCGTATCCGCTTCGTCGAGAGCGACTGGTTCGCGGCCCTGGGCGACGAGCGCTACGACCTGATCGTCTCGAACCCTCCTTACGTCGAGGAGCAGGACCCGGCCCTCGCCGACACGGCCATCGCCTTCGAACCCCGGCGAGCGCTGGCGGCCGGCGCGGACGGCCTGGGCGACATCCAGCGCATCGCGGCAGGCCTGCCCGCGCACCTGACCCCCGGCGGACGGGCACTGATCGAGCACGGCGCCATGCAGGCCGCGGGCGTTGCGGGTATCCTCCGGGCCGAGGGTCTGGAGGTCGTCGCCTGCCGGCGGGACCTCGCGGGCGCCGACCGCGTCACGGAAGCACGGCTACCGGACGCCTGACAGCCAGCAACAGGAGAGAGCGAGTGGTCATTTTCGAGACGAGCCTGGGCGACATCCGGATAGAGCTGATGACGGAGGAAGCCCCCGTCACCACGGAGAACTTCCGCCGTTACGTGGAAGACGGCTTCTACGACGACACCATCTTCCACCGGGTCATCCCCGGTTTCGTCATCCAGGGCGGCGGCCACACCGAGGACATGAGCCGCAAGCCCACCCGCGACCCCATCACGAACGAGGCCGACAACGGCGTGAAAAATCTGCGCGGCACGCTGTCCATGGCCCGAACGCAGGACAAGGACAGTGCGACGTCCCAGTTCTTCATCAACCTGAAAGACAACGCGTTCCTGGACCACGGCTCCCGCGACTTCGGCTACGCCGTATTCGCGAAGGTGGCCGACGGTATGGATGTGGTCGACAAGATCGCGGCGGTGGAGACTGGCAACCGGGGCGGACACAGCGACGTGCCCGTTGAGCCGGTGAAGATCGTCTCTGCGCGCCTCGAAGACTGAGCGAAGACCGGACCTTGAGCACGCCACTGCGTTACGCGCGGCATCTGCCGCTGACCGGCTTCGGCGCCGAGGGACAGCGACGGCTCGCCACCACCCGCGTACTGGTGATCGGCATCGGCGGCCTCGGCTGCCCGGTCGCCACCTATCTCACCTCTGCGGGCGTGGGCCAGCTGGTGCTGAACGATTTCGACACCGTCGACGAGACCAACCTCGCCCGCCAGTTTCTCTACACCGCGGACGACATCGGCAAGCGGAAGGTGGAGATCGCCGCCGCCCGGCTGCATATCATCAACGGCGCAGTGCGCCACGAGATGGTCGACCGGCGGCTGGAGGGCGAGGCCCTCGCAGCGGCCGTCCGTGAGGCGGACGTGGTGGTGGACGCCAGCGACAATTTCGCCACGCGGTTCGCCGTCAACGCTGCCTGCGTGGCCTCCCGGACGCCGCTGGTGAGCGGGGCGGCCATCCGCTACGAGGGCCAGCTTGCCGTCTTTACCGACTACGGCAACCAGCCTTGCTACCGCTGCATCTACGAAGAGGCGGACGAGTCGCTCGAGGACTGCCGGGGCAACGGCGTATTCTCCCCGGTCCCCGGCTTCATCGGCACGGCCATGGCCGGCGCCGTCATGAAGCTCGTGGCCGGCCTGCCCGTGCACGCCGGCGAGCTGTCGCTCTACGATGCCATCACCGAGGAATGGCGGCGCATCCGTCTGCGGAAGCGCCCCGATTGCCCGGTCTGCGGCGGCCGCTGACCGACCCCGCAGACGACCTGGCAGGCGGCTATTCGGCGGCTTCGATCGCGGCCTCGAGCTGTTTCTCCGCGTCCGCGACGGCCCGTTTCACGCAGCGGGCTGTGCCCTGCACGCCCTCGCGCGTGACCGGAAACATCTGGTTCAGCCGCTCGCAGGTGCGCTCTGCGGTCTCCTGGATGCGGCCGCGCAATTGCTCGACGTCCTTGTGCCGGGAGAGATCGAGATCGGCGAAGCTCACCTGCCGGCTCAGCTCTATGACTTCGGTCTTCGGCCTCCCGGGGGCGGCCGGCTCGACGGTGCGGCGCTCGATCGGCGCCCGCACCACCACGATCTCCTCGATCACGTCGGCTTCCTCGCCCTGGGCATGCGCCGGTGTCACGGCGGCGCCCGTCGCCAGGACTGCCGCTGCCGGCAGCAGCGCGCTCAGTGTCAGATACCGGTGAATTCTCATCTTTCCCTCCTTGGGGTTGGTTCCTGCCCCCTCACATCCACTGTAAGGCCGGGAGCGCGATGAGGGTCAATAGGGGATACTGACTAGCCGCCCGATCAGCGCGGTATACTCTCGCCCCTCCGAACAGCCGAGCACCAGGAGAGTTCATGCTTCTTCATCGCCTTCTGTCCGTACTTCTGCCAATCCTCGTCGCAACCGCCGCGGCCGGCCTGCCCGCCACCTCCGCCGCCACCACCAAACTCATCCACGCCGGCACGCTGCTGGCGGTGCCCGGCCAGCCGCAGGAGCGGGAACGGACCCTCGTCATCGTCGACGAGCGCATCAGCGAGGTGAGGCAGGGCTACGCGGACCCTTCCGACTTCGAGGGCGAAGTCGAGGTCGTTGACCTGAAGGACTACTTCGTGCTGCCCGGGCTGATGGATATGCACGTACATTTGCAGGGCGAGCTCGGCCCGGAGAACGACAGCGAGGCTCTCCGTCTCTCGCCCCAGCAGCTGCAGATGCGCAGCGTCATGTATGCCCTGCGCACGCTCGAGGCCGGTTTCACGACGCTGCGCGACGTCGGCAGTTCCGAGCAGGAGATGTATGCGTTGCGCGACGGCATCGAGAACGGCTGGATCGAGGGGCCGCGCATCATCGCCGCCGGCGGCGTCGGCATCACCGGCGGCCACGCCGACGTGAGCGGCATGAAGCCGGAACTGATGGAATTCTATACGGATGCCTCGATCTGCGACGGCCCCTACGATTGCCGCCGCGCCACCCGCGACGCCATCAAATACGGCGCGGACCTGATCAAGATCACCTCGACGGGCGGCGTACTGACCGAC
This sequence comes from Woeseiaceae bacterium, assembly GCA_035655155.1. GTDB lineage: Bacteria > Pseudomonadota > Gammaproteobacteria > Steroidobacterales > Woeseiaceae > Lentisalinibacter. Next base: position 8,844 of record DASRVH010000112.1, read on the forward strand.
CGCGCCACCGGTACCGGCCAGCAGATGGAGATGGACGAACTCCGCGAGGTGGTGCGGGCCGCGAACCGCATGGGCCGCAAGGTGGCCTCCCATGCCCACGCCGCGGAGGGCATCATCGCAGCGCTCGAGGCGGGCGTCGACAGTATCGAGCACGGCACCTACGTCAACGACGAGGCCATCGCACTGTTCCGGGAGACCGGCGCCTACCTCGTGCCGACGCTGCTCGCAGGCGCCACGGTGAAGCAGATGGCCGAGGAGTCGGAATTCATGCGGCCTGCCATCCGCGAGAAGGCCATCCGCGTGGGCCGCGAGATGAAGAACAACTTCGGCAAGGCGCACCGTGCGGGCGTGAAGGTGGCCTTCGGCACCGACAGCGGGGTATCGAAGCACGGCGACAACGCGCAGGAAGCCGTGCTCATGGTGGAAGCCGGCATGAGCGCGGAAGACGTGATCGTGGCCGCCACCGTCAACGCCGCAGACCTCATCGACATGAGCGACGACCTCGGCACGCTGGAGCAGGGCAAGTACGCGGACGTCGTCGCGGTGGACGGCTCGCCGCTGGACGACATCGCCGAACTGCTGGACGTGGACTTCGTGATGAAGGGCGGCAAGGTGTTCAAGACGCCGTGAGGCTGTGCCCGGCGCGGGACGTCGCCCGTCACCGCATGGTGACCGCGACCTTGCCCGTCGCCTTGCCGGACTTCCAGTACTCGATGGCCGCCGGCAGCTCGTCCAGGGTGAACGTCCGGTCGACCACGGGCGTCAGCGTGCCGTCGCGCATCAGCTCGCTTAGGCGGACCGCATCGTCCCGTGTCATGTAGGCGAGCATCGTCCCGACCTGCTGGTCGACGAACGGCGACATCAGCGCGGAGTCGATCATCGGCTTCAGCGGCGCCAACCAGTCGCCTTTGGGACCGCCCACGATCACCAGTCGGCCATCCGGCTTGAGGACCCCGGTGTTCGCCCGCACGGAACGATTGCCGACGACGTCGATTATCACGTCGTAACTTCGCTCGCTGTCGGTATAGTCCTGCTGCCGGTAATCGATGACGTGATCGGCGCCGATCGACCGCACCAGGTCCATTTTGGCTGCGCTGCAGACGCCGGTGACCTCGGCGCCCATGGCGTGGGCGATCTGCACGGCGAAGGTGCCGACGCCACCGGACGCGCCGTTGATCAGGACTGCCTCGCCGGCCTCCAGCGCAGCGTGATCCCGCAACGCCTGGATGGCGGTGAAGCCCGCGATGCCGACGGCGGCCGCCTGCTCGAAGGAGACATTCGCCGGCTTCGCCGCTACGGGACCATCTTCCGCGACGGTGAGATATTCCGCGAACGAACCGGTTGCGCCGCCGAAGACCTCGTCTCCGGGGGAGAATTGCGTCACATCCGCCCCGACCGCGACCACGGTCCCGGAGAAATCCGCGCCGAGCCGGATTTCATTCGGCCTGCCCAGCCCGGTCATGAGCCGCATGAAATACGGCGAGCCGGTCATGAAATGCCAGTCGTAGGGGTTGACGGCTGCGGCGGCGACCCTGACCAGCAGCTCGTCTTCGGCGGGCAGCGGTCGGTCGCGCCGCTCGAGGCTGAGCACCTCGGTGGTGCCGTAACATCGATAGACCCATGCCCGCATCGCGTCGCCGGACTCCGCACCTGGTGGCGTCTCCGGGCAAGGCGCCTCGTGGCTGAGCACGAAAGCGATGGCCGCCACCGCGACGACGAGAACGGCGACGGTTCCCGTCAGGATCTTGTAGCGGAGTTTCATGGAGCTCTCCCGGGCGACCACAAAAGCGTGGACCGCGGCATTCTAACCGCTCCGTGACGCGAGTAGTGACCGAGAAGGCCGATTGACAGGCATCCGCACAATCGCTGTCATGGTCGCACCATATTCTTCCGGAGATGATCATGACCAACACCTCCGACATATCCGAGGAGCAGGCAGATGCCTGGCTGAGCCGCTACGGCGAGGTGTGGCAAGCCGGTGACGCGGACGCGGTTACCGCGCTTTTCAGCGGGGACGCGATTTACCACGAGGATCCCTTCGAACCGCCGATGCAGGGCCGCGATGCCATCCGACGCTACTGGCAGGAAGGGGCCGCCGACGCTCACGAAGAGGTGTCTTTCCGGCACGCGGTCTGGGCCGTGGCCGGCGATCAGTGTTTCGCCCACTGGCAGGCGTGGTTCACGCGCGTGCGGGATGGCAGCCGGGTCCGGCTGGACGGCACGTTCCGCCTGAAATTCCGCCGCGGCGACGACGGCACGGTGCTGTGCACCTCGCTGCAGGAGTGGTGGCACCGGCGGGAGGCGCCCGCGCCCGGAAACGCCTAGTCCGGTGTCAGCACGAACAGCCCGTATTTCTGGTCGCTGACCAGGACGTTGCCGGACGGCAGCCATGGGTAGACGCTCCAGGCGCCGGAGAATTCCACAGCGTCGTCGTCCGGATAGGTATCGAAGTACGCGATCTCCTGCAGCCCTCCCGCGGCGAGGTCACCGAACTCAAGAATCCGCAGGCCGGACGTGTAGTTCGCCTGGTAGACCCGGCTGCCACGGACGTAGAGGTTGTGGTCGATGGAGCGGGTCGGCGCCTCGTAGGCGAACAGGAAGCGGGGCGCATCGAGGTCCGAGACGTCGAACACGTGGGTGCGGGTGGGGACGCCGCGGCGTGACTCGTCGGTCTCGTCGCCGAGCAGGAAGTAGCGGTGATCTTCGGTGAGCCAGCCCTGGTGAGCGTAGCCCGATTCCGGATAGGGCGTGAGCGACAGCTGCAGCGGCGAGGGTTTCAGGCTCACGTCGACGATCTCCAGCCGGGCGACGCCGTCCGCCGGCGCCGCCGGATCCGGGCCGTCCAGGTTCGCCGAGCCGAAGCAGACCTGGCTGCCGGCGTGGTCGGCGTCCGGGCCGCGGTAGACCACGCACTGGGTATCGTGGGTATCGACGGCGGTGTGGCAACCGGCGAACATCGGGTTGACCGGCGTGCGCACGTCGATCATGTGCAGACCGTGGTCGCAGCCGCCCGGGCCTTCGGCGCCGACGGCGTAGGCAAACCCGCTCTCCTCGTCGATGGCCAGGTTGTGCGCCGAGCCGATGTCCACGTAGACGTTGTCGGCGGCGAAGGTCTGCGGCGCCGTGACGCCGCGCAGCCGGGTGAGGTCGAACACCTGCATGCCGTGGGCGCCGGCGGCGTCGGCCACGATGAAGGCATGGCCGGCGTGCACCTTGATGTCCCGCCAGGTGCTGTTGAAGGTCGCGGTCGGCAGCCGGCCGAGAAAGACCGGCGCCGCGGGGTCGGTCACGTCGATGAAGGCGGTGCCGTTGGTCAGCCCCATCAGCGCGTACTCGGCCCCGGTCTGCGGGTCCGACCAGCCCCAGATGTCGTTGCCGGCGCCACCCCCCATCTCGGCGATGGGCACGCGGGCGGCCAGGGAGACGCCCGAGCAGGCGAAACCGCCGGCCACCCCGGCCGCACAGTCGTCCGGCCCGGTCGAGAGCGTGGGCGGCGGGTCGGGCGCGGCCGGCATCGGGGCGGTGGCACCGTCGCCCCCGCCGCCTCCACAGGCGGTCAGAACGAGCGCAAGCGAGAGACAGGCAATCGACGGGATGGCTGCGCGAATCATGAGGCTACCCTCGTGAAGAAGTCCGCCGTCTTCGCATCCGTGGGATAGAACGCTTCGATGCGGAGTTCGTCGGTGGTGACGTCCTGGGGCGTGCCGAAAGTCGACATGACGGAGAACAGGCTCAACTCCAGGCCGTCGATGTTCAGCTCGAGGGGCAGAACGGGCAGCAGGCTCTCCAGCACCGGACCCCCGTCCGCCACCGGCCCCGCCAGCTCGAGCAGGCGCGAGAACCAATTCTGCACTTTCGGATCGCCGGTCGCCATCGCCTCGCTGCGCAGCCGGCGCACGAACGACGGCATGACCTCGTCCCAGTTGACGATGAAGCGCCTGAGCCCCCGCGGATGCACTGTCAGGAGTGCGAGGTTCAGCGCGTCGTCGACGGCGACCTCATCGATCATGGCGCCGGGGTCGCCCCCCGCGCCCAGCAGCCGCTGCGCCGCCCGGTTCTGCATCCGCACGTTCCAGACGCGGTCCACGACCACGGCCGGCAGCGGCTCGTGATGATCCAGCATGCGCTTCAGCGCCCCGAGCACCGGCTGCATCACCGGCTCGTCGAGCCCGCTCTCGCCGTACACCGGCGCGTAGCCGGCAGCGCGCAGCAGTATGTTGCGCTCGCGCAGCGGGATTTCCATGGCATCCGAGAGGCGCAGCACCATCTCGCGGCTGGGCGTGCTGCGGCCGGTTTCGAGCCAGCTCACGTGGCGTTGCGAGACGTCGGCGGCCAGCGCCAGATCCAGCTGCGAGAGCTTCCTGAAACGGCGCCACTGGCGGCAGAGCGACGGAAAGTTCCGGGCTTGAACAGGCGGCATAAGCTCCCTCCCCGGGAGCGACTATCCCCGCCGTGGGCCGGCCGGTTCAATGACCTGCGAGGTAATTGCGGTCATCCACTCCCCCCGAAGAGCATAGCGCGAAACCCCACCGAGGAGCGCGCAATGAACCGTCACCAGACCCATCGCCAGAACCATGCCCGACTACTCGCCATCGCCCTGCTGGTCCCGTTCGGCCTGATCTCGGCCTACGCCGTGTACCGGGTCGGCTATACCGGCATCCTCGCCCATGCGCTGGACGGTCCGGCGGGCTGGCAGCTCGCCGCGGACCTCGTCGTCGCACTGGTGCTGGTTCTCGCCTGGCTGATACCGACAGCGCGACAAGAGGGCCGCAGTCCCTGGCCGTGGGTGGCCGTGACACTGTTCCTGGGTTCTTTCGGTCCTCTGCTCTACCTCGTCACCCGGAAAGGGCGGCAGGCCCGGGCCGGCTGAGCGGCGAGCGGGAGACGCCGCGGGACGTCGTCGTCAGTCGTTCCCGTCTCTGGGTCCGTAGGTGCGAACGAGGATGGCCAGCGGCGCGAACATGACGAGAATCACCGGTGCGCCGAACTGCGCGTACAGCGCCTCCATATCGCGCCAGACCATGGCCGGCAGCAGGATGGCGGCGAGGCCGAGCCCCACGCCGAAGCAGGTGCGGAGGAAGTCGGTCAGCAGAACGGACAGAGGGGCGCGCGACGGCTCGTCGCCGTAGGAAGAGAGGCGCTGAGCGGGTCCGTCAATCGCCATGGCGATGTCGCAGACCGGGAGAGCGATGTCGAGGTTCGTGGCGCATGGGTCCTGTATACCGCGGACGGCCTGGCCGATGCTCTGCACTGTTTCACAATTCGCGCCGATCTCCGGATGACGGCACCACGAGACGGGCGATGGACTCCGCCCGGAAACGGAATATCCGCTCGAGCTGGCGCCGCACCAGCGGCAGCAACGGCCCGGCCAGCGGGTGGCCGGGCAGCCGATAGGTGACCCGGTCGGTCATCCGCGTGCCGCCCTGCTCCGCCTCGAAGACGTGCTCGTGGAACCAGGTGTCATAGGGCCCGCGCAGTTGCTCGTCGGCGAAACGGTGCGGCGGGTCCCACAAGGAGATGCGGCTGTGCCAGCCGAACGCCACGCCCCACAGACGAAGCCGATACTCGAACAGCGTGCCCTGCTCGATCTCCACCGGGGTCGGCGTCACGATGCGGAAGCCGAGTTCGGGCGGCGTGATGCGCTCGAGGTTCTCGACATCGGTGAAGAACGGAAACACCTCCGCAACCGGCAGCGCGAACCAGGTCTGAGTCTCCAGCCGATGCTGGCCGCGGCCGAGGCGCGCGTGCCGGATGGCCGGGTTATAGTCGGTCGTCGGATGCGTTGTGCTCATACCGGGAGTGTTGCAGACGGATGGAAGGCGGGGAACTCATGATCCTCGGCAAATTGCTGCTGACGTTCGGCGTTTTGCTGGGCGTGCCGCTGTGGCAGTTGTATGCCTTGCGTAAAGAGCGACGCCGTCGCGGCGACGGTCAGGGCCGGGCGTAGCGCAGCGGCCGCAGCGCGTCGATGTGCTCCGGCGAAAGGCCGCAGCAGCCGCCCACGATCTGCACCCCGTCCGCGACCCAGTCCGATGCATGGCGCAGGAATTCGCCGGGCGGGATCACCTCCTCGAACTGCCATTCCGGCATGCGGAAAAAACCGGAGTCCGGGTAGGCCAGCAGCGGACCGTCATAGTGGCTGCGCAGGATGGCGAGTGCGTCGGCCACCAGGTGAGCCTGCGTGTGCATCACGCCCGCCGCGGCCACGTCGTAGTCGTCCAGGACCGCGACGAGTTCCTCGAAGGGGATGTCGCGCTCCGGCGCATAACTGAGCAGCCGCCCGTCCTCCGCTCTCCTGGCGGAGAAGCCGGCCCAGACGGGGAGCCCCGTCGCCGTTGCGGCTTCCACCGCGAGACGAATGCGCTCCGGGTAGTACATCATCTCCAGCAGGATGAGATCGCAACCGCTGTCACGCAGAAACCCGCCTAGTTCCGCGTAGGCTCCGGCCATGGCCGCCGCGGACGGTGACCGGGCAGTATCCGGCTGCGCGCTGCCGGCGACGAACGGCGCCATGTGCGAGATGGAGCCGCCGATCAGCACGTCGCTGCGTCCGCTCGCCTCCCGCGCGCGGTGCGCGGCGCCGACGGCGGCCCGATTGATCTCTTCGAAGCGCTCGCCGTAGCCCGCCGGCTCGAGCATCAGGCGGGAGGAGGCATAGGTATTGGCGGTGATGACGTCGGCGCCGGCGGCGATGTAATCCCGGTGCACGCGCTCGAGGACGTCGCCGCTCTCGAGCGACGCCGGCCCGCACCAGGCGCCCGGGTCCATCCGCACGCCGCGGCGCTGCAGTTCCGTGCCGGTGCCGCCGTCCAGAAGGACGATGTCGCCGGCCTCGAGTCTCTCCCCGATCGCTCCGTAACCCATATCCGGCCTCCATGGCTGAAGAGTTCTCCGGCACGCCGAGGACGCCTCCGTTTGCCAGAGGGTATCAGGCGGCCTCGTCCTCCGTCTCCGGCTCGTAGCCGAGTGACGGCGCCAACCAGCGCTCGGCCTCTTCGAGGCTCATGCCCTTGCGCTTCGCATAATCCGCCACCTGGTCGCGGCCGATCTTGCCCACCGTGAAGTAGTGCGCCTCGGGGTGGGCGAAGTACAGACCGCTCACCGAGGCGGTCGGCAGCATGGCCATGGACTCGGTCAGGCGCATGCCGATGCGCTCCTCCACTTCCAGTACCTGCCACAGGGTACGCTTCTCGGTGTGGTCCGGACAGGCGGGATAGCCCGGCGCCGGGCGGATGCCGCGATATTCCTCGGCGATCAGCGCGTCGTTGTCCAGCGCCTCATCCGGCGCGTAGCCCCAGTACTCCCTGCGCACCCGCTCGTGCAGATACTCGGCACCCGCCTCCGCCAGCCGG
>DASRVH010000113.1:0-2242 GCA_035655155.1 Woeseiaceae bacterium
CGCCTCCGCGAACTGCGCGACAGCGGACTCGCCGAGGTACCGAGCACGCGTCTGCTCATCGCCGCCGCCAATCTGGTGGCGGGAGGCGTGGAGGTGCGCGAGGCCTGCTACACGGCCGTCCTCTCGCCACTCTCCGACGATCCGACCCTCGTCGACGCCATGCAGGATCTGGTCGACGCGACTTTCGTCTAGGACGATGGCCGAAGCCGAAGAAGTCCTGACCGACGTCGCGCGGCACGCGACCGTATTCGCCCGCGATCTGTGGCGGCGCCGCCGGAACCCGGACGCGAACGCCGTTCCCGTCCTCGCGGAATTCTCCCCGCGGCTCGAACTGCTGGTCAGGAGTCTGTTCGCCCGGGAGTATCCGATACGACCGGCCCATCCGCCGCCGCCGCCGACGCTTCTGACCCGCTTGTTCTCGCGCCGCCAAAGCGTCCGTCCGGCCCGTCCGGCCCTGGCCCTGCCGGCCACCGACGGGTGCAGACTGTGGTTGCCGGCCGAACTCGAGGTCGCCGACCGCGGCCTCGCGCCGGGCTTCTACCGCGTGATGGCGCTGCAGCAGGCGACTCGCGCACAGCGCGGAAGCATCGATCAGCAGCCGGTTGGCACGGGTTCACCGGTCGAGGACATTTACTGGCTGCTCGAGTGCCTTGCTGCTGACGAGCAGCTGGGCCGGATGCTGCCCGGCATGCAGGCCGAGCTTCTGCAATTCCGCCGACACGTGCTGGCGCGTCGCCCGCCACCGGCGGAACTGCCTCCTGCCACGGCGGCGATCGAGCGGCTGTTACGCGACGCATTCGACGGGGACTGTCGTGCCATCGTCGGATGCGGCTGGGAGCCGGCGTCACCGGAAAGTTCCGTCCGCACGGCCGAGCGACTGGCGGCTCGACTGCCCGGCAAGCCTGCCGGCCGCACGGGCGATCGCGGAGGCAGGCTGAACAGGGACTGGTGGACCGGGGAGACCCGCAAGGCGGCGGACGCCGAGTCTCGCGCAGGCCCGGAACAGGACGGAACAGGAGGGGCGGAACGCCCCAGCACCGCCCGGCTGGAGCGGCGCCCCCGAATCCGGCGTCGGCGCGACGACGAGGACGAAGACCGCAAGACCGGCGCCTGGATGGTGCAGGCCGATGAGCCCCATCAAAAGGCGGAAGACCCCATGGGGATGAAACGCCCGACGGACCGCGGCGACGAAGATCCGCAGGAACTCGGAGAGATGCTTTCCGAACTGCCGGAGGCGCGCCTCGTCTCGACGCCGGGCAGTCCGCGCGAAGTCCTGGTCTCCGACGATCCGCCGGAATCACGCAATCTTCAGGTCCTGCCCGGACGGAGGGCACATGAGACCTCCTTCCGTTACCCGGAGTGGGACTACCGGCGGGCAGGCTATCGGCTGCCGGGCGCCCTTGTCAGGCCGGGATCGCCGCCCCCCGGCAATCCCGCATGGCTCGCACGCACCATGGACACCCACCGCCGCATGCTGGAGGAGATCAGGCGCCGGTTCGAGATGCTGCGTACGCGCAGGACGACCCTGCGCCGCCAACGGGACGGTGACGATATCGATCTGGATGCCTGCGTCGATGCCATGGCGGATCTGCGTGCCGGCTGCACCCTGCCCGAAGGGCTGTATCGCGCGACCCGCCCCGCCGACCGTCAGATGGCCATCACGTTGCTGATCGACGTCAGCGGCTCCACCGACAGCTGGGTGTCCGCGGGACGGCGGGTCATCGACGTCGAACGCGAAGCACTGCTGCTGGTCTGCTTCGCCCTGCAGGAATTCGGCGAACCCTTCGCCGTGCAGGCATTCTCGGGTGCAGGCGCGGACGACGTGACCGTGCGCACGGTGAAGGAATTCTCCCGTCCGTTCGACGAAACGGCCGCGCTGCATGTTTCCGGGCTCGAGCCGGAGCGCTACACGCGCGCCGGAGCGGCAATCCGCCATGCCTCCGCCGGGCTCATGCAAGAGAGCACCGATCACCGGCTGCTCCTGCTCCTGTCGGACGGTAAACCGAACGACGTCGATCACTATGCCGGCGAATACGGCGTGGAAGACACGCACCGCGCCATCGTCGAGGCCCGGCTGCAGGGCATATTCCCGTTCTGCCTGACCGTCGACCGTCAGGCGGCGACCTACCTGCCGCGCATCTTCGGCCCGCACCACTATGCGATGCTGCCGCGTCCGGAATTGCTCCCCGGCGCACTGCTCGACTGGATGCGCCGCCTGCTGACCATGCAGCAGTCCTGAAAG
>DASRVH010000114.1:0-21390 GCA_035655155.1 Woeseiaceae bacterium
GGTTGTACATCGGGAAGTAGCCAGCACCGGAGCCGAGCAGCCGCCGGGTGTTATCGCCTTTCACCGGCTCGATCTTGATGACGTCGGCGCCCATGTCGGCCAGCAGCAGCCCGCAGGCAGGCCCCATCACCATGTGGGTGAACTCGACCACCCGGATGCCGGCCAGCGGCAGGTCTTCTCGGTTACGCGTCATCGTCGTCCTCTGGCGGGTGTAGGAGGGCCTTCAGGCCCGACCCGATCGAAGCATGCAGGAGCGGCTTTAGCCCCGATTCAGCCATTCCACAGTCGGGCCTGAAGGCCCTCCTACGGGTTGGGCAAGGTAGCGTAGGATAGTATGGTTGTCATCCGCACATCAGCCGAGAGCGAGAGCTTATGAGCGCGCATACCACCCGCATCCTGGTCAGCGAGGTCGGCCCTCGGGACGGCCTGCAGAGCATCGATTCCATCATGCCCACCGAGGCGAAGAAGGCCTGGATCGCCGCCGAGGCGGAAGCCGGCGTGCGCGAGATCGAGGTGGGCTCGTTCGTGCCGCCGAAGCTCCTGCCCCAGTTGGCCGATACGGCGGAGATCGTCCGCTACGCGCGCACCCTGCCCGGCCTCACCGTGGCCGCCCTGGTGCCGAACCTTCGGGGCGCGCAGGACGCCGTGGCCGCCGGCGCCCACAAGATTACGCTGCCGCTGTCGGTCAGCGAGACCCACAGCAAGGCGAACCTGCGCAAGACCCACGCCGAGGTGCTGGAAGAGGTGCGCGCCATCGCCCAGCTGCTGGGCACGCTGCCGGCCGACGAGCGACCGGAGTTCGAGGGCGGGCTGTCCACGGCGTTCGGCTGCACGCTCGAGGGACCGGTGGACGAACGCAGGGTCGTCGAACTCGCCGTCAGGCTGATGGAACTCGGCTGCGACGAGGTAGGCCTGTCCGACACCACCGGCTATGCGAACCCGGCCCAGCTGCAGCGACTGGTGAAGCTGGTGCGCGCCGAGGTGGGGGACGACGCGCTCACCGGCGTTCACCTGCACAATACCCGCGGACTGGGTCTGGCGAATGCACTGGCGGCGCTGGACGCCGGCATCACCACGCTCGATGCCTCCCTCGGCGGCATCGGCGGCTGCCCGTTCGCGCCGGGCGCCAGCGGCAATATCGTCACCGAGGACCTGGTGTTCATGCTCGACAGCATGGGCTGCGACACCGGCATCGACGTCGAGAAGCTGCTGAGAGTGCGCGACATCGTGCGCGACGCCCTGCCGGACGAGGAACTCTACGGCTTCACCCCCGACGCCGGATTGCCGAAGGGCTACCGCGGGCCGTGGGGCCTGCCCTCCGCCGCATGAACGAGAAAACCGAAAAGAAAGAGGCCGAAGAGCGGCAACGCCTGCGCTCGCCGCTCATCTACGAGATCGTCCGCCGCGAGGGCATCGAGGAGCTTCGCCGACCCACCGCCTCCCTCTGGTGGTCCGGGCTCGCGGCCGGCGTCGGCATTTCCGCGTCGCTCCTCGGCACGGGTCTGCTCTTCCACTATCTTCCCGCCGCCGACTGGGCACCGGCCGTGAGCAGTTTCGGTTACTGTCTGGGCTTCCTCATCGTCGTCCTCGGTCGTCTGCAGCTGTTCACGGAGCAGACGGTCACGGCGGTGCTGCCGCTGCTGAAGAACCCGAAACGGGAGAACTGGGTCGCGCTCGGCCGGCTGTGGGGCGTCGTCCTGATCGCAAACCTGGCAGGCACTTTCCTGACCGCGCTCTTCATCGTGGCCGCGGGGCCGGTCCATCCGGAGCACTTTCAGGCCATGCTCGAGGTCAGCCGGAAATTCGCCCTGATGGCTCCGGGAGAGGCGATCGGTCTCGGCATCCCCGCCGGCTTCCTCGTGGCCGCCATGGTGTGGATGATCCCCAACGCCAAGGGCAGCGAGTTCTGGGTGGTGATCGCGATGACCTACCTCATCGCGCTGGGCGGCTTCGCCCACGTCATCGTCGGCTCCTCCGAGGTCTTCCTGCTTCAGCTCGCGGGCGAACTCGGGATCGTCGAGGGCGTCTTCGGCCTGATCCTGCCGAGCCTGCTCGGCAACCTCATCGGTGGCACCGGACTCTTCGCGCTGCTCGCCTACGGCCAGGTGCAGGAGGAGTTCTGAATGGCCGTCCGGCCGATCCTCCGCCTGGGCGATCCCCGGCTGCGCCAGGTCTCCCGGCCGGTCGAGGGCTTCGACACGCCGGAGCTGCACGACCTGATCGCAGACATGTTCGACACCATGGCCGACGCCGACGGCGCCGGGCTCGCCGCGCCCCAGATCGCCGTACCGCTGCGGGTCATGATCTTCGGCGTGGAATCGAACCCGCGCTACCCGGATGCCGAGCCGGTGCCGACCACCGTGCTCGTGAACGCCTCCTACGAGATACTGGACGAGGCTCAGGTGAGCGGCTGGGAAGGCTGTCTGTCCGTGCCCGGCCTGCGCGGCTGGGTGCCCCGCTATCGGCGTATCCGTTATCGAGGCTTCGACCCGTACGGCGAGCCTGTCGAATGCGAGGCGGACGGATTCCACGCCGTGGTCTTCCAGCACGAATACGACCACCTCGACGGCGTCCTGTACCCGGACCGCATCGTCGAGAAGGAAAAATTCGGGTTCGAGCGCGAGCTGATCGAGGCCGGCGTCTTCGACTAGCGGCGGAAGTGGATGGTGGTGATGGGTGGATTTGAACCACCGACCTCAGCATTATGAGTGCCGCGCTCTGACCAACTGAGCTACATCACCACGGCAGGGGACCCCCGGTTCGGGGGGCGTGAATTGTCGGCCGCGGGGACCGCGGAGTCAAGCGCCGCTGCCGGGTCACCGCTACCGGTATAATCCCGGACCTTCTTCGCCCCAGGCCGCCTCCCCGATGTTCGAGAACGCCGAGATACCGCTGGAATCCCTGCCCTCCGTGGAGGAGGTCAGCTGGCAACCTATCGCCCGCAGCTACCTGGCGGAACTCATCGCCGGGCACGTCGTCGGCCTCTGCATCGCGCTGCTCGTGGCGTTCGGCGGCACGGCCCTCGGCATCATCAACGCGCCCGGCTCCGTGCCGAAAGGCGTCGCGCTCTATGCCGCCGTCCATCTGCTCGTGGTCGCCGTCTGGTCGCCGCTGTCGGTCCGGCACCGGGGCTATGCGTTGCGCGAGCACGACCTCCTGTACCGGGTCGGCGTGCTGCGCCGCAAGCTCATTGCGATCCCGTTCAACCGCATCCAGCACGTCGAGACCACCAGCGGCGTCACCGAGCGTCTGTTCGGCCTGGCCACGCTCGTGGTCTACACCGCCGGCGGCAGCGGCGGCGATCTGAAGATCCGCGGGCTGGAAACCGACCAGGCACACAGGCTGCGGGAACACGTCCTGCGCCGTGCCGGGCAGGCCGATGAGTCCGGCTGAAGCACACGGCTGGCAGCGGGCCTCGCCACTGTCGGTGCTGTTCTACGTCGGCCAGATACTGCGCGGCGTAGCCCGCAACCTGTTCCAGGCCGTCGTGCCCGCCACCGCGGTGGTGATCAGCACCGGCTGGACCACCCGGGACCGGCTCTACGGTCTGGCCGGCGCCCTCCTCGTCGCGCTGATCCTGGTGGCAGTCGGGCGCTGGCTGCGATTCCGTTTCCGCATCGACGAAGAAGGCATCCGCATCCGCCAGGGCATCTTCCAGCGCGAGGAACTGGATATCGGCTACGACCGCATCCAGGGCATCAACACCACCCAGAACCCGATCTACCGGCTGTTCGGTCTGGTGGACCTGAAGCTCGATACCGCAGGCTCCGCGACGGCCGAGGGCCACCTGCCGGCCATCCCGGCCGACCTGAGCGAGCGATTGCGGGGACGCATTCGGCGCCGCAAGGACGACAGCGCGGATGGAGTGGCCGGCACGGAGGAAGCGGACTCGGACGAAGGGGAGACTCTGCTGGCGCTGTCCCCCGGCGACATGGTCCGGATCGGCCTCACGAGCAACGGAGCGCTGATCCTGCTCGCCGTGCTGGCGCCTCTCGCCGATGAACTCGGCGAACGCGCCGGTCCCTGGCTCGAGCGCACGTTCGGACCCGTCGCCGACACGCTGCAGGACCTGTCCGCCGGTGCAGCAGCCTTCGTGGCCGTGGCCAGCATCCTGGTCGCTGCCATGGTTCTGATGGGCATCTCGGTTCTGGGCGCCTTCCTGCGCCATCACGGCTACACGCTCGGCACCGACGGCGAGGTCATACGCTCACGCGGCGGGCTGCTCACTACCCACGAGCACTCGATGGGGCTCGGCAAGCTGCAGGTGCTGCGCATCCACCAGGGGCCGCTGCTGCAGCTGTTCGGCGCCTTCCGCCTGGTCGCCAAGCAGGCCGCCAGCCACGCCGTCAACACCGGCAAGAGCTTCCTGATCCCGCTGGCACCGCCGTCGTTCGTCGAGCGCGCGCCGGCCGTGTTCTTCGACGACGAGGGCCGAGAGCTCGACCTGCGCATGGACGGGAACGGCTTCCACCCGATCTCCCGACGCTACGTCCGCTCGCGGACGTTGCTGTTCGGCGGCTTCGGCGCCGTGGCCGGACTGCTGCTGCTCGCCATCAACGTCCCCTGGTCCGTCGCCGCCGTCATGGCCCTGCTCGTGCCGACGGCCGCCTGGCCCTTCATTCGACGTCGATACGCGCGCTGGGGCCTCGCGCTCACCGCGGATGCCGCTGTTGTACGCCAGGGCTTGATCGGCTCTACGCTGCAGGCGTTCCTGTTGCGCAAGGTGCAGCGGGTGGACGTGGTGCAGTCTCCGTTCCAGCGCCGCCACGGCCTGGTCACGCTGCAGTTCGTCCTGGCCGCGGAGACGGTGACCGTGCCATGGATCGACGAGACCGTGGCGCTGCGCCTCTGCGATCGGGTGCTCTACCGGGTGGAATCCAGCCGCCTGGCCTGGTTGTAGGAGGGCCTTCAGGCCCGACCCGCCTGCCGCTGGACCATGACCGGCTTCCGCTGCCGACGGAATTCCGGGCAGCCCGCCTGGTCAGAACAGGGACGCCATCGACCGGCGTCCGAAATACGCAGAGAGGTTCGTGATGCGAGAACGATCGGGTAACCCAGCAGCACCAATCCTGGCCATGACCATCCTGGCGCTCTCCTGCGGCGCGCAGGCGGATCCGCCGGACGAGCACAAGGCGGCGGCGACGACGGAAGACGCTGAGCGTCCGGCGTCGGACCCCACAGGAGTCTGGCTGTCCGCCGACAGCGAGACGACACGGACACTGACCCTGGACGGCGGTCGGCTGGAAGGGAGCTGGGGGCGCGATTCCGAAGACGGACGCTACCCCACGGGCCGGTACCGGCTTACCCGCATCGATGCGGAATCCTACCGCGGCACCGCCAGCGCGAATTGGCGATGCTGGTACTACAGCCAGGGCTACCGGCGGGAGAACGATTGCGCGGCGGAATATCCCATCGAACTCAGGCTGACCGGCGCCGACCGGATCGAGGGACGCCTTTTCATGCCGAGCCTCGACGCCCAGCTCACCGATGAACAGCGTGCCAGAGACTGCGATGCCTGCGGCGAAAACAGAGAGAGCGTCTGGCAGAGTTTCCTGTGGGTCCGCGAAGAAAACTAGAACACCGTGATGCGACGGGGCCGCGCCGCCTGGTCGCCGTGACAATGGCGGTCGCGGCCACGCTCGTATTCGCCTTCTGCGCATCGCCCGCCTCGGCCGCCGACCTGGAGTTCCACTTCGCGGACCGCTTCGACGCCGCCGAACGCGCGAAACTCACCGCCTGGGTCGGCAGGGTCGCCGACGCCACCGAGGAACTCGTGGGACCATTCGGCTTCCCGATCCACGTCCACTTCGAACGCACCCGCTCGTCCCAGCCGGTACCCTGGGCGCGGACGCTGAGGGGCCCTCGCCAGGGCATCCGCTTCTACGTCGACCCCAGCCACCCGGCCGAGGCATTTCTGGGCGACTGGACGGCCCCGCACGAATTCAGCCACCTGCTGTTGCCCTATCTCGGCAGCCGGCATGCCTGGTTCGCGGAAGGCTTCGCCAGCTTCATGCAATACCAGGTGATGCACGTGATGGGAGTGCTGGACGCGGCAGACGCCGCGCGGCGCTACCGCGAACGGCTGCAGCGCGCGGAGCGGGCTTACACACGGCATGGCGAGACCTTCGTCGCCGCGGCTCCCCGGCTGCGCGCCGAGCGCAAGTACCCCACCCTGTACTGGGGCGGGGCGGTGTTCTTCTTCCGCCTGGACGCGCGGCTGCGCGCCGACGCGGACCTGGGCCTGCTCGAACTGCTGAGGGAATACGTGGCCTGCTGCCGCCGCAACCGCGCCGATCTGACGGCACTCATGCGCGATTTCGACCGACTGCTGGGCGCGAATCAGTGCGCGGACGAACTCGCCGCATTCGCCGCGGAGCGTGGCTTTCCGGATTACGACGATCTGGAGCCTGGAATACTGGGTTCACTCTCCGAAAGGTGAGAACCCACGGCCTGCGCTACTCGACGGAACACGCCTCGAGATGGGTTTCGTGGGCGGACTCCGGGTCGGCCTCATAGCCCGCGATGATCCGCTCCAGCGCCGCCCGGTCCGGCCGGATGGCGATGATCCGGCTGTCTTTGGCCCGGAACAGGCCCGGCGTCATCCCGACGTTGATGCCGAGCAGCTTGCCCTCTGCATCCACCAGCGCACCGCCGCTGTCGCCATCTCGCGCCGGCGCCGTGTGAACGATACGAGTAAACGGCAGTGCTTCCCCTGATTCCACATCGATATCGACGATGGTCCCCTCTGCCGGGCTGATCGTCCGCACGCCCCCCAGATAGACGGTCTGTCCGACAGATAAATCCTCTGACCACGCGAAAGGCATCATCTCGATCCCCTCGACCTTCACGAGAGCAACATCGAACTCTGGCTCACACCAAACCCAGACCGGGTGCCCGAATCGCTTGTCGCCCGGCTCACGCGGCAGCACCGCGGCGAGTCGCTCCCTGCCGGCGGGAAGCTGATAGCGGCTTCCCTGATGAATCGACGTCAGGGCATAGCCGTCTTGAGAAACAGGTGTGGCGGAGAACCAAAGGTGGCGGAATTCTTCGCTTCCCCCGCCGGCGAAAATCGTTGTGACTCCGGCGTCGTCGGTCTCGATCTCCGCCACCTCGATGCCGATGACGATATCCCGCAGCCGGCGGTCGAAGAACTTGCGACCCGACTGGCCGCTGCCGACGGGTATGTCTCCTTCGTAGGGATTGGCTTCACGGTGATCCGCGGCGCGCTGGTAGACCCAGGACGAGCACCCCGCGATCGACAGGCAGGCAACGACGCCGAGCAGCGTTGCCTGCTGTCGACCCATGATCGATCAGACGTTGAACCGGAAGTGCATCACGTCGCCTTCCTTGACGACGTAATCCTTGCCTTCCAGGCGGAGTTTGCCGGCCTCCCGGGCGCCCGCTTCGCCGTTCTTGGCGACGTAGTCGTCGTAGGCGATGACCTCCGCGCGGATGAAACCCTTCTCGAAGTCGGTGTGGATCTCGCCGGCGGCCTGGGGCGCGGTTGCACCGACCCGTGTCGTCCACGCTCGTACCTCTTTCGGCCCGGCGGTGAAGAAGGTCTGCAGGCCCAGCAGCCGGTAGCCGGCGCGGATCACCCGGTTCAGTCCGGGCTCCTCCAGGCCGAGGTCGGCGAGGAACTCCGCCTTCTCGTCCTCGTCGAGCTGGGCGATCTCCGCCTCGATGGCCGCGCACACCGCCACCACCTCGGCATCCTCGGAGGCGGCCAGTTCCCTGAGCGCGTCGAGATAGGGATTGTTCTCGAAGCCGTCTTCGTTGACGTTGGCGATGTACAGCACGGGCTTGCGCGTCAGCAGGAACAGCTCCCGCAGGTCTGCGCTCTCGTTGTCGTCCAGATCGAGGGTGCGCACGGGAGCGCCGGTATCCAGGTGCGCCTTCACCCGCTTGAGCAGGTCACGCCAGGCCACAGCCTTCTTCTCATTGGTCTTGGCCGCGCGCTCGGCCTTGTCCAGCGCCTTCTCCACCGACTCCAGGTCCGCGAGCGCCAGCTCGGTGTTGATGACCTCGGCATCGCCCACCGGGTCCACCCGGCCCGCCACGTGGGTGACGTCGTCGTTTTCGAAGCAGCGCACCACATGGGCGATGGCGTGGGTCTCGCGGATGTTGGCCAGGAACTTGTTGCCGAGACCCTCGCCCTTCGAGGCGCCCGCGACCAGGCCGGCGATGTCGACGAACTCCATGGTGGTGGGGATCACCTTCTCGGGCTTCACAATCGCCGCCAGCCGCTCCAGCCGGGAATCCGGCACGGGCACCACGCCCACGTTGGGGTCGCTGGTGCAGAAGGGGTAGTTCTCCGCCGCGATCTCCGCCGCGGTGAGTGCATTGAATAGCGTGGATTTGCCCACGTTGGGCAGTCCCACGATGCCGCATCTGATTGCCATGGTCCGGGTCCGTGCGCCCGCGCCGGCAGCGGGGCTCTGTATAATTGAAGGGATCCCAAGAAATTCAAGGGGCGTCCGACAGGGCGCGTATCCTAACAAGAATGCCCGGCCCGCATAAGCCACCGAATCCCTCCCGGAGTACCCATGGTCAAGCTCTATCAGTTCGAGGTCTCGCCGTTCTGCGAGAAGGTCAAACGGGTGATGAACCTGAAGAAGGTCTCCTACGAGATCGTCGAGGTGCCGATGCTCGCGTTCCTGCGCGGCAAGGCGAAAGCGGTGTCGCCCACCAACAAGCTGCCGGCCATCGAGGACGGCGGCGTGCGCCTGGCAGACTCCACCGACATCGTCGAGTACCTGGAGGAGAAGTACCCGGAGCCGCACGTCTATCCCATCGTTCCGGCCGAGGTGGCCATGTGCCACGTGCTGGAGGACTGGGCGGACGAGTCCCTGTACTTCTACGAGTTCTACCTGCGCTTCGCGGTGCCGGAGAACGCCCGGCGCTGGGCGCCGGAACTGCTGAAATACGACCCCGAGTGGTTTCAGAAACTGGGGCCCAGGATCATCCCGCGCGCTGCCCTGAAGGCGACCCGGGCCCAGGGCATCGGCCGCAAGTCGCCGGAGACCATCGCCAGGGATCTCAATCGCCACGTCGACGCCATCGACGGGCTGCTCGGCGACCGGAAGTGGCTGGTGGGCAAGTCCCTCAGCATCGCGGACATCTCGGTGTTCGTGATGCTGCGCTGCCTCGCGGGCGTGCCCGAGGGCGAGGCTGCGCTGGCGCGGAAGAAGGACGTGCGACGCTGGATGCAGCGGGTGGACGAGGCCACCATGGCGCCGGTGCTCTAGACCACGGAGGAAGACCATGTTCAGAGACGACCTGCTGAAGGGCAAGCGCATACTGGTGACCGGCGGCGGCACCGGACTCGGCAAGGTGATGACCGAGCAGTATCTCCGGCTCGGCGCCGAACTCTACATCTGCGGCCGGCGCCAGTCCGTGCTGGACGAGACGGCCGGGGAACTGACCGACAAGCACGGCGGGCGGGTGAACACCCGCACGCTGGACATCCGCAACGCCCAGGCGGTGGACGAGGTGCTCGACGGCATCTTCGCCGAGGGTCCGCTGGACGGCCTGGTGAACAACGCCGCCGGCAACTTCGTCAGCCCGACCAAGGATCTTTCGCCGCGGGGGTTCGACGCCATCGCCAGTATCGTTTTCCACGGCACCTTCTACGTGACCCATGCGGTGGGGCGGCGCTGGATCGAGCAGGGCCACAGGGGCAGCGTCATCTCCATCACCACCACCTGGGTGCGCAACGGCTCGGCCTTCGTGGTGCCCTCGGCCATGTCGAAGTCTGGCATCGATGCCATGACCAAGTCGCTCGCGACGGAGTGGGGCCGCTACGGCATTCGCCTGAACTGCATCGCGCCGGGGCCCTTTCCGACCAAGGGCGCCTGGGAGCGGCTGAACCCGGGTTCGAAGGCGGCGGAGAAGCAGGCCTCGATGGAGCAGTCCAACCCCTGGGGACGCTACGGGGAGATGCCGGAGCTGGCCAACCTCGCCACGTTCCTGATGGCCGACGGCTGCGACTACCTCACCGGCGAGACCATCGCCATCGACGGCGCCCAGGGGCTCGCTACCGGCGGCAACTTCTACTCCCAGCTGATCGACGTCACCGACGACGAATGGGACGAGATGCGCGAGGAGATCCGCAAGGCGAACGAGCGGGACAAGGCCGCGCGGAATGGGTAATCCGCCGATCCAGCAGTTCTGCGCTCTGCTCGCCACGGTCTGTCTGCTGCCGGCGCTCGCAACGGCGGCAGGTGGCGGCGCCTTCTCCTGGAAGGCGGTCGAAGCGATCCCCTCACCCGCGGGTCCCGACAGCGGCCAGCCTCACCTCGCCGCGGCGCCGGACGGCACAGTGGTGCTGAGCTGGCTCGCGCCTGCCGGCGACGGTCACGCGCTGCGCTACTCCCGGCTGGACGGCGAGAGCTGGAGCGAACCCGTGGAGATCGCCCGGGGCGACGATTGGTTCGTGAACTGGGCCGACTTCCCCTCCGTCGTACCCGTCACGGACACCGTGTGGGCGGCCCACTGGCTCGCGAAATCCGCCGACTCCACCTATGCGTACGACGTGATGCTGATGGTGTCCGACGATGCCGGCGAAAGCTGGTCGGAACCCTTCAGGCCGCACACGGACGGCACTCCCACCGAGCACGGCTTCGTGACCCTGTTTCCCTGGCAGGATGCCGTCGGCGTCGTCTGGCTGGACGGACGCAACATGACCGGCAGCCACGGCGACCATGGCGGCGGCGGCATGACGCTGCGCTCGGCACTGGTGTCGCCCGAGGGCGAGCTGCTCGACGGGCAACTGGTGGACGGGCTGGTCTGCGACTGCTGCCAGACCGATGCGGTGGTGACCGAAGACGGCCCACTGGTCGTCTACCGCAATCGCACCGAAGACGAGATCCGCGACATCCAGGCGGTCCGCGCCGACGGCGACGGCTGGAGCGAGCCGATGTCGGTCCATGACGACGGCTGGAAGATCGCCGGCTGCCCGGTCAACGGTCCCGCCATATCCACTGACGGTCGGCAGATCGACGTCGCCTGGTACACGGCAGCCGACGAGCCGGCGGTCCGATTCGCTCGCTCCCACGATGGCGGTGAAACGTACTCCGAACCGCTGCACGTCGATCTCGCGCCCCGCCCGACCTGGGGCCGCGTCGATGTGGTGACGCTGGAGGATGGCAGCTCGGTCGTGAGCTATGTCGATCACACAGCTCCCGGCCGAGGGCATGTGATGCTGCGTGAGATCACCGCCGCGGGTGAACTCGCGCCAGACGCGAGTTTTCTCTCCGGAGACGAACCCGCGCGACAAGTCGGCTTTCCCCAGATAGCGCGTGACGACAACGACCTGATCGTGGCATGGACGTCTGCGGAAGGCGAGAACTCACACCGCGTCCGCACCATCCGCGTGACCCCGAACAGGTAGGAGGGCCTTCAGGCCCGAATCGCCAAGACAATCGGGCCTGAAGGCCCTCCTACGAGGGCGTCGTCTTCTTCTTGCGCTTCGCCTTTTTCTTCTTCGGCGCCGGCGGTGCCTCCGCCGCCGCTTTCAGCTCGCCCAGCGACTGGCGCAGGCATTCTACGAAGAAATCGATGTCCGGCAGGATGTGGCGGGTGGAGGTCACGTTGAACGTGATCTCGCCGTTGTAGCTGGGCGTGCCGATGAACAGCCCCATGCCGTCCGCCAGCGGCGCCATGCCGAACGAGTGCAGGTTCAGCGCGCCGGCCATGTACAGCGGCTGCTGCGGGCCCGGCACGTTGGAGATGAACAGGTTGCAGACCCGCTGCGCGGCACCGGCACGCAGCACCAGGCGCCCGGCCAGCGCCTGGGTGGCGGCCGGGATGTGCCGGGAGATATCGGTCATCAGGCGGGCCGAGACCCCGGACTTGGCCTCCTTGCTCTGCCGCGTGCCCGCCGTGATGGCGGCGAGACGGGCCAGCGGGTCGGCCACGTGAGTGTGCAGGCTCGCGGTCATCGCCGTGATCCTGTTGCCGGAGGCTTCCACGTCCACGCCCGTGCTCTTGCCCGGGCGGGCATTGATGGGCACCCAGGCCACCAGCGGGTCCTCGGGCAGCTCGCCGTGGTGCTCCAGGTAGCGGCGCAGGCCGCCGGCGCAGACGGCCATCACCACGTCGTTGATGGTGGCGTTCTCCACGGCCTTGCGGATCTGCTTGAGGTCGTCGAGCGCGAAGATGGCGGCATCGAACATCTTGTGCGGGCCCACCGGCACGTTGAAGCGGGTGAACGGCACGCGCTTGCTCTTTCCGTCGTCGCGGCGCAGCGCCTTCTGCGCCAACCCGGCCAGCGCCGGGACGGATCGCACCACCGCGTTGGCCAGCTGGAACGGCTCGCGCACGTTATTCACCACGGCGCGACCGACCATCTCCCGCGGCGTGGGCTCCGCCGCCGGCTCCTCTTCCCGCTTTGGCACCACCAACGCGGGCGTTCCCAGCGCATCCACATCGGACATGGCGGCGTAGAAGCGGATGACGGCGGCGCCGTCGACGGCCGTGTGATGCAGCTTCGTGGCCACGGCATAGGCGCCCTCGGGGAAGCCCTCGATGCGGTCGAGGCCCTCGATCACGTACATCTCCCAGGGCGGGCGCTGCATGGCCAGAGGGCGGGAGTGATAGCGGGCCACGTGGATGCAGAACTGGCGCCAGTCCCCCGGCTCGGGCAGCCGGCCGTGGGTGATGTGATATTCGACGTCGAAGTACTCGTCGTCCGCCCAGTAGGGAAAATCGAGGTCGAGCGGCACGCGCACCAACCGCCGCCGGAAAATGGGCGAGGTGTGCAGCCGGCTCTCCACGTGGGCGATGATGTCCTTGAAGCGCACCTTGCCGCCGGGCGCGGTCGAGGGGTCGAAGACGTGCACGCCCGTGACGTGGGTGAAGTTGTTCGCCGATTCCATGTAAAGGAACTGGGCGTCCTGGGGACTGAGCTGGTGCATGATCGCTACCTGGCGGCTGTGCGGGAATATTCCGCAGTTTACCGCTAAGGGGCGCCCATGGCAGCGGGGGGCGGCGCCCGGAGGGCCTGCGGGCCTGCATGCGGGCCCGATCTGCGGTAACTTTAGGGGTTCGGGCCGGCACCCGGCACCGGACAGGACACACAGAGGTAGATGCCATGAGCAGCGGAGCAGCAGCGGTCACGTCGACCCGCAAACCCACACGCAAACCAATTCGCACCGGCCAGGAATACATCGACAGCCTGCGCGGCCGGAACCTGAAGGTCTGGCTGTTCGGCGAGCTGGTGGAGGAGCCCGTCGACCACCCGATCATCCGGCCCTCCGTCAATGCCGTGGCCCGCACTTACGACCTGGCCGTCGAGAATCCTGAGCTGGCCACCGCCCTCTCGCCCTTCACCGGCGAGCGGGTGAACCGCTTCCTGCACGTGGCGCAATCGGCCGAAGACGTGGTGATGCAGAACAAGATGCAGCGCCGCCTCGGCCAGCTGACCGGCACCTGCTTCCAGCGCTGCGTTGGCATGGATGCACTGAACTCCCTGCACTCGGTCACCTACGAGATCGACGAGAAGCACGGCACCGACTACCACGCCCGCTTCACCGGGTTCGTGGCCGAGGCCCAGCGCGACGGCGTCGTGATCGGCGGCGCCATGACCGACGTGAAGGGCGACCGCAGCCTGCCGCCTCACAAGCAGGCAGACCCGGATCTCTTCGTCCACGTCACGAAACGCAACGACGAGGGCGTCTGGATCACCGGCGCGAAGGCCCATCAGACCGGCTGCCTGAACTCCCACTGGCTGATCGTGATGCCCACCATGCGCCTCGGCGAAGGCGACGAGGATTACGCCATCGTCGGCGCCATCCCGGTGGAGGCCGAGGGCATCACCTACATCTACGGCCGCCAGTCCTGCGACACCCGCGCCATGGAAGGCGGCGACATCGACACCGGCAACAACGAGTACGGCGGCCAGGAGGCGATGGTCATCTTCGACGACGTCTTCATCCCCTGGGACCGCGTGTTCATGCACGGCGAGTACGAGTACGCGGCGATGCTGGTGGAGCGCTTCACCTGCTATCACCGCAGGAGCTACGTCTGCAAGTCCGGCGTGGGCGACGTACTGATCGGTGCGGCAGCCACGGTGGCCGAGTACAACGGCGCGGACAAGGCCTCCCACATCAAGGACAAGCTCACCGAGATGACCCATCTCAACGAGACCATCTACTCGACGGGCATCGCCGCGAGCTACCAGTCTCACGAGCTGAAATCCGGCGCCTGGATCTGCGACGACATGATCGCCAACGTCTGCAAGCATCACGTGACGAAGATGCCCTACGAGATCGGCCGTCTGGCCCAGGACCTCGCCGGCGGGCTCGTGGTGACCCTGCCCTCCCAGAAGGACTTCGAGAGCCCGGAGATCGGCGGTCTGCTGGAGAAGTACCTCAAGGGCCGCGCGGACATCCCCACCGAGAACCGCATGCGCATCCTGCGTCTGATCGAGAACATGACCATGGGGCGCAATGCCGTCGGTTATCTCACCGAGTCCATGCACGGCGCCGGCTCGCCCCAGGCCCAGCGCATCCAGATTGCAAGGGCCTCCCAGATGGACTTCAGGAAGGCACTGGCCAAGGAACTCGCCGGCATCGAGGAGACGGACCGCGAGGAGATCCTGGAGACGTTCACAGACTACTTCGCGCGGGTATTCACGACGGCGGAACCGAAGGCAAAGGCGTAGCGCCGGCACGGCCGGCCGCACCCTATGTCCGAAGAGCGCACGCCCATACGCAAGCGCGAATCAGAGGACAACGGCAGCGAGCCGATCGCCTCCATCGAGGAGTCCGGCACCGGCACTGCCGACCAGCCCGACATCGTGGCCGCCACGGCGCGCTGGCTGGTCCCGCTGATCCGCCCGGCCGTGCTGGTGCTGCTGGCCGGCCTCGGCGCCGGACTCTGGGTCTCCGCCAACGTCGACCGACAGTGGGTCGAGCAGAAAGTCACCTATAACGTCTACGAGAACGACGCCGGCCGGCTGGTGTACGTGGAGCGCGGCCGGGAGAAGCCGGTGCTCGACGTCGTGCCGTACGCCGAATCGCCGTTGCGGCAGGCGGCGCTGGACGAACTGGAGGGCCAGCCGCCGCTGGAGGAGCAGTGGGTCGTCGAGACCGTACCCGCCGACGACGGCAGCGAACGGCGCTACTCCCTGCTGGAACCCACCTACCACTTCGGCCCCTGGTCGCTGCTGCCGGCGGCAATTGCCATCGCGCTGTGTCTGCTGACCCGGGAGGCGCTGACAGCCCTTTTTGCCGGCGTCGTCACGGGCGCCTTCATGCTGGGGCAGTTCGACATCACCAACGCCGTGCTGCTGCCGAGCCTCGCCAGCGAGAGCGCCGCCGCCATCCTGCTGCTGTATCTCTGGCTGGTCGGCGGGCTCATGGGCATCTGGTCGCGTACCGGCGCGGCGCAGGCCTTCGCGGAATTCATGACTACGCACTTCGTGAAGGGTCCGCGCTCCGCCAAGCTCGTCTCCTGGCTCATGGGCGTCATCTTCTTCCAGGGCGGCACCATCAGCGTGGTGCTGGTCGGCACCATTGTTAAACCGGTAGCGGACAAGGAGCGCGTCAGCCACGAGGAACTGGCCTACATCGTCGACTCCACGGCCTCGCCCATCGCCTCTGTGCTTGCGTTCAATGCATGGCCCACCTACGTGCAGGCGTTCATCTTCATCCCCGGCGTCGCCTTCCTGGCCACCGAGGAGGAGCGCGTGCGCTTCTTCTTCCAGAGCGTGCCGTTCAGCTTCTACGGCATCCTGGCGGTGGTGGGTACGCTGCTCCTCAGCCTCGGCATAACTCGTTTCGCCGGTCCGGGCATACGAGCCGCCCGCAAACGCGCCCGTGAAACCGGCGAGCTGGACGCCCCCGGCGCCATCCCCATGAGCGCGAAGGAACTGCACGCGAGCCACGTGCCGGCCGGCTACCGGCCCCAGGTGGCCGAGTTCTTCGTGCCGCTGGCCGTCCTGATCGCCATCGCCGTGGGGACGTTCGTGGCCATGGGCACACCGCGGGTGAACTGGGCCTTCGGCGCGGCACTGCTGCTGTCGATCCTGGTCGCACTATTCAAGGGCATGCACCTCGGCCAGGTCATCGAAGGCATCGGCGACGGCCTGAAGGGCGTGGTACTCGCCTCGGTGATCCTCATGCTGGCGGTCACCATCGGCGGCATCAGCCAGGAGATCGGCGCCGGCACCTACCTGGTGCAACAGCTCGGCGAGCGCATCCCGTACTGGGCGCTGCCGGTGGCGCTGCAGCTCATGACCATGATCATCGCTTTCTCCACCGGCACGAGCTGGGGCACCTACGCCATCGCATTCCCGCTGGCTATGCCGCTGGCGTGGACCGTGGGCCAGGTGCAGGGCGTCGCGAACCCGGAGATCTACCTCTCCATCTGCTTCGCCACGGTGCTGAATGGCAGCGTCTACGGCGACCAGTGCTCGCCGATCTCCGACACCACCATCCTCTCCGCCATGACCACCGGCTGCGACCTCATGGACCACGTGAAGACCCAGATCGTGCCGGCCAGCTACGCGGCCGGGCTGGCCGGCATGCTCTGGACCCTGGCCGCCTACGCCGTCGCCTGACCTGATGATCGATCACGACGGGCACAAACAGAAGACGGGGAAATGAAGCGCTATTCGTTGACCTGGTGGCTCGTCATACTGCCTACCTCGGTAACTGTCGGCGGCACTTCGATTCTCCTCAGCAGCGTGTTCACAGACTGGAGCATCTTCACGCGCTTCGCCGCCGCCGTATTTGCAACGGCCCTCGCGGACCTGGCGATAGCTGCGTGGATGGAGTCCATCGCACCGACACGAGTCCATATCGGTCCGGGCGAGAAGCATCTGGTGTCCGATGTGCCTGCCGAGAAGGCCGTCGTCGTTGACGGTTTCGACTCGGCCCCGCACGGCCAGGTCTTGATACGGGGCGAGACGTGGCGAGCTGTCCGTGCGCCCGGCGACACCGGCTCACTCGCCGCGGGCATGACCGTGAATGTCGTTGACCGCGAGGGCCTCACATTGATCGTGTCCACCCTGCCTCGTTAGCGGCCACCCGCTTCCCGGCTACTGCAGCACCGGCTTCGGCGTCCGGTCGCTGTAGTAGAGCCCCCAGTGCTTCTCCGCCTTGTCCATCGGGTTGTCCCCGTCGAATCCGCCCTTCCACTTTTCGTCGAATGACGTGAAGTAGAAAGAGATGACCTTGTTGCGCTCTGCCCACGGATCGTACTGGTTGAAGAAAATCTCCTGCTCGGGCTCGCCCGCTTTACCGATCAACCCGCCTTCGTGGCTGCCGTCGCCATAGACTCTGCTCGTCGGCCAGCCGGTCTCGCAATAGGCGATCGTGTGGTCGGGATGACGGCTCTGGATGTCGCGGTAGATCGACTCGGTCCATTCCATCGCGATGTCCAGCGTCTTGTCGTTCCAGAACGCATAGGCGTGCAGGCAGATGAAGTCCAGTTCGTCGGCCACCCGGCGTGCCCGGGGCTTGTTCCAGAAATTGTAGTCGTCCGCCACGGTCACCGGCTGTGGGACGCCCGAGCGCACCCGCCTGATCTGCTCGATGACGCCGTCCATGTCATCGATCCGGTGGTACGACCAGTCGACGAATATCTCGTTGCCGACATTGACCGCGATGATGATGTCGCTGAAGCGATTGGCGAACTCGATCGCCAGCCGCACCTGCTCTTCATTCTCCTGCCCGGTCTTGTGCGCATCCAGCCAGATGCCCTGCATGACCCGGATCGGCAGGTCGTGCTCCTCGATCACCTCCAGAATGTTCCGCGCCTGCTCGTCCGCGCCGTAGAGACGGATCAGGTTCCACCGCTCTGCGAGGATCGTGAGGTCTTCGAGTATGTGCTCTTTAGACGTCAGCGCCTCCCCAGGCGCTTCCCCGTCACGGTAGGCACCGTAAGAGATTCCGTTGCCGATCCACTTGCCGTCGAGCATCGGCTCGAAGGGGCGCTTGGTCAAACCGTTACTCTCCGCAGCGTCGGTATCTGTGTCGGGAGTCGTCGACCCGCAAGCTGCCAGCGCCAGAGCCGCCGCAACCGGTACCCAGAAGTTTCGATATTTCATGGAGCCAGGCCCTTGTCATTCTTGTGTCGCTGCATAACTTACTACACGGACGCGCTCCGTTCCTCCCTTCCCGCGCACTTCACACATCCACGATTGCCAGACGGCCAAATCCGTCCTAGCGTCGAATAGGGAGAGGAATGGCACGGAGGCCAGGACGTCACGAGGAGAAGACCGTGACAGACTACGTCAGAAAGAGCATCCGGAAGGGACAGATGGCCGAGTCCCAGGCGGACGTGGCGCTGCGTCCCGAGGTGCGCCGGCAGAGCGGCGAATTGCGCCACGGCGAGTGGATTCGGCAGGCCGAGTCGCAGCTGAAATCGAGACGATTCACGAATCCGCTGTTCGCACTCGTGATCGTGTTCGCGTTCCTGTTCGGCGGGTCGCTGTATCTGTTCGAGAACCTGCCGGTCATGCCGGGCGATCCGATATACGCGATCAAGATCACCGTGGCCAGCTTCTTCGCGGTGAGCCTCGGTTTCATCCTCTCGGTGTGGTGGAACGCCACCTCCCGCTTCGATGCGAAGCTGCGGGAGGCGGAGAGGATCGACCGAGAGTACCGCGAACTGCTGATCGGTTTCTCGGACAGCCTGTTCGACATCATCAATGCGCTTAACACGCTGGCGACGAAGCCGCCGAAGCCGTTCGTGGTCGCCACCGAGTTCCTGCTCGGCGAGTACATCCACCTGCTGCAGAGCCAGCTGCAGCGCTACGGTGACTACATCGCCGGACTGGGCTTCGACGCGACGGGCTTCCTCGACGAGAAGATCCGCATCTTCGAGGGCATCCGCGAACGGGCCAGCCTGTCCATCAAGGGCATGCCGAAGGAGATCGAATCGCTGTTCGTCGACAGCCTGAACCTGCAGACCGAGAAGCTGATCGACCCGCAGGCAAGGCGTCAGAAGAGCCTGCAGGAGACGCTGGCGGACCTCGGCACGGCCGAGAAGGGGCCGGAACTCAAGCGCGCGGGCTAGCGCCTGACCCGGCCCACGAGTTCCACCGTCGTGCCTTTCTCCGACACGGCGGTGGCGCTGCCCGTGATGCGGAAGACGGTGTGCCCGGCCGCATCGCTCAGCACCAGCACGCGCCCCGCAGCGCCCCGGTTCGCGGTCGGCAGGTCGACGAATTCGACCGGATCGGTCGCGGCCACGGCGCCGGCGAGTGCCACGGTATCGGTGAGTTCCGGCCAGATGCCCGCAGGCAGCTCGCGCAGCGTCAGCCCTGACCGCGCGGGCCGAACGCGGATCGTGACATCGATCGCCTCCACCGTAACCCACGTCAGGCCGGAGATGCCCGCGGCCTGGACCGGGCCGGCGCCGATACGGCGCAGGACGGCGTCCGACGCTTCCAGTTCCCGGCCGAACGCCTCGCCGGCAGCCGGCTCGGGCGGAATCTCCGGCTCGCCCACGGCGATCTCGAGGGTCGCTGTGCTGCGGCGATCTTCCCGATCCGTGAGCGTCACCAGGAAGAGATATTCGCCGTCCGCCGTCAGCCTCTGGTTGATGTAGGGGCTGAAATCCAGCGTGATGTCGTAGGACTGCAGCGGACGGCTGTCCAGACCGAACAGCGGGAACAGGGAGCGATCCGGCGTGGTGGCAAGATCCGCCTCGAACTCACCCTGCCTGACTACCAGGGAAGCGATGCGTGCCGGCGCCTCCGCCCGCAGGCGCACCGGCGGGAATTCGCCGGGCTCGCCGTGCTGGACGCTCGTGATGGCGAACCCCTGGGCGGTGAGGCGGGGCGGGTCGTCGGCTATCGCGGGTTTGGTCAGAGGCAGGCAGAACAGAAAGTAGAAGAGTAAGCGGAGCTTCATGGCTGGCTGGTCTCGTTCCTTGTTCGCGGCGGAAGATCGGGGCTGAAGGTCGGGGCTGAAGCCCCTCCCACATCTATCTTTCCCGCAGGCGGCGGGTCATGCCGCGGGCGTAGAGGCGCGGGACGAGCCTCGCCATGTAGTACGACAGTCTCCCCAGGAAGCTGAGCACGACGATGTCCCGGCCCTTCTTCGCGCCGCGGACGATGGCATCGGCCACGTCGTCGGGTTCGGCGAGCCGGCCGATCATGGTGCGTTTCGTGCCGGCCGGCTTGCCGTCGCCGCCCATGGCACGCTGCTCGAAGGGGCTGCGCACGAAGTTCGGGCAGGCCATCATCACCCGCACCCCGTCCGCTGCGACCTCGCAGCGCAGCGACTCGAAGAAGCCGTGCAGCGCGTGCTTGCTGGCCGCATAGCCGGTGCGCCCGTACAGCGGCGCAACGCCGGCGATGCTGCTGGTGACGACGATCAGCCCTCGCGTCGCCTTCAGGTGTTCCAGCGCGGCTTTCGTGCAATTCACGCTGCCGAAGAAGTTCACCTCCATCACCTTGCGGTACACGTCGAGGCCCGTCTCCTCGAACAGGCTGCGGTGCACGGTGCCCGCGTTGTTCATCAGCACGTCGAGACGCCCGTAGTGGCCCGCCACCGCCCGAATCGCGCGCTGGCAGGCCGCGTAATCGGTCACATCGCACTCGGCGGTCATGACGTCGGCCCCCGTCGCGCGCAGCCCTTCGGCGGCCTGCTCGAGCGGTTCGGGCTCGAAGTCCAGCAGGGCGATACGGGCGCCCTCCAGGGTCCAGCGCCGCGCCAGCGCGCGGCCGATGCCGCCGGCGCCGCCGGTGATGGCCACCACCGGGCGGTAATCGGCGTCGCCGGGGAGGCTCTTGTCGTCCGGCTCGTCCCGGTCCTCCAGCCAGATGCGGAAGGCCGCCGCGGACGAGATGGGCGTGTAGCCGAACTCGCGCTTCAGCCGCTCGTTGGAGAGCACCGGGCGGTAGCGCAGGAAGTCCACGGTCTCCGGGCCGTTTACGGTCTTGCCGAGGCGCTTCGCCAGGCCCAGCCCGGCCGCCAGCAGGCCGGCGGGCACGGGCACGTAGGGCTTGCGCAGGGCCTTCGCGATGGCTTTCGCGGTGAGCGCGCCGTCGCCGGCGACGTTGTAGACGCCGGTCTGCTCGCCGAGCGCCGCCTGGACCAGGATGGCCACGAGGTCCCGGTCCCAGACGAAGACGAACGGCGCGTCGGTGCCGAGTATGCCGGGCACCACCGGTCCCTCGAAGATCTCGGTGACCGGGCTGCTGGTGCCCTTGCCGATGACCGTGCCCGGACGCAGCAACACCTGGGCGAGATCGGGACGAGTGACCCGGTACTCGGCCAGTATTCGCTCCACCTCGCTCTTGTTGCGGCTGTACTCGAAGGCGGGATGCCCGCGGGCGGGCGCCTCCTCTGTCATCCAGCGGGGATTGTCGGGGCTGTAGCCATATGCCGCGCCGCTGGTGGTGACCACGAAGCGCCCTACGCCGGCTGCCAC
>DASRVH010000115.1:0-22628 GCA_035655155.1 Woeseiaceae bacterium
ACGATGCCGTGAGGCACGTGCATGGCGTCGATCACGAGGCCGTCCTCGCCTTCGAACACGCGCGTTGTGCCGGACTCATCGGTAACCGCCACGGTGTCGAGGGCGGGCAATCCGCCCGAACCGTCGAGATAGCCGGAGAGATAGCGGTACGCGCCAACTTCGGGACTGAGCAGGCCGTGGAGGAACCCGTCGAGGTCCGGGAAGCGGTCGCTGCCCGAGGGCCCAACTACCCTCACCGGCACGGAGCGATCCGAGAAGGACCCGGATTTCAGCAGCGCCGGAAAGTCGGCGGAGTGGTCGGTATGGAAGTGGCTGAGTCCGATGAAGTCCAGCTGGCCGAAATCGGCGCCGATTTCGCCGAAACGCAGGAAGGCGCCCGACCCCGCATCGATCAGGATCCGGGATGTGCCGTCGACCCAGACCACATAGCTCGTGGAGGCACGGGAGTCGTCTGCAA
Organism: Woeseiaceae bacterium; assembly: GCA_035655155.1. Classification (GTDB taxonomy): domain Bacteria; phylum Pseudomonadota; class Gammaproteobacteria; order Steroidobacterales; family Woeseiaceae; genus Lentisalinibacter. Next base: position 458 of record DASRVH010000115.1, read on the forward strand.
TGGGACCGCCCGAGCCGAGCACCTGCACGGCGATTCCTTCTCCGGGGCAGGACGCCGCGGCCGCATTGCCCGCCACGAGCATCAGGCACGCAAGAAGCAAGACGGAGCCGAGTCCGGCCGGTGCGGTCTTGCGGGAAGTCTCTGGTGCCATCACGTTCTCCGCCCTCCGCGAGCGTCGTCAGTCGAGATCGGCCAGCGCCTCCAGCGTTTCATCGCGAACCCGGTCGATAGCGGCGGTGATTCGCGTCTCGGCCTCGGCCTCGCTGCCCAGCGCCGCCCAGTCTTCGTCCCAGGTAGCGCGCAAGTCGTCCGTAGCCACCTCGACGTGATCGGGCATGATCTCGGAGAGATCGTCCAGCAGCAGCACGCGGGTCCAGCCGGCCCGTGGATTGCCGCGGTACTGGTCCTGGTCGTAGTGGCTGAAGAAGACGATCTGCTGCAGCTCGCCGACGGTCAGGATCATCTCGAAGCCGGCGGCGCGCAGGTTGCGGTTGTGCTCGGTGAGTTCGTTCCGCCAGGTGTTGTAGGTCAGCCCGACCAGGGCGACTACCAGACTGATCAGGGCGACGGTGTTACGCCTGAGCTGATCTCTGATGCTGCCTTTCATAGCGTTCACTGCCTGTCTCTTCACTCGCAGACCTCCGCTCCACGGCAGAGCTTGCCATCCCGGTACGGTCGAAATTCATGTGGGCGACGTCGGGCGGGAAGAACATGGCCCAGGTCCATTCCAGATACAGCCGGGTCTTTCTCGCCAATGTCGGGATGCGCACCAGGTAGAAGGCACGCCACACCAGCCAGGCAATGAAGCCGGAGAAACGAATGCCCGGCAGTTCCACGACCGCCTTCGTATGGCCGATGGAGGCGAGCTGGCCGCGGGGCCGGTAGCGGAACTCGCGAGTCTCCCTGCCGGCGGTGCTCGCCAGCAGATTATCGGCCAGCGTTCGGGCCTGGCGTTCCGCGAACTGGGCCGTCGGCGGACTGTATTCGCCATCCCAGGCATTCGGTACCAGCGCGCAGTCGCCGATCGCCCAGATGCCGCCCGCGCCCTCCACCGACATGTCCGGTGCCGTCACGAACCTGCCTCTGTCCTTCGGCAGATCGACCGCCTCAGTGAACGGCTGGGGTTGCGTCCCGATCGTCGTGACTACCGTCCCGCCGCTGATACGTTCGCCGTCCGCGAGGGTCACACCGTCGCGGTCGACGCGGACGGCGCGAGCATCGAGATGCACGTTTATGCCACGTTTCGCGAAATTCTTCCTGGCCACTTCACCGAGTCGCGGCGAGAGTTCGGGCAGCAGCCGATCACCGGCGTGCAGGAGCGTAACGCGGCAGTCCTGCGCCGAGACGTTCTTGTAGTAAGGGACGGCGGCACACAGGAAGTCGAAGAGCTCCCCGGCCACCTCGACGCCGCTGAAACCGCCGCCCACGACGACGAACCGTGTGAGCCAGTTCCGCGTCGACCTGTCGGGCTCTATGGTCGCCTGCTCCAGACGCGCCAGAATGCGGTTCCTCAGATGCAGCGCGTCGCCCACGCTCGCGAGCGGATTACCGTAGCGATCCATGCCCTCGATCAGATCCACCCTCGGCCGTTGACCGCAGGCCAGCACCAGCTCGTCGTAGTTCAGGCTGCCCGGCTCCCGGCCCCGGTAGTGCACGGTCTTTGCGGCGACATCGATGCCTTCCACCCGGACCATGCGCAGACGCGTGCGCCGCGTCATCTGACGCAGCGGGGCAACCACATTGCTCGGCAGGATGGAGGCGCCGACCACCTCCGGCAGCAGTGGTTTGTAGGTCAGGTAGTTCTCCTCGCTGAGGAGGTAGATCTCCCAATCCGGATCGAGCCGCTTTTCGAGCCGGCGCGCGACGCTGACGCCGGCGAATCCGCCACCGACGATCACCACGTGACGTCGATCCCGGCGCTGCAGTGTCCCGCTCATCCGCCGCCGTCGTCTGCGTCGTCTTGCTCGGTATAGAGGCGCGTCGTGGTGTGAAAGCTGTACCAGGCGAACCAGAACATCCGGTGAGTGACCAGCCGCTCGCCGGTGTCGCCCCGCACGGCGGTCACCTCGCCGCCAGGCCGCATCTCCCAGCGCACGCCGGGCTCGCCGGGCTGCTCCAGTTCCCCGTGTGCCTGCAGGACGCTCTCCGTCACGGCATAGGAGGCATCGCCCACCTCGACGCCGTGTACCACGGTCTTCGGATGCAGGCTGCGGTCATAGTCCACCGGGAAAAGCAGGCGCCGGCTCTCGTCGTAGTCGCCGTAGGGCGTCTTGTTCGAGTACGGTCGCTCGAACCCGGTGTCCGTGGACAGAACCCGGGTGTCCGGGTGGGCATCGCGCCACCGCACCCAGCGTGTGATGGAGACCGGGATGGGCTCCAACTCTTCCCCGCGCATCGGCCCGGCGAATGCCCTGCCGGTAATCTGCTGCCACAGTGACTCCGTGGCCCGATCGTAGAGAATCAGGTCGCTCTTGCGCAGGAGCCCGGACACGCCGAATTCCACCACCTGCTCGCCGAACTTGCGGTCGAACGCGATGCCAGACCCGCATAGCGGACAATAGGTGATGGCGACGGGCCGCCCGCCGATCTCGTCATTCACGATCTCGTGAAAATTCAGGATGGAGATGGGATACGCCCGCGCATCGCCGTCGATCTCGATGCCCATCACGACGTCGGCCGGGGAAAGAAATTCCGCCTCGTCGGCGGCAACGAACCGCGGCTCGTCGATGGACGGGATGCAATCCCGCGCGCCGCAGCCCTGCTCGATCTCGTTCCAGTCGACATCCGCCGGGGTGCCTTCGCCGTAGCCGAAGGTATCGCGCAGGATATCCGTCTCCCAGCCCTGCGCGCCGGCACCGTCGGCGAGGGCGAGCAGAAGCAGCGCAGTCAGCGCGAACAGGGATATCCCGGGGAAGGGGGGTCGACGCTGACCGCGCTGCACTGCTCGAACGCTCATCGGCAGAACCCGGTCAGGCAGCGTGACGGCCGCCGTCCCAGGACTGGGCGGCGAATGCGTCGTCGAGCGGCGTGCCGGCGAGGTGATTGGTGTAATTGCTGAGCGTCTTCATCGCCAGGATGGTGATGACGTCCAGCACGTGGCGCTGCTCATAGCCGGCGTCGGCGAACGCCTTCAGTTCCTCCTCCGGCACCCAGCCCTGATGGTCGCGCATGGCGGCGGCGAAGCGCGCCACGGCCTGCAGCCGCTCATCCGGCAGCTCCTCGCCGTTGCGCAGGGCCTCGAGCGCCTCGTCGGACATCGACGTGGCCTTCGCGAGCGTGCTGTGCGCCGCCACGCAGTAGTCGCAGCCGTTCTTCGCGCTCACGGTCAGGAACACCACCTGCTGCTCGGCGGGGTCGAGTGCCGCCTTTTCCAGCGCCTGGCCGATGGAGGCATAAGCCTCGGCGGCCGCCGGCGAATGCGAGAAGACGCCGAACAGGTTGGGCAGGAAGCCGTATTTCTCCTTCACCGCCTCCATGACGGGACGTGACTGCTCCGGTGCGCTCTCGATGTCGTGTACGCGGAACTTCATGATCTCTCTCCTGTGTTGCTCGTGTCGGTACCCGCAGCACCTCGCGGTACCGTGCGGGACGAATGGCTGTCGCGTGGGTCAGCCGAGCGATCGCATCGCCAGATCGGCGATGGCGACCAGTTCGCTGCGTCGGGCTCCCGCCTTGGCCAGCGTACGCAATCCACTCATCGTGCAGACGACGTGGCGGCCGAGCAGCTTCGGGTCGCGCTCCGGCGGGACGTCGCCCTCTTCCTGTGCGCGACGCACGGCATCGGTGAAGACCCGTGTGAAGGCGTCGATGCTCGCGGCCACACGGGCGGCCACCTCGGGGTCTTTCTGACCGAATTCGGCCGCCGAATTGAAGACGAGGCAGCCACGGCGGCCATCCGCGCACTTCGTGTCCTCGGCCACCGACTTCAGCGTGCCCTCGATGAACGCCAGCCCCGAGTCCGCGCTCTCCATGGAGGTGCGCAGCTCGCCGACGAGATAGTCCCGATAACGCTCGACGGCCCGCAGAAACACTTCCTGCTTGCTGCCGAAGGCCTGATAGAAACTGCTGCGGGCGATGCCCATGGAATCCAGCAGATCCTGTAATGAGGCGGCCTCGAAACCGCGGCTCCAGAACAGCTGCATCGCCGCTTCCAGCGCGGTATCGGGATCGAATTCGAGTGGTCGTCCTCTATTCATGCCTTCAATTTAGTACTGATCAGTTCATAATGCAAACCAGAGGCCGGATCAGCCCGGCTACCCCTGGCTAAACCTGGCTAAACCTGGCGGCGCCTGGCTGACTCACACCGCCTCGCGGCGGCCGCCGGTCGCCCGGGCAATCCAGTAGTCCAGGCTGAAGAAACGCCCGCCGCCGGTGAACAGCAGCGCGATCAGCATCACGAAGTAGGTGGCGGCGAACTCGATGCCGTTGTTCAGGATCGTGATGGAGCCCCGTGCCGTCAGCCAGCTGTAGTTGCCGTGTGCCTTCAGCAGTTCGATCGCCTTCTCCTTGCGCTCCGCTGCCTCCATGACGCGCTCGTTGGCCAGCCAGCTGGATGCATCCGAGATGGCCAGCCACCCGTTCTCCCAGTGGACGGCGAACATCGCCACCAGCATCGTGAAGGCCAGCGGTATGGCGATGAGGCGCGTAGCGAGGCCGGCGATCAGCAGCATGCCGCCAAAGAATTCGGTGCCCGCCGCGAGCGCCGTCATCACCGACGGGAAAGGCAGCCCCAGCCCCCAGTCGGGATTGCCGAACCACTGGGCGGTCTGCTCGAAATTGGCCAGCTTGTTCCATCCCGCCTGCATGAATACCGGCGCGAGATACAGCCGCAGCAACAGCGGCCCTATTCCGTCAATTGGACCGAGCGCCGCAACGAAACGGTCGTAGAGGGAACGGGTGGCGGTCAGTACGTCGGCCATCGGGAACTCCTTTGCTTATCGGTATGTAATGGTTCGCCATGCAATGCGCTGATTGAACCTGTCGTGCTCGGCGTGGTAATTTAGTACCGATCAGTTCAGAATACAAGCATCAAGTTGTATAGATCTGCCGGACAGATCTACTGGAGCGAGCAATCATGAGCTGGATACACGTACATCCGGAAGACGGGGCGGAGGGCGAGATCGCCGAGCTGTACGACCGCCTGCGAGAGCAACGGGGCCGCGTCTCCAACATCCTGAAGGTCCACAGCCTGCGCCCGTCGGCGCTGGCCCATCACCTGGACCTCTACATGGGTCTGCTGTTCGGCTCCGGCGGGCTGTCCCGCGCCCAGCGCGAGATGATTGCCGTTGTGGTATCGCGTGAGAACCAGTGCGAGTACTGTGTCAGCCACCACCGCGAGGCGCTGGCGAAATACCTCAGGGACGAGGATCTGCTGGACCGGGTCTGCAGCGACTACCGGGAGGCGGACCTGCCGCCCGGCGATCGCGCGCTGCTCGACTACGCGAGCAAGCTGACGGCCTCTCCCGCGGCCGTCGAGGAAAGCGACGTGGTGACGATGCGCCGCAGCGGCTACACCGACGAAGACATCCTGCTGGCCAACCTGATCGTCGCCTATTTCAACTTCGTCAACCGCATCGCGCTCGGCCTGGGCGTCGAGCACAGCGAAGACGAGGTCGGCGGCTACAAAGTCTGAGGAGGAACTCCGAACATGGAATCAACTAACCGCAATCTGCGAATCTCCTTGCTCGCACTGCGCGTCGGCGTCGCCATCGTCATGCTCGTCTGGTCGGTGGACAAGCTGCTTCGCCCCGAGCATGCGGCCGGCGTATTCGGCACCTTCTACGCGATGCCCGGACTGGGCGAAACCGTCTTCTACGCACTCGGCGGGCTGCAGCTTATCGTGGTGCTGGCCTTCCTCGCCGGCGCCTGGCGAACCTGGACCTACGGCGCCATCCTGGCCATGCACACCGTCTCCACCCTGTCTTCCTTCCGCCAGTATCTGGCGCCGTTCGAGGGGCCGAACATCCTGTTCTTCGCCGCCTGGCCCATGCTCGCGGCCTGCCTGGCCCTGTTCCTGCTCCGCAGGGAGGATACGCTGCTGAGCGCGAACATCGGTAACCCTCACGGTTAGAGCCATGCGTGGCCTCATGGTTAGCGTCAGACGTGGTCTGGCGGTCATTGCGGCAGCTCTCGCGATCGGCGCCTGCGCCGGTCCCGCGCCCGACCTCGCGCGGCTCTACGCCATGCAGTCCAATCCGGACATCCAGCCGCCGGTGGTGCTCATCCCGGGCGCGCTCGGCTCCCGGCTCGCCCACGCGGACACCGGGCAGGAGGTATGGCCGGGCCCCGTCTGGAAGATCATGTTCGCCGACTATTCCGAACTCGCGCTCGAGATAGACCCCGAGACGCTCGAGCCGCTGCCCGACGAACTCGTGGTGTCCGGGCTCACGGACAAGGCGGCAGGACGGGATTTCTATTCCGAGATACTCCGCGTGCTCGAGCGCTATGGCGGCTATCGCAGAGCCACCGCCGGCGAGCCTCCCGGCCAGGGCGCAAAGCACTACTACGTGTTTACCTACGACTGGCGCCAGGACAACGTCAGCACGGTGCGGAAGCTGGACGCTTTTCTCGAGCAGATTCGGCGGGATCACGACAACCCGCAGCTCAGGGTCGACATCATCGCGCACAGCATGGGCGGCCTGATCGCCCGCTACTACGGCCGCTACGGCACACAGGACGTCCTGAACGACAACGACTTCCCGGTGAGCAACCGCGGCGCCGGGCACATGCGGCGCGTGGTGCTCCTGGGCACGCCCAATCTGGGCACGGTAAAGGCCTTCCGCACGCTGAGGGAAGGCTCGAAGGTGGGGCTGAACCGGATCCCCCGGGAAGTGGTCGCCACATTTCCCAGCACCTACCAGCTGCTTCCCCACCCGCTCAATACCTGGCTGGTCACGGCCGACGGCGAACCCCTGGAACGCGACGTCTTCTCCAGCGAGTTCTGGCGCCGCTTCGGCATGTCGGTCTACGACCGGGGAGTGCGCGAGCGGATCTGCGCCGACATCGAGGACCCGCAGCGCGCCGAGCAGCGTCTGCGCACCTACGAGGCTTACTTCGAGAAGCGTATCGAGCGGGCCCGGCGCTTCGTCTGGTCGCTCACCGTGCCGGAACCCGAACCGACGGTGCGCTTCATCACCTTCGGCGGCGACTGCACGCTGACCCCCGCCCGCATCCTGGTCGAGGAATGGGGCGGCGACTCCAGGCTCCGGCTCGAGCCCTCCGAGATCCGCGACCGGCACGAAGGCATCGACTACGAACAACTGCTGCTCGAACCCGGCGACGGGGTAGTGACGAAGCCCTCGCTCATCGCCCGCCAGACGCTGGACCCTACGGTGTCACGGCACCGCTACATCTACTTCCCGCTGGACTACTCGTTCTTCCTGTGCGAGGAACACGACCAGCTGACCGGCAATATCCACTTCCAGGACAATCTGCTGCACGCGCTGCTGTCCGCGGACGGCGCCCGCATCGGCCCCGATACCCGGCAGGCGCAGCCGTGAGCAGCGTCGGTCGCGGGCCCGGCATCTGGCTGCGCGCGGCACTCGGTCCCGACATCGTCCGTGACGCACTCCGACAAAAGGACCCCGACCGATGAAAGCACTGTGCACCTCACTGGCCCTGACCATCCTGCTTGCCGCGCCCTCTCTCGGCGCGAGGGAAGCGGCTCCGCCGCTGCCGCACGGTGCGGACGCGCCGGCGTGGACGCTGCCCTCGCCCTCCGGTGAGACCGTGGAATTCCCGGCCGACGCCGACGGCCGGCCGGCGGTAGTGCTGTTCTGGGCCACCTGGTGCCCCTGGTGCAAGGCACTCATGCCCCATCTCCAGTCCATCCGCGAGGACTACGCCGGCCGGGGCGTGCAGGTCTTCGCCGTCAGCGTCTGGGACGACGGCGACCCGGCCGGGTTCATCGCCCGCAACGGCTATGACTTCGTGACGGCGCTGGAAGGCGACGAGATCGCCTACGGCTATGGCGTCACCGGGACGCCCGGTCTGTTCGTCATCGACGGCGACGGCGAGGTTGCCATGAATCGCTTCCTCATCGACCTGACCGAGCGGGTGCCGCCGCCGCCGGGAAGGGACAGCCTGCCGCCGGCGCAGTCCGCGGAAGCCTGGGCCGGCCTCGTACGGGAATCACTGGACGAGCTGCTGGCCGACTGACGGTCCGCGTGCGCAAGCCGGCTTGAAGGCCGGTCGGATGCTGCTCCAGCCGGAACACCGGCTTGGCGGCGAGCGGCCGATCGCCCGGGCTCAGGTCAGGCCCGCCGTATGCGCGCCGTCCCGCCTGCGGCGCGGCAGACGCACGGTGAACGTCGTGCCGTCTTCTTGCGAGGACGCGAGTTCGATGAAGCCGTTGTGCGCCTCCACGATCTGCCGCGCGATGTAAAGGCCGAGACCGACGCTGTAGCCCGCCAGGCCTTCGGTCGTATCCGACCGAGCGGCGCGCCTGAGGGGGTCGAAGATCACTTCCTGCATCTCCTCGGGGATGCCGCCGTGTTCGTTATGGACCTCCACGACCACGTCGTCGCCATCCGCTCGCGCCAGGACCCGGACCGGCCGGCGCTGCCGACCGTGCGTGACGGCATTCTCGATCAGATTCGCGAGCATCTGTTCGATGCGCCCGCCGTCCCAGACGCCGGCCAGGTCGCCGGATGCCTCGCAGCGGATGTCGGCTTCCGGATGGGCCATGCGCAGCTCGTCACAGATGCGCCTCAGGATGAGGCCGAGGTCCGCCTCCGCAGCGGCGATCGGCAGCCCCGTGCCGAGGCGCGTGCGGGTGAAATCGAGGAGGTCGTTGATGAGCGCCCGCATACGCTCGCCGCTGTTGCGGATGAGCACGACGGAGCGCAGCTGATCCGCCTCCAGCGCCGCTTCGTGATCCATCAGCACCCGGGTGCCGATGAGCAGAGACTCGAGTGGGCCTCTGAGGTCGTGGGCGAGCACCCCGTTCAGGAGGTCGCGGGCATCCTCGATGCGCGCGTGATACCAGCCTACCGCCTCCACCAGCGACTCGTCGACGGCTTCGTTGAAGCGGGTCAACTCCTCCACTTCGCCATCACCCTGTTCCTGCAGCGTCTCGCGCCACTGCCGGATGACGCTGGCTCTGAGCGCCCGGTATTCGGCCACGAGCTGCTGCAGGGTGAAACCCTCACCCAGCCGCTCGGCGGCGTGGCCGCGGCCGGTCCTGCCTATGTGCCCGCCGTCCCGGTTCGGCTCCTCGAGTGATTTACGGTGCCGTTCGGCTTCACTCTGATTCATTCGAATGTCTTCGGCGATCGAGCGCAGGATCGCCCCGGCGAGATTCCGCAGTTCCTGCTTCGTCAACCCTGCGGCCGCCGGCTCCAGCTCCGCGGCGAACTGCTCCCAGTCCGACAATATCGGCTCCAGGTTCTGTTCGATGAAATCGGCCATGCGCATGGCGGGGCTCCGTCCGGGGATCGTGGGGGGGATCTTCAGCACTCTTATACGGACAAACCCGATCCAGGGAAAGCCGCCGGGGAAGCCGGCGCGGCGTGCCACCGCAAGGCGCGGATGCGATACCATCCCGGCATGAGCGACTGCTGCTGCGAACGGCCCATCGACACGGCGGAGCTGCAGACGCGCCAGCGGCGCGTTCTCGCCATCGTGCTCGCAATCAATGCTGCCACGTTCGTCATGATGCTCGCCGCCTCCGTACTCAGCGGTTCCTCGGCGCTGCTCTCGGGCACCCTCGACAACCTGGGCGATGCGCTCACCTATGCCCTCAGCTTCGCGGTGGTGGGCGCCGCGGCCGGCGCCAAGGCCAGGGTGGCGCTGTTCAAGGGCGTGCTGATCACCGCCGCCGCCCTGGCGGTGGCCGGCCAGATCGCCTGGAGCCTGTTCCACCCGGGCGTGCCGGTGGTGGAGACGATGAGCGTGGCTGCGGTGCTCAATCTGGGTGCCAACCTCGTCTGCCTCGCGCTGCTCACGCCGCTGCGCAACGACGACGTCAACATGGCTTCGGTGTGGGAGTGCTCGCGCAACGACATCTTCGACGGCATGGCGGTCATCCTCGCCGCCGGGGCGGTCTGGCTGCTCGAGTCCGGCTGGCCCGACCTGTTGATCGCCGGCGGGCTGGTGGTGCTGTTTCTGCGCTCGGCGCTGCGGGTGGTGCGCAATGCGCTGCAGGAGCTCGGCCACCTGCAGCCTCGTCCCTCCGCCTGACCCCGCCCTTGTATCCCGCCGCGCGGGGACCGATCATACGAGGCTGCAACTTCGACACGGACTCGTCATGGCCATCAGCGTATTCGACCTCTTCAAGATCGGCATCGGCCCCTCCAGTTCCCACACCGTGGGACCGATGAAGGCCGCCGGGCAGTTCGTCGCGCGGCTGCGCGAGGCGGGCGTGTTCGAGCGCGTCGCCCGGGTGCAGGTGGAACTCTACGGCTCGCTGGGCGCCACCGGGCGCGGCCACGGCTCCGACAAGGCGGTCATCCTGGGGCTCGAGGACGAGCGTCCCGAGAACGTCGACGTGGAGTCGATACCCGCGCGGGTGGAGGCCGTCCGCGAGAACGGCGTACTGCGGCTCGGCGGCGAGCGCGAGATCGCCTTCGCGCACCGGGAGGACCTGGTCTTCGACCGGCGCCAGAAGCTGCCCCATCACCCGAACGGCATGCGCTTCACGGCCCTCGACGAGTCCGGCGGGACGCTGCTGGCGGCCGCGTTCTACTCCGTGGGCGGCGGCTTCGTGGTGGACGAGGAGGATGCCGAGAGCGGACCCATCAAAAAGGACGACACGGAACTCCGCTATCCCTTCACCACCGCGGCCGAACTGCTCGGCCACACCAAGCGCACGGGTCTCGCCATCAGCGACGTCATGCTGGAAAACGAGACCGCCTGGCGCACCGCGGCCGAGACCCGCGAGCGGCTGCTCGAGATCTGGCGCGTGATGGACGAGTGCATCGATCGCGGCTGCGCCACGGAGGGCACGCTGCCCGGCCTGAAGGTGGAGCGGCGCGCGGCAGCGCTGCATGCCCAGCTCTCGTCCCAGGCGGAGCGGTCGCTGAGCGATCCCCTGACGGTCATGGACTGGGTGGACCTCTACGCGCTGGCCGTGAACGAAGAGAATGCGGCCGGCGGCCGCGTGGTCACCGCGCCGACCAACGGCGCAGCCGGCATCATCCCGGCCGTGCTGCGCTATTTCGTGCGCTTCCGCGGCGCGGACGAGGACGACATCGTGCGCTTCCTGCTGACCGCCGGTGCCATCGGGGTACTGTTCAAGGAGAACGCATCCATCAGCGGCGCCGAGGTCGGCTGCCAGGGCGAGGTCGGGTCAGCCTGCTCCATGGCGGCAGGCGCACTCGCCGAGGGTCTGGGCGGCACGCCGGAGCAGGCGGAGAATGCGGCCGAGATCGGCATGGAGCACAATCTCGGCCTCACCTGCGATCCCATCGCGGGCCTGGTCCAGATCCCCTGCATCGAGCGCAACGCGATGGCGTCCATCAAGGCCATCAATGCGGCGCGACTCGCGCTGAGGGGCAGCGGTCAGCACTTCGTCTCGCTGGACAAGGTGATCAAGACCATGCGCGACACCGGCCGCGACATGAAGACAAAATACAAGGAGACCGCCCGGGGCGGTCTCGCTGTGAACGTCATCGAGGTACCGGTGAACGTGATCGAATGTTGATTGCCTGTGGAAGGCATGTAGGAGGGGCTTTAGCCCCGATACCATTTCCAAGTCGGGCCTGAAGGCCCTCCTACATTGGATTGCGCTAGATCTCCGGTTCGTAGTCCTCCGGCACCGGCGCCCTCTCCGTCGGCGTCACGCCCTGCACGTCTTCAGTGGGCAGGTCCTCGGTCGACGGCGCGTCGGGCGCGCGCATCCGCAGCGCCGCGGCCTGGGCCTGGCGGCTGTAGTCCATGGACTCGGCCAGGATGCGCACGGCCTCCTGATCGGCGTGGAAGCCCTTGGAGTTCTCGCTGCTGATGTAGTCGAGCCGCCACATGGCCTTGCGCTGCAGGGCATAGACGGGCGCAAGATCCTGGTCGCTCGCGCCGGACGCCTTGGCCTCCATGATGGCATCGAGCATCTCGGTCATTGCCCGACCGGCCCGCTCGGTCATGGCGACCGTGCGCGACTGGATGTCGTCGACGCGGGCCCGCAGCTCGTCCTCGGAGACGTTGTGGCAGGTCTGGCAGGCGCTGTTCACGAACTCCATCGGGCTCTGCACGTTGTGGTTGCTCACCTTCATGGCGCCCTCGCGCTCGTAGGGCATGTGGCAGTCGGCGCAGCTGACGCCGCTCCGCGCATGGATGCCCTGGCTCCACAGCTCGAACTCGGGATGCTGCACCTTGAAGACCTCGGCGCCGGTCTCGCCGTGTTTGTAGTCGTAGAATTCGGTGCCGTCGGGGAAGGTCGTCTCCTCCCACACCTTCTCCAGGTTCTCGGCCTTGAGGCCCTCGCCCCAGGGGAAGGTCAGCGTGGTCTTGTTGGCGCAGTAGTACTCCACGTGGCACTGGCCGCAGGTGTAGGAGCGCATTTCCTGTCGGGTGGCGTACTTGTTCGGGTCGTAGGGCTCGCTGCGGTCGCCCTCGCGCCACTGCTGGACGCTCGGCAGGTGCGGCACCGGCGCGTCGCTGGCGGCCAGATCGGCGATGCCCTGCATGAAGCCCGGGCGGGTGACACGGATGCTCATGTCGTCGGGGCTGTGACAGTCGATGCAGGTCACCGGATGGGCCTCGCCGACCATCGCATGGCCTTCCGGCACCCCCTCACCCGCATACTCGCCGGTGAAGCCGCCGGTGGGTGGCTGGGGGAAGACCGGTTCGTTCTCGCCGGGCGTGCCGTCGGGGGTCGCATAGAGCATCTCCAGCACCTGCTGGTACGGCATCCTGCTCAGTTCCTCGAAGCCGCGCCGCACGGCCTCCATGTTGAAATCTTCGGCGAGCTTCGCCTCGGTCACCTCCTCGCCCATGGCCTCGAGACCTACGGTGCGATACAGCACGGTAGTGGAGCCATGGCAGTGCAGGCAGGCGCCGGCCTGGGGTTTCTTTGTCACACGCTCGGTGACGCCCTGGTCGTAGAGCATGTAGGCATGGCCGCGGGCCTCTCGGTAGTCGATGCTGAAGGCATAGCCGGCATAGAGCCGCTTCAGCCACGGATGCGCATCCAGCTTGCTCTCCGGCATGGCGCTGCTGCCGCCGTAGAACTCGCCGCCCGCCGTCGACTTCCAGCCGTCGAACTGGCGCGGCCAGTTCTTGCCCCAGGGCTCGGGATCGGTGGTCAGCTCGTTCACCTCCACCACGCGGACGAACGGCTGCCTGGCATCCTGCTTGTGCGTGAACATCGTGATCAGCACGTAGGTCACGCCCGCCGTCGCGAGCACCGCGACGGCGAAAACCAGTGCCAGCAGCGCCGCGGCGCCCCTGTGACGGGACGATACAGGCCGTTTGTGCATGCTTCGATCACTCATCCGAGACTCGTTCCTCATTGAATATCTCCGGTCTGCATCAGCGCCGGCCCGAGTGGCCGACGTCGCTGTGACAATGAACGCAATTCTGTACTTCGCCGCCGTGTTCGACCGGCAGCATGGAGTTCACCAATTCCCCGTGGCATTCCAGGCAGGCCTGCTGGGTCACCCGCCGGTTGCGCGGCTTGATCCGGATGGGCTCCTGGAAATTGCCCGTGGTGAAGGCGAGCGCGTGGAAAAAGCCGTTGTCCGCCTTGGTCAGCCACTTGCCGACGAAGTCGTGGCGCAGATGGCAGTCGCCGCAGGCGGCCACGTCGCGGTGGCTGGAGGTGACCCAGGAGTCGAAGTGGCCCTGCATGATGTGGCAGTTCGCACACGCTTCGGGGTCGTTGGTCAGGTAGGAGAAACCGTTGCCGTACCCGATCGTGAAGGCACCGAGCCCGCCGAGCACTCCCACCGCGATCGCGACGGCGAATGAGAGCACCCGGACACTGCGGCTCGTGCGGGGTTTTGTTCGTTGTTCCATATCGCTCTTCGAGTGATTCCGGGATCGGTCTATACCTGCGTGGCGCGAGTCACCCGTCCCCGAAACTCGTTGTCACCATCATCCAGATTTTCGTCGTATCTTCAAACGGGGCGGCATCGGCGCTGAACCGGGCGGCTTTGAGCAGCAACCTGTAACGACCTCCCAGCATCGTCGAGGCCGCAACGTCGAATTCGCGTCCGTAATCCTGCCCGCCGCTCTCGGCGGAGAAGTCGTGGTAGACGGCCTGCAGCTTCCAGCCGCCGACCGCGTAGCCCGCCTTCAGATAGAGGTCTTCGAGTCCTGCGCCCGGCGTCGCCAGGAACTGATCCGCCCAGCCGTTGAAGGCGTGCAGCGTGGCGAGCGGCGTGCGGAATCCCTGGCCGTTGTCGCTGCCCAGGGACTCGACGCCGATGCCGGCGGAGAAGGCATCGCGGGACCAGTCCGCCTGCAGACGGAAGTAATTCGCGTCGTAGCTCGCGGGGTTGTTGGCCGCGTCGGACTGGACGGCGTACTCGCCGAGCAGCGCGAGCCGGCCGAAGCCGAGGTCCAGTGCGCCCGTGCCGCGGAGGCCAAAGGTGTCCGTCGAGAAAGCCGGCGCGTCGTCGTTGTCGATCAGATAGGCATAGCCCACCAGGTCGACCTGATCGGCAAGCCCGGTCTTCACGTTCAGCAAATGCGTATCCTGCTCGTGATCGCCCGCCGGCACGTCGGAACCGAAGATGCGGTTCACGTTGGCCACGTAGGAGTAGAACACGCGGGTCCGTTCGAAGCCCGCGTACGTAAACGAGAGCCCGTCGTAGGTCTGCTCGTTCTGGCGCCAGCCCACACCGCCGACGTAGCGCTGGTCGTCCAGCAGTATCCGCTGGCGGCCGAGGCGTGCGAGCCATTCCGGTCCCTGCGAGTACTGGAAGTAGAACTGGTTCAGGTCCGATCCGTTCGGATCGGCAACCACGGGATACCGATCGCGGTCGCCGCTCGAGGTACCGGAACCACTGTTGAAGTCGTCCAGGAGCACTTCCATCACCTGGTCGAACTCGGCGAAGGCGCTGAAGCCGCGCCACCTCCCGGTTTCGTAGTTCAGCCGCAGGCGCAGCGTGGAGGCGTTGGCATTCTCGTCGAAGCCGTCCTGGTCCACGAACTCGTAGCGATAGCGCAGTTCCACGGCGGCCTCACCGGCGGTGATAGTCTCAGCCACACTCGTCTCTTCCGCTGCCGCCGCATGACCCGCCATCGTGACGGCGAGCCCCGCCAACACAGCCAGCGTGCGGTTGCCATGGCTGCGGTGCCTGCAACAGTTCATCTGTTCCTTACGCCTGTCGCCATGCTCGATCAAAAGCGGCCGGGCGGCCGGAACCACTGCGGTCCGGCCGCCCGGCCGTCGGATCCATCCATGCATCGGGGGCGTCGCCAAGCAGCCAGCAGAGGGTTGCGCGGATGGATAGTCCCGGTCCATGTGCACAATGATCGGGGAGCCCCGCGGCAGCCGCATTGATCCATGTCAAGCGGACCGACGATCGGGCGGTGGTTTATACGGATGACACTACGGGTTGCAATGCAAATGTAAATCATTATCATTTAGGTCAAATGGAGCGGCGATCGGATAAACAGAACCCGCATCCGGCCGAACCGAATCGGCCGCTGCAGGCATCCGACCTGTTCCGGGGCCGCCAGGAGATCGTCATCGAATTCCGCGGCGAGACCTACCGCCTGAGGATCACGCGCAACGACAAGCTGATACTGACCAAGTAACCCGCCAGCCAGCCAGCTCGACGCCAGCACGCCAGCGACAAACATCAGGAGGACCGTGATGTCGTCTGAAATGCTGTGGCTGCTGGCCGCAACGGCTGCCGTCGGCGATGCGCCGGCCGACTCTCCCCGGGATGCCGAAGCCGTGATCGACGTGATCACCGTCGAGGCCTCCAAGCTCCCTGTTCCCGCCGCGGATATCGCAAGCCGGGTCACCGTGATCGACGAGCGGCGCATCGAGCAGGAACTCGCGCAGAACATCGACGATCTCGTGCGCTACGAGCCGGGCGTGGAGGTGGCAAATCAGGGCAGCCGCTTCGGCCTCTCGGGCTTCAGTATCCGCGGCATCGGCGGTAACCGGGTGCAGATCGAAGTGGACGGCGTGCCCACCTCCGACGCCTTCTCCATCGGCAGTTTCTCCAATGCCAGCCGGGACTTCGTCGACGTCGCCAATCTCAAGCGCGTGGAGATCATCCGCGGCCCCTCCTCCGCGCTGTTCGGCTCCGACGCCCTCGGCGGGGTGGTCAGCTTCGTCACCAAAGGCCCCGTCGACTACCTGCGCGGCCGTGACAGCTACTACGACGTGAGCGGCGGTTTCAACAGCGTGGACGACAGTACCGTGGCCGCCGGCACCTTCGCCTGGCGCATCGGTGAGGTGGACGCCATGCTGCGCGCCACCCGCCGCGCCGGCGCCGAGCGCGACGTCCCCGGCGCCGATCCTCTCGACGAGGACAGCCTGAATGCGCTCGCCCGCTTCAGCTTCGGCGAGGCCGGCGCCGGCGGCATCGAGTTCTCCCTGGAACACTTCCGCGCCGCCAGCGAGACGGAGGTCGATTCCCTTGAGCGCATCCAGGATTTCACGGCCGACTTCGGCTTCCCGTTCATCATCGACACCTCCGTCGTCGCCGGCGACGACGAGCGCGAGCGCAACCGCGTGAGCCTGGGCCAGGAATGGGTCGACGGCCGCTTCGGCGCCGATTACCTGCGCTGGCGCGTGTACCGTCAGGACAGCGAGACCCGGCAGGATACCTTCGAGGCCCGGCAGAGTTTCATCGCCGGCCGCCCGTCCGCCGCCGAGCGCCAGCGCTCATTCCGCTTCGAACAGCAACTCGCCGGCCTGGAGGTGAATGCGGCGAACCGCTATTCGCTCGCCGGAATGGCGCACGAGCTCGCCTGGGGACTCGAATACGAGGTCACGGACACCGCCCAGCTGCGGGACGGCACGGAGACCGATCTCGCCACCGGGGAAACCTCCAGCCAGGTCGGGCCCGATCTCTTCCCGCTGCGCGACTTCCCGCTGTCGGAGACCACCCGCACCGGCGTGTATGTGCAGAACCGCATCACCGTCGGCGCCATATCGCTCGTCCCGGGGCTGCGCTGGGACCGCTACGAACTGGAGCCCGAACCCGATGCGATATTCCTCGCGGACAACCCAGGCATCCGGCCGGTGTCCCTGAAGGAGGACGAGTTCTCGCCGAAGCTAGGCGCCCTCTGGGACATCGGCGAGCGCTGGCAGCTGTACGCCCAGTACGCCGAGGGCTTCCGCGCGCCGCCCGTCAACGACGTCAACGTGGGCTTCACCAACTTCCGGTTCGGCTACACGACCCTCCCGAATCCGGACCTGAAGGCGGAATCCAGCCACGGCTATGAGACCGGCGCGCGCTATTACGGCGACATGGCGAGCTGGGAAGCCGCATTTTTTTCAACGAGATACGACGACTTCATCGAATCCTTCCAGGTCGTGGGCTTCGAGCCGATCAACTCGCTGATCGTCTTCCAGTCCGTGAACGTGGACGAGGTCGAGATCCGGGGCGCCGAATTCCGGGGCCGCTTCGCCCCGGCGCTGCTGCCCGACGGTCTGAGCCTGAACGTATCGGCGGCCTGGGCGGACGGCGAGGACCGCGCGAGCGGTGCGCCCGTGAACTCGGTGTCGCCGCTGAACGCGGTGCTCGGTCTGGAGTACGCCAAGCCTGACGGCGCCTGGGGCGCGAGCTTCGTCGCCCGCGCCGCCGCCGCCCAGGACGACCTGGACGAATCCGCGGGGGCCTTGCTGAGCCCGGCGGGCTACGTCGTCTACGACGCGTTCGGCTACTGGCGGCCTGGCCCCGCCCTGCGCCTGCGGGCCGGCATCTACAACCTCACCGACCACGAGTACTTCAGTTATCTCGACGTACAGGGAGTACCCGCCGACACCGCCGACCCGGAGCGCTTCCGGCGCCCCGGCCGCCACATCAGCGTGGCTTTCGACTGGAATTTCTGATCCCTATTGATACCCACCGGAGGACCCCATGAGAACCGGACGACTGTTTTTCATCCCGCTGGCGCTGCTCGCCTCGGCCTGCGCCAGCACCGGCACGCAGACCGCGAACGACACGGCCCCGGCGGCGGTACCCGAATCGCCGGAGTACCGGGAAGTCGCGAACCCGCGCTTCGCGGCGATCCGCGAGGCGGAGGCCAAAGCCGAGCGTGACCGTCTCGCCATCCTGGCGATGCAGGGTGAGTACGCGGTCGACTTCCACTTCGCAGAGACCGTGCCGCTCGCGCCCGGCTACGAGCGCCGCGACGACAAGGACAGCGGCGGCTTCGAGGTGGTGTTCGTCGTGGAGGACGGCGACGAGCACATTGTCCTGCAGCACCTGCTGGTCATGCCAGGCGGTCACGTCATCAAGCACTGGCGCCAGGACTGGGTCTACGAGGCCGAAGAGCGCTTCGAGTTCGTCGCCGACCAGACCTGGCAGGTGCGGGCGATCGAGCCGGAGAAGACCGCCGGGGCCTGGACCCAGTGCGTCTACGAAGTGTCCGACGCGCCGCGCTACTGCGGCACCGGCCGATGGAATCACCGCTACGGCGTCTCCACCTGGACCAGCGACCGCAGCTGGCGGCCGCTGCCCCGCCGCGAGTACACCAAGCGCGACGACTACAATGCGCTGAACGCCGAGAACCGTCACACCGTCACTCCCCACGGCTGGACCCACGAGCAGGACAACACGAAGACCGTGCGCGAGGGCCGCGAGACGGCGGCGACGCTGGTGCGCGAATTCGGCTTCAACGACTATCGCAGCATCACCGGCTTCGATTTCGACCCGGCGCGAGTGTACTGGCAGAAGACCGGCGACTACTGGGCGCGGGTGCGCGAGGCCTGGGACCGGCGTCTGGCGCGCGGTGCCACCCTGGTGCTGACGACGGAGATCGACGGCATGCCGATCATCCAGGGCACCTTCGCACAGGCCGCGAAAGCGGACGAGATGAGCGTCGAGGAGCAGGTGGACGCCATCGAGGACCTGCTCGGGAAGTGGACCAGCAGCGGCAGCGACGCGAGCCTGGCGGCCAACTGAAGGCCGGGGACAGTCGGCGGGCCGGATGAGCTAACTGTCCCCGTAACCCCCGGGAACCCCTCGTTTGCAGTGAGCCGAATCGTGGCGTATGGTGAATCTCAGCGAGGGGAGCTATGCAAAATCTGCAATTTTTCAAAGGCTTGAAGCTGCTCGGCTTCGTGGTGCTCGGCTCCATGCTGGTCGCCAGCGCCTATGCCGTGTCCATCTCGCTGGCGTATTACTCCGGAATAGGAGTCTGACGGCCCGGGAGGGGATTTGAATAACCGGCAAGCCAGACACTTCGCCATTGCCTGCACTGCGATCGCCGCAGTGGTGTTCGGCGCGCTGACGATAGACAGCCACCGCCAATTCCCCGAACTGACCAACGCCGATGCCATAACGCCGGCCGTCGTCAACGGCCAGGACGTCTGGCACGCCAATAACTGCATCAACTGCCACACCCTGTTCGGCGAAGGCGCCTACTACGCGCCCGATCTCACGAAGATCGCCGAGCAGCGGGGCGAACCCTATCTCAAAGCCTACATGCGGGACCCGAGCCAGTTCTACGACGAACAGCGGCACCGGCGTCTCATGCCGAAGCAGGACCTGAGCGAACAGGATATCAGCGACCTGATCGCCTTCCTCGACTGGGTGAGCAAGGTCGACAACCAGGGCTGGCCGCCGCGCCCGATCTACGTGACGGGCGGCCTGACACGCGGAGGCGGCGCGCCGGCAGGGCGGGAGGACGAGTACGAAGCACGCCCTGTCACCGAGCGGAGCGATCCCGTGGCCCGCGGCGAGAGCCTGTTCCATACCGTGACGCCGGCCTGCAATGCCTGCCACTCGACACAGCCCGGTGCGGACATGGCCGGTCCGTCCCTCGCCGGACTGGCCGCGCGGGCTCAGCGCATCATCGAATCGCCGGACTATACCGGTGACGCAACAGACGTCAGAGGCTACATCCGCGAATCGATACTCGAGCCCAGCGCCCATCTGATCCCCGGCCCGATGTACTCGGCGGATGGGGTGTCTTTCATGCCGAACAGCTACGACGAGGACCTGTCAGCCGAGCAAATCGAGCAACTGGCGGCTTATCTCGAGACCTTCCGGTAGCCGCGGTGAGCGAGGAGCATCATGCGTTATAGATCACAGTCCGTCGCCTACTGGTACTTCGCCGTGGCCGTCGTCCTGTTCGGCCTGCAGATCGTCTTCGGCATGCTGTCGGCCGCTAAGTATCTCGGTCCGGATCCGCTCCTCTATATCCTGCCCTTCGACGTCACGAAGGTGATCCACACGAATCTGCTGATCGTCTGGGTGCTCACCGGCTTCATGGGCGCGACCTACTGGATGGTTCCCGAGGAATCCCGCGCGGAGCTCTACAGCACGAAGCTCGCCATCATCCAGCTGGTGCTGTGGACGCTTATGGGCGTCACCGCCGTCATCGGCTACCTGTTTCGCTACGGCACCGGCAACAAGTTGCTCGAGCAGCCGCTGCCGCACAAGCTCGTCATCGTCCTGTGCATGCTGATCTTTCTCTACAACATCGGCATGACCATCCGCAGATCCGGCCGCTTCACGACCACCGAGGGCGTGCTCGTCCTGGGGCTAGGCAGCGCCGCCGTCCTGTACCTGCCCGCGCTGCTGCATTTCGAGAATTACACCGTTTCGATCTTCTACCGCTGGTGGACCATCCATCTGTGGGTGGAGGGCGTATGGATGATGATCATGGGCTCGTTCCTGGCCTATCTCCTCATTCGACTGTCCGGCGCCGACCGCGAGGTCATGGAGAAGTGGCTCTACGTCATCGTGGGTCTGGTGTTCATCGCCGGCATCCTCGGCACGGCCCATCATTACTACTGGGTGGGCGTGCCCACCTACTGGCTGCCGATCGGTGGCTTCTTCAGCGCCCTGGAACCGGTGGCCCTGGTTGGCATGGCCATCTACGCCTATGCGGCCATCAGGCGCTCGGGCCTCGCCCACCCCAATGCCCTGGCGCTGCACTGGACGATCGGCAGCGCGGTCTTCACGCTGTTCGGCGCGGGATTGCTCGGGCTCGCCCATACGTGGCCGGCCGTGAACAAGTGGACCCATGGCACCCTGATCACCGCCATGCACGGCCACTCGGCATTCTTCGGCGCCTACGCCATGATCGTGCTCGCGATGATCGTGTATGCCCTGCCGTCGCTGGTGCAGAACCGGGCGGAGAAAGGCAACGCCATCGGCTACTGGGCGTTCTGGCTGCAGCTGGGCGGCATGTTCGGCATGACGCTGTCGTTCGCGACTGCCGGCATCGGGCAGGTCTATCTCGAGCGCATCATGGGCCTCGGCTATCTCGAGACCCAGCTGAAGATCCAGGTCCACTTTCTGATGCTGATTCTGACCGCCACCGTCTTCGCCGTCGGGGTCGGCCTGTTCATCTACGACTTCTTCCGCCACGCGCCCCGCTTCGAGACCGAGGATGAAGCCGCCGCCCGCCGCTCGGGCGGGAGTTCCGGCACAGCCTCCGCCGGCGTGTGAACACACAGGCGGCCGATCCCGTCCCCACACGGCTCGCGAGCGAGCCGTGGTACCTGCCCCTCGGCAACGAGGTGGCCGTCTTCGAGCAGTGCCATTCCCGGCGGCTGCCGGTGATGCTGAAGGGGCCCACCGGCTGCGGCAAGACACGCTTCGTCGAGCACATGGCGTGGCGCCTCGAGCGCCCGCTGGTCACGATCTCCTGCCACGACGACCTGACCGCGAGCGATCTGATCGGCCGCTATCTGATCCGCCACGACGGCACCGTGTGGCAGGATGGGCCGCTCACGCGGGCCGCCCGGGAAGGCGCCATCTGTTATCTGGACGAGGTCGTGGAGGCGCGCCAGGACACGGTCGTGGTCCTGCATTCGCTGAGCGATTACCGGCGGGTGCTCGCCATCGACAAGACCGGCGAGACCCTAGAGGCGGCACCGGGTTTCCTGCTGGTCGTCTCCTACAACCCCGGTTACCAGCGCATGCTGAAAGACCTGAAACCCAGCACACGCCAGCGCTTCGTGGGGCTCGACCTCGACTTCCCGCCGCCGGAGCGCGAGACCATCGTGATCGAGCGCGAGAGCGGCGTCGATCACGCCACGGCGCATGCCCTCGCCACGCTCGGCAGCCGGCTCCGCGAACTGCGCGACAGC
>DASRVH010000116.1:0-2129 GCA_035655155.1 Woeseiaceae bacterium
CCAAATGCCGGTCATACGCCGCGGGTCCACGCCGGCCCGACCCACCGGGCCGGCCGACGGACACTTGCCATCGTCTGCGGCGCGGGGACCGGTGCGTCCCGATCGCGCCAACCCGTCTCAGTCACCACGAACCCCCCAGAAGTCCCGGGGCCAAGTGTGACGCCGGGCGGGCACGGGCACAAGGCCCGCGCCCAGGGGGTCCCATAGGCCGGCGCATAGGGTCACGAGGGGGGGGGCGCTCGGTGTCCGGCGGCGACCGTTCGGAACAGCGGCCGTTAGGGATCCTTCGAGACGGCCCTTCGGGCCTCCTCAGGATGAAGTGGCGGGTTTTGCAGGAAAACGTCGCTTCATGCTGGGGAGCGGGCCCGCTTGGGCCCGCGTCCCGAAGCATCCGCGGGCGACGGCTGTCGCGAGCGCATGAAAACAGCCACGCCTAGAGCGAAATCGCTGAAGGCTGGTTCAGCCTTCAGCGTGAATTTCGCTCTAGAGTAAGATGCTGAAAGGTGAAGCCACCTTTCAGCTGAATCTTGCTCTCTCTTTAAGCAGTTAGATCAAAATTCACGATGAGGGTCGACTCGACCTTCATCGATTTTGCTCTAGTAGCGGTAGGTATCCGGCTTGTACGGGCCGGTCTGCGGCACGCCTAGGTACTCGGCCTGCTTGTCCGACAGCCGCTCCAGCTTCACCCCGATCTTGGACAGGTGCAGGGAGGCGACCTTCTCGTCCAGGTGCTTGGGCAGGACGTAGACCTTGTGCTCGTAGTTCTGAACGTTGTGCCAGAGCTCCATCTGCGCCATCACCTGGTTGGTGAAGCTGGCCGACATCACGAACGACGGGTGGCCGGTGGCGTTGCCCAGGTTGACCAGCCGGCCTTCCGAGAGCAGCAGCATGCGCTTGCCGTCCGGGAACTCGATCTCGTCGACCTGCGGCTTGATGTTGTCCCACTTGAAGTTCTTCAGGCCGTCGACCTGGATCTCGTTGTCGAAGTGGCCGATGTTGCAGACGATCGCCCGGTCCTTCATCGCCCGCATGTGGTCGACCGTGATCACGTCGACGTTGCCCGTGGCGGTGACGAAGATGTCGCCCACCGGCGCCGCCTCCTCCATGGTCGTGACCTCGTAGCCTTCCATCGCCGCCTGCAGGGCGCAGATCGGGTCGACCTCGGTCACCATCACCCGGCAGCCGGCGTTGCGCAGGCTCTGCGCCGAGCCCTTGCCGACGTCGCCGAAGCCGGCCACGACCGCGCGCTTGCCGGCCATCATCACGTCCGTGCCCCGGCGGATGCCGTCGACCAGGCTCTCCCGGCAGCCGTAGATGTTGTCGAACTTCGACTTGGTCACGCTATCGTTGACGTTGATCGCCGGGCACAACAGCTCGCCCTTCTTGGCCATCTGGTAGAGCCGCGCCACGCCCGTGGTGGTCTCCTCCGACAGCCCCTTGACCTGCTCCTTCAAGAGCTCCGGGTACTTCTCGTGCATCATCGCGGTCAGGTCGCCGCCGTCGTCCAGGATCAGGTTCGGACGCCAGCCGTCGGGCCCGACGATCGTCTGCTCGATCGCCCACCAGAAGCTGTCCTCGTCCATGCCCTTCCAGGCGAACACCGGCACGCCCGCCGCGGCCACGGCCGCCGCCGCCTGGTCCTGGGTGGAGAAGATGTTGCACGACGACCAGCGCACCTCGGCGCCCAGCGCCGTCAGCGTCTCGATCAACACGGCCGTCTGCACCGTCATGTGCAGGCAGCCCGCGATCCGCGCCCCCTGCAGCGGCTTGTCCCGACCGTACTCCTCGCGCAGGGCCATCAGCCCCGGCATCTCCGTCTCCGCGATCGCAATCTCCTTGCGGCCCCACTGCGCAAGCGAAATGTCCGCAACCTTATAATCGGTGAATTCCTGCATCGATGGCCTCCAATGACCGTTCGTTTGTCCGGATCTCTCCGGCCCGCCGCGACGCTTCGGGGAAGCGCGGGCGCCGGAGATCGGGTGTTCGGTTGGCTTGAGCGCGCTCCCCGGCGAGCGGGGACGCAGCGTCCGCGCGGCCGGGGCCGTCGCGGGTCGTCGATCGAGGGCAATAGACCGTCCCCGCGCCGGCCTGTCCGAAGCCGGCGGCGGGGACGGGTCGATCGCCTGGAC
>DASRVH010000117.1:0-16463 GCA_035655155.1 Woeseiaceae bacterium
CCCGTCGCGCAGGAGCGAGTGGCCTTCCACATCGAAGAAGAAGTCGCGGAAAACGTATCCACGCCCGCCGGATGTCCTGGCGCTGCTCACGCTCGCGCTGCCTCCCCTAACAGGCTGCCTGTGGTCGATTTTCGCACAAACATAGCCGCAAATTAGCCGATCTTTCGCCGTTTCTTCGTTACGCGGCGAGGGCCTCGCGACTAACGTCCCTCTTTGCCAGATCCACTACGGGGGAGAAACACCATGCCCGAGAAGACGAGAATAAGAGCAACAATGATCGCCCTGGCGTTATCCGCGGCGGTTCTCGCAACGCCACCCGCCGTCCAGGCGCAGTTCGTGACCGGACTGCAGGGCGCGGCCGGCAGCACGATCGGCCCTGGGGGCGATCTCTTCGTTACCGAAGGACTCGTGGGTCGGGTATCCCGGGTCGACCCGGACAGCGGAGCGGTGACCACGTTCGCGGAAGGTCTCCCGCCGTCCGTAATCGGAGTTGGCGGCGCCGCCGACGTCGCGTTCATCGGCGACACGGGTTACGTCCTTGTCACGCTGGTGAGCCTGTTCAGCGGTGCAGTCGACGGCATATACCGGATCGACGGGCCAAACAGTTACACGGTGATCGCCGACCTCGGCGCGTACACGCTGGCCAATCCTTCGGCTGGGCCCTGGGATATTCCCACGGGCGTGCAGTGGTCCATCGAGCCTTACCGGGGCGGCCTGCTGGTATCCGAGGCGCACCACAACCGCGTCCTGTGGGTGAGCCAGGACGGCGAGATCCGCGAGCTCAAGGCCTTCGGCAATGTCGTACCGACGGGCATGGAAGTTCTGGGAAGCACCGTCTATCTGGCGCTGACCGGCCCGGCGCCGCATGAACCGGAAGACGGCCAGGTCGTCTCGTTCGATCCGGAGTCGGACAGCGTGCAGCTGGAGGCTTCCGGCGCGCGCCTGCTCCTCGATGTCGAATCCGGCCGCGGTCGGAGTTTGTTCGCGCTGTCGCAGGGCCAGTGGAACGGTCAGTTCCCGGGGTCTCCGGCCATCGAGAACGACGGTGCCCTGTGGGAAATCAATGCCGACGGTTCCCTCAGGCTCGTCGCCGGCGGGATCGATCGACCGACGTCTCTCGAGATCATCGGCAACGACGCCTACGTGGTCACGCTGACCGGTGACATCGTCAGGATCGGGAAGATCGCGAGCCCGCCCTTCGGCCGCTGATCGACCGCGGACTGCAGTATCCCGGGAGGCGGCTGCCGCGAAGCTGCCCTGAGATTCGGTCTCCCCAGACTGTAACCGTGCGCCGGCAACGGCCGGCGCGGGTACCAGAAAGGCAGACGTCTCCCGGCCTTCACTTACGCTGTAGGAGGGCCTTCAGGCCCGACGGTCTTCAGGCCGACGGTATTCAGCCCGACCGGCGTCACCCGCTCACCTTGCCGCGCGGCGGTCGCGAGGGTCGCGAGGGTCGCGGCTGAAGCCGCTCCTACATCGTTTTACCAGGGCAGTTCTTCGCCCTCGGCGTGCCAGAAGCTGCCGGTGTTGTCCAGGTTCAGCTCGTCGATGCGCTGGATGAGGCCGGCGGCCGCCTTCTCCGGCGGCACGCCCCGGCCGCCGGTCATGTCGGTGGCGACCATGCCCGGGTGCAGGAGCGCCACCGGGATGCCGCGGGGTTTGAGGTCGTGGCTCAGGTTCTTGCCCACCATGTTCACGGCGGCCTTGGAGGTGCGGTAGGCGTAGTTGTTTCCGGAGCCGTTGTCGCCGACGGAGCCCACCCGGCTCGAGACGATGGCCACCTTCGAGCCTTCCTCCAGGTTGTCCAGCAGCGCGCGGGTGACCCGCAGCGGTCCGAGGGTATTCACCTCGAACAGCTTCACCATGTCGTCGTACTGCACGGTGTCGATGTCGTCGGGCCTGAGCATGCCGGCGTTGTTGATCAGCACGTCGATCTGGCGGCCTTCCAGCGCGTAGCGCAGCTGTTCCACGTTGTCGTCGCTGGCCACGTCGACGTGCTCGATGATCTCCACGCCGAGCTGCTCCAGCTCGGGGCTCGGGCTGCGGCAGACGGCGATTACGTCGTCACCGCGCTCCTTGAGCTGACGGCAGAGTTCGAGTCCGATACCCCGGTTTGCACCGGTGATCAGGATGCTGGCCATCTGGGTCTCCTTTCCGTTGATCTGTCGTTCTGTCTATCGTCTTATCTATCGTCGCCAGGCCCATCAGACTAACATGCGCCGCTGCTTGCGCAGGAACGGGGGCTGTGATCCCCTGTCGCTTTCCTCCGGAAGCCGGAATGAGAGCCAGACTACGCCCACTGACCGTCGCGTCCGCCTCCCTGCTGTGCCTGCTGGCCGTTTCACCGCCGGCCGTCGCGTCCGGTCAGGAATCCGACGCGACGGCGGCCGCCAGCAACGCCGCCGCCGGCGACGACTCCGGCCCTGCCACCGTGGAGACCATACTGGTGACCGCCCGCCGGGTCGCCCTCGAGGCGCCGGCCAGCACTTTCGCCTCGCCGGTGACGGCGCTGCGCTACGACCCGCGCATCGACGTGCAGTCCCGGGGCCTCGCCGAGGGCCAGGCGGACGTCAGCGTGCGCGGCGGCCTGTTCGAGAACACCGGCTTCCGGCTCGGCGCCGTCAACCTGCTGGACCCGCAGACGGGACACTATTTCGCCGAGCTGCCGGCGCCGCCCGGCATGCTGAGCGCGCCGGCGTTGCTCACCGGCGTGGACAACGCGCTGGGCGGCTTCAACTCCACGGTGGCCACGATCGGCTACCGGTTCGCGCCGCTGGATCCGGGCTACGACGCGGGCGCCGGTGTCGGCACGGACGGGCTGCGCTTCCTCAGCGCCCGCGCCGCTGCCCGGGCCTCCGACGACATCGGCGCCGAATTTGCCGTGGCCAGCTCCAGCGGCGACGGCAGCCGTGACAACGGCGATCACGACTTCAAACGTTACGCCTTCCGCGCCCAGCGCGGCATCGCGGGCGGCCAGACGGACTTGCTGCTCGCCTACCAGGACAAGTTCTACGGCTGGCCCGGCGCCTACACCGGTTTTGCGAGCCTGCCGGAGACCGACCACACGAAGACCACGCTGGCCGTGCTGAACCATCGCCAGGAAACCGCGGGCACCGGCTGGTGGCAGGCGGGCGCCTGGTACCGCAGCCTGGAGGACGACTACGACTTCGACCGGCGCACGGCGGAGTCCGGCGTGCCCGGCGCCTTCGATCACGAGACCCGCGCCGGCGGCATCGCGCTGCACGGCCGCCGGGACGGCGCGGCGGTGGATCTGCGCTATTCGCTGCAGGCCACCGCCGACGAGCTGGTCAGTTCCACCGATCTGACGGAAGGGCCTTTCGCGAGCCGCAGCTACGCGAGCGTCGCGCTGCTGCCGTCGATGACCCGGCCGGCGGCTACGGGCGAGCTGGAATTCGGGCTGGGCGCGCGGCTGGACTGGACCAACCGGGAGGGCAGCGAGCTCCTGCCGAGCGCCTTCGTCGCCTGGCGGCGCCAGAGCGCGGCGGCCGAGCGCACGTGGCGTCTGTCGTGGGCGGAGACCTCCCAGGTGCCCGGCTACACGGCCCTGGCCTCGCCGCCCGACGGGCTGTTCGGGGGCAATCCCACGCTCGGACGGGAAACCGCCCGCACCCTGGAGCTGGGGTATAGTCACGTCGCGGAGAGCTGGCGCGCCGAGGCCACCGTGTTTCGCCGCGACGACGACGATCTGGTGGACTGGACCTTCCTCTCCGGCGCGCCCTTCGTCCGCCAGGCGAACCCGGTGGACCTGGAGGTGCTCGGCGCGGAACTCTATCTCGCCCGTGCCTGGTCCCGGCTCACGCTGCGCGCCGGCTACGCCTGGCTGGACAAGGACGCCGATTACGGCACCGCGTCCGTGGACGCGAGTTACTACGCCCTGAACTATGCCCGCCAGCGGCTGACCGTGGCACTGGAGTACGAGTTCGCCGCAACCTGGCGGCTGGCGATGGATACGGAGCTCCGCCGTCAGGCGGACAACCCGCTTCGCAGCGGTTCCGACGACGCGTTCGCCGCGTCCCTCGCCCTGTTCTGGCGGCCGCTGTCGGGACTCGACCTGAGCGTGGTGGTCGACAACGTCACCAACAGCGACTTCCGCGAGTTCCCCGGCACGCCGGCGCCCCGGCGCCAGCTGAGCCTGCAGGCGCGTTACTCCTGGTAGGCGCCGCCGTGACGAGACTCACCAGTGCCGACGATCTCGCCCGCGCCGGCCTCTTGCCCGCGGAGGCGCTGCCCGGCCTTCGAGCCGTGGCCGAGCGTTATGCCGTGGCCGTCACGCCCGCGGTCGCCCGGCGCATCGCTGCCGGCTCGGCTGGCGTGGCGCTGCAGTTCCTGCCGTCCCCCGACGAGCTGACGGCAGCCGACGGGGAGCTGACCGATCCCATCGGCGACGACGCTCACAGCCCGGTGAAAGGCATCGTGCATCGCTACCCCGACCGCCTGCTGCTGCAGCCGACCACAACCTGCCCGGTCTATTGCCGCTACTGCTTCCGCCGCGAGACCGTCGGTCAGGCGGATGCCGGCCTGCTCGGCCGGGACGAACTGGCGGCCGCGCTCGACTACATTCGCGGGCAGACGGGCGTGTGGGAAGTCATCCTGAGCGGCGGCGACCCGCTCATCCTCTCGCCGCGACGCCTCGCGCGCATCGTCGACGGGCTGGCGACGGCGGAACACGTTCGCGTCCTGCGCGTGCACAGCCGGGTGCCAGTGGCCGCGCCGGAACGCATCACGCCGGAGCTGGTGGCCGCGCTGCGGGCGGCACGGCAGACGGTCTGGCTGGTGCTGCACGTGAATCACCCGGACGAGCTGGACGAGCCGGCGCTCGCGGCCTGCGCCCGTTTCGCCGATGCCGGCATACCGCTGATGAGCCAGTCGGTGCTGCTGCGGGGCGTGAACGACGATGCGGATATCCTGGAGCGGCTGTTTCGCCGTCTGGTGGAGCACCGGGTGCGGCCCTATTACCTGCATCACTGCGACCTGGCGCCGGGCACGGCGCGATTCCGCACCGGCATCGAGGCCGGCCGGGCGCTGATGCGGGAACTCAGGGGTCGGGTGTCCGGGCTGTGCCAGCCCGCCTACGTGCTGGACATCCCCGGCGGTGCCGGCAAGTCGCCGCTGGGCCCGTCCTGGGCCGAGCGCGACGAGGCCACGTCCGAGTGGCGGGTGCGGGACTACCGCGGCGGCGTCCACCGCTATCCGGCTGACCCGCCGGAGGACTGATTCGTTTTTTTCGGTTCGCGTTACTGCTTCACGTTACCGGTTCGTATCCCAGGGCGCGCGCAGCCAGGCGAGCAGGTCGGCGGTGACCTCGTCCCGGTTGGTCTCGTTGAACATCTCGTGGCGGCCCTCCGGGTAGAGCCGTAGCATCGTGCCGGCGAGCCCCGCCTCCCGGTAGGCGTCGTACAGCCGGGTGAGCCCCTTCGCGCCGCCCACCGGGTCTTTCTCGCCGCCCAGGATGCAGACGGGCAGGCTGGCCGGCAGCTGGCGGAGCGCGGGGACGGCGGAGATCTCCATCAGGCCGCCGGTGAGATCCCGCCAGAGCTGGTTGGTGGACTGGCCGCCGCAGAGCGGGTCGGTGACGTAGGCGTCCACTTCCGCCGCGTCCCGCGACAACCAGTCGAAGTCGGTGCGGGCCGGCTGAAACTCCTTGTTGAACGCACCGAAGCTGAGCCTGTCCAGCAGCCTGCTGCGGCCGGCGGAGCCCTGGCGCAGCTTCTCGATGGCGGCGACGATGCGGAAGATCCGCAACTGGCCGCGGGAGGCGAAGGTGGAGCCGGACAGTACCAGTGCGTCCATATTCAGCGGATGCCGCAGCGCGTAGCTCTGGGCCACGTAGGAACCCATGCTGTGGCCGAGCAGGATCAGGCGGCCGTCGGGTCTGAGCGCCTTCGCCTCCTGGCGCACCCGCTCGACGTCCTCCACCACCTTGTCCCAGCCGTCCTGGTCCGCGAAGTGGCCCGGGATGCCGCGCTGGGCGGTGCGGCCGTGGCCGCGCTGGTCGTGGGCGAGCACGAGATAACCGGCGTCGGTCAGGCTCCCGGCCAGCCGCCGGTAGCGTGCCGCATGCTCGCCGAGGCCGTGGACGATCTGCACGGCGTCGCCGTTGCTCTTGTCCTCGTCCGGGTGCCAGACGTAGAGATGTATGTCAGGCCCGCCCGTCCCCGAAAGCGTCCTTGCTTCTTCCTTCACGGTATCCCCCATTTGTCCCCAGGCCACGTATTCCACCACAGTCCGGCGGGACTTGCAGCGCTCCGGGGACTACGGGCGGGGATTACGGGGTGCGAGGTCTGCCGGTCAGGCAGCCAGGCTCTCGCCGTTCCAGCGGTGGTAGAACTCCTGCATTTCGGCGGAGGTCAGGGCGCGCGAGATGAGGTGGCCCTGCAGTCGGTTGCAGCCGAGGTCCTTCAGGAACTGCAGCAGGTCTTCCCGGTCGATGCCCTCGGCGCAGACGGTGATGCCGAGCGTCTGGCCCAGCTGCACCAGCGCCCGCAGAATGGTCTCGGACTCCGGCCGGCCGGGCACGTCTTCCATCAGCGAGCGGTCGAGCTTCACCTCGTTGAAGGGCATGCGGGTGAGCTGGGTGAAAGAGGAATAGCCGGTGCCGAAGTCGTCCAGCGAGAGGCGGAAGCCCTTCAGCCGCAGTCGCGTCATGATGTCGATCATCATGCGCGGCTCTTCCAGCGGTGCGATCTCGGTGAACTCCAGCGTGAGGTAGCGGGGGTCCAGCTCGTACTCGCGCATCAGGAGTTCCAGGCGGTCGGGCACCTCCAGGTCGGCGAGCAGGCCCACGTTGAAATTGACGGCGACGCCGATCTGTACGCCGCTCTGGTGCCAGACCCGCGCCTGTTCCACGGAGCGCTGCAGCACGAAGTCGGTGATGTGGGTGGCGAGACCGGCGTGCTCGGCGATCTGCATGAACTCGCTGGGGTAGACGATCTCCTGGCGCTGGGGGTGCTTCCAGCGCACCAGGGCCTCAACCGAGGCGATGCGCCAGCTGCCGTCCGCCTTGTGCTGGGCGATCGGCAGGTAATGGGCGGTGAACTCGCCCGCCGCCAGGCCGTCGCGGATGGCGTCGGCGGTAATCGGTTCGGTGGCCCCGCGCGCGTTCCTGAGCGTCTCGCGGAAGGGCTCGGGCTCGAAGGGCTTCTGGATGGCGGCCAGCATGGTCAGCCCGCTGGCGGCTCCCACCCGCTCGGCGGCGGAGAGCGTGCGCATCTCGGCGCCGCTCATCAGCACGACCCCGGCGCGGGACTCCTGCTCGGCCAGGAATCGCATGAGTTGCACGCCGTCGCCGCCGCGGATGCTGAGATCCAGGACGATGACGGTGGGGTCCACCTCGGCGTACAGGCGGCGGAACTCGTCCGCCGAGCCGCAGACCGCCACGGCGAAGCCCACTTCCTCGGCCACGGCGGCCACGACGGCGCAGATCTGGTCTTCGTCGTCGACGATCAGTAATCGGTTGGCCAGCCGGTCGGGCTGTTGCATGCCTGTTGGCTCCATCGTCCCTGTCGTCCCTGTCTCTCGTGCCGGCGCTGCGGCCGCGCTTTGCCATAATCCGGAGGGGCTACAGATGGGATTATGGACACACACCGGTCGGCCGGACCGGACCGATGTCGCATTTTCGGGGATTGTCGCGGATCTGTGGGCTCAGTCGGCGGCGGGCAGCCAGAGCCGGAACGTCGTGCCTTCGCCGGGGCGGCTGTCCAGAGTCAGGCGTCCGCCGGCAGCCACGGTGAAGCGCTGGACCATGGCCAGCCCCAGGCCGCTGCCCTCCGGCTTGGTGCTGAAGAAGGGCTCGAGCGCGCGGCTGCGCACTGCCTCGCTCATGCCCGCGCCGGTGTCGGCCGCGGTGACGAGCCAGCCCGGCGCGTCACCGCCGCTGCCGTCGCCGGTCTCGCTGCCGGCCGCCTCGACGCTGAGGGAGAACACGCCGCCGTCGGGCATGGCGTCGCGCGCGTTGATGGCCAGATTCAGCAATGCGCTCTCGAACCCGGCCGCATCCAGCCACGCCGGCGCCGGTCTCCCGGCCGGGCGGATCCTCAGCTCGATGCCGCTTTCCAGCGCCCGCTCGAGCAGCGGGCGCAGCGCGCCGATGCGTTCGTCCAGATCGATACGCTCGGGCTCTGGGGTCTCGCGGCGGGCGAAGGCGAGCAGGCTGCGGGTGAGGTCGGCGCCCTGCCGCGCCGCCTTGCGCGTGGCCGCGAGCAGCTCGCCGAGAGGATGCTCCGACCCCAGTTCCTGCTCCGCCAGGTAAAGGTTGCCGTTGATGATGGAGAGCAGGTTGTTGAAGTCGTGGGCAATCCCGCCGGTGAGCTGGCCCACGGCTTCCATCTTCTGCGCCAGCACGAACTGCTGCTGCAGCGCCTTCGTCTCCGTGATGTCGGTGAACATGCCCTCGTAGCCCCGCAGCATGCCCCGGCCGTTGCGCACCGGGGCGCAGGCCGCCATCACGTGCACGGTGCCGCCGTCCACGTGGGTGAGTGCGAGCTCCATGCCGTGCACGGTCTCGCCCCGGGTGAGCGCCCGCAGCCAGGCCAGCAGCTGGTGGCGATGACGAAAGACGCGGCCCGCCGCCAAGCGGCGCTGGAGGGCGGCCGGGTCGGCGTCGCCCAGCATCGCGCGCACCGCCGGGTTCATGCGGGTGATGTGGCCGCGGGCGTCCAGCTCGAACAGTCCGGCGGGAACGTTGTCGTAGAGGCGCTGCCAGCGCTCTTCGGCCTCGCGCAGGGCCCGCCGCGGGTCCGGTTCGGCGGCGGGGCGCGTGTCGACGGGGTGCTCGTCGGCGTCGCCAGCGGTGCCGGCGGAGTCGCGGTCGTCCGTTACGGGCCGGTTCACGGGTAGTGACTTCCCTGGATCGTTGCTGGCCATTGGCGATGCTTGCTGGAGATTGGGCCGGGTGCGGCGCCATAATGCACGCCACGCCGGACCGGGCGTCCGGGCAATAGTACTGGGCCGCGGCCGGCGAGACGAGGGGAGGAACAACATGAAATTCTACGATTGCCGGTCGGCGCCGAGCCCCCGGCGGGTGCGGATATACCTGGCGGAGAAGGGCATCGAGCTGCCGACGGTCGAGGTGGATCTGGGCGCCGGCGAACACCTGCGCGACGAGTTCCGCGCCATCAACCCGGATTGCACCGTGCCCGCGCTGGAGCTGGACGACGGCACGATGCTGACCGAGTCCTTCGCCATCTGCCAGTACCTGGAATCCGTCTACCCCGACCCGCCGCTGATGGGCCGCGACGACCGGGAGCGGGCGCTGGTCACCCAGTGGAACGCGAAGGTGGAGGCCCAGGGCCTGAACGCGATTGCCGAGGCCTTCCGCAACCGTTCCCGGGGGTTCGCCGGCCGGGCGCTGACGGGCCCCGAAGGTTTCGAGCAGATCGCCGAGCTGGTGCCGCGCGGCCGGCGCCGGGCGGAGCTGTTCTTCACCCGACTCGACGAGGAACTCGCCGGGCGCGAATTCGTGGCCGGCGACGTCTTCACCGTGGCCGACATCACCGCGCTCGTCACCGTGGACTTCGCCGGCTGGATCAAGCTGCCCCTGCCCGAGGGCGCCGCCAATCTGCGGCGCTGGCACGAGGCCGTCTCGGCCCGGCCCGGCACGAAGGTCTGAGTCCGCTCAGCCGCCCGGGGCGCGCGGGCTTCCGGCGCCTGCGGCCGTCGCGCCGGCCAGCGCATAGACGCCCAGCCAGGCCAGCAGCAGCGCCTTGGTGACCTCGATGGCCGCGTAGACGCCGTGCGCGGCGGACGGCGGCGGTTCGCTGCCGGCGATGACCATCTCGGAACGGGTCACGAGCTCCGGCAGCAGCCACAGGGTCTGGGCTGCCAGCATCGCCGCCAGCACCGCGGCGGCAATCCAGAACAGCCGCCGCCGTTCGGCGACCAGTCCCAGGACGAGAGTCAGCGCGAACAGCACTAGCTCGGTGCGGTTCAGCGCCGTGAACACGACCCGGCCCACGTCGAAGGCGACGGGCCGGGTGAGGGTGGGCGCCGTGAACTTGACCGGCGCCTCGATGAACGAGATGCCGATGACGACCCCGAGCCAGATCAGCAGGACGGGGCCGGGGGAGAGCAGTATTCTCTTCATGGCAATGGTCGTGACAATGGCCGTAAAAATAGTCTTGGCAATGGTCGTGTCGCTGTTGTCATGCCCCGGTCCGGCAGGCAATCTGAGCGGCATCGAGGGGCGAGCATAGCACCCGGGCACTACCAGGCGCCGGGTGGGGAGAGTGCACCGTGAGTGAAGCACAGTCGGCGGACGCGGTCCTGATGATCCGGCCGGTCCGCTTCCAGACCAATCCCCTGACCGCGGAGTCGAACAAGTTCCAGGCGGAGGCGCCCGTGGCGCCGGCGGACACGGCGCAGGAGCGGGCTCTGGCCGAGTTCGAGGGACTGCGTGCCGCGCTGGAGGAGGCCGGCGTGGCCGTGCACGTCTTCGACGACACGCCGGAGCCGCACACGCCGGACTCCGTGTTCCCGAACAACTGGGTGAGCTTCCACTCCGACGGCACGGCCGTGGTGTATCCCATGGAGGCGCCGAACCGGCGGCCGGAACGGCGCCGGGACGTGGTGGAGGCGTTCGACCGGGAGCTCGGCTACCGCGTGGACCAGGTCATCGATCTCAGCCGTCACGAGGACGCCGGCCACTTCCTGGAGGGCACCGGCAGCCTCGTGCTGGACCGCTCCCGGCACCGGGCCTATGCCTGCCTGTCGTCGCGCACCCACGCGGGCCCGCTGGAGGAGTTCGCCCGCAAGCTGCGCTACGAGGTGCTGAGCTTCGAGGCCGTGGACGGCGACGGCGAACCCATCTACCACACCAACGTTATGATG
Organism: Woeseiaceae bacterium; assembly: GCA_035655155.1. Classification (GTDB taxonomy): domain Bacteria; phylum Pseudomonadota; class Gammaproteobacteria; order Steroidobacterales; family Woeseiaceae; genus Lentisalinibacter. Next base: position 10,846 of record DASRVH010000117.1, read on the forward strand.
TGGGTGGGCGAAGGCATGGCCGCGGTGTGCGCCGAGTCCGTTCGCGACCCGGAGCAGCGCGAGGCGCTGCTGGCCGCCCTCGCGGAGGGCGGACGCACGGTGCTCGAGCTCTCCCTCGCGCAGGTCATGGCGTTTGCCGGTAACATGCTCGAATTGCGCGCCCGGCAAGGCGACCGGCTTCTGGTCATGTCGGATCAGGCCCGCCGCAGCCTCACCGCGGAGCAGCTGGCCGCCATCGAGGATTACGCGCGCATCGTCAGCGCGCCGCTGGATCACATCGAGACGAGTGCGGGCGGCAGCGCGCGCTGCATGCTGGCCGCCGTCCACCTGCCGCGGCGCTGAAGCGAAACCGAGGCCTTATGAGCAAGACACGCGACCGCATACTCATGTGTCCGCCGGACTACTTCACGGTGGACTACGTCATCAACCCCTGGATGGCCGGCAACAAGGGAGCGCTGGACCCCGAGAAGGCCCGGCAGCAATGGGAGAATCTGCGCGACGCGCTGTCCGAATACGCCGACATCGAGGTGATGGAGCCGCAGCCCGGTCTGCCGGACATGGTGTTCACCGCCAATGCGGGCGTGGTCTTCGGCGAGAAGGCCATCGCCAGTCACTTCATGCCGAAGGAGCGCCGGCCGGAAGAGCCCCACTTCAAGCGCTGGTTCCGCGACCACGGCTACGAACTCTACGACCTGCCCGAGGACATCGGCTTCGAGGGCGCCGGCGACTGCCTGCTGGACCGGGGTGGCCCCTGGCTGTGGACGGGTTACGGCTTCCGCACCGAGATCGAGGCGCACGAGCATATCGACCGCTTCTTCGACCGGGAGCTGGTCTCCATCCGTCTCACCGACTCGCGCTTCTATCACATCGACACCTGCCTCTGTCCGCTCAGCGAGGGCTTCCTGCTCTATCACCCGCCGGCCTTCGACTACGACTCCCGGGTGGCCATCGAGAGTCGGGTGCCGGACCACAAGCGCATCGTCGCCGACACGCTGGATGCCGGTAACTTCGCCTGCAATGCCGTGAACGTGGACGACCAGATCTTCGTGCACAAGGCGTCGAACCCGCTGAAGGCGCGGCTGATGCGCCTCGGCTTCGAGGTGAACGAAATCGATCTGTCCGAGTTCCTGAAGGCCGGCGGCTCGGCCAAGTGCCTGACGCTGAAGCTCTCCGAACCCCGCCGCCGCTGAGACGAGAACCCCAGGAGGTCCCCATGACCGAGGCCGCTCCCGAGGCCGTCAGCTACACCATCACGCCGGCCGAGCCGGGCGCCCACCTGTACCAGGTGACCGTGACGGTCGCCGACCCCGACCCGGCCGGCCAGGTGTTCTCCATGCCGGCGTGGATACCGGGCAGCTACATGATCCGCGACTACGCCCGCCACATCGTCTCCATCGAGGCAGAGGCGGTCGGGCGGCCGGTGGCGCTGGAGAAGGTGGACAAGACCACCTGGCGGGCCGCGCCCTGCCGCGAACCGCTGACGGTGACAACACTGGTGTATGCCTGGGACCTGTCCGTGCGCGGCGCCCATCTGGACAACACACACGCCTACTTCAACGGCCCCTGCGTGTTCCTCGCCGCCGAGGGCCGGGAGCACCGGCCCGTGCGCCTCGAGGTGCGGCCGCCGCCGGACGGTACCGGCGCGAACTGGCGGCTCGCCACGGCCATGCGCCGGGTGAGCGGCGAGGAGTGGGGCTACGGCACCTTCGCGGCGCACGACTACGACGAACTCATCGACCACCCCTTCGAGATCGGCGATCTCACCATCGGCGAGTTCGGCGTCAACGGCATCTCCCACGCCATCGCCGTGCGTGGCGCCCGCCGGTTCGACCTGGAACGGCTGTGCCGGGACATGGAGCGGACGTGTGCGGAACACCACCGCCTGCTCGGCGCGCCGGAAGACCTGGACCGCTACGTCTTCCTGCTCTACTGCATGAGCGACGGCTACGGCGGCCTGGAACATCGCTGGTCGTCCAGCCTGGTGTGCAAGCGCTCCGACCTGCCGCGGGCCGGCGAGGAGCGGGTGAGCGAGGGCTATCGGCGTTTCCTCGGCCTGGTGAGCCACGAGTACTTCCACCTGTGGAACGTCAAGCGCATGAAGCCGGCGGCCTTCACGCCCTACGACCTCACGGCCGAGTCGCACACCGGCCTGCTGTGGGTGTTCGAGGGCATCACCTCCTATTACGACGACCTGGCGCTGGTGCGCTCGGGGCTCATCGACTCTGCGGGCTACCTGGAACTGCTGGGCCAGACCATCACCAAGGTGCTGCGCACGCCGGGCCGGCGCCTGCAGAGCATCGAGGAGTCGAGTTTCGATGCCTGGACGAAGCTGTACAAGCAGGACGAGAACGGCCCCAATAGCATCATCAGCTACTACAGCAAGGGTGCGCTGGTGGCCCTCGCCCTCGACCTGAAACTGCGTGGGGAGACCGGCGGCTGCAACCTGGACGTGGTCATGCGCGAGTGCTGGCGTCGCTACGGAGAAACCGGCGCCGGCATGCCGGAGCGGGCGCTGGAGTCCGTGGCCGAGGAGCTGAGCGGCCTCGACCTCGGCGACTTCTTCGAGCGATACGTGCGCGGCACCGTCGACCCGCCGCTGGACGAACTGCTGGCCGCGATGGGGGTGGGCTATCACCTGCGCAAGGCCACCGGCGCCGGCGACGCGGGCGGCAAACCGTCGCAGAACAATCATCAGCCGCTGCCCTGGCTGGGCGGCCGGATGTCATCCGAGGGCGAGCGGACCCGGCTGGCCGTGGTGCTGGCGGACGGCCCCCTGCAGCGCGCCGGGGCGGCCGCCGGCGACGAGCTGGTGGCACTGGACGGGTTGCGCGCCACGCCGTCGTCGATGCCGGTGCTCTTGCGCGGCTACCGTGCCGGCGACACAGCCGAGCTGACCGTGTTCCGCCAGGACGAGTTGCTCACCCTCCCCATCACGCTGGCGGAGGCGCCGGCGGACACCTGCTACCTGACCCTGGACGAAGAGGCGGACGGCGACGTGCTGGCGCGCCGGCAGGACTGGCTGGGGCGATGAGCCCGCTCAGGCGGCGTCTTCGTCCTCGTCCTCCGGCTCGAACCCTTCCAGCTGCCGGTACAGCAGGAAGGAATAGATCACCGGCACGAAGCCGGCGATGAGGGCGCCGGCCACCACCACCCGCAGGTCCGGCAGATACAGGGCACTCATGAGGGCGGCGATGCCGGCCAGCGTGAACAGCCAGGCCGCCAGCCGGTGGGTGCGCGCCCACACCTCGCTGCTCGCCAGCGTCCAGGGCGTGCGGATGCCGATGAAGAAGTTCTTGCGCACCTTGCCCAGGTAGTTGCCGAGGATCACGAACAGCACGCCGAGCGCGCCCGCCATGAAACGGGGCATGGCGATCTCGAAGCCGGCCGCATAGAGCAGCGTGGCCACGGTGAGCACGGCCATGAAGGCGACGAGCACCACCTGGAACAGCCGCACCACCTCGATGAACCGATCGGTGCGGAAGCCCTTCGGCGAGATCACCGGGATCAGCTTCATCAGCACGAACACCAGCCACGCCACGGCGGGCAGCAGGAAAACGCCCCACGGCTTCGGCGTGTAGGCGTCGGCGTCGCCCGCCGCGTTCCAGTGAGTGGGGATCAACTCGGGCAGGGACGGGTACATCACCGCCGCGAATGCGAACGAGAATGCAATGAACAGGATGCTGAGCCAGTCGGCCAGGCGTTGGGTCATGAGGATTCGGTCTCCTTGTCGTTGTCGCCGCCGTTTCCGTCGTTTCCGTCCGCGCCGCCCCCCGACCCGAACAGGTCCATGAACAGCGCCGCCACCTCCTCCATCACCGAGGCGTTCAGGGAGTAGACGATGTGCTGGCCGCGGCGTTCCGTGCGCACCAGGTCGGCGGCCTTCAGGATGCCGAAGTGGTGCGACAGCGAGGCACGGGTGATGGGGAACGCCTCGGCGAGTTCGCCGGCCGTCTGCGAGCCCTTGCGCAGCCGCCGCAGGATGGAACGGCGGGTGGGATCCGCGAGGGCCTTGAAGACGGACTGTTGCTTCATGTCGTTATGATATTTCGAGAAATATCTAAATACAATGTTTTCCGACAAGAATTCGGAGGCAGGAGTCCGGAACCGATTGCGGAATCGGGCGGCCGTCTCCTTTCCATCGCGGCCATGGCCGCGCCGGCGTCCGCTCTTTAGAATGCCAACCCTCGTGCAGGCAGAGGATCCCATGCAGCCCATCCACTACACAGCGCCCGCCAGATGCCGCTGATACCGCCTCGAGCCCGCATCTTCCTGGGCGCGACGCTGATCAGCTTCTCCCCGGTGTGGGTGGCGCTGGTGGACGTGGCGCCGACGGCGAGCGCGTTCTACCGCATGCTGATCGGCGGCATCGCGCTCACCGTGTTCATCGCCGCCACCGGCCGCAGTTTTCGCTTCAACCGGGTCGCCTTCGTCGCCATCGTCTCGGCGGCCGTGTTCTTCGCGCTGGATCTGTGGTTCTGGCACCGCAGCGTGCTCTACGTGGGGCCCGGGCTCTCCACCCTGCTGGCGAATTTCCAGGTCTTCGCCATGACCGCCGTGGGCATCATCTTCCTCGGCCAGCGGGCGAGTGTCTGGCAACTCGTCGCGATCCCGGTCGCCATGGTGGGACTTGCGCTGGTGGTGGGCGTGGACTGGAGCGTGCTGAGCCCGGAATACCGGCTGGGCGTCGTCTTCGGGCTGGCGACGGCGGCGAGCTACACCGGTTACCTCCTGTCGCTGCGCCGCGCCCAGGCGGAGAGCGGCCACGTGCTGCCGCGGGCGGAGATCGCGGTCATGTCCCTGGTGTGCGCCGCCGTGCTCGGCGCCATGGTGCTGGCGGAGGGCGAATCCTTCGCCGTGCCCAGCGCCGCCGATGCCGGCTGGCTGGCGTGCTACGGCGTGCTCTCCCACGTGCTGGGCTGGCTGCTGATCGCCGGCAGCCTCTCGCGGGTGTCCACCGCCGTGGTGGGTATCTCGCTGCTGCTGCAGCCTTTGCTCTCCTACGTGTGGGAGATCCTGCTGTTCGGCCGGGTGGTGAGCGCCACCGAGATGACCGGCGCCGCCATCGCGCTGGCGGCCATCTTCATGGGCTCCCGCCCGCGGCGCGAGCCGCCGCAGCCGGCCGGGGGCGGGTGATACAATTTAATCGGGCCCGATGCCGCGGGCCGCACACCAGATCACTCGAATGCTGGAACTCGGACTGAAGGTACTCATCGCCTACTTGCTGGGCTCGATCATGGGCGGCGTGCTCATGGGCCGGCTCCGCGGTGGCGTGGATCTCGCCAGCGTGGGCAGCGGCAACGTGGGCGGCACCAACGCGCTGCGCACCCAGGGCAAGCTGTTCGCGCTCGGCGTCATCATCGTGGACGTGGGCAAGGGCGTGCTGGCCGCCGGCGTCATCCCCGGGCTCGATATGCCGGGCGTGGGCATCGACCCCGTGGTGAACCGCCACTGGCTCACCCTGTCCTGTGCCGGCGCGGCGGTCGTGGGCCATGTCTACCCGGTCTGGCACCAGTTCCGCGGCGGCAAGGGCGCGGCGACGCTGGTGGGCGCCTTCGGCGTACTCGCGCCCGTCCTGCTGCTGCCGCTGATCCTCATCTGGCTCGGCGTCATCGTGCTCA
>DASRVH010000118.1:0-13044 GCA_035655155.1 Woeseiaceae bacterium
GCGGTACTCGTCCACGAGCTCGCGCGCGAGCTCCGACAGCTCGAGCAGGCGCTCCAGGCCGAAGGACTCCTCGTGGGCCGCGATCTGGAATACGCTGTCGGCCGAGGTGTAGACGATGGGCTTGCCCGTCGCCATGTGCTCTTCGCCGAGTCGCGCGATGATCTCCGTGCCGGAGGCATGGCAGTTGCCCAGCACGCCGGGCAGGCCGCCGCGCCGGATCAGGGTCTCGAGCAGCTTCGGCGGAAAGGTGTTCTCCCGCTCGGTGAAATAGCCCCAGTCGAACAGCACGGGCACGCCGGCGATCTCCCAGTGGCCGCTGGGCGTGTCCTTGCCGCTGGAGAGTTCCTTCGCGTATCCCCAGGCGCCGGCCGTGGACGGCGGCAGCTCGCAGCCGGCCGGCACGGCGCCGGTGCTTGCCTCGGCCGCATGCAGCAGGCCCAGCCGCGCCAGGTTCGGCAGTGCCAGCGGTCCGCTGCGTTCGCCGGCCTCGCTTGCCGCCACACAGGCCCGGGCGATGCTGCCCAGCGTGTCCGCGCCGGTGTCTCCGTAGTGCTCCGCGTCCGCGGTGGCGCCGATGCCGAAGGAGTCCAGTACCAGGATGATTGCGCGTCTCATGATCCGTCCGTGCCGTTGCGTCGATGCCGTGCAGGCGCCCGCTTCCGGTGCCCTCTTCAGCCAGTCAATGAGTAGAACAGCCCGGCCAGCACCGCGCTCATCATGTTGGCCAGCGTCGCGGTCAGCACGGCCTTCAGGCCGAAGCGCGCGATGTCGTGCCGGCGGGCGGGAACAATGCTGCCGAGTCCCCCCAGCAGGATAGCGATGGAGGTCAGATTCGCAAAGCCGCACAGCGCGAAAGTGATCACCGTCTGCGCGTGGGCGGAGAGTTCGTCCTTGATCAGCACGAAGTTCGCGTAGGCATAGAACTCGTTGATGACGAGCTTCTGACCGATCAGGCTGCCGGCCGCCGGTGCCTCCGCCCAGGGGATGCCGAGCAGGAACGCGAGCGGGGCGAACAGCCAGCCGAGGATCTGCTGCAGTGTCAGGCCCTCGTAGCCGGCCAGCCCGGCGACGCCGCCGATCAGCCCGTTCAGCAGCGCGATCATCGCCACGAAGGCGAGCAGCATGGCGCCGACGTTCAGCGCGAGCTTCAGGCCGAGCAGCGCGCCGTTGCCGATGGCCTCGAAGACGTTGACCGGCTTCTCGTCCTCCTCCACCGGGCCCACGGCGATCTCCGCCTCCCGCGCATGGGCCTCGGGCATCACGATCTTGGCCATGGCCAGTCCGCCCGGTGCCGCCATGAAGCTCGCCGTGATCAGGTACGTGAGATCAACGCCCATGGAGGCGTACGCCGCCATGACGGCGCCGGCGATGGTGGCGCAGCCGCCGGTCATCACGGCGAACAGCTCCGAGCGGGTCATGCCGGCGAGGTAGGGCTTCACCACCAGCGGTGCCTCGGTGTGGCCGACGAAGATGTTCGAGACTGCCGACATGGACTCCGTCCGCGTGGTGCCGAGCAGGCGCTGCAGCCAGCCGCCCAGCACCGAGACCACCCGCTGCATGATGCCGAGGTAGTAGAGCAGCGACATCAGCGCCGAGAAGAAGACGATCACCGGCAGCACGTTCACGGCGATGGTGAAACCGAGGCTCTCGGTGGTGCGGGCGCCGAAGACGAACTCGATGCCCTCGTTGCCGTAGTTGATGACGTTCTGCACGCCGCGGACCAGCCCGGCGAGTGCGCCGCGGCCCGGCGGGAAGTAGATCACCAGCGCGGCGATGGCCACCTGCAGACCCAGCGCGATGCCGACGGTGCGCATCCTGATGCGGCGGCGGTCCTCCGACATCAGTACGGCGAGCACGAGCAGGGTGGCGATGCCGGCGAGGGCGGTGAGGAACTGCATGGCGGGAGCGGCGCCGGCTCAGTCGCCGCCGGCGTAGAAGCGTTCCTTGAAGTGCCGGCGGCACATCGAGACGTAGCGGTCGTTGCCGCCGATCTCCACCTGGGAGCCCTCGGTGACCGCGCGGCCCTCGCCGTCCAGGCGGATGACCATGGTCGCCTTGCTGCCGCAATGGCAGATGGCCTTGATCTCCTTCAGGTTGTCGGCCCACGCCAGCAGATACTTGCTGCCCTCGAACGGCTCGCCCTGGAAGTCCGTCCTGAGACCGTAGGCGAGCACCGGGATGCCCAGCCGGTCCGTGACCTCGCTCAGCTCGAAGACCTGCTGCCGGGTGAGGAACTGGGCCTCGTCGATCAGCACGCAGTGCAGGGGCCGCTCGCCGTGCTCGCGCTCGACGGTGGCGAAGAGGTCGTCGTCCGTGCGGAAAGTCAGCGCGTCGGTCTCCAGGCCGATGCGCGAGGTCACGCGGCCCACGCCATAGCGGTTGTCGAGTTCCGGCGCCAGCACGAGCGTGTGCATGCCCCGCTCCCGGTAGTTGTAGCTGGACTGCAGCAGCGAGGTCGATTTGCCGGCATTCATCGACGAATAATAGAAATAGAGCTTTGCCATGGCTGCGGGGCTTGCGGTGAGAGGCCGCTAGTCTACCGGCATCCGTGGCGAGTCAGAAATCGCCCGCCGGAAATCGCCCGCCGGAAATGGGTGTGCGCCGCCGCCGGGTGGCGGCCGGCGGAGGCGGTATAATCCCGGCCGACCCCGACTCACCTTTACGAGCGGCCATTCCGCGCAACCAACGACGAGGCCTGCCCATGTACGTCGAAGTGGATCACCCCTGCATCCAGCACAAGCTCGCCCTGATCCGGAACAAGGACACCGGGCACAAGAAATTCCGCGAACTCACCAACGAGATCACGATGTTTCTCTGTTACGAGGCGCTGAAGCAGGTGCAGGTCGAGGAGGTCGAGGTGGAGACGCCGGTGGCCCCGGCCACCTGCAAGCGCATCGCCAACGACATCGTGGTGGTGCCGGTGCTGCGGGCGGGCGTCGGCATGCTGGAAGGCATCCTGGACCTGGTGCCCATCGCCAAGGTCGGCTTTGTGGGCATGCAGCGCGACGAGGAGACGGCGACGCCGGTGGAGTACTACCAGAAGCTGCCCACGTTCCACAAAGACGCGCTGTACATCGTGGTGGACCCCATGCTGGCCACCGGCGGCTCCACCATCGCCACACTGGATCTGCTGAAGGCGGGCGGCGTGGAGAAGATCATCGTGATCTGCATGGTGACCTGTCCGGAGGGAATCGCCGCGGTCGACAAGACCCATCCCGACGTGCAGATCTACACGGCCGCGGTCGACGATCACCTGAACGAGAAGAAATACATCGTCCCCGGCCTGGGCGACGCGGGTGACCGGCTGTACGGCACGATCTGACCGGTCCGCCGTCCCGCAGCGACCGCGTACGACGCGGGCAGCGGGTACAACGGTACAAATGGGCAACAATCCGGCGCAATTGCGAAATAGTCCCGATACCTCGACTCCCTAATGTGCCGTCCATGGGCGGCCGCCGTCGTGGCGCCCGCCATGTACGGACGACAAGCAAGGGAGACCGGAAATGCAGATTGCAGAACAGAATTACGTGACCGATACGGGCCGCTACGCGCGGTGCGTGGATATCTCCAGGCGGGTGCGCTGGGACATCGACGACGACGTCATCCGCGGACGGAGCTTCGATTTCTCGCAGAAGTTCCTGCCGGACGGTCTGTCGCTGGTGGACCGCATGGAGAGCCTGAGCGTTGAGGAGAAGCGGCTGGTCAGCCAGATCCAGGGCCGTTCCTACGCCAACATCTTCGGCCTGGTCGAACGCTTCATCAACGCCAAGATCCTCGAGGTGAGCCGCGACCACTGGCTGGGCGACCAGACCGCGCTCGAGGCACTGATCCGCTTCAGCGACGAGGAACTGAAGCACCAGGAGTTGTTCCGCCGCATCGAGGGCATGGTGGCCGACGGCATGCCCGAGGGTTACCGCTTCCTGCCGGACCCGAACGACGTGGCGGCGGCCGTGCTCACCAAGTGCACCTGGGCGGTGCTCGGGCTCACCTGCCACATCGAGCTCTTCACCCAGGCCCACTATCGGCAGAGCATCCGGCCGGATGCGGAGCTCTCCGAGCTGTACAAGGACGTTTTCCTGTATCACTGGAAGGAGGAGTCCCAGCACGCCGTGCTGGACGAGCTGGAGTGGGCCCGCGAGGACGCGAAGCTCTCCGATGCCGAGCGCGACCGGGCGGTGGACGACCTCATCGAACTGGTGGGCGCGGTGGACGGCATCCTGCAGCTCCAGTCCGCGGCCGACACGGCCTATTTCGTGTCGATCTGCGGGCGGGAGGTCGGCGAGACCGAGCACCGGGACCTGGAGGAGGCGATGCTTGCCGCCTATCGCTGGCAGTACATCGTCTCCGGCGTGCAGGAGCCCCGTTTCCAGGCGGTGCTGGGCAACCTGGTCAGCGCCGGGCAGATGGCGCGGATCACGGAGGCGCTGGGGCCGCTCATGTGAGCGGCGACGGCAGCTAACCGGCCGGCACGGGCGGTGCTATCATCGCCCGTGTTGGCTGTTTGTCCTGCCGGGGGAACGGGCATGGAACGGTCGCATCGAATCATGGTCGTCGACGACGACCCCGACGTACGCGAGATGCTGCAGGACTTTCTGGACCTGCACCATTTCGAGGTGGGGATGGCGCGGTCCGCGGACGAGGCCCGGGAACTGCTCGCGGCCTTCGCGCCGGATCTCATCCTGCTGGATATCGGGCTGCCCGGCGAAGACGGGCTGAGCCTGGCACGCTACGTCCGCGAGCACCACGACGTGGCCATCGTCATCGTCTCCGGTGCGGGCGACACGCTGGACCGGATCATCGGGCTCGAGGTGGGCGCCGACGACTACCTCACGAAGCCCTTCGATACCCGCGAGCTTCTCGCCCGCGTGAAGAGCGTGCTGCGCCGCTATCGGCGCAATGCCGACACGGCCGAAACCGCCGCCACGACCGGCGGGCCCGCCGGGCGGGCCGCGGCCGCGGGAGAGCTCATAGCGGTGGGCCGCTACCGGCTCGACTGCACGGCGGAGGTGCTGCTCGACGAGGCCGGGGAGGAAGTGCCGCTGACGCGCATGGAGTACGAGCTCCTGCACGTGCTGGCGGAACGCCCCAATCGCCCGCTGTCCCGCGACCGGATACTGAATCTGACCCAGAACCGGGACTGGGACCCCTACGACCGCAGCGTCGACATCCGCGTGGCGCGCCTGCGCCAGAAGGTCGAGGAAGACCCGGCCAACCCGCGTCTGATCCGTACGGTGCGCGGCGTGGGCTACAAGTTCGTGCCGGCATCCTGAGGGCTCGCGGCGGACGAGTGCCGCGATTGTTTCAGTCTCGTATCAATTGTTCGCGCTTTGTAGGCGCAGGTCCGCGGGAACCCCGGCACCGCTAGACTCGGAGACTCCATCCCGCGCCGAACCGATCGATCATGAAAGACGACCGCCATCCCGGTAACGAGCCAGCCGCCTTCGCCGAGGAGGTGGCCGTGCTCTGGCTGGAGGACGGACGCATCGTCTCGTCGAGCGGGCCCGCGGCGGCTTTCCTGGGCCGGGACGACTCTCTCGAGGGCGAAGCGCTTACCGCCGTCATGGCGACGGGGATAGTGCCGGCGCAGGTCATCGAGGCCGCCATGGCCGAAGCCGCCGGCGGCCGCCCCCACAGCCTGATCTGGCGGCGCCTGGACGTGCCGAGGCCCTGGCTCGTGGTGCTGGCGCCAGAAGAGCGGCGGCTGCGCGTGTCTTTCCGCCCCTTCCGCCTCAGTCAGATACTCGACAACACGACCACGCTGGTGTTCGTGAAAGACCCGGAAGGGCGCTACGTCCTCGTCAACCGGGAATTCCTCGAGCGCATCGGCCGCGCGGAGCACGAGGTCATCAGCCGCACGGACTTCGAGCTGATCGACCCGCAGATGGCGGCGGGCTACCGGCGGGCCGATCGGGAGGTGCTGGAGACCTGCCGCGAGATCGAGACCGAGGAGCACGCCCGCTCCGGAGAGCGGCGCACGACCTATCTGGTGCGCAAGTTCGCGCTCTGCGACGAGGGCGGCCGGGCCTATGCGCTGTGCGGCATGGCCACCGACATCTCGCGCCGCAAGCTCACGGAGAACGCGTTGAAGAACGTGGCGCTCGGCGTCTCCGGCGCCGTCGGCAGCGACGTGTTCCGCGCCATCGTCGAGAAGCTGGGCGAGACCCTGTCCGTGGATTTCGCCTTCATCGCGCAGCTGGACGAGGACGGCCGCCGGCTCGACGTGCTGGCCGCCTGGAATCGGGGCGAGCTGACGGCGCCGATGAGCTACGACGTGGCCGACACGCCCTGCCGGTTCGTGCTGGGCGAAGGCTTCCAGTACTACTCGGGCGACGTGCAGCAATGCTTCCCGGCGGACGGCATGTTCCGCACCTTCGGCTTCAACAGCTACACGGGCGTGCCGCTGAAGGACTCCTCGGGAGAGCCGCTCGGCGTGCTGTCCGTGGCCCACAGCCAGCGGCTGCCGGAACCCGAGTTCCTGGAGTCCATACTGCAGATCTTCGCCGTGCGGGCCGCCGCGGAACTGGAGCACCAGCGCGCTCTCGACCGTCAGCAGCAGATGGAGGAGAGCTACCGGACGATGTTCGAGACCGCCGAGGACGGCATCTACATTCACGACATCGACACGGGCTACGTCGTCGACGTGAACCCGACCGTCTACCGCAGTTACGGCTACAGCCGCGAGGAGTTGCTGTCGAAGCGCTTCAGCGATCTCGGCTCGGGCGAGTACCCGCACAATTTCGCCGGTGTCTCGAAGCACATCGAGCGGGCCAGACAGGGCGAGGTGCAGCGCTACGAGTGGCACCGGCGCAATCGCGACGGCAGCCTGCACTGGGACCAGATCGTCATGAAGCGCGTGCGGCTCGGCGGCGTCGACCGGCTGATCTCCTACTCACGGGACATCACGGACCTGAAGCGCCGCGAGGAGGCGCTGACACAGAGCGAGGACCGGCTGCGCGCCACCGTCGAGGCGGCGCTGGACTGCATCATCACGATGGACGCGGACGGGCGGATTCTGGGTTTCAATCCGGCCGCCGAAGACTGCTTCGGCCTCCACGAGCACGAGGCGGTGGGCCGCAAACTGTCCGAGCTGATCATCCCGGAGCGCTATCGCCGTGCCCACGAGCGGGGCATGGCACGTTATCTGCGCGAAGGCAGCGGCCCGTACCTGGGACGGCGCATCGAGACCTGGGCCCTGCGCGCCGACGGCAGCGAGTTCCCCATCGAGCTCGCCATCGGCGTGGCGCAGGGTGCCGGCGGCGAGATATTCATCGGCTATCTCCGCGACATCACCCAGCGCCACGAGGCCGAGGCGCAACGCAAGCGCCTCGAGGAGCAGCTTCGTCAGTCGCAGAAGATGGAGGCCCTCGGTCACCTCACGGGCGGCGTGGCTCACGATTTCAACAACATCCTGACCGGCATCATGGGTTATCTGTCCATGGGCGCCGACCGCGCGGCGGATCTGGGCGACGACACCATGGTCCGGTATCTCGAGCGCGCGAACCGCTCCGCGGAAAAGGCGCGGGTGCTGATCCAGCAGATGCTGACCTTCAGCCGCGGCCAGAAGAGCCGGCCGCGCGCCCTCGCGCTGGAACCGGTCGTTGCGGAGGCGCTGGACCTGCTGCGCTCCACGATACCCAGCACGGTGCATTTCAAGCCGCTGCTGCCGGGGGGGACGGCGCTGGTGCGCATGGATCCGGTCCAGGTCGAGCAGATCATCATGAATCTCTGCATCAACGCCCGGGACGCCATGGACGGCGCCGGCGAGATCACGATCGCGGTGGAGGACGCCGGCCGGCAGGACGAGGTCTGCTCCTCCTGCCGGCACGCCGTCGCCGGCGATTACGTGGAGCTGTCGGTGGCCGACGAGGGCCCGGGCATCGGCGATCATCTGCTCGACCGGCTGTTCGAGCCCTTCTTCTCCACCAAGGAGACCGGCCGCGGCACCGGCATGGGTCTCGCCATGGTGCACGGCATCGTCCACGAGCACGGCGGCCACATCCTGGTGGACCGCGCGCCGGGAGGCGGCGCCTGCCTGCGCATCCTGCTGCCGGCTCTGCACGACGTGGTGCCGGACGAGGACGCCCCGGCGTCGGGCATCGAGTGGGACACGTCCGGGCTCCGCGGCCGCGTGCTGCTGGTGGAGGATCAGGACAGCGTGCGCGAGTTCATGATCGACCGGCTGGAGAGCTGGGGGCTTGAGGTCACGGCCTATCGGGACCCCCTCGCCGCGCTGCGCGCCATCGAGGACGGCTGCGGGGCGCATTTCGGGCTGTTCGACCAGTCGATGGCGTCGATGACCGGCCTCGACCTGGCCGAGCGGGTGCGCCTCTCCGATCATCCCTTCCCGGTGGCGATCTATACCGGTTATGCCGAGGACCTGCACGAAGCCCGGCTGCGCGCGGCCGGGGTGATCGAGGTGCTGCGCAAGCCCGTCGACCAGCAGCGGCTCTTCGAACTGCTGCGCGATCACATCGCCGCGGACTGATACGAAGCGGCAACAAAACGCGGTCGTCCCGAAATCCTGCGGATACGTCGCCCGTCTAGTCTGGCGCCATGGTTCACCGCGACGGAGGACGAGACCATGGACGACGAGACACGCAGACACGACGAACTGGATACGCCGAGGACCATCCTGGGGCTGATCCTGGGCTGCGGCATCCTGGCCATGAACCTCTGGGCGTTCATGCAGGTTTACTGAGGCGCCGGGAGGTCACGGCCATGAAGAAACGTTACGAGAACATCCTCGGCACCATCGGCGACACGCCGGTCGTGAAACTCGGCCGGATGTCGCCCCCGGGCGCCGAGATCTGGGTCAAGCTCGAGGCCTTCAACCCGCTGGGTTCGGTGAAGGACCGCATGGCGCTCGCCGTCATCGAGGACGCCGAGCGCCGCGGCGAGCTGCGGCCCGGGCAGACCGTCGTGGAGGCCACCAGCGGCAACACCGGCATCGGGCTCGCCATGGTATGCGCCCGCAAGGGTTATCCGCTGGTGGTCGTCATGGCGGAGAACTTCAGCGTGGAGCGGCGCCGCCTGATGCGCTTCCTGGGCGCGCGGGTGGTGCTGACGCCGGCCTCCGGGAAAGGCTCCGGCATGCTGGCGAAGGCCGAGGAGCTCGCCGAAGCCCACGGCTGGTTCCTGTGCCGGCAGTTCGAGAACGAGGCGAATGCCGCCGCCCACAGCGAGACCACCGCCCGGGAGATCCTCAGGGATTTCGCCGGCGAGCGCCTGGACTACTGGGTCACGGGCTGCGGCACGGGCGGCACGCTGGCGGGCGTCTCGCGGGTGCTGGCCGAGGAACGGCCGGAGACCCGCATCGTCGTCTGCGAGCCCGACAATGCCCCGGTGCTCGGCAGCGGTCTCAGGCAGAGCCGCAACGATGACGGCTCCCCCGCGGAGAGTCATCCCCGCTTCCGGCCCCACCTGGTACAGGGCTGGTCGCCGGACTTCATCCCGCGGCTGACCGAGACGGCGATGGAGGCGGGCGCGGTCGACCGCGTCGTGCCGGTGGCCGGCGACGACGCACTGCGCTGCGCCCGGGATCTCGCGCGCCGCGAGGGCATTCTGGCGGGCACGTCCGGCGGGGCCACGCTGGCGGGCGCGTTGAAGGTGGCGGAGACTGCGACCGCGGGGAGCGTGATCCTCTGCATGCTGCCGGACACCGGCGAGCGCTACATGTCCACGCCGCTGTTCGACGAGGTCGGGGTCGAGATGGACGAGAAGGAGCAGGCGATCTCGCGTTCCACACCTTCCTTCCGCTTCGACCGGCCCGCGCCGGCTGCGCCGCAGCCGGCGGAGGAGCCGCAGATCGACGAGGAGGCCGCGGCTTTCGTGGAGCGTGTCGTCGCGGACGAGCCCGTGGTGATGTTCGCGCTGGAATGGTGCGAATTCTGCTGGTCGGTGCGCAGGTTCTTCGAGCACTGCCGGATCCCGTACCGCAGCATCGATCTCGATGCCGTCGAATGGCAGGAGAACGATCGCGGCGGCCGGATCCGGGCCGCGCTGAACGCGCGAACCGGCATGCAGACCATCCCCCAGGTGTTCGTCGGCGGCAAGCTCGTCGGCGGTTGCAGCGAGACCTTCGAGGCGTTCGGCAGCGGCGAACTTCACGCCGCGCTGGAGAGCGCCGGAGTGGACTGGGCCGCCGACACCGAGGCGGATCCGCACGGTTTTCTGCCGCGCTGGCTGCACTCCCGGGCCTCCTGACCCGGCCCGTCACAGGAACCGGCATCCATGCCATACTGAGTGGCGGGCATCGCGGCGGCTAGGCGGCTAGGCGGCTAGGCGGCTACGATCTGATGCCCACGGCGATGCGCGGGGGGCGATCAGGCGTGAACAGGCAGTCACTGCAGGAAACGGCACTGGAGTCGGGGGCGGCGGATTCGCCCTGGCCGGACGAAAAGCAGGACAGGGTGGTGTTCCTGCTCGACGTTCCCGACCGGTTCGAGCACAGGCTGCTCAGGGACTGGATCGAGACCACCCGCCCCGCGGTCGGCAAGAATGACTATCGCCTGCTCGATCTGCCCCAGAATGGCGAGGGCCTCGCCGGCCTGGAGAAGATGGAACCGGATACCTGGCTGCAGCCCGTGCGCATCGTGTGGCTGCCGGCGGACCGGGACGAGGGCGGCAGCCTGCTGCGGGACTTCTTCTTCGCGTGGACCGAGCGGCCGACGCTGTTCAGCCGCCGCCGTATCGCCAGGGGCCAGCCGGAGCGGATGCGCTTCATCGCCGGCCAGGGGGCGCCGCTCGCGGACCTGAGGCAGCGTTATCGCGACCAGCACGGTAGCGACGCGCCCACGGTGGGGCTGTCGGATTTCGTCCGCCGCCAGGCGCTGATCACGCTGGAGCGGGCCGAGCGCGTGGCCCGCGGTACCCGCTACAAGGTGGCCAGGCTGCTGCCGAAGGACGTGTTCGCCAACCGGGAGTTCCGCGAACAGCTGGCCAATCTGGCGCAGCAGCGCGACGAGAGCGTGCACAAAGTCACCGACAAGGCGGGCGATTACCTGGAGGAGATGGCGGCCCGGCAGACGCCGTTTTCGCTGGATCTTGCCATGGCCATCTACCGGGCGGCCGCGCGCAGCAACCACGACCCGGACATCGACGTGGACGAGGAGCAGTTGCGCCACGTCGCGGAACTGCTCGGCAGCCGGCCGGTCGCCTTCCTGATCAGCCACAAGTCCATGCTGGATACGATCGCGCTGTCGATCGTGCTGTTCGATGCCAACCTGCCGCTGCCGCTGACATTCGGCGGCATCAACCTGAACACGCCGGGACTGGGGGCGCTCGGCCGGCGGGCCGGCATCATCTTCCTGCGCCGCTCGTTCCAGGACAACGAGATCTACAAGGCGACCTTCCGCCGCTATATCGACTACCTCATCGACAAGCGCTTCTCGCTGCTGTGGGCGCTGGAAGGTACGCGCTCGCGCACGGGCAAGCTGCTGCCGCCGCGTTACGGGCTGTTCAACTACGTGGTCGAGTCCATCCTGCGCACCCAGCTGCTCGACGTGGCGTTCGTGCCGGTGTCGGTCACCTACGACCAGATCACGGAGGTGGAGGACTACGCCACGGAGCAGCGCGGCCACGCCAAGAAGCCTGAGGGGGCGACCTGGATCGTGCGCTTCCTGCGCTCCTCGGCGCCCCACGGCCGCATCTTCCTGCGCTTCGGCGAGGAGCTGGCGCTGACCGACCTGGCGCCCAGGGACCGGCTCGAGGCCGGGCCGGACGAGGCCGAGAAACAGTCGCTGGTGCAGAATCTCGCGCTGCAGGTCGCCTTCCGCATGAACGCGGCCACGCCCATCACCGCCACCGCCATCGTCACGCTGATACTGCTCGCCGCCGGCAACCGGGCGCTGAGCCTGAAGGAGATCGGCTTCCTCACCCGCGTCGGCATGAGCCTGGTGCGCCGCCGCCATCTCGAGATCGCGGGCGACCCGGACTTCCGCCAGCCGGAGACGCTGCCGGCGACCCTGGAGCAGCTGCGCTCCACCGGCATCGTGACGTTCTTCGACGAGGGCACGGAGCGGCTCTACGCCATCACGCCGGATCAGCACCTGAAGGCCGCCTATTACCGGAATACGGCGATCCACCATTTCGTGCTGGACGCGCTGGTGGAAGTGGCCCTGCACCGCGCGGCCGGCGCGCCGGAGGGCGAGCGGGAGGCGGCTCTGTTCGCGCTGCTGGAGGAGCTGCGCGAGCTGTTCCTGTTCGACTTCTACTTCCCGCGCCGGCAGGACTATCCGGCGGCGGTGCAGTCTGTGCTGGAAGAACGATTCCCGCACTGGCGCGACGCGCTCGCCGGCGGCGAAGACGAGGTCGTGCGAGTGCTGCGCCAGAGCCGGCTGCTGCTGGCCCATGCGGTGCTGCGCTCCTTCGCCGACGCCTATCGGGTGGTGGCGCGGGCGCTGGTCGAGGCGGGCGCGGAGGCCGTCGAGGACCGGGCCGCCTTCGTGTCCGGCTGTCTGAAACTCGGCCGGCAGATGCGCCTGCAGGGGCGGCTGTTCTCCGAGGAATCCGTCTCGAAGTCCCTGTACGAGACGGCGCTGAAGCTGGCGGCGCATCGGGACCTGTTGCAGGGGGGCGGCGGCGCCGCCGAAGGCCGGCAGGCCCTGCTGACCGAGCTGCGCGAGGTGCGGCGCGCGCTGGACGGGATCCTGGCGATTACGCTGAACGGGTCGGGCGACAATTGAGGCCGGATTAAGGAATCGGGCCTGAAGGCCCTCCCACGGCGCTATGGCTTGCACAACGGGACTGTCAATCCCTAGAATCGCACCACCCTCCACGGAGCCGGGACGCAACCATGAGCAGCCTGTTCGAGAAACATCGCGGGACGCTGGAGAAGGCAGTGGATGCCTGCGAGAAGCGCTATGCCTGGACGGCGTATCCGGAGTCGCCCAGCAGCAAGATCCACGGCAAGGAGATCCCCGCTGCCGGACTCGCGGCCTACGAGTCGATGCCGGGCCGGCCGTTCGACATCGAGCTGCCCGGTGCCGTCGGCGAGGTGGGCGAGGAGGTCTCGCCGCTCACCGGCGAGGCGCTCGGCATCACCTA
>DASRVH010000119.1:0-13481 GCA_035655155.1 Woeseiaceae bacterium
AGACAAGGACATCATCTATCATGACTATCAGGACATCGGCATCGCCGTGTCCACCGACCGGGGCCTGCTGGTGCCGGTCCTGCGGGACGCGGGCCGGATGAGCCTCGCCGACATCGAGAAGGCCATCAACGACTACGGCAAGCGGGCCCGGGAAGGCAACATCGGCATCGACGATCTGACCGGCGGCACGTTCACCATCACCAACGGCGGCATCTTCGGCTCGATGATGTCGACCCCCATCCTCAACCCGCCGCAGAGCGCCATCCTCGGCATGCACGCCATCCAGGAGCGCCCGATGGCCGTGGACGGCAAGGTGGCGATCCGGCCGATGATGTATCTGGCCCTGACCTACGACCACCGTATCGTCGACGGCCGCGAGGCCGTGCAGTTCCTCGTCAGCATCAAGCAGTCGCTGGAGGATCCGGCGCGCCTGCTGCTGCAGGTCTGAACCGGCGCCGGCCGCGGCGGACCCACACACGAGACAATCAGGACAGGGAATGAGTAACAAGTACGACGTAATCGTGATCGGCGGCGGACCCGGTGGATATCCGGCGGCCATCCGCGCCGCGCAGAACGGCATGAACGTGGCCTGCATCGACGCGTGGGAGAACTACGACGGCAGCCATGCCTTCGGCGGCACCTGCCTGAACGCGGGCTGCATACCCTCGAAGGCCCTGCTGGAGTCCTCCGAGCTCTGGCACCGGGCGGAACACGAATTCGCCACCCATGGTATCGGCACCGGCAAGCTGAAGCTGGACCTGGCGGCCATGCAAAAGCGCAAGGCCGGTATCGTCGAGCAGCTCACCGGCGGCATCGGTGCGTTGTTCAAGTCGAACAAGGTCACTGGGTTGGTCGGCCATGGCAAGCTGCTCGCAGACCGCAAGGTGGAGTTCAGCCCGAAAGACGGTGGCGATGCGCAGACGCTGGAAGCCGACCACATTGTGCTCGCCAGCGGCTCGGTGCCCATCGAACTCAGTGTGGTGCCTTTCGATGGCGAGCGCATCGTCGATTCCTGGGGTGCACTCGAGTTCGAGGAGGTCCCGAAACGCCTCGGTGTCATCGGCGCCGGTTACATCGGCGTGGAACTCGGCAGCGTGTGGAGCCGGCTGGGGGCTGAGGTGGTGATCCTCGAGGCGATGGAAGATCTCTTCGCCATGGCCGATCACGACATCGCAAAGGTCGCCGGCCGCGAATTCAAGAAGCAGGGGCTCGACATCCGCCTCGGGACGAAGGTGACCGGCGCGGAGACAGGCAAGAACGGCGTGACGGTGAAAGTCGAGACGAAGGGCGAGGAGCAGACCCTGGAATTCGACCGTGTCATCGTCGCCGTCGGGCGCCGCCCCTATACCGAGGGGCTGCTCGCCGACGATGCCGGTGTCGAGCTCGATGACCGCGGCTTCGTGAAGGTGGACGAGGAGTGCCGCACCGGCGTCTCAGGCGTCTACGCCATCGGCGACTGCGTGCGCGGGCCGATGCTGGCGCACAAGGCCACCGAGGAGGGCGTGATGGCGGCCGATCTCATCGCCGGCAAGGTCGCCGAGGTCAATTATCAGGCCATCCCCTCGGTAATCTACACCGCCCCCGAAATGGCCTGGGTGG
This sequence comes from Woeseiaceae bacterium, assembly GCA_035655155.1. Lineage (GTDB taxonomy): Bacteria > Pseudomonadota > Gammaproteobacteria > Steroidobacterales > Woeseiaceae > Lentisalinibacter. Next base: position 1,600 of record DASRVH010000119.1, read on the forward strand.
GCCTGACCGAGGCCCAGGTGAAAGAAAGCGGCCGTGCCTACAAGGCCGGTTCCTTCCAGTTCGCTGCGAACGGGCGCGCCAAGGCCCTGCAGCAGACCGCCGGCTTCGTGAAGATGATCTCTGCCGAGGACGATGACGAGATACTGGGCGTGCACATCGTCGGTCCGATGGCGGGGGAGCTGATCGGCGAACTCGTGCTGGCGATGGAATTCTCGGCCAGCACCGAGGACATCCAGCGCACCGTGCATGCGCATCCGACGCTGTCCGAGTCGGTACACGAGGCCGCGCTGGCGGTCGACAAGAAGGCCATCCACGCCATCAATCGTTGACGGCGGCGGCGATCAGACTCCGCCCGGAGGCTCGGGGACGGAGCCCGTCGTCTGCCGTGCCGCGTGCACGCGGCACGGCTCAGGCGTCGCGGCGCACGCTGATCACGTTCGGCAGGCGCTCCAGGCGGCTGAGCGTCCGGCTCAGCGTCTCGAGATCCGGCACCTCGACGCTCAGCTCGATGCTGGCCTTGCGGCTGCGCCGGTCGGTGTCCGAGCGCGAGCCGATGATGCCGATGTGCTCGTCGCTCAGCACGCTGGAGATATCCCGCAGCAGGCCGTCCCGGTTCCAGGCATCGATGCGCAGCTCGACCGGGTAGCGCGCCTCGTCGTCCTCGCCCCATTCCACCTCGATGATGCGGCTGGCCTGCTGCTCCATCAGGCGCAGCAGGTTGCGGCAGTCGCGGCGGTGGATGCTCACGCCGCGGCCCACCGTGATGTATCCGAGGATGGGCTCCGGCGGGACCGGCCCGCAGCAGCGGGACAGGTTGCTCATGAGATCGCCCACGCCGCGCACCCGGATATCGCCGCCGCCGGCCGAGGGTCGCCGCCGGCGCCGGCGCACGGGCAGCGGCTCCGGTTCCTGCGCGGTAAGCTGGTGCGCGGCACTCGCCACCGCCGATGCCGTGAGATCGCCCGTGCCGAGGGCCACGTAGAGCGCGTCGGGATTCTCCTGCTTCAGCTGTGCGGCGATGTCGGCGACGGGCAGTGACTTCAGGTTGAGGCGCGAGAGCTCCCGTTCCAGGATCTCGCGGCCCTGTTTCCTGTTCTGCTCCCGGTCCTGGCGACGGAACCACGCCCGCACCTTCGCCCGGTTGCGGGCCGAGGCGAGGAAGCCGAGCCGGGGCACCAGCCAGTCCCGGCTGGGGGAGGGTTTCGAGGCGGTGATGATCTCCACCTGGTCGCCATTGCGGATCTGATAGCCCAGCGGGACGATGCGCCCGTTCACGCGGGCGCCCCGGCAACGATGGCCCACCTGGGTGTGCACGGAATAGGCGAAGTCCAGCGGCGTGGCGCCGGCCGGCAGGTCCACCACGTCGCCCCGGGGCGAGAAGGCGTAGACCCGGTCCTCCATGATCTCCTCGCGCACCCGTTCCACGAAATCCTCGCCCGCTTCGGCCTCGGACGGCTCGAGCAGCTGGCGCAGCCAGCGAACCTTCTGCTCGAAGGCGCCTGCGCCGGAGCCGCCCTCCTTGTAACGCCAGTGGGCGGCCACGCCCAGCTCGGCATGGCGGTGCATCTCGTGAGTGCGTATCTGCACCTCCAGCGGCTGGCCGTGGGGCCCCATCACGGCGGTGTGCAGCGACTGGTAGAGGTTTTTTTTCGGGTTGGCGATGTAGTCGTCGAATTCCTGGGGCAGGTAGGTCCAGAGGTTGTGTACGATGCCGAGGGCTGCGTAGCAGTCGCGCACGTCGTTGACGAAGATGCGCACGGCGAGGACGTCGAAGATCTTGTCCAGCTCCGTGTCCTTGCGCTGCATTTTCCGCCAGATGCTGTAGATGTGCTTCGGCCGCCCCGATATCTCCGCCTCGATGCCTGCCGCGTCGAGTTCGCCGCGCAGCCGCTCCCGCATCTCGCGGATGATGGCCTCGCGCTCCTCGCGCCGCTGCTTGAGCTGACGGGCGATGCGCCGATAGGCGTCCGGCTCGAGGAAGCGGAAGGACAGATCCTCCAGTTCCCACTTCAGCTGCCAGATGCCCAGCCGGTTCGCCAGCGGCGCGTAGATGTCCCGGCACTGGGCCGCGATGCGGCCCTGGGTCTCGGGCGGCGCGTCCCTGGCTTCCCGCAGGGACAGCAGCACGTCGGCGAGGCGCACCAGTACCACGCGCACGTCGCGGACGGCGGCCAGCAGCATGCGCCGCAGGCCCTCCGCCTGGTCCGGAGCGAATTCCGCCGCGTCCCGGCCGTGCAGCTCCGGGCTCATGTCGGTGAGCTGCGCCAGGTCTGCGCACAGGGCGGCGGATGGGCCGGGATAGCGCTGCTGCACTGCCTCGAGGTCCAGCACCCCCGCCTGCACCGCCGGGTGGATGGCGGCCGCGTCCACGATCTCCGGCTCCATGCCGAGGCCGGCCACCAGACCGGCGAGCTCGCGGCAGCGGGCGCCGGCGGCCGGCTGGCCGGCCTCGGCGCAAAGCCGCCCCAGTTCGTCCGCCAGGCTGCCGGATCCCTCGATTTTCACGCCGTGCGTATCCCTGCTCGCGTCCATGGCCGATCGTCGTATCGTGGATGTCTGAAGTGCCGAATATCGTTATCATAAACGCTGACCGGGCGTCGCGTTTGGGTACTACGCCTGCAATCTTCGAGGATTCATATGCTTTCCATGCTGAAACGGGCGCCGCTCGCGCTGGCGCCATTACTGCTCATGGCAGCGCCGTCCGCCGGCGCCGCCGACCTGGACATCAACGTCAACGACGACGCCGCCCGCCTTACCTATGCCTGGCAGGTGCCGGAGCGCAAGCTGCAGTTCGACGCCGGCTGGCTGCACCACCAGGACCGGGGCGACGTGGGTCATCTGGGCCTGCATCTGGTCGACCTCGCCTCCGGCGGCCGCAACCCCTTGCGGGGCGGACTGGGCGGCAAGATCTTCTACACCAACTCCGACCTGGTGGACGAGAGCGGGTTCGTGGTGGGCCTGGGCGGCTTCCTCGCCTACACCTTGCCCACCTACAACCGTTTCTCCGTGAGCGGCCACCTCTACTTTGCGCCCGACGTGCTGGCCTTCAGCGGCGCCGACGGCTACCAGGAGTTCGAGGCGCGCCTCAGCTACAACGTGCTGCGCGAGGCCGACATCTACCTGGGCGCCCGCTACAGCAAGGCCGACTTCGATGACCGCGGCGACCCGCTCATCGACAACGGCCTCCACGTCGGCATTCAGCTCCGTTTCTGATCGGCACGAGAGAGGAGCGAGACTGACATGGCCGGTCACAGCAAGTGGGCCAACATCCAGCACCGCAAGGGGGCCCAGGACAAGAAGCGCGGCAAGCTCTTCACGCGGCTGATCCGGGAGATCACCGTAGCCGCCCGCATGGGCGGCGGGGACATCGACGCCAATCCCCGGCTGCGGCTGGCCGTGGACAAGGCCAAGGCGCAGAGCATGCCGAAGGACAACATCGAGCGCGCCATCAAGCGCGGCTCCGGCGATCTCGAGGGCGACGACTACGAGGAGATCCGCTACGAAGGCTACGGCCCGGGCGGCGCAGCCGTGATGGTGGACTGCCTCACGGACAACCGGAACCGCACCGTGGCCGACGTGCGCCACGCGTTCTCCAAATACGGCGGCAATCTCGGCGCGGACGGCTCGGTGGCCTATCTGTTCAACCACTGCGGCCAGCTGCTGTATCCGCCGGGCAGCGACGAGGACGCCATCACGGAGGCGGCCATCCATGCGGCCGCGGAGGATGTGGTGGTGGCCGAGGACCACTCCATCGAGGTGCTGACCGACCCGGCGGAGTTCGAGTCCGTGCGCGACGCGATGGCGGCCGCCGGCTTCCCGCCGGAGGAGGCCGAGACGACCATGCGCGCCTCGACCAGCGCAGACCTGGAGGGCAAGGAGGCCGTCACCATGGTGAAGCTGCTGGAGGCGCTCGAGGACCTGGACGACGTGCAGAACGTCTACACCAACGCGGAAATTCCGGACGAGGCCTATGAATCGGCTTGAGAGGCGGCCTGACCGGACCTCGCCGCGGCGGGCGCGATGAACGCCCCCGTGCGCATCCTGGGCATCGACCCGGGCTCCCGTCTCACCGGCTACGGCGTGGTGGAGACCACCGGGGATCGCATCGTCTGGGTGCAGCACGGCGCCATCCGCACCAACGGAGACGACTTCCCCTCCCGGCTGGCTCAGATCTATGCCGGCATCGGCGAGGTGCTCGAGACCTGGCAGCCGCAGGAGGTGGCCATCGAACGCGTGTTCGTCCATCGCAATGCGGACAGCGCGCTGAAGCTGGGCCATGCCCGCTCGGCCGCGATCTGCGCGACCTTCGCCCACACGATCAGCCTGTACGAGTATGCGCCCCGCGCGGTGAAGCAGGCGGTCACCGGGCTGGGCGGCGCCGACAAGGAGCAGGTGGCGCGCATGGTGGGCATGCTGCTGGGCCTGAAGGGCGAACTGCAGGCCGACGCCGCGGATGCGCTGGCGATCGCCATCTGCCACTCGAACAGCCGGCGGCTGAACACCCGGGTGGCGGGGGCGGGCCGGTGATCGGCTCGCTGCGGGGGCGGCTCGAGTCGAAGCAGCCGCCGTGGATCGTGCTCGAGGTGGGCGGGGTCGGCTACGAGGTGGAGACGCCGATGTCCACCTTCTTCCAGCTGCCGGGGACGGGTGCGGAGGTGAGACTGCTCACGCACCTGCTGGTGCGCGACGACGCCCAGCAGCTGTACGGGTTCGCCACCGAGGAGGAGCGGGCGCTGTTCCGCAACCTGCTGAAGGTGAGCGGCGTGGGCGCGCGGATGGCGCTGGCCATCCTCTCCGGCATCAGCGTGGATGGCTTCCGCCGCTGCGTGGAGTACGAGGACACGGCCAGCCTGGTGAAGGTGCCGGGCATCGGCAAGAAGACGGCCGAGCGGCTGATCATCGAGATGCGCGACCGGGTGGCCGCGGTCGGCCCATCCGGCGTGGCGGGGGCGCCGGCGGGCACGGCGCCGCCGGAAGACGCGCGCGGCGAGGCCTCGACGGCACTGATGGCCCTGGGCTACCGTGCCGCGGAGGTGACGAAACTGCTGCGCCAGGTGGACACTGAAGACATGAGCGCCGAGGAGATCATCCGCCAGGCCCTGCGTCAGGCAGCACGGTGAAGGGATGAGCGGGAATACCGGGAATCCCGATACCGGCCAGGACCGGTTCATCGCCGCCGCGGCGAGCGGCGAGGACGCCGTATTCGACCGGGCCATCCGGCCGAAGCGCCTCGCGGACTACGTGGGCCAGTCCGCCGTCAAGGAGCAGATGGAGATCTTCATCGAGGCCGCCCGCAAACGTGGCGAGGCGCTCGATCACGTGCTGATCTTCGGCCCGCCCGGCCTCGGCAAGACCACGCTGGCCCACATCATCGCCAACGAGATGGGCGTGAACCTGCGCCAGACCGCCGGCCCCGTGCTGGAGCGGCCCGGCGACCTGGCCGCCATCCTCACCAACCTGGAGGAGCGCGACGTCCTTTTCGTCGACGAGATCCACCGTCTGAGCCCGGTGGTGGAGGAGGTTCTGTACCCGGCGATGGAGGACTTCCAGCTGGACATCATGATCGGCGAGGGCCCGGCCGCGCGCTCCATCAAGCTCGACCTGCCGCCGTTCACGCTGGTGGGCGCCACCACCCGCGCCGGGCTGCTCACCTCGCCGCTGCGGGACCGCTTCGGCATCGTCCAGCGGCTGGAGTTCTATACCACCGGCGACCTGGAGGCGATTGCGACGCGCTCCGCCCAGATACTGAATCTCGCCATCGAGCCGCCGGGCGCACGCCAGATCGCCGCCCGCTCCCGGGGCACGCCGCGCATCGCCAACCGCCTGCTGCGGCGCGTGCGCGATTACGCCGAAGTGCGTTCCGACGGTGTGGTCACCGAGGCCGTGGCCCAGGCAGCCATGAACATGCTGGAGGTGGATCCGCACGGGTTCGACGCCATGGACCGCAAGCTGCTCCTGACCGTCATCGAGAAGTTCGACGGCGGCCCCGTCGGCGTGGAGAGCCTGGCGGCGGCCATCGGCGAGGAACGGGGCACCATCGAGGATGTGATCGAGCCCTATCTCATCCAGCAGGGCTTCATGATGCGCACCGCCCGGGGCCGGGTGGCCACCCGCAACGCCTATCTCCATTTCGGCCTGCCGGCGCCCGAATCCGAGGTGCCGCCCGATCTGTCCCTCTTCGATTAGCCGCCGGAGGCGCCCATGGATAACCGAAAGGCAGGCGCCGACGGCGCGTTCCACTGGCCCGTACGGGTCTACTACGAGGATACCGATGCCCAGGGATTGGTATATTTTGCTAATTACTTCAAATACATGGAGCGGGCCCGCACCGAGTGGCTGCGCGCCCGCGGCATCGAGCAGGACCGTCTGCGCGCCGAGGAGAATCGCCTCTTCGTGGTGGTCGAGACGGGCGCGCGATTCCTGGTGCCGGCCCGCTTCAACGATGAACTCTGGGTGAGCGTCGAGCTCGAAGAGATAGCCCGGGCGAGTTTCCAGATGGCGCAGAATATCCGCCGCGGCAGCCCCGACGGGGAGCTGCTGTGCACCGGCACGACGCGTGCCGCCTGCATCACTGCCGATTCCTATCGCCCGGCCCGCCTGCCCCGGACACTTCTGGAGGTTTCCACCGGATGACTACCGATTTCTCCTTTCTGCAACTCATCCTCGAGGCGAGCATCGTCGTCCAGGCGGTCATGGCGCTGCTGGTCGCGGCGTCGGTCTTCTCCTGGTTCATCATCGTCAAGAAGCGCCGCACCATCTCGAGCGCGGTGGGCATCGCCGACGAGTTCGAGGCCACATTCTGGTCCGGCGGCGACCTGTCGTCGATGTACCAGGACCTCACCCGCCAGAGCGGCAGCCCGCAGGGCATGTCCGGCATCTTCGAGGCCGGCTTCCGCGAGTTCCGGCGGCTGCGCGGCCAGGAGGGAGTGGCGCCGGACAAGCTGGTGGAGGGCGCGCGGCGGGGCATGCGCGTCACCCAGACCCGGGAGGTGGAGCGTCTCGAGCAGGGGCTGGCGAACCTCGCCACCATCGGCTCGACCAGCCCCTACGTCGGCCTGTTCGGCACGGTGTGGGGCATCATGAACTCCTTCAGCGCGCTGGGCGCCGGCACGCAGACGGCCACGCTGACCGCGGTGGCGCCCGGCATCGCCGAGGCCCTGGTGGCCACGGCCATGGGCCTGTTCGCCGCCATCCCGGCGGTGATCTTCTACAACCGCTACGCGGACCAGGTGGGCCGGCTGGAGAGCCGCTACGAGACCTTCGTCGAGGAGTTCCTGACCATCCTGGAGCGCCATGCGCACCGGGCGGCCAAGGGAGGGCAGTAGCCATGGCGAAGAACCGGCGCCTGATGGGCGAGATCAACGTGGTGCCCTACATCGACGTGATGCTGGTGCTGCTGATCATCTTCATGGTGACGGCGCCGCTGCTCACCCAGGGCATCGAGGTGGACCTGCCGAAGGCCGCGGCCGAACCGCTGGATCCGGAACTCACCCAGGATGAACTCCCGCTGGTGCTTTCGGTCGATCAGGAGGGCAACCTGTATCTGAACGCGGGCGACAACGAAGACGCGCCCGTGGACGCGCGCACCGTGATAGCCCGCACCGCCGCCGTACTGCGGCGGCGGCCGGAGACGCCGGTGCTGGTCAAGGCCGACCAGGCCGTGGCCTACGGACGGGTGGTGAATGCGATGGTCCTGTTGCAGCAGGGCGGGGCCGAGAAGGTGGGCTTCATCACGGATCCGCTGGATCAGAATCCCGTCGACTGAGGAGAGGCAAGGCCGGATTTTGCGCGAGAACCTGATTCCGCTGGCGGTATCGTTACTGCTGCACGCAGCCGTGCTGGCAGCGTTGCTCGTGGGCGTCGATTTCCACCGGCCGCACAACCCGCCCGGGCAGGTGGCGCTGAAGGCCACGGTGGTGGACGAGGCGGCCATCCGCGAGCAGATGCGTGAGCTCGAGGAGGCCGAGGACCGGGAGCGCCGGGAACGCGAGGCGGAAGAGCAGCGGTTACGCGAACAGGCCGAGGCGGCGCGGCGCGAGCGCGAGCAGGAGCAGGAGCGGCTGGAGGAGGCGCGCAGGGAACGGGAGCGGGCCGAGCAGCAGGCGGCCGAGGCCGAGCGCCAGCGTCAGGTGCAGGAGGAGCGGCTGGCCGAGGAGGCCGCCCGCAAGGCAGCGGAAGAGCAGGCTGCCCGCGAGGAGCGTGAGCGGCTCGAGCGGATCCGGCGCGAGCGCGAGGCCGAGGAGGAGAGGCTCGCCGAGATCCAGCGGCAGAAGGAAGAAGCCGAGCGCCGGCGCCAGGAGGAGGAGCGCAAGCGGCGCGAGGCGGAGGAGGCGCGCCGGCAGGCGGAGCGGGAGGCGGAGCTGCAGCGGCTGATGCAGGCGGAGGAGGAGCGCCGCAGCGCGGTGGAGTCGGGGCTGCTGGACCAGTACATCGCCGTGATCCGCCAGACGGTGGAGCGAAACTGGGTCAAGCCGGCGACGGCAGGCTCGGGCATCGAATGCGAGGTGCTGGTGACCCAGCTGCCCAGCCGCGACATCGTCAACGTGCGCTTCGGCGAGTGCAACGCGGATGCGACCGTGCGCCGTTCCATCGAGGCGGCGGTGATGAAGTCCTCGCCCCTGCCGCCGCCGCCGGACCGGAGCCTGTTCGAGCGCAACTTGCGATTCACATTCAGACCTGAACAATAGTGGCGACGGCGCCCGCCGGAAGACGGACGCCCTTCGCTTGGAGCACACAAAATGAAACGAGCGCTGATTCTCATCGCGCTGATGGCCTGTGCCGGACTGGCCCGGGCCGAGCTGACCATCGAGATCACCCAGGGCGCCGGCCAGACCGTGCCCGTGGCGGTGGTGCCCTTCGGCTGGGACGGTCCCGGCGAGGCGCCGCTGGACGTCGCGGCCGTGATCGGCGCGGATCTGGCGCGCAGCGGGCGCTTCGAGCCGCTGGAGCGGCGCGACATGCTCGCGCGGCCCACCCGCGGCGTGGAGATCGACTTCGACGACTGGCGCATGGTTGGCAGCGACCTGATCGTGGTCGGGCGGCTGGTCCGCGAGGCCGAGAACGACTACACCATCGAATTCCAGCTGTTCGACATCCTGCGCGGCGAGCAGCTGGTGGGCTACCGCATGCCGGCATCCGAGCGGGGCCTGCGCCTGGCGGCGCACCGGGCGGCCGACATGATCTTCGAGGAGATCACCGGCATCCCAGGCGTTTTCTCCACCCGCATCGCCTACATCACCGCCGAGGGCGAGGACGCCACCAACCGCACCTATCGCCTGATCGTCTCGGACGCGGACGGCGCCAACCAGTACACCATCGTCGAGTCGGCCCAGCCGCTCATGTCGCCCACCTGGTCGCCGGACGGGCGGCGCATCGCCTACGTCTCCTTCGAGGGCAATCGCTCGGCCGTGTGGGTGCAGACGCTCAGGACCGGCAACCGCCAGCGGCTGTCCCGCGAGGAGGGCATCAACGGCGCGCCGGCCTGGTCGCCGGACGGCCGGCGCATCGCGCTGACGCTGTCCGGTGCCGACGGCAACCCGGATATCTGGGTGTTGACGGTGGCCAGCGGCGAGAAGCGACGGCTGACCACCAACCCGGCCATCGACACCGAGGCGGCCTGGGCGCCGGACGGCAACACCATCTATTTCACGTCGGATCGCAGCGGCGGCCCGCAGATCTACCGGGTCGACGCCGGCGGTGGCAATGCCAGCCGCGTGACGTTCGAGGGCCGCTATAATGCGCGCCCGAGGATATCGCCGGACGGCAGCAAGCTCGCCGTCGTCCACGACGACCGGGGCAACTACCGCATTGCGGTATTCGACCTGGAGAACGATCTGTTCCAGGTGTTGTCCGATGGCAGGCTGGACGAGTCGCCGGATTTCGCGCCCAACGGAGCCACGCTGATCTATGCCACGCGGCAGGGCGACCGTGGCGTGCTGGCCACGGTCTCCGTGGACGGCACGGTGAAGCAGCGGCTCGCCTCCACCGGCGGCGACGTGCGCGAACCGGTCTGGTCGCCGTTCCGTCGAAATTATTAGGTAAAATCTGATTAATGCCTGTAATCTATTGATTTTTATGTGCTGGCGGCCCCGCCCAATCCAGATTGACCGGAGCCGCGTCCCAAACCGAGGAACCGAGATGAAGATGAACCGAATCCTGGCCGTGACCGTACTCGCGATCGCCGTCAGTGCCTGCGGCGGCCGCTCCAACACGCTTCCTGCCACCGACACGGTGGACGACGTGCCCCCGGGCACCGCCTCCAGCGCCAGCAGCTCCGGTACCGGGACCGCCGGCGGGCGCGCCGGCAGCGCCATTCCGGACGACCGGCTGGACGACGAGACCCGCGCCTATCTGGACGACCTGGTCGTCTACTTCGAATTCGACCGCAGCGAAGTGCAGCCGCAGTTCACCGACCTGCTGGCCGCCCACGCGCGCAACCTGGCCGCGAACCCGCGTATCGAGGTCCGCCTGGAGGGGCACGCCGACGAGCGGGGATCCCGCGAGTACAACATCGGCCTCGGCGAGCGCCGCGCACAGGCCGTGCGCCGCATCCTGCTGATCCAGGGGGCTTCCGCGGGGCAGATCACCACGGTGAGCTACGGCGAGGAGCGGCCCGCGGAGCCGGGCAGCACTGAGTCGGCCTACGCGAAGAACCGCCGGGTCGAGATCGTCTATCAGGACTGACGGGGAAGACCGGGGCCCACACGGATGAAAGAATGCCAATGAAACGACTCAACAGAGCCACCGCCGCCCTCGCGCTCACCCTGCTGGTATCGGCCTGCGCCACGGTGCCGCCCGAAGAGGACCCGGTGCTGCTGAAGCTGAACGAGCTCGACCGGCGCCTGGCCGCCGTCGAGCGGGTGGTGCAGAACGACAGCCTGGTGCAGCTGGTCACGCGGGTGGATGCCCTGCAGGCCGAGCAGGCGGAGCTGCGCGGCATGATCGAGGAACTCGCCCACGGCGCCGAGTCGACGGCGAGCCGCCAGCGCGACCTCTACGTGGATCTGGACCAGCGGCTCCAGCGCCTCGAGCAGTCTTCGGGCGGCGAGGGCCGCCTGGCGCCGGGACAGCTGCCGATGCCGTCGGGTTCGGACCGGGACAATTACCAGGCCGCCTTCGAGCTGCTGAAGGACGGGCGCTACGAGGAGGCGGCGACGGCCTTCCAGGAGTTCCTGAAGACCTATCCCGACAGCGAGCTGGCCGACAACGCCCAGTACTGGCTGGCGGAGTCCTACTACGTCACGCAGAAGTTCAAGCAGGCCCTGCCGGCCTTCGAGAAGGTAGTCGCGCAGTATCCGCGGTCGGGCAAGGTGCCGGACGCGCTGCTGAAGATCGGCTACTGCAACTACGAGCTCCAGCGCTGGGAGGCGGCGCGGAACGCCCTCACGCGGGTGCGCTCCGAGTACCCGGACACCACCGCGGCACGCCTCGCCATCCAGCGACTGGAGCGGATGGACACCGAGAATCGCTGACGCTCCGGCCATGGCGGCGACCCTCACCATCAGAGACGAGCTGCCCGCCGCGGGACGCCTGCGCCTCACCGAGATCTTCTACTCGCTGCAGGGCGAGGGCCTGACCGCCGGCGTGCCGACCGTGTTCGTGCGGCTGACCGGCTGCCCGCTGCGCTGCCGCTACTGCGACACAGCCTATGCCTTCACCGGCGGTGAGTGGCACGGCTACGACGAGATCCTGGAGCGGGTGGGCGAGTGGCCTGCCCGCCACGTCTGCGTGACCGGCGGCGAGCCGCTGGCGCAGCCGAACTGCCTCGGTCTGCTGACCGCGCTCTGCGATGCCGGTTATACGGTGTCCCTGGAGACGAGCGGGGCGCTCGACATCGCCGAAGTCGACGAACGCGTCTCCCGCGTGGTGGACATCAAGACGCC
>DASRVH010000120.1:0-8121 GCA_035655155.1 Woeseiaceae bacterium
GGATCGGCACGGCGAACACCTGGTCGTCACTCTCCAGGCATACCGCGGCTGAATCCTGGTCCGCCGTGACGCGGAACGGCGTCAGTTCGCCCTCGGGCGTCTCGTGGCAGATGACGAACAGCGAGGGCTTCTCGGCGGTCAGGTTGTACCAGTACTCCTCCGCCAGGTCCTTGTAAAGCAGCAGGGAGAAACCCGGGCAGAGGTACTGCGCCTCCGCGCCCTTCTCGTAGATCATCTCGGGTCCCCCGGCGCCGACCGGGAGATTCTCCCCGGCGACGACCGACAGCGCGCTCCAGCTGGGCACGGACCATCGCCCGCGGCTCACCTGGGTGCGCTGCATGATGACCGCGACCGTGTGGATCTCCGGCTGACTCATAACCCGCGATGGTAGCGCAATCCGTCAGCTCTCGTGTGGCCGTTTGGCAGGGATATTTCGTCGCACCGGCCCGGCGACGGTCGGCGGAACCGGGGATGGGCAGGCCGGCCGTGCGCACGGTTGCTGCATAATCCACAATCGAGAGCCGGCCGCCATTTTCGCCAGGGCGTTTTCGCCGGCGCGGCCCCGACTACCGGAGTGCAGAGATGAGCGTAACCTCTGACGCGAGCGATGCGGCGCCACCGCGCCCGCCGGACGGCGAGCGGCAGGACACGCTGCCGCGATTCATGAACGTGAAGCAGGTGGCCGCCTACCTGCAGGTCAACGAAAAGAAGATCTACGCGCTGGTAGCGGAGGGCAAGATTCCGGCCAGCAAGCTCACCGGCAAGTGGCTGTTCCCTCGCGACCTGGTCGACCAGTGGCTGCTCGAGTCCAGCCACGGCGGTCTCCTGACCGACCGCATCGTCATCGCGGGCGGCGACGATCCCTTGCTTTTCCGCGCGCTCACCCGGGTGGCCAATTCGCTGCAGTCACAGGCGCTCATCAGCTACACCGCGACGGGCAGCCAGCTCGGTCTGGCGCTGCTCGCCCAGCGGCGGGCCGATATCTGCGCCATCCACTGGGGCCCGGCCGAGGAGAGCGCCTACCGTCATCCCGCGCTGCTCCGGCAGTTCGGTCATGCGAGCGATTGGGCGCTGGTCCGGCTGTTCCGCCGCGAGCAGGGCCTGCTGGTATCACCGGACCTGTGGTCGGCAGACACCGATGTTACAGGGTTGTTCCGGCGCGGCGTGCGCTGGGTCGAGCGGCAGGAAGGCACCGGCTCCCAGCGGTTCCTGCGTGAGCTGATCACCCGCCATCAGCTCGATCCCGCGGACCGCCGCATCACCGGCCGGGCCGGCAGCGAGCGCGAGACGGCCTCCGTGATCGCCATGGGACAGGCAGAGGTGGGGCCGGGCGCGCGTGCCGCCGCGACGGAGTTCGGTCTCGATTTCGTGCCGCTCGGCTGGGAGGCCTTCGATCTGGCGCTGCACCGCGGCGTGTTCTTCCGCAATTTGTTCCAGCGGCTGCTGGAGCACCTGCGCGGCACGGAGTGCCGGCGCGAGGCCGGCATGCTCGGCGGCTACGATCTCGACGAACTCGGCACGCTCGTGTGGACGGGCACCGACTGACGCCCGCCTAATCCTCCGTCTTGTACACGTAGATCTCGTGGTCCACCACGTGCTCCAGACCGAGCGCGGGTACCGTCAGCGTCAATTTCGCTTCCAGCTTGTCGGTCTCCGGGAATTCACCGGCGGCGAGCGCATCCCGCACGGCCTTCTCGATCTCGCGCTGAGAGGTGATGCCCACGACTTTCAGGAATTTGCGAATTTCGGTGTTCAGGCGGTCTTCGTCGATTTTTCTGTCGTTCACTGTCAGGTCTCCTGCTGATGACGAGAGGGATGACGAGAGGTGCCGAGTTTTCGTTCCAGCGTCTTGCGCGAAACGTCCAGGCGTCTGGCAGCGGCCGATTTGTTGCCGCCGCTCGCTTCGAGGACGCGCGCCATGTGGTGGCGTTTTACCTGCTCCAGCGTCCAGTCCAGCGGGTAATCCGGCGGACCGGCGGAGTGCTCCCCGGGCTGCAGCGAGTCGGGTGGCAGTCCGCCGAGGTGCAGCGTCCGTTCTACCACATTGCGCAGCTCCCGCACGTTGCCCGGCCAGTCGTGCGCCTCGAACGCGGCCAGATGCGCCGGCTCGAGCTGCCGGGCCGGCAGGCCGATGTCGGCCGCGAGCCGGTCCGCGAAATGGGCCGCCAGCAATGGGATATCCCGGCGCCGCTCCCTGAGCGGCGGAACCCGGATGCGGATCACGTCGAGGCGGTGATAGAGGTCTTCCCGGAAGCTGCCCGCCGCGACCAGGTCCGCCAGGTTCGCCCGGGCGGACGCCACGATGCGACAGTCCACGGGGATCTTACGGTCGGAACCCGCCGGCCGCACGGCGTGCTCCTCCAGCGCGGGCAGCAACCTGGCCTGCATGTCGAACGGCATCTCGTTGATCTCGTCCAGAAACAACGTGCCGCCGCGAGCGGCCACGAAAAGCCCTTCGCGCCTGCGCCCGGTGCCGGTGGGTGCGCCCCGTGCACGCCCGAACAGTTCGCTCTCGAGCAGTTCCGGCGCGATGGCGCCGCAGTTGACCGCCACGAACGGGCCGCGGCGCCCGCTCTCCTCGTGCAGCAGGCGGGCGACGAGTTCCTTGCCCGTGCCGGTCTCGCCCTCGATCAATGCGGTCGCCGGGGTTGGAGCGGCGCGTCCGATCAGCGATCTCACCGCCCGGATCGCGGCGCTGTCGCCCACGAGTCTCCGCGACGGCGCTGCGCTGTCCGGCGGGCGGATGAGCGGCGCCTGCATGCGGGCCGGTGCCGCCAGCGCCTCCACCAGTTGATCGGTCGAGAAGGGGCGAAGGAGCACGTCGGCGGCCCCGCCGCGCAGAGCCGCTATTGCCATCTTCGTCCGTTCTTCGCCGGCGATCACGAGAATCTCGCGCGGCAGTCCCCTGGATGCGTCGAGCGCCGGGCGCAGCGCGCTCCAGGATTCCTCCGGATCCACCACGACCAGCCGGTGGAAGCGGCAGCGCTGCATCAGCCTGCGCGCCTCCTCCAGGTCCGGCGCCTGCTCCACGAGAAGGAAATGCCGGCTCAGCGCGCGCAGCAGGCGTACCGCTTCCGCCGGAGCGCCTCCGAGGAGCAGGATCGAGGTGGGTCGGGAAACTGGCTCTCCGGTCATCGTTCCTCAGGCAGGCTCGCCGGCGAAAGAACCGTTTCCAGAGTAGGCTTTGCGTCAAAATGACGCAAGACAATGAGCTTCGTCGGACAATTTGTCGCCGTATCACTGGTACGATGCGCGCTGAATGCGGCGGGTGGCTGGTTTGCGATGGGCTTTTCGGGCACGATTCCCGGCCGGCACGACAGACACGATACAACGGGGATCCTGGCGTCATGACAGATATGCGGAAGCAGGTGACCGGCGTCATTCTCGCCGGTGGCCGGGCGACGCGCATGGGTGGCGTGGACAAGGGCCTGGTGCCGGTCAGCGGCAGGCCCATGGTCGCCTGGGTGCTCGACACCCTGTCGCCGCAGGTGGCCGAGGTGCTGATCAATGCCAATCGCAGTCATGACAGCTACCGGGAGTTCGGTTGCCTCGTCGTGGCGGACGCCGACCAGGAGTTTCGCGGTCCGCTCGCGGGCATCGAGAGCGGCCTGCGGGCGGCACGCACGCCCTGGGTCGTCTTCGCGCCGTGCGATTCGCCGTTGCTCTGCGACGACCTGGTGCTGCGGCTGCACGCCGCCGCCTCCTCTGCGCAGACGCGCATCGCGGTGGCTCACGACGGCCGGAGGCTGCAGCCGGTATTCGCCCTGCTGGAGCGGAGCCTGCACGGCGACCTGGTCCGTTATCTCGACGGGGGCGGGCGCAAGATCGACCGGTGGTATGACGCACACGGATACGCGACCGCCGATTTCAGCGACGTGCCCGGGTCGTTCGAGAATATCAATGCGCCGGCCGACAGGCGCGCGCTGGAAGAGGGCCTTGCCGGACGTATCCGGACCAAGCCGAATGACGACCGATGAATATGAGCAGGAAGATGAACGAAGTTCAAAAGCATGACGATTGCTGCGCCGACGGCCACGCCGGCGCGGCGCTGAAGCTGGCGGACGCGCTCGCGCGTATCCTCGCCGAGGCGCATCCGGTCGGCGGCGAAGAGATGCTGGCGGTGCGCAGCGCGCTCGGCAGGGTACTCGCCGCAGACGTCGTGTCGCGGATGGACGTGCCTTCGCACACGAACTCGGCCATGGACGGCTATGCCCTGAGCGGGACGGAACTCGGCGCCGCAGGCGAGCTCCGGCTGACCGTGATCGGCACCGCCGCCGCCGGCCGGCCGTTCGACGGCGAAGTGTCTGCCGGCGAGTGCGTACGCATCATGACCGGGGCAATGCTGCCTCCGGGCGCCGATACGGTGGTCATGCAGGAGCGGGTCACGCGCGAGGGCGACACGGCCGTGATCGCGGAGGGACAGACACCGGGGCAGCACGTCCGCCAGGCGGGCGAGGACATCGCTGCCGGCGACGTGGCCCTCGCTGCCGGCACCCGCCTCATGCCGGCCGAGCTCGGCATGCTTGCCTCGCTCGGCGTCGGCGAGGTCAGGGTCCGCCGCCGGCCCCGCGTGGCGTTCTTCTCCACGGGCGACGAGTTGAGACCCGTCGGCGAATCTCTCGCACCGGGCCAGATCTACGACAGCAACCGCTATACGATCCACGGCATGCTGACCCGGCTCGGTGTCGAGACCATCGACATGGGCATCGTGCCCGACGAGCGTGAGACGGTTGAGCGGGCATTCGCCGACGCTGCCCGTCTCGCGGATGCCGTCGTGACCTCCGGGGGCGTCTCCGTGGGCGACGCCGATTACGTGACGCAGACCCTGGAGCGCACCGGTTCGATCGGCTTCTGGAAAGTGGCGATGAAGCCCGGCCGGCCGCTGGCCTTCGGACGCATCGGCGACGCGCTGTTCTTCGGCCTGCCGGGCAATCCGGTCTCGGCCATGGCCACTTTCTATCAGCTCGTTCGCCCGGCGCTGGAAGCGCTCGCCGGGAAGCCGGACGCCGGGCCGCCGCTCACGGTCAAGGCCGTCGCGGCCGTGCCGCTGCGCAAGAAGCCCGGCCGGCGCGAATTCCAGCGGGGCTGCCTCGAGCGCAGCGGAGACGGCCGGCTGGCCGTGCGGCCCGCGGGCCGCCAGGGATCGGGCGTTCTGAGTTCCATGGGTGCGGCGGATTGCTTTATCGTGCTGCCCGAGGACGCCGGCCCGATCGAGGCGGGCGACGAGGTCGAGGTTCAACCCTTCGCCGCCTTCGTATGAGCGGCGCACAAGCAGAGAGGACGGCATGAGTCATTCCAGCGGCAAGCGTGAATTCGCCCCCTTGAGGATCGCAGTGCTGACGGTGTCAGACAGCCGAACGGAGGAGACCGACAAGTCGGGTCGGCTGCTGGCCGAGAGGCTGGAGAAGGCCGGCCACCGGCTCGCGGACAAGCGGATCGTGGCCGACGACGTCTATCACATACGGGCCGTCGTGGCGGGCTGGATCGCGGGCGACGAAGTCGACGCGGTTATCACCACCGGCGGTACCGGCGTCACGGGCCGGGACGGCACCCCCGAAGCGATAGCCCCGCTGCTGGACAAGGTGATCGACGGCTTCGGAGAGACCTTCCGCGCGATCTCCTTTGAACAGATCCGGACCTCGACCATGCAGTCGCGTGCGCTGGCGGGCGTAGCAAATGGCACGTACGTTTTCTGCGTGCCGGGTTCGTCCGGCGCGTGCGCGACGGCGTGGGACGAGCTGATCGGCGCCCAGCTCGACATCCGCACCCGCCCCTGTAACCTCGCCGAGCTGATGCCGCGGCTGCTCGAGAAGTGATGCCCCGGGCGCGGCCGTTTGGCACGCCAACGGCCTCGGGTCGGCGGGTGTCCCTGACATGACGCTGCTGGTCGGTACCGAGAAAGGCCTGTTCCGCGTCTTCGCGGAGGAGGCGGGCGGGCGCTGGCGCATCGACGGCCCGCACCTGGCCGGCTACCCGGTGCTGCATACTCTGGCCACACCCGGCGGCATCCTGTACGCCGCGACGGCGCACAAGATCTGGGGTGCCCACGTCTACGCCAGCGCGGACGGGGGCGACACGTGGTCCGCGCTCGAGGGTGTGCCGCAGTATCCGACGGACAGCGGGCGAGGGGCGACGAACTCGATCTGGTGTCTGGCGGCCGCCGGGGAGCGCCTGTTCGCGGGCATCGACCCGGCGGGACTGTTCGTGAGCGACGACCGCGGCGGCAGCTGGCAGCCGGTGCGGGGCCTTAACGAGCATCCGACGCGCTCCGTCTGGGAACCCTCCAGGGGCTGTTTCGCGGTGCACTCGGTCTGCATCGATCCGGAGCGGTCCGCCAACATCGTCGCCGCGGTGTCCGCCGGCGGTGTCTATCGCAGCGATGACGGCGGCGAGACCTGGCAGCCGGCCAACGAAGGCGTGCGCGCCGAGAACCTGCCGGAGCGCTATCCGGAGGCAGGCCACAACGTGCACCGCCTCGTCATGCATCCGCGCCGGCCGGAGCGACTGTACCGGCAGTGCTACAACGGCACGTATCGCAGCGACGACGGCGCGCGCAGCTGGACGGAGATAACCGCGGGCCTGCCGAGCGACTTCGGCTACGGCATCGAGGTGGACCCGAACGACCCGGACACGGTCTTTCAGATTCCCGAATCGAGCTCGCACCTGCGGGCACCGGTGGATGGCATGCTGCGCGTCTACCGCAGCCGGGACGCGGGCGCCACCTGGGAGTCGGCGAGCCGGGGACTGCCCGCGGAGCACGTCTACGTGACGGTGCTGCGGGAGGCCCTGGACACCGACTCGCGCGATCCCTGCGGCGTGTATTTCGGCACCTCGGGCGGACACCTGTTCGCGAGCGCGGATGGCGGCGGCCGCTGGCAGGAGATCGCGAGCTACCTGCCGCGGGTGCTGAGCGTGAAGGCATTGCAGGACTAGATGGCCGTGCATCCGTCACTCCCGGATCTGGTCGACCTGCTCGCCGTGCGCGAGGGTATCGTGTGCGTCGTCGGCGCCGGCGGCAAGAAGTCTCTCATCTATGCCCTGGTCCGCGGGCACGGCGGGCGCGTGGCCATGACGGCCACCGCGCACACCACGGAATTTCCGGCGGATTTGCCCGTCGAGCGGATCGTCGATGAGGAGTCGGCGCTGCGAGAACGCATTGCGAATAGCCCGCGCGAGCGTTCGATCGCCTATGCCTGTCCCTCCGGCAAGCCGGGCAGGCTCGCCGGCGTGAGCGCGGATACGATACGGGCGATCCACGAGCAGGGGGGCTTCGCCGCGACCTTCGTCAAGGCGGACGGTGCGCGGATGCGCCGGGTGAAGGCGCCGGCGGAGGACGAACCGCTGATCGTGCCCGGCGCGGCCACCGTCGTTCCGGTGGTTTCGATAACGGCCGTGGGCGAGCCGCTGACGGAGCGGGTCGCGCATCGCGTCGAGCGTGTGGAAGCCGCCACCGGGCTGGCACGGGGCGCGACCATCACACCGGAGGCGCTCGGCCGCCTGCTGGCCAGCGGGCAGGGCGCGCTGCAGGGCACGGAAGGCATGCGCGTTGCTCCGGTTATCAACATGGTGGACAATGCGCGGCATGAGGAACTGGCCCGGGCCACCGCCACCGCGGCGCTCGCGATGACCTCGCGCTTCGATCGCGTGTTCCTGTGCAGTCTGCGGCAAGGCTCGGAATCCTTGGTATCCGTCGTTACGAGATGAGCACGATCACCATTCGCATACCGACACCTCTCCGGCCATTCGTCGGTGACGCGGCGATGCTGGATGCCGAGGCCGATACGGTGGGAGCGGCGCTCGAGCAGATCGGGGCAGAGCATCCCGGCTTCCTGCAGCGCGTTCTCGTCCGGCCGGGCGAAATTCGTCCGTATGTGAACGTATTCGTCGGTGCCGACAACGTTCGTTCGTCGTCGGGCCTCGATACGCCGGTCGCGGACGGCGACGTCGTCAGCATCATCCCGGCGGTGGCGGGCGGCTGACCCAGGGGGGAGGAACATGAGCGGCAAAGTACATCGACTGACGAGATTCGCGCCCCGGGACGCAACGCGAGCGTCGCAGGCCGGCATCGGCGGCGGCGACGATCCGCTGGTCGACCGATTCGGCCGCGGTCTCCGCGATCTG
>DASRVH010000121.1:0-7344 GCA_035655155.1 Woeseiaceae bacterium
GCTGCAGGCCCTGCCCGGCATCGGCCGCTCCACGGCCGGCGCCATCCTCGCGCTCTCCTTCGGCGAGCGGCACCCCATCCTGGACGGCAACGTCAAGCGCGTGCTGGCGCGCTATCACGCGGTGGACGGCTGGCCCGGTCGCACGGCGGTGGCGAGAGAACTCTGGCAGCTGGCGGAACGGCACACACCGTCGCAGCGGTTGGCCGACTATACACAGGCCATCATGGACCTGGGCGCGACGCTCTGTACCCGCGGCCGCGCGGCCTGCGAGCGCTGCCCGCAGGCGGCGGATTGCCGGGCCCTGGCGCTGGGCCGGCAGGCGGAGTTCCCGGGCCGCAAGCCGCCGCAGAAATCGCGCAGGCTCCGCACCGCCGAGTTCGCGCTGGCGTGGGACGGCAGCGCGGTGCTGCTGGAGCGCCGACCCGATGCCGGCATCTGGGGCGGCCTCTGGAGCCTGCCGGAGATCGGCGACGGGGAGACGGCGGAGGACTGGTGCCGGCGGCGGCTGGGAGCGGAGCCGCCCGCCGTGGAGCGCTGGGAGACTGTCGAACACAGCTTCACCCATTATGATCTGCACATGCGGCCGGTCCTGATCCGGCTGAAAGGGCGGCCGGGCGCGGCGCGGGACGCCGACGAAGAGCGCTGGGTGGACGTGCCGGGCGACGGACGATTGGGTATGCCGGCCCCTGTCCGGCGGCTGCTGGACAGACTGGGCGACCTCGGCGTCTGAGCCGTCGCCGGAGAGAAGTGGAAGGAAAGAATGGACGAACAACTCGAAAAACAGCTGGGTCAGCAGCTGGACCTGGTCCAGCAGGTCTACGAACTGGTGGTCAACTTCATGGTGACCTACTCGTTCCGCCTCGTCGGCGCGGTGCTGGTCATCATCGTCGGCATCCTGGTGGCCCGCTGGGTGGGCCGCATCGTGCTGCGGGCGCAGGAGCGCCACGACGTCGACGTGACGCTGCGCCAGTTCATCGCCAGCACGGTGCGCATCACGGTCATCGCGCTGTTCGCGATTATCGCCATGAATCAGCTCGGCGTGAGTATCACGCCGCTGATTGCCGCCATCGGCGGCCTGGCCGTCGGCGTCAGCTTCGCGCTGCAGGGGCCGGTGGCAAATTACGGCGCCGGCCTCGTGATCATCCTCACCCGCATGTACCGGGTGGGCGATACGGTGACCATCCGGGACTGCTCCGGTCTGGTCGAGGACATCTCGCTGGCCACCACCGTGCTGCTCACCGAGGACGGCGAGCGCATCGTCATCCCGAACCGGCAGATCACCGGCGAGATTCACACAAACTCCTTCGCCAACCGGGTGGTCGAGGGCCGGGTGGGTATTGCCTACAGCGAGGACCCGGAACGGGCCATCGGCATCATCGCCGATGCGCTGGACGGCGTGGACGGCGTCTCTGCCGAGGTGTCGCCGCAGATCGGCATCGCGGGCTTCGGCGACTCCTCCATCGATCTCGACTATCGCTACTGGGTGCCCACAAACCGCTATTTCGGGGTGATGCACGAGGCCAACATGGCCGTATACCGGGCCCTGAAGCGCGAAGGCGTCAGCATCCCGTTCCCGCAGCGCGAGGTCCGGCTGCTCGGCGAGGGCGCAGCCGCCGGCTGAGGTGCGCCCGGCCGTACACCGGATCGCTTTTGGGTCCGCGTCGGGCGCTCTGGTATAAAGCGTCCATCTTTCCGGAACCCATCGAACGAGGCATCCAATGAGCCGTACGGTCAACTGCGTGGTGCTCGGCCAGGAAGCGGAGGGGCTGGACTACGCCCCCTATCCCGGCGAGCTCGGCAAACGCATCTACGAGAACGTCTCCAAGCAGGCCTGGCAGCGCTGGCTCGCCCACCAGACCATGCTCATCAACGAGTACCGCCTGACCCCCATCGAGCCGAAGGCGCGGGAGTTTCTGGAGAAGGAGATGGAGAAATTCTTCTTCGGGGAGGGGTCGCAGGCGCCGGAGGGCTTCGTCCCCAAAGACTGATTCCCCCTGCTTTCCTGGAACTCGCTGTGGGAGGGCCTTCAGGCCCGATCGGCGTGCGGCTACCTCGAGCGAGGATCGGGCCTGAAGGCCCTCCCACAAGTGGATCAGACGGCGGTGCAGTACTGGACGCTGAACAGGTCGTCCGCGTCGGTCCAGACCCGGTCCACCCGGAAGCCGGCCAGCTCCGCCATTTGCGCGAAGGTCTCCAGCCGGTACTTGTGCGAGCACTCCGACAGGATGTACTCGCCGGCGGCGATGGAGATGGCCGCATCACCGATGCGGATGGTCTGGTCGCGCTCGCTGACCAGGTGCATCTCGATGCGGTCGAGCTCCGTGTTGTAGATGGCCCGGTGGCGGAAGGCGGTGAGCTCGAAGTCCGCGCCGAAGCGCCGGTTGAGGTGCGCCAGCATGTTCAGGTTGAAGCGTTCCGTGTAGCCGGCGGCGTCGTTGTAGGCCCGTTCCAGCACCGCCTTGTCCTTCACCAGGTCCACGCCGATCAGCAGGGCGCCGCCGCCCCGGGCCTCCTCACGCATGACCTTCATGAGCGAGACGGCGGAATCCGGCCAGAAGTTGCCGATGGTCGAGCCGGGGAAGAACACCAGGTTGCGCTCCGGCATGATCTTCGGCGACGGCAGCTCGAAGGGCTTCGTGAAGTCGGCGGCTACCGGCAGGATCTCCAGATCCGGGTAGTCGGCCGCCAGGATGTTGGCCGACCTGACCAGGAACTCCTTCGACACGTCCACCGGCACGTAGGCGGCCACGTCGTGCAGATGGGAGAGCAGGATCCGGATCTTGATGCTGGCGCCGGAGCCGAACTCGATCACCGAGGGGCGCGGGCCGACCACGTCCGCGATCTCCCCGATGTTGTCCCGCATGATCCCGATCTCGGTCTGCGTGGGGTAGTACTCGGGCTGCTCGCAGATGGCGTCGAACAGCTCGGAGCCGCGTTCGTCGTAAAAATACTTCGGCGAGATCAGCTTCTGCGGCCGCGCGAGCCCCTCGATCACTTCCGCCAGTTCCAGGTTCTCGGAGAGATCCTGCTCGGTCAGGTCCTCTGCCCGCGCTGCGTCGGTGGCCATAAGCAATCCCTTGTCGTGATCAGCTGTCGTTGCCGGCCGCGTCCCTGGCCAGCCGGAATCCGAGAAACTGCCAGCGCGAATGGGGATAGAAGAAGCTGCGGTAGCTGGCACGGATATGGTCGCTGGCGGTGGCGCAGGAGCCGCCGCGCACCACCATCTGGTTGCACATGAACTTGCCGTTGTACTCGCCGAGCGAGCCGGCCAGCGGCCGGAAGCCGGGGTAGGCCGCGTACGGCGATGCAGTCCATTCCCATACGTCGCCGAACAGCTGGCGTATGCCGTCGCCGCCGCCGTCCGCCACCGGGTGCCAGTAACCGGAGTCCATCAGATTGCCGCGCACCTCGACGCCGGCCGCGGCCGTCTCCCACTCGGCCTCGGTGGGCAGCCGCGCGCCGGCCCAGGTGGCGTAGGCGTCGGCCTCGTAGAAGCTGACGTGAGTGACCGGTGCGTTCGGGTCGATCTCGCGCTCACCGCCGAGGGTGAACTCGGTCTCGAGGTCTCGGCTCCAGTACAGCGGCCGGTGCCAGCCCTGCTCCTGCACCTGCGCCCAGCCGTCCGACAGCCAGAGATGCGAGTGCCGGTAGCCGCCGTCCCGGATGAACTCGAGATACTCCCGGTTTGTGACCAGGCGCGAACCCAGTTCGTGGGGATGCAGGAGTTCCGTGTGGCGTGGCGTCTCGTTGTCGAAGCAGAAGCCATTGCCGGCGGCGCCGATCTCCTGCGGCCCCTCCGCGCCCCGCACCCAGCGCATGGAGCCGGCTTCCGCCGCGGGCGGCTTCCTGAGTTCGTCGCTCACCGCCGGCTTCATCGGGTTGCAGGAGAACACGTGCTTGATGTCGGTGAGTATCAGCTCCTGGTGCTGCTGTTCGTGATGCAGGCCGAGCGTGACCAGGAATGCGATATCCGGATCTTCTCCGCGCTCGGCGAGCAACCGGTTCATGCCCTCGTCCACGTGGCGGCGGTAATTCATGATCTCGCGCACCGTCGGGCGCGAGAGCAGGCCCCGCTCGGGGCGCCGGTGCATCTGCCCCACCGTGTAGTAATAGGAGTTGAACAGGTAGTCGTAGGCGTCGTGGAACGGCACGTAGTCCGTCACGAACTCCTGCAGCAGGAAGCGCTCGAAGAACCAGCTGGTGTGGGCCAGATGCCATTTTGTGGGGCTCACGTCCGGCATGGACTGCACCACGAAGTCCTCCGGCGCCAGTGTGTCGCAAAGCGACAGGCTCTGAGCGCGGACCCGGGAGTAGTGCAGGGGCAGGGATTCCTGCCCGTAGTCCGGGCGGATGTCGTCCGGTACGGAGGCCATCTGTCGCTCCTCGTGAGATCGTCTTTTAGGGTATGCGTGACCCCGGAGGGTGTCAAAAAGCCGCGTGTTCAGACAGTCTCGCTGCGGCCTGTTACAGCCGTGTGCAAAAAATGCAGCCGCTTCAGCGCCAGTGGAGCGTCGCCGAGACGCGGACGGTGCGCGGCTCCAGCGGATGGAAGTGGATGTCGCCCGCCGGCGCGGCCTCGCCGGGCAGCTGGGATTCGTAGAAGTAGGCGATGTCGTCGTCGTCCGAGTCGAGCAGGTTGAACGCGTCGAGCCTCAGTTCCAGCATGCCGCGGCGCCAGGCGACGCCGGCGTTGATCAGCAGCGAGTCTTCGCTGCGCACGGAGCCGTCTTCTACCAGCGGGGCGTCGTCCAGGTAGCGCACCCGCGCGCTGGCGCTGAAGCCGTTGGCCCAGGCGGCGTTCAGGCCGAGCGTGAAGGTGGACTCCACCGCGCCGGGTATCTCCCGGCCGCCGCCCTGGTCGCGCTTGAATTCGGCGTCGGTGGCCGTCCAGGCCGCATTCACGGCCAGCCAGTCGGTGGCCTGCCAGAAGGCGGAGGCCTCCACGCCGAGGCGCTCGGTGGCGTCGTTCGGCTCGGTGGTGCCGGCGTCGCCCACGTACACCAGCTCCGAGTCGAGCTCCAGCCAGAAGCCGACCAGGGTGGCGTTGAAGCGGGTTCCGCGCTCGTAGCGCAGGCCGAGTTCGCCACCTTCGGACTCCACCAGTACGTCGACCGGATTCACCGGCTCGCCGCTGGCCGGGTCGGTTACTATCGTGGCGCCGCGGACGTCGTTGGAGTGGAACCCCCGGCCGTAACTGGCATAAGCCTCCAGCACGTCGGAGACCCGCCAGGCGAGACCGAGCTTCGGGCTCACCAGGGAGTCGTCGCCGGAGCCGCCGTTCTCGGCGCGGAAGGCGTCCACCTGCCAGTCGTAATAGTCGGCCCGCAGGCCGAGGATACCCCGCAGCGAGCGCGTGAGTTCCACGTCGGCCTCGCCCCAGACGCCGACGGAGAGTTCCTCCACCGCGTCCTGGCGCACGACGTCCGTGCGAACGCGGGCCGCCGTGCCGTAGAGGCCCACCTCGTCGATGTCGTCGTAGCGAAGGTCGGCACCATAGCGGAACTCGACGAGCCGGCGGCCGAACTCGATCCCCCGGCCGCCCTCGAGACTTGCGCCGTAGATCGTGCGGTCGTCGCGCTGCTCGAACTCGTCGCCCTCGGCCGGGTCGTCCAGAAAGTAGGTGAAGTTGGAATACAACGTGAAGTCGTAGTCGACGAGGTACGCGCGAGCCTGCCAGGTGCCGAAGTCCATCGAGCCACTCAGCGCGTAGCGCTCCGTCTGGCCGCCCAGGTCGGGGTCGATGAAGCCGAGCCGGTCGATCAGACCGGACTCGACGGCGCGCAGCGGGATCTGGTCGGTCGCGTCCCACTCGCTGTCGTAGGCTTGCAGGTTCAGCGCGGCGCGGGCGCCGCCCGCGTCGAAGCCATAGGCGAGGTAGGCCTTGTACTGCTGCAGGTTCTCCTCCAGCTCCCACGGGCCGTCGTAGACGGTGGCGTCGAAGGCTGCCGTCAGCATGCCGGCGCCCGCCGCGCTGCTGCCGGCGGCCAGCGCCCGGCCGTAGCCGTGCTCGCCGGTGGTGAGACCCAGCAGCGTCTCCGGCAGCTCGTCGTAGAAGGCGAACTCCACGCTGCCGGCGGAGGAGAAGTCGCCGGTCTCGGCTGCGTAGGGGCCTTTGCGGTAGCGCGTGGTGGCGACCAGCTCAGGTATCAGGAAGTTGAGATCCAGATAGCCCTGGCCATGGCCGTGGGTGGGCATGTTCAGGGGCACGCCTTCGGCGTTCACGGAGAAGTCCGTGCCGTGGTCGAGGTTGAACCCGCGCAGGAAGTACTGATTGGCCTTGCCCGTGCCGGAATGCTGGGTGGCCACCATGCCCGGCACCGCCTCCACCAGCTCTCCCACCCGCAGCAGAGGAGGCAGCTGGATATCGTCATAGCCCACCAGCCCTTCGGAGGCGGCGTCGGCGGTGCCGATCAATTCTTTCGCCCTGCCGTAGACCACGATCTCTTCGAGTGCGGTCTCCGCGACGGCGCCGTGATCCGACGAGGTGTCCGGCCAGGCCGTGGGGGAAGCGGCCATGGCCAGCGCGGCGAGGGCCGCAGGCGGGGGTACTCTCATCGGCTTCTCCCTCGATGGGTTTCGCTTGCCGGCCGCGGAGACCGGTTGCTCTCGAGGGAGCATTGGTAGCACGCCTATTCTATTCGTGCTACTCGGAAAACCCGTAGCGACGTTTCGTCGGGACAGGCCTGGTCGGTCAGAAATCGGCGGCGGTCAGCGTCAGGCGCCCGTGGCGCACGCCCTTGGTGGCGATCAACGCGTCCGCCAGCGAGCGCACCTTCCCTGCCGGGCCACGAAGGACGATCACCTCCATGCAGAATTCATGGGTGAGGTGCACGTGCAGGGTGGCGATGACCGCATGGTGGGCCTCGTGCTGCATGGCGGTGAGCCGGTCGCCCAGCCGGCGCTGGCTGTGGGAGTAGACCAGCGTGACCGTGCCGACCACCTCGGTATCGTCGTCGGCCTCCAGCTCCTCCCGGGCGATCTCCGCGCGGATCAGGTCCCGAAAGGCCTCCGAACGGCTCGGGTAGCCTCGCGCTTCGATCAGACGGTCGAATTCGTCCAGGAGATCGGCCTCGATGGCCACCCCGATGCGGTTCAGTTCGGACATCGGGGTAGCGTAAGCCGCGGCCCCGCGCCCGGCAAGCGCAAGCCGGGCAAGCCTCCCTTGACTACCCGCCGCCGGCCCGTTGTAATACCCCGCTCGCCAAGGCGAGGCAACATGTAGGAGGGCCTTCAGGCCCGATCCCCCTCTGCATGCTCCTGCACGGTACGGCCAGGTAGCTCAGTTGGTAGAGCAGCGGATTGAAAATCCGCGTGTCGGTGGTTCGATTCCGCCCCTGGCCACCA
>DASRVH010000122.1:0-35606 GCA_035655155.1 Woeseiaceae bacterium
CGTTCTCCGCGATGTCGGTCTGGTTCGGCGAGAGCTTCGTGATGATCGGCTTGTCCGTGACCTTGCGGCAGGCCTCCACCACCCGCGCGGACATCTCCGGGTAATTGCCGAACGCGACACCGCCCTCCTTGATGTTCGGGCAGGAGATGTTGATCTCGATGGCGTCGATTGGCGAGTCGTCGAAGCGCCGGGTCACCTCGGCGTAGTCCTCGATGGTGGAGCCGCAGACATTGGCGAAGAAGCGGGTCTCGTCGAAGTCCAGGGTGGGCAGGATCTCGTCCACCACCTTGTCGGCGCCGGGGTTCTGCAGGCCGATGGCGTTCAGCATGCCCATCGGCGTCTCCCAGATGCGATGGGGCGGGTTGCCGAGGCGCGGCTCCGGCGTCGTGCCCTTCAGCACGACGGCGCCGACGTCCCGGTTCGAGAAACCTTCCACGCGGGTGTATTCCTCGCCGAAGCCGACGCAGCCGGACAGCAGCACGATGGGTGATGCCAGGTCCAGGCCGCAGAAGCGGACGCCGACGGGGTGTGCGCTCTCCCTGGTCTGCACGTGGTCTTTCGCGTCGGTGGCTGCAACCATGTCGTCGAGGTTCGGCTCGTGGGACGATGCGTGGGACAATGGCGGGCGATGTTCAGCCTGATCCTGTATCAGCCCGAGATACCGCCGAATACGGGCAATATCATACGCCTTTGCGCCAACACGGGCACGGCGCTGCACCTCGTGCGCCCCCTCGGTTTCGAGCTGGACGAGCGGCGGCTGCGGCGCGCGGGGCTGGACTACCGGGAGTTCGCCAGCGTGAGCGTGCACGACGATCTTGCCGCGTGCCGGGAGGCGCTCGGCCGGCCGCGGCTGTTCGCCTTCTCCACTCGCGGCACGCGCCGCTACGACGGCGTCCGCTACGAGCCGGGCGATGCGCTGCTGTTCGGCCCGGAGACGCGAGGGCTGCCGGACGCGGTGCTGGCCTCTCTCGACGAGTCCTGCCGCCTGCGCCTGCCGATGGCGACAGTGTCCGGCAACCGCAGCCTGAACCTGTCGAACGCTGCCGCCGTCGCCCTGTTCGAGGCCTGGCGGCAGCAGGACTTCGCCGGCGGTGCCTGAGCGGCGCCCCGGAGTGTGACGGCTAGATCACGTTCTCCGGCTTCAGCGCCCGGCGCATCAGGTCGGTGACCGCTTCCTGGGGCGACTTCTGCTCGTAGATGATGCGGTAGATCTGCTCGGCGATCGGCATCTCCACACCGAGTGCCTGCGCCTTCTCCCACACGGCCCGCGCGGCGAGCACGCCTTCCACGACTTGTTTGATCTCGGCTTCCGCCTCCGCCACCGTCTTGCCGGCGGCGAGCGCCAGGCCCATGCGGCGGTTGCGCGACTGGTTGTCGGTGCAGGTCAGCACCAGGTCGCCCATGCCGGCCAGCCCCATGAAGGTGTCCCGGTCGGCGCCCACCGCCACGCCCAGCCGGGTCATCTCGATGAGCCCGCGGGTGATGAGCGCGATGCGGGTGTTGGCGCCGAAGCCCAGTCCGTCCGACAGGCCGGCGCCGATGGCGAGCACGTTCTTCACGGCCCCGCCCACCTCGACACCGATCATGTCGGCGGAGGTATAGGCACGGAAATTGTCGGTGGAGATGCTCTCGGCGATCTCCCGGGCGAAATCCGCGTCCGGGGAGGCGACGGTCAGCGCGGTCGGCAGGCCGGCACCCACTTCCTTCGCGAACGTCGGGCCCGACAGCACCGCCACGGGCACGTCCTCACCCAGCACCTCCCGCGCCACCTCGTGGGGCAGCTTGCCGGTCTCGAGTTCGAAACCCTTGGTGGCCCAGGAGACCCGCAGCGGCAGGCGGGCGGCGGCATCGCGGACCTTCACCAGCGTCTCCCTGAGACCGTGGCTCGGCACCACGATCAGCACGTCCGTGACGCCGTCGAGCGCGGCCGCCAGATCGGGTTCCGGCTGCAGCGCCTCCGGGAAACGGGCGCCGGGCAGATAAGCCGGGTTCTCGCGGAGTTCGCGCATCTCCCCTACCTCTTCCGTCTCCCGGCCCCACATGCGGGTTTCGCGGCCCGTGCGCGCATACTGGATGGCCAGCGCCGTGCCCCACGAGCCGGCGCCGATGACGGCGACCGGTCCCGCCGGCGACGGCGATGACGGCGATGACGATGACGCTGCTCCCCCCCGGGTCATGGTGCGCCGCCCTCAGTTCTGCTGTTCGGCCGGCGGAGTCGCGCCTTCCTGGCGTGACTGGGCATACAGGCTGTCGAAGTCGATCGGCTGCAGCAGGAACTCGGGGAATCCGCCCCGCTGGACCACGCTCGCCACCGCCTCGCGCACGTAGGGATAAAGCACGCCCGGGCAGAAGCTGCCGAGGAGCATGGAGCGGTGCTCCTCGCTGATGCCGGCCAGGCCGAACAGACCCGCCTGCTGGATCTCCATCAGGAAGACCGTCTTCTCCTCCGCTTTCGCCTCGACGGTGACCGTGAGCACGACCTCGTAGGTGCCGCTGTCGAGCTCCCGATGGCCGGAGCGCAGATTCAGCTGGGTCTTCGGCTTCAGGTCTTCGGCGAAGACCTGAGGTGAGTTCGGCGACTCGAAGGACAGGTCCTTCACGTAGATCTTCTGCAGGGTGACCTGTCCGCCTGCCTGCTCGTTGCTGCCCTGTTCACTCATAACCGTGTCCCGTCCTTTCCGTCATTCGTCATGCTCCGTGATGCCCAGCAGACGGTCCAGGCGGCCGCCGCGATCCAGCGCCGCCATGTCGTCGTAACCGCCCACGTGTTCGTCGCCGATGAATATCTGCGGCACGCTCGAGCGACCGCTGAGGGATTCCATCTCCGCCCGCCGCGAGGGGTCGCCGGTCAGGTCGATCTCCTCGAACTGCACGCCCTTGCCGCGCAGCAGGTCCCTGGCCGCCACGCAGTAGGGGCACCAGCCGGTGGCGTACATGCGTACCGGCACCCGGGCCCGCGTGTCCGATGTATTGTCGGATGTATTGGATGTGCCGGTCGCGCTCATCATCCCCCCTTTTTCTTCTTGCGGCCGGTCACCAGCGGCAGGCTCTCCTGCTGCCACGCTGCGAGACCGCCCCGCAGGCTGAAGACGTTCTCCAGGCCCGCCGCGCGCAGCTTCGACGCGGCTCGTCCGGCCGTGAGGCCGTTGTCGTCCACCAGCAGCACCGGGCGCTCGGCCACGTCGCTCAGCCGGTCGCGCTCCAGCTGGTCGGCCGGAACGTTGCGCGCGTTCACGATGTGGCCCTTGGCGTAGCTCTCCGGGTTGCGCACGTCCACCACGACTGCGTCGTTGTTGATCAGCCGCACCGCATCCAGGGGTCCGAGGTCGGTCAGGCCCTGGCGCTTGCGCCGGATCTCCGTGAATACCAGCAGGAAGAAGCTGGCCATGAGCCCGATCATCAGGATCGGGTGATTGCCGGAGAATTCGATCAGTCTGTCCATGGCTGCAGGTCGTGGTGCCGGGTTAGCGAGGGGCCGGTTGCCGGAGAGCGCCGCAGTATACCAGTGATGGGGACCTGTTCCGTCCCCGACGTCCACGCTCTATGCTTGGCGGATGCGCCGCGCCGCCCTCTTGCTCCTGCTCTCCGTGCTGCCGCTCGCAGGCATCGCCGATGACGAGGCACGGGCCCGTATAAAGGAGCAGGAACTGGCCGAGGTGCGCGAGCGCATCGCCGAGCTCACCCGGAGCATCGAGCGCCAGAACCGCCGCCGCGACGAGCTCGGCGCGGAACTGGGCGAGGTGGAGGCGGCCATCGGCCGGGTCCGGGTGAAGCTCGAGCGCGTCGAGGCCGGGATGCGCGAGAGCCGTGCCCGTCTCGCCGACATCGCGCGCCAGCAGGCCGAGCGCCTGGGCGAACTCGAGGCCGAGAAGGAGCGGCTGGGCGGCCAGATACGGGCGGCCTATACCAGCGGCCGGCAGGAGCGGATCAAGCTGCTCCTGAACCAGGAGAACCCGGCGGAACTCGGCCGCCTGCTGGCCTACTACGGTTACCTGAATCGCGTGCGGGGCGAGAACATCCGTGAGGTCCGTGGCCAGCTCGACGCGCTGGCGGCGCTGCGCCGCCAGGAAGCGCAAGAGCAGGCGAGGCTCGCGGAGCTCGCGGAGGAGGAGCGGGAGGAACTCGCCCGGCTGGCCGCTTCCCGCAGCGAGCGGCAGCGCCTGGTGGCCGCCATCGAGGCGGAGATCGCCGCCGGTGGAGACGAGGTGGAGCGGCTGCGCCGCCAGGAGGAGGACCTGACCCGGCTGATCGCCGAGCTCTCCTCTATCCTGGCCGACTATCCCATCACCTCCGAGGAGCCTTTCGGCCGCCTGAAGGGGCGGCTGACCTGGCCGGTGGCGGGGCGCCTGATCCAGGACTACGGCCAGCCCCGGGGCAACGGCCGTCTGCGCTGGAACGGCGTGCTGATCGCCGCGGCGGCCGGCAAGGAAGTGCGCTCGGTCTACCATGGCCGGGTCGCCTATGCCGACTGGCTGCCGGGCCTGGGCCTGCTGGTGATCGTGGACCACGGCGACGGCTACCTCTCGCTCTACGGGCACAACGAGTCGCTGCTGAAGTCCGCCGGCGACTGGGTGGCGCCCGGCGACGTCCTGGCCACGGTCGGACAGAGCGGCGGTCAGGCGGTGCCGGCGCTGTACTTCGAGATCCGCCAGGGACGCAAACCCGTGGATCCCGGCGACTGGGTGAGCCGCCGTCCGGGCGGCGGCTGATTACCCACCCCGTTCGCCGACCCCGTCACTCCCCAGCCCGCCGTGGCTGTGCTATCTTCGAACACTGATTCCGGCAACGGAGTCCGGAGCTTCCTATGTCCCTGAAAATCCGCGGTATTCTGGTACTCGTCGTCGGCGCCATGCTGGGTCTCAGCCTGTCGCTGGGCGGCGGCGTGCTGGCGGACCGGCAGGGCGATGGGGACGAAGACCTGCCCTGGGAGCAGGCCCGGCTGCTGGCCGAGGTCATGGAGCGGGTCAAGCGCGACTATGTCGACGACGTCGACGACCGCCGGCTGATGGAGGCCGCCATCCGCGGGATGGTGGCCGATCTCGACCCGCACTCGCGCTTCCTCGACGAGGAGCAGTACGAGGAGATCCGCATCAGCACCACCGGCAATTACTCCGGGGTGGGCATCGAAGTCAGCATGGACGGCGGCGAGGTGCGAGTGGTGGCCCCCTTCGACGGCACGCCGGCCCAGCTGGCGGGCATCCTGCCGGGCGACGTCATCATTGCCATCGACGACCTGCCGGTCGACCACGAGAACCTGGACGAGACCGTCAGCCGCATGCGGGGCAAGGTGGGCACCCGGGTCAAGCTGACCGTGATGCGCGGCGAGGAGTCGCTGGACTTCTCCCTGCTGCGGGCCAACGTGCACGTGGAGAGCGTGCGGGCCCACCTGCTGGACGACGGCCTCGGTTACGTGCGGGTGACCCAGTTCAGCGAGGCCACCAGCCGGGAACTGAAACGCGCCCTGCGCGGCCTGGCCCAGGAGCACGACGGCGATCTGGCCGGGCTGGTGCTCGATCTGCGCAACAACCCGGGCGGCGTGCTCGATGCGGCCGTGGACGTCTCCGACCTGTTCCTGGACGAAGGCCTGATCGTCTCCGCGGAGGGCCGTAGCGAGGAAGCGCGCTTCTCCCACAGCGCCCGGCGGGGCGACGTGCTGGACGGGGCGGAACTGGTCGTGCTGGTGAACGGCGGCTCGGCCTCGGCGTCCGAGATCGTGGCCGGCGCGCTGCAGGACAATCATCGGGCCGTCGTCATCGGCACCCATACCTTCGGCAAGGGCTCGGTGCAGACGGTGATGCCGCTGTCCAACGGCCATGCGATCAAGCTGACCACCTCCCGCTATTTCACGCCCTCCGGCGCCAGCATCCACGAGACCGGCATCAAGCCCGACGTCGTGATCGAGCAGCCGCCGGAGACACCGGTGGTCTCCGCCATACTGGCGCCGCCGGATGCGGCGGCGGACCGCCAGCTCGCGGGGGCCATCGACCGGATCACCCGGCCTCGTATCGTACAAAGCAAGGCACCGTGACGCGTCTCGCGGGACTGCTGATCCCGGCGTTACTCGGGTATGCGGCCCTGAGCCACGCCTCCGCCGACGGGGCGCCGCCGCGCATCGCCATCATCATCGACGACCTCGGTTATGGTGGGGCGGCCGGCGAGCGCACGATTCGCCTGCCCGGCCCCGTCGCCTGCTCGGTGCTGCCGGGCACGCCCCACGGCGTCCGGCTGGCCCGCCTGGCGCACGCGGCCGGCAAGCAGGTCATGCTGCACCTGCCGATGCAGTCCCTGGACGACATCGAGCCTGCGCCCGGCCTTTTCCAGGTCGACACCACGCGGGCCCAGCTCGCCGCGCGGGTGGCCGCCGACCTCGCCGCCATCCCCCACGTCACCGGCATCAACAATCACCGGGGCAGCCTGCTGACCCGGCATCCCGGCCACATGGCCTGGCTGATGGAGGAAATCGCCGCCCGCGAGGGATTGTTCTTCGTCGACAGCTACACCACCGCCGCCAGCGTCGCCCTGGGCATCGCCCGGGAGTCCGGCATCCCCGCCGCCCGCCGGGACGTCTTCCTGGATCCGGAGCCGGACCCGGCGACCGTACGGCGGGAGTTCGACCGGCTGCTCGCGCTCGCTCGCCGGCATGGCACCGCGCTCGCGATCGGTCATCCCTACCCGGCCACGCTGGCGCTGCTGGAGAAGGAACTGCCGCGGCTCGCCGAACTCGGCATCGAGCTGGTGAGCCCCGGCGAACTGGTCCGCATACGCACATCGGAGGCGAATCGATCATGGCCACCGTCCTCGTACCGCTTGCAGACGGCTTCGAAGAAATAGAAGCGGTCACCGTCGTCGACATCCTGCGCCGGGGCGGCGCCGAGGTGACCGTCGCCGGGCTGGCGCCGGGGCCCGTGCACGGCTCCCACGGCATCCAGCTGGTGCCGGACGAGACTCTGGACGACGTGCTGAGCCGGGAATACGACATGATCGTGCTGCCGGGCGGGCTGCCCGGCGCGGACAACCTGGAGGCCGACGAGCGCATCGGCGGTCTCCTGCGGCGCATGGCCGACAGCGGCCGTTTCACTGCCGCCGTCTGTGCGGCGCCGAAGGTGCTGGCGGCGGCGGGCCTGCTGGAAGGGCGCCGTGCGACCAGCTTCCCCGGCTTCCTCGATCCCTACCGGGACGAGGGCGTGCGGCTGGCCGCGGACGCCGTGGTGCGGGACGGTCGCATCATCACATCGCGCAGTGCGGGCACGGCCATGGACTTCGCCCTGGAACTCGTGGCCGCGTTGCTCGGCGAAGAGCGCGCGATGGAAGTGGAACAGCGACTGCGCCGGTCGCACCCCCTGCGCGTGCCGGTGTGAGCGCGGACCGAGTGCACTGCCGGTGAGTCGGCCGTCCCGGGAACTGCCGGACCTCGACTGGGCGGAGCTCAGGGGCTTCGCGCGCAGCGTCGTCGAGGTGGAGTGGCTGCTGGTGGCGCTGGCGCTGGTCTACGTCTATTTTGCGGATTTCCCCGACGGCAGCCCCGGCCTCTACGTGGCCTTCGTCACCGGTTTCGCGGCCAGCATTCTGGTGCTGCGCTACACGCCGGCCCTGCGCGGCACGCCCCGTCTGCTGATCGGGGTCGAGCTGGCGCTGATGACCCTGTTCGTGACGCTGGTCAGCTGGCAGACCGGCGGCGTGCACAGCCCGCTGATCAATCTGTATCTGCTGCCCCTGGTGACCAGCGCGCTGGTCTTCGGCCGCCTCACCACGCTGTGGCTGTTCGTCTTCCTGGTGGCCTGCCTGTTCTCGCTCATGACGGTCAGCCGGGGGGCGCCCGACCGGGAGGATTTCGCGGCGCTGTTCATCCTGCTCGCGCCGATGGCGCTGGTGGCGGTCCTGACGATGCTGCTGGCCGGCAATATCCGCGCCGGCCGCGCCCGCATCCGCGACCTCGGCGAGCGCGATGCCCTCACCGGCCAGCTGAACATGCACGCCTTCACCCGCCGCCTGCAGGAAGAACACGAGCGCGCGAGTCAGGCGGACGGCCGCTATGCGGTGGTCGTCGTCGACGTGGACAACCTGAAGAAGATCAACGAGGAGTTCGGTCACGAAACCGGCAACCGGGCGATCCGCCTGGTGGTCAAGGCCATCCAGCGTTGCACGCGGCGGGCGGACACCCTCGCGCGCCTGGGCGGCGACGAGCTGATCCTCCTGCTGCCCGGCATCGATCGGGCGACCGCCGAGCGCATCATGCTCAGAATACGCAACAGCGTGCACGCCACCACGTTCAGCGTCGGCCGATCGATGATCCGCATCAGCGCCAGCCTGGGCGCATCGGTCTATCCCGAGGACAGTGAGGATCACCGGGAGCTGCCCACGCTTGCCGAGCGGGCGATGTACCGCGAGCGCGCCGAGCGCGAGCGGCTGGAAGCCGCCAAGCGGCCGAGCGGTTATGCCGGCTGAGAGCGCCCGCCCCGTCGCTCGGCGGGTTAAGCTCCACCCATGAGACGCGCGGTCTATTCCGTCACCATGGTGTTCGCCGGGCTCCTGCTCGGCCTCGGCAGCGCCTGGTACGCGATCGCGGGTGGCGCCGTCACGGGCGTGGCGCACGGCCCGTGGGAGAACAACCCGCTGGTGGGCAGCGCGACGGCAGGGCCTTGGGACCGGGCGCGGGTGGCCCATCACGCGCTGCTCGGCCTGACACGGGAGGAGGCCGTCTATTACGTTGCCACCCGTGACAGCGACGGCCGCCCCCTGTCCGCCGATGCCACCTATCGGATCAGCGGCGCCGCCATCCCCGCCCGCTGGTGGAGCATCACGGCCTACGGGCCCGACTACTACCTGATCCCCAACGCGCAGGGGGTGTATTCGTTCAACAGCGAGACGGTGTCCCGCAGGGAGGACGGCGGCTTCGCATTCCTGGTCTCGCGCGCGCCCCGCGAAGGGGACTGGCTGCCGCTCGGCGAGGCGAAGCGGTTCGACCTGCTGCTGCGGCTGTACAACCCGCGGGGCGGGGCGAGCGCGTCCGACCTGCCGGTGATCGAACGGGTGGACGGCGATGAGTGAGCGGCGCGAGGGCGGATTGCGGGGCCGGCTGCCGGGCCGATTAATAGACGGATTGCCAGGCTGGCTGCTTGGTGTGGCGCTGGTCGCCGCGCTCACCCATCTGGCGGCGGTCCACGCTTATCCCCGTCTGCTGATGAGTGGCGCGAGGGCGGCCATCTCCGAGGCCGCCGACGACACCGGCCTGGTGCACGCACCGAGACCCGATGCCACCTCTCGCACCGTGGTGCGCCCCAGTCCGGATCTCGTCTACTCCGTCTGCCTGTACGACCTGGCGGCGGAACCGTGGTCGATCCGGCTGGAGCTGCCGGACAGCTATGTGTCAGTCTCTCTCTACGCCATGAACACCGACAATTTCTTCACCGTCAACGACCGCCAGGCGCCGGGCGGCGCCATGGAACTCCTGATCGTTCCCGGCCCGGCGGACGAGTACGACGCCGCCACGGCCGGCCGGCCGCTGGTGGTCCGGTCCCCCGGCGGGCGGGGCATGGCGCTGGTGCGCTATTTCGCGGGCAGCGGCGCGAACGCGGCGGCCATAGAGGCGGCGCGCCGCACCCTCGCCTGCGGCCCCGCGGCGTCCCGGGCCGAGATGGCTCCTTCGGACCGGGCCCGGCGCACTGGCGACTGGCCCGGCGAGGGAGACGACGATGCGTGACTACCGCTACTGCCCGCGCTGCGCCACGCCGCTCGCGGAGGAGGAACGGGGCGGCAGCCTGCGCGGGGTGTGTCCCGCGGAGGGGTGCGGCTTCGTGCACTGGAACAACCCGGCGCCGGTGGTGGCGGCCATCGTGGAGCGCGACGATCACATCATCCTCGTGCGCAGCCACGGCTGGCCGGAGAAATGGTTCGGGCTGGTCACCGGCTTCCTCGAACACGGCGAGATGCCCGAGGAGGCGGTGCTGCGCGAGGTTCGCGAGGAGACCGGCCTTGCCGCCGAGCTCGGCGGTTACGTGGGCATGTACCCTTTCTACCGCATGAACCAGCTCATCATCGCCTACCACGTGCTTGCCGGTCCCGGCGAGATACGCCTGGACGAGAGCGAGCTGGCCGGCTGGCGGGAGGTGCCCGTGGAGAAGGTACGGCCCTGGCCGAGAGGCACCGGCAC
The DNA here is from genome assembly GCA_035655155.1 of Woeseiaceae bacterium. GTDB lineage: Bacteria > Pseudomonadota > Gammaproteobacteria > Steroidobacterales > Woeseiaceae > Lentisalinibacter. Next base: position 10,151 of record DASRVH010000122.1, read on the forward strand.
CGCGCTCAGGGACTGGCTGGCCAGCCGCGGCTACGAGCGGGATTACGTCCCCCTGCCCGGACGGGAGTCCGACATGGAGCGTGGATCGTGAGCTTCTACGAGCACTACGTCCTGCCCCACGCGCTGAATCTGGCCTGCGGCTTCAAGGCAATCCGGCGTCAGCGGCGCAAAGTGGTGCCGGCGGCGGAGGGGCGGGTGCTGGAGATCGGCTTCGGCAGCGGCCTCAACGTGCCCTACTATGACTTCGGCAAGGTCACGAAAATCTGGGCGCTGGAGCCCGCCGAGGGCATGCGCCGTCTGGCCCGCAAGCGCATGAATCCGGTGCGCGCCGAATTCGAGTTCATCGATCTGCCCGGCGAGGAGATTCCCCTGGAGGATGCCAGCGTCGACACCGTGCTCTGTACCTTCACGCTGTGCACCATCCCCGACACGACGGCCGCGCTGGCCGGCATGCGCCGCGTGCTGAAGCCTGGCGGGCGGCTGCTGTTCTGCGAGCACGGGCGGGCGCCGGACGAGCGCGTCCGCCGCTGGCAGGACCGGCTCAATCGGCCCTGGAGCCGCATCGCCGGCGGCTGTCAGCTGAACCGGGACATACCCGCCCTGATCCGCGAGGCCGGCTTCCGCATCGAGGAGGAGGACAGCATGTACGTGCCCGGCGGACCGAAGATGCTGTCCTGGCAGTGGTGGGGCAGCGCCCGCCCCGGTCGTTGAACCGGGCCGCAGCCCGCTTGTCCAAACTCCGTCACAGGGCCGGCCGTCCGCCGGCGCTATAATCCGGGACCCCATGACCGACCCTATGACCGACCCCAGGACAATGAGCCGACTGCGCAAGCCGCTCCTGGCAGCACTACTGTTGTGCGCCGCGCTCCCGTTGGGGTCGATGGCGCAGGACGCGGGTCAGGCGGAGCAGCCGCCCCCGGACACGTCACCGGCCGGCGCCGACGGCGCTCCGCCGGGGCGCGCCGGCGACGTCGTCTGCCCCGACCGCTTCCGACCCGTGTGCGGCGCGGACGGAAATACCTACAGCAACGACTGCTATGCGAACCGGGCCGGGGTCGAGGTGGTGAGCTACGGCATCTGCGCAGAGCCGGATTGCCCGGACGTCTACGAGCCGGTGTGCGGCATGAACGGCAGGACCTTCCGTAACCGCTGCCAGGCCGAGCTGGCCCGCGTCGCCGTCCAGCGCGAGGGCATCTGCGACGTGACCAACTGCCCGGACGTGTACGCGCCGGTCTGCGGTGAGGACGGTCGCACCTACGCCAACGCGTGTGCGGCCGAGGCCGGATCCGTGCGCATCGTCGAGCTGAACGCCTGCGACACGCGGCCCTGCCCGGGCATGTTCGTGCCGGTATGCGGCGCCGACGGGGTGACCTACGGCAATGCCTGCGAGGCCGAGCGTGCCGGCGCCCGCATCGAGATGCCCGGCACCTGCAGCGGTCTCAATTGCCCTCCCACCTACCAGCCGGTCTGCGGCATGGACGGGCGCACCTACGACAACGAGTGCCTGCTGGAGTCCGCCGGAATCGAACTGGCCTACGCCGGGGAGTGCCTCTGACCGCAATGGGAGAGCTCACGCTCAGACGCCGGCTGTCGGACTGGCTGGTACGCCGCCGGCGGCGTTCGGACCTGGCCTTCGAGGCGGTGGAGAATCCGGATGCTTCCGCCGTGGAGGCGGTACGCCGCGGCCTCGCGGCATGGAATAACTCGCAGATCGGGCCCACTGCACACGTGCCGGTGGGCGTCTTCGTGCGCGACTCCACCGGGCGGGTGCGCGGCGGGGCCACCGGCTACGTCGGCTGGGGCTGGCTTTACGTCGAGCGTCTGTGGGTGGACGAGGAGTTCCGCGGCCGCCACGTCGGCACCGAACTGATGATGCGGCTGGAGCGCCTCGCGCTGGACCGCGACGTCAATCGCTTCCAGGTGGGCACCACCAGCTTCCAGGCGCTCGGCTTCTACCGGAAGATGGGCTACGAGGTCTTCGCCGAGTTGCCCGACCATCCGCCCGGCCACACCGACTACTTCCTGAAAAAATACGTCGCGCTCTCCGGAGCGGCCGAGGACGAGGAACCGCAAGCCTGACCCCGGGTGCCGGGGTATTGCCCTACCCCGCGAGCGGTACCAGCCGGCCGTCGGGCGTGCGCCGGTGAGGCACCCAGAGCAAGCCGACGAAGCGCACCCGGACGTTGCTTGCCGCGGCCCGTACGGGAATTTCTTCGAGCTCCGCCTGCTGTGCGTCGAACGCGGTATCGAGCTGCGCCACCTCCTGCTCCATCTGCGCGTTCAGCTCGGCGAGCTCGGACTCGACCCGCGCGACGGTCTGTTCCGCCCGGGCCACGTCGCCCGACTCCTTGCCCATGCTGCCGGCCGTCTTCACGGCGGTGCCTATCTTCCCTGCGGTGGTGGTCGACAGGCGCTTGCGGCCGAGCACCGCGCCGAGGATGGCCGTGCCCACGGAGATCACGGTGTCGATGCGCTTCTTCGCCACCTGCTGGCTCTCGCGCTCCAGCGTCTGACGGGCTCGCAGCAGGCGGTTCTCCAGCGTGTTCACCTTGGACGCGTAGCGCTTGCGCAGCTGTGCCACCGCCTGGTCGCGCTTCTCGCTGGCGGCCTGCTGCAAGCGGATGCGGAAATCGGCCTCGCTCTCGGCCGGCTCCGACGTCAGCTTGAGGTGCCGGTTGCGATACAGGACGACCGGCCGCTCGTTGCGTATCCAGCGTTTCAGGTCGCGCTCCCAGTCGGCATAGCTGGCCGCTGCCGCCAGGGCGTCACCGAGGGGGGCGTAGGCGGTGCCGGGCAGACCCCGTGTCTCGAGTTCGTCGGCATCGAAGGGCAGTGCCTCGGCCTCGTTCCAGTCGAGCGCCACGGCGCCGTCTCCGGCCTCCGCCGCAAGGAGGTAGCGGCGTTCCTCGTCCACTCCGTACCGGCTGCTGGTGTAGGCCGCGTCCGCTGCGCCGATCACCCGGGGCCCGTAGACGATGTCGCCGGGGTTCTCCGCCCCGGCCGGCAGCCAGAATTGTTGCACGGCGGGCGGCAGTACCGGAGGCGCCGAGGCCACGTCTCCCACCGTCGCTGCAGCCGCGCGCTCGTCGCCGGCATCGGCCTCCGCCGGCGCCGGCCGCCGGCCTTCCATCAGGCGCCGGATCTGGTCCCGGGTGAGCGGCCCGGGCAGATAGGACATGACCCAGCGGGTGTTGAAGACCACCGGCGCGTCCTCGTGCACGTTGTGCAGCAGGAAACGCCGCTTGCCCAGCCCGGCGATGGTCTGCTCCATGCGGCCGCGGTCGAACTCCACGCCGGCGGCCGCTCCTTCCAGTCCCTCCATCACCCGTGCCTTGTCGCGCTCGGTCTGCAGGCGGCCGATGAACCAGGTGCCCGTATTCGACAGGCCCTTGTAGTCGAGGTCCACCGGATTCTGGGTGGAGAGCACCAGACCCAGTCCGTAGGCGCGAGCCTGCTTCAGGAGCGTCAGGAGCAGCGGCTTCGACGGCGGGTTCGCCACCGGCGGCATGTAGCCGAATATCTCGTCCATGTAGAGGATGGCGCGCAGGCTGGCCGTGCCCGGCTGGGCGCGCATCCAGGCGATGAGATCGTTCAGCAGCATGCTGACGAAGAACATGCGCTCCGGCTCCGAGAGGTGCGCGATGGACATGACCGACACGCGGGGCTTGCCGCTCTCCGTGTAGAGCAGGCGCCCCGCGCTGAGCGCCTCGCCCTCCATCCAGGCCTCGAAGCCGGGCGCGGCCAGCAGGCTGTTCAGCTGCATGGCCAGTTCGAAGCGTTCCTTCGGCGGATAGAAGGAGTCGAGCGACATCACGCCGATGCGCGTGATGGGCGGATTCTGGATCAGCCCGATCAGCGTGGCGACGTCCAGGTCGCGGCCCTCGCTCCAGTAGTGGTCCAGCAGGTTCGAGACGAGGATGTGCTCCCGGCTGGTCACCGGGTCGGCGTCGATGCCGAGCAGCGACAGCACGCTGGTGGCGGTTGCCTGCACGCGCTCGCGGTAGAGATCCCGGTCTTCGCGGAAGGCCGCGTCAGGCGCGGCGAAGGAGCGCAGCACCGAGACCGGCAGACCGGCGGTGGAGCCCGGCGTGTAGACGGCCATGTCGGTGCGCTCGCGCAACGCCCGGATGCGTTCGCCGTCCTGGCCCCAGTCCGCCAGCCCCTTCTTCCACAGCGCCGCCTGGTCGGCAGCGAACTGGCGCACGGTGCGGCCCTGGTTCACCGCCTCCGAAGGATTCACCCAGGGCTCGAAATCGTCGGCGGCGAGCTCGGGGAACGTCAGCAGCAGGTTGCCGAGATCGCCCTTCGGGTCGATCGCGATCACCGGCACGTGATCCATGGCGGCTTCCTCGATGATGCCGATGCCGAGGCCGGTCTTGCCGCTGCCGGTCATGCCGATGATCACGGCATGGGTGGTGAGGTCCTTCGAGTCGTACAGGACCAGCTCGTCGCCGACCTTGCCGGTGGCCCCGTCGACCGCCTTGCCTACGTAGAACGCACCGAGTTTCTCGAAATCCTGCATCGCATCAACCCTCGCCTCCGGCATCCGGTTGGGCATCTTCCCCGCCTCTGCCGCGTTTCACCAGCACCTTCGACATGAAGATCCCCGCCTCGTACAGAAGGTACACCGGGATCGCCAGCAGTGTCTGGCTGATCATGTCGGGCGGCGTCAGCAGCATGCCCAGCACGAAGGCGCCCAGGAACACATATGCCCGGGCCTTGCCCAGGGTCTCCGGAGTGGTCAGGCCGGCCCATACCAGCAGCACGGTGGCCACCGGCACTTCGAAGGCGAGGCCGAAGGCGAAGAAGATCGCGATGATGAAGCTGAGATACGCCTCGATGTCGGTCATCACCGCCACGTCGGTGGGCGCCACGCTGGTGAAGAAACCGAACATCAGCGGGAACACCACGAAGTAGGCGAACGCGATGCCGAGGTAGAAGAGCAGGATGCTCGAGGCGAGCAACGGTACCGCCATCCGCTTCTCGCGCTTGTACAGGCCGGGGGCGATGAAGGCCCAGGCCTGATAAAGCACCACCGGCATGGCCAGGAACAGCGCGACGAAGAAAGAGAGCTTGAAAGGCGAGAAGAAGGGGGACGCGACGCCGGTGGCAATCATGCTGTTGCCCTCGGGAAGGGCCTGCACGAGGGGTGTCGCCACCAGCGTGAAAATGCGGGCCGCGAACGGCGCCAGTATCAGGAAGATGACGAGGACGGCGACCGTTGCCTTGAGCAGTCGGGAGCGCAGCTCGACGAGGTGCGAGAGCAGCGTCGCTTCCTCCAGACGTTCCTCGCCCTTTTGCTCCCGGGTGCTCTCGTCGCCCGTGGTCATGACGAGGCCGATTTCTTCTTCTGACTGTCTTTGCCGCCCTCCGCTCCGGGCTTGCCGGGCCCGTCACCGGGCTGGTCATCGGATTGGACAGGGGATTGGGCATCGGACCGGACGTCCGGCGAGCCGGCGCTTGTCTCCTCGCCGTCGGGCGGCGGCGGTGCCGCCGGGTCCGGCACCGCGCGGTCCCCGTCGCCGGCATCGGCGTGACCCGTCTCGCCGAAACCGGATTCGTCGTCCTCGCCTTCCTCGTAATTCAGGTCGGTGGGTTCAGGCTTCGGTTTGGCCGTCGGCTTGTCCATCATGGAGGACAGCGGCTGATTGACCGTCTCCCGCACCTTGGAGAACTCGAGTTCGTCCTCGATCTGCCGCTTCAGCATGCGGGTCATGCGCCGAGCCTGCCCCACCCAGCCGCCGAGCTTGTTCGCCACCTTCGGCAGCTTCTCGGGCCCCAGTACCAGGAGCCCGATGATGAACAGCAGGATGAGTTCGGAAAAACCGACGTCGAACACGGCGTGCGCGCAGGATCAGGACTGACCCGTCTTCGAACCGGACCGGCTCTCCGTCGTACGGGTCTCGTTGTGGGTTCCGAAGTCGGCGTCCTTTTCCTCGCCGTTCGGGAGATTCTTCTGCTCGGGCTCCTTTTCGTTCTCGTCCATCGCGCTGCGGAAACCGCGAACGGCCTCGCCCACGTCCGAACCCATGTTGCGCAGCTTCTTCGTGCCGAAGATCGCGATCACGATCAGCAGCACGATGAGGAGCTGCCAGATACTGATGTTCCCTAACATTGCCTAGTCACCCCACAGGCGGTCCTGTGTACGGATTGTGAATGTGCGGCGGCCGCGGGGCCACCTCCGAGTCGTCGATGATACGTCAATTCGGCAACAGACAATGTGCGCAGGTTCCCCGATCCCGCAGGCGCTTGCTCAGCTCTCCAGCCAGAACGTCACGGGGCCCCAGTTAACCAGCGATACTCGCATGTCGGCGCCGAATTCTCCGGTGGCGACCGTGCCGTGGGCGGCCCGCGCCCGCGCGGCCAGTTCGTCGAACAGGCGCCGGCCCTCCTCCGGCGGCGCCGCCCCCGTGAAGCTGGCGCGCGTGCCCTTGCGCGTATTGGCGGCCAGGGTGAACTGGGGCACCAGCAGCAGCGCTCCCCCGGTGTCCGCCAGGGACCGGTTCATGCGGCCCTCGGCATCGGGGAAAACCCGGTAACCCAGCAGGCGCTCGGCCAGGCGTGCGGCGTCGTGCTCGCCGTCGCCACGGCGCACCCCCACCAGCACCGCCATCCCCTCGCCGATGGCGGCCACCTGCCGCCCGTCCACGTGGACGGCAGCCTCCGTGACTCTCTGCAGCAGACCGATCATGTCCGGTTTCTTCCCGCCGTTCCCCAGATAATGGCGATGCTGCCTGCGGGTGCCGCTGGCAGTCTACACCGGTCGCCACGCCGCCACGCGCGCCGTCGGCTTTCCACGGGAGAGGAGACCGCCGCGGCCGCCCGCTCACAGGGAGGTGTGCGGGGCCGCGGCCCTCCTTTCCCGCCATCGCATCCCACTATAGGTCAGATAAGCCTCAAAATTGGACAAAAATTCCCACTGCTTTTTCATAAAGCCATTGGTGGGAATAATAACAATACCGTCGCTCTGATCCACACTTCCGGTGGTAAATATCGCTCGTCTCGGCCGAATGTTGGCGCTCTGCTCCGGCCGGACTACACTCCCCCGAACATCAGCGGGGTATCGGCATGAAGAGACGGGATTTCGTTACCGGCATCGGCGCCGGCGCACTCACCGCCGGTCTGGCAGGCTGCGCCGGCGAACAGTCGGCCGCGCCGGGCGCGGAGTGCGCGGAGGGCCCGACCCGGAACTGGAAGATGGTGACGACCTGGCCGCCGAACTTCCCCGGTCTGGGTCGGGGCGCCGCCAATGTGGCGCGGCGCATCGAGGAGGCCTCGGGCGGCCGCATCAAGGTGCATGTCTACGCCGCCGGCGAACTGGTGCCCCCTTTCGAAGTGTTCGACGCCGTCTCACAGGGCACCGCCGAGCTGGGCCACGGTGCCGCCTATTACTGGAAGGGCAAGGTCGAGGCCGGACAATTCTTCACCGCGATCCCGTTCGGCCTGAACTCCCACGAGATGAACGGCTGGCTGTTCTACGGCGGCGGCATGGATCTGTGGCGGGAGACCTATGCTCCATTCGACCTCGTGCCCCATGCCGCCGGCAACACCGGCGTGCAGATGGGCGGCTGGTTCAACAAACCCATCGAGACGGTCGCCGATCTCGAGGGACTGAAGATGCGCATCCCGGGGCTGGGCGGCGAGGTGCTGCGGCGGGCCGGGGGCACCCCCGTCAGCCTGCCCGGCGGCGACCTCTTCACTGCCCTCCAGACCGGCAACATCGACGCGACGGAATGGGTCGGCCCCTACAACGACGTCGCCTTCGGCCTGAACAAGGCGGCTCGCTACTACTATTACCCCGGCTGGCACGAGCCAGGCCCGACGCTCGAGTGCATCGTCAACAAGGACGCCTGGGACGGCCTGCCGCCGGATCTGCAGGCCGTCATCGCCATCGCCAGCCAGTCCGTGAACAACGACATGCGCGCCGAGTTCGCCTACCGGGACGCCGAGGCCCTGCAGACCATACTCGAAGATCCGGAAATCGAGGTGAGGCGCTTCCCCCAGCCGGTGCTGGAGCGCCTGAAGGAGATCACCCGCGAACTCCTCGACGAGATGAGCGACCGCGATCCGCTGATCGCGAGGATCCGCGCCTCTCAGGAAGCCTTCCTCCAGCGCTCCGCGGTGTTCCAGAGCATCACGGAACGCGCCTACCTGGAAGCCCGCGACGGCCCGGTAGAATTGTAGGAGGGCCTTCAGGCCCGACGCGGCCCTGCCAGACCCCCGTTCTTTCCTGGCCGCCCTGCGGGGGTATCCATCTTGCTCCCGACAAAAGGTCGCGGCGATGGATACCCCCGCATGACGGCCGCCTCGGGGTGGCATGAGGGAAGCGCCGATAAGCAACGCCTGCTGACTGGTGCCAAGCCTCTCGGCTGCGGGCCCGTCAACGGGTGGATAAGGGTTGCGGGGTCGTCCGGACCGACTGGAGCCAGGACGGCGGGAAGGAGGTCTGGCCGAAGCGAGCGAGGTCAGGACGTCCGAGTGAGCGTCCCCGGGACCCTTATCCACACGATGGCGGGCCAACGTCAATAGAAACCGGATCGGGCCTGAAGGCCCTCCTACACGTGCTCTCAGCCGTAGATGCGGTCGGGCAGCCAGGTGACCAGCTCCGGCCACAGCGCCAGCACGCCGAGGGTGGCGAGCTGGATGATCACGAACGGGATAACGCCCCGGTAGATCTGGCCGGTGCGCACGGTCTCGGGTGCCACGCCGCGCAGATAGAACAGCGCGAAGCCGAACGGCGGCGTGAGGAACGAGGTCTGCAGATTGATCGCGATCATCACGCCGAGCCAGACGGGGTCCAGTCCCATCGCCAGCAGCACGGGCCCGACGATCGGCACCACCACGAAGGTGATCTCGATGAAGTCCAGCACGAAGCCCAGCAGGAACATCACCAGCATCACCACGACGACGGCGCCGAAGACGCCGCCGGGCAGGCCACTGAGGATATCCGCCACCGCGTCGTCGCCGCCGTAGCCGCGGAACACCACCGAGAACACGGAGGCGCCGATCAGGATCAGAAACACCATGCTGCTCACCCGCACGGTGCCTTCCATGATCTCGCGCAGCCGTGGCAGGTCCAGCTGGCGGCGGCCGATGGCGAGCAGCATCGCACCCATCGCGCCCACGGCCGCGGCCTCGGTGGGCGTGGCGATGCCGGCCAGGATTGAGCCGAGCACCGCCAGGATCAGCCCGAGCGGCGGCAGCAGGGCCCGGAATATGCGGGCCCCAAGGTGTTCGCCGTCGCCGCTCACCCGTTCGGGCGCCGGCATGGATTCCGGGCGCAGCACCGCGGTGGCCGCTACGTAGGCGACGTACAGCGCCACCAGCAGCAGCCCCGGCACCAGCGCGCCGGCGAACAAGTCGCCCACCGATACCGTCTCCGGCGAGAAGATGCCCTGTTCCAGCTGCGCTTCCTGATAGGCGGACGACAGCACGTCGCCGAGGAGCACCAGGATGATGGACGGCGGGATGATCTGGCCGAGCGTGCCCGAAGCGCAGATGGTGCCGCAGGCCACCGACGGCGAGTAGCCCCGCTTCAGCATGGTCGGCAGGGAGAGCAGCCCCATGGTCACCACCGTCGCTCCCACGATGCCCGTGCTGGCCGCCAGCAGCATGCCGACGAGGGTGACCGAGATGCCGAGCCCGCCGCGGACCCGCCCGAACAGCGCCGACAGCGTGTCGAGCAGTTCCTCGGCGATGCGGGCGCGCTCCAGGGTGATGCCCATGAACACGAACAGCGGCACGGCCACCAGGGTCTCGTTGCCCATGATGCCGTACAGCCGGTTCGGGATGCTGGACAGGAAGGCCGCGTCGAAGACCCCGGCCGCGGCGCCGATGCCGGCGAAGACCAGGGCGGTGCCGCCCAGGGTGAAGGCCACCGGGAAGCCGGCCAGCAGCACCAGGATCACGGCAAGAAACAGCAGCGCCGACATCCACTCCACGGCTCAGGCCCTGATGTCTTCGCTGTCGCCGTCCACGGCCGGCACCCGATAGCCGCGGGACAGGGTCAGCGCGGAGCGCAGCAGCAGGGCGATCGCCTGCAGGGTCACCGCTGCCGGCATGACCAGCAGGCAGCTCTTCAGCAGCGGCGTCCAGGGATACGGCAGCCCCCCGGCCTCGCGCGAGGACTCGCGGATGCGCCAGGAGGTCTCGACGTAGTCCCAGGACTGCCACAGGAAGAACACCATGAGCGGCAGAAGCAGCACCAGCACGCCGGCGATGTCCACCACCGCCTTGCCCTGTTCGGACAGGCCCCGGTAGAACACGTCCACCCGCACGTGCTGGTCCTGCTCGAGCGTGTACGCCGCACCCAGCATGAACACCGCCGCGTGCATCCAGGTGATGCTCTCCTGCAGCCAGATGAAGCCCGCGTCGAAGACGTAACGCAGCACCACGACGAGAAACGTCACCAGAACCATCACCAGCGTTAGCCAGGAGACCGCGCGCCCGGTCGCCGTGCTCACCCGGTCGAGCGCGCGGCCGAGGCTCCCGAGCGTTCCACTTGTCGCCGCCCGGTCACTCATCCGCGCCGCCGGCCTTCTCGATGCGGCGCAGGAAGACCTGCATCTCTTTCGCCGCCTGCTTGTCGCCCCGCTCTTCGGCCACGGCGATGCCGCGCCGGTAAGCGGCCGCCGCGGCCCCGGCGTCGCCGGTATCGGCGAGCGCGCGGCCCAGCAGTTTCCAGGCGGCGGAATAGCCCGGGTCGAGTTCCACCGCACGCTCGAGGTGAGGCACGGCCTCCGCCGGCTCGGCGGCGGCCAGCCATTCGTTGCCCAGGGAGTAGCGCAGCAGGGCGTCCTCCCGGCCGCCGTCGAGCAGCTTCTGCAACGCCTGCAGTCGATTGCCCGCCATCAGCGCCTCCAGAATATCGGCGTCAACAGCACGAGCAGGGTGAATATCTCCAGCCGACCCATCACCATCGCGAGGATCGCCACCCATTTGCCGAGGGTGGGCACGGTCATGAAGCCGCTGGCCACGTCGCCCAGCCCGGGACCGAGATTATTCAGCACCGCCGCCACCGCCGAGAAGGCCGTCACCTGATCCAGGCCCGTGGAGAGCATCAGCATCATCATGACGGCGAACACCACCACGTACACCGAGAAGAAGCCCCACACCGCCTCGATCACCCGGGCCTGAACCGCTCTCGGTCCCAGTTTCACCGGAATCTCGGCACTGGGGTGCACGAGCCGCGCAATCTCGCGCACCCCCTGCTTGTAGATGAGCAGCCAGCGGATCACCTTCATGCCCCCGGCGGTGGAGCCCGCGCAGCCGCCGATGAAGCTCGCGAAGATCAGCAGCACCGGCAGGGCGCCCGGCCAGGCCGAGTAGTTGGCGGTGGTGAAACCCGTGGTGGTCGCGATGGAGACCGCCTGGAACAGCCCGTGCTCCGCGGCCTGCAGCGGGCTCTCGTAGGTGCCGCGCAGCGCCAGCACCATGACAATCGTCGCCACCAGCATCATCAGGATGAACGAGTAGGCCCGGAACTCCGGATCCTTGAAGTAGTGCGCCATGCTGCTGTAGCGCCAGGCGAAGAAATGCAGAGAGAAGTTGATGCCGGCCAGGAACATGAACACCACCGCGATGAGGTTGATGGTGGTGGACTGGAAATGGCCGATGCTGAGATCGTGCGTGGAGAAGCCGCCGATCGCCACGGTGCTGAAGCTGTGGCAAAGCGCGTCGAACACGCTCATGCCGGCGGCCCAGTAGGAGGCCGCGCAGATGATGGTGAAGCCGAGGTACAGATACCACAACGCTTTCGCCGTCTCGGTGATGCGCGGCGTGAGCTTGGTGTCCTTGATCGGGCCCGGCGTCTCGGCCCGGTAGAGCTGCATGCCGCCGACGCCGAGCATGGGCAGGATGGCCACCGCCAGTACGATGATGCCCATGCCCCCCAGCCACTGCAGCTGCTGGCGGTACCACAGGATCGAGCGCGGCAGGGCATCGAGCCCGGTCAGCACCGTCGCGCCCGTGGTCGTCAGGCCGGACATGGATTCGAATACGGCATCCGTGAAGGACATCGTCGGCACGTCGGAGAAATACAGCGGCGCGGCGCCGAAGGTGCCCAGCACCAGCCAGAACGAGGCCACCACCAGGAAGCCGTCCCGCAGCCTCAGGTCGGCGCGGGCGTCGCGGACCGGCAGCCAGAGGAAGAAGCCCGCCGCCAGATTCAGGAGAAAGCCCTCGACGAACGCCAGCCAGCCGCCATCGCCGTAGACCAGCGAGACGATCACCGGCGGCAGCATCGTGACGCTGAACATCATCAGCAGCAGGCCGAGGATGCGCTGGACCACGACCCGGTTCATCGCTTCGCCGGTCTCCGCCGCTGGCTGTGACTCGCAGGGACGGCCATAGCGGTCAGACGAAGGAGACGCCGACCTGGAAGAGTTCCTCCACGTCCTCGATGCGCCGCCGGTCCGTCATGAAGAGGATCACGTGGTCGTCGGCCTGCACTTCGGTGTCGTGGTGGGCGAATATCACCTGGTCGTCGCGCACCAGCGCGGCGATGGTCGTGCCCCGCGGTATCGGGATGTCCTCGATCTTGCGGCCCACCACCTTCGAGTTCTCCGGTGAGCCGTGAGCCACGGCCTCGATGGCCTCCGCGGCGCCGCGGCGCATCGAATGCACTTTCACCACGTCGCCGCGGCGCACGTGCGCGAGCAGCGAGCCGATGGTGACCTGCTGGGGCGAGATGGCGATGTCGATGGTGCCCGCCTCCACGAGTTCGGCGTAGGAGGGCCGGTTGATGAGCGCCATGACCTTGTGGGCGCCGAGGCGCTTGGCCAGCATGGCCGACAGGATGTTCGCCTCCTCGGCGTTGGTGAGCGCGCAGAAGACGTCGGTGGAGTCGATGTTCTCCTCGAGCAGCAGCTCCTCGTCCGCGGCGTCGCCCACCAGCACGATGGCCTTGGCCAGCTGCTCCGAGATGCGCCGTGCCCGCTCCGGGTTGCGCTCGATGATCTTCACCTGGTTCGTCTGCTCCAGCGCCATGGCCAGGCGGAAGCCGATGTTGCCGCCGCCGGCGATGACCACGCGGCGGATCGGGTCGTCCAGCTTGCGCATCTCGCTCATGAACACGCGGATGTCCTTGCGCGCCGCCAGGAAGAAGACCTCGTCGCCCTCGCGGATCACCGTGTCGCCGTCGGGCATGACGCTCTGGCCGTCCCGGTAGATGGCCGCGATGCGGGCTTCGGTGTTCGGGATGTGCTCCTTCATGTTCTTCAGCTGCTGGCCCACGAGCAGCCCGTCCCGGTCGGCCCGGGCGCCCACCAGCCGCACGCGGCCGTCGGCGAACTCCAGCACCTGCAGCGCGCCCGGATACAGGATGAGCTGTTCCACGTACTCGCAGACGAGCTGCTCCGGGCTGATCAGCACGTCCACCGGCAGCGACTCCTGGCTGAACAGCTTCTTCGCGTTCATGTATTCCGCCGCGCGGATGCGGGCGATCTTGGTGGGCGTGTGATACAGGGTGTAGGCGATCTGACAGGCGATCATGTTGGTCTCGTCGCTGTCAGTGAGCGCGATGAGGATGTCGGCGTCGCTCGCGCCGGCGCGGGTGAGCACGTCCGGATAGGCGGCGTGGCCCACGACGGTACGGATGTCGAGGCGGTCCTGCAGCTCGCGCAGCACGTCCGGGCTGCGGTCGACCACCGTCACCTCGTTGGCTTCCTCCCGGGAGAGGTGATAGGCGGCCGAGGATCCGACCTGCCCTGCGCCGAGTATGAGTATCTTCATGTGCTTGCCGGCTGTCGGCCCCCCGGAACCGGGCCCAGTTTACATCAGTTCCAGGTTGGCATAGGTGAGCACCAGCCACTTGGTGCCGGCGCCCTCGAAGTTCACCTGCACCCGGGCATGGGCGCCCTGACCCTCGCAGTTCAGCACCACGCCCTCGCCGAACTTGCCGTGGCGCACCCGCTGGCCGAGCCGGATGCCGTCCTCGCCGCCGGCAGGCTCGCGGCCGGACCGGGACGGGCGCCTTGCCGGAGAGACCACGGGCCGGCTGATCTGCGCCCGCGGCCGTATCTCTTCGACCAGCTCCGTCGGGATCTCGGTGATGAAGCGGGACGGCAGCGCGAAGCTGTCGGTGCCGTGCAGGCGCCGCTGCTCGGCATAGGTGATGTAGAGCTGGCGCATCGCCCGCGTGGTGCCCACGTAGCACAGCCGGCGCTCCTCCTCGAGCCCGCCCGGGTCGTTGATGGAGCGCTGGTGGGGGAACAGCCCGTCCTCCATGCCGCAGAGGAAGACCAGCGGGAACTCCAGGCCCTTCGCGGAGTGCAGCGTCATCAGCTGGACGCAGTCCTCCCACGCGTCCGCCTGGCCCTCGCCGGCCTCCAGCGCCGCATGGGCCAGGAAGGCGTCCAGCGGCGGCATGTCTGTGTCGCTCTGCTCCGGGTCGAAGCCGCGGGCGGCGCTCACCAGTTCCTCCAGGTTCTCCACCCGGGTGATGGCGCGCTCGCTCTTCTCCTTGCGGAAATGCTCCACCAGGCCGCTGGCGCCGATGACGTGGTCCACCTGCTCGTGCAGATCCCGGCCCTTCGTGTCCCGATCCAGCATCTCGATCAGGTTCAGGAAGGCGCGGATGGCGTTGGCGGCGCGCGCGTTCACGCCGTCGTCGCTGGCGAGCGCGCCCGCCGCGCGCCACAGCGAGCAGGCGTTGGCCCGGGCGTAGGAGCGCATGGCCTCCACGCTGCGCGCCCCGATGCCCCGGGTGGGCGTGTTCACCACCCGCTCGAAAGAGGCGTCGTCGTCCCGGTTGGCAATCAGGCGCAGGTAGGCGAGCGCGTCCTTGATCTCCGCCCGCTCGAAGAAGCGCAGGCCGCCGTAAACCCGGTAGGGGATGCGTGCGTTGACCAGGCCTTCCTCCAGCACCCGGGACTGGGCGTTGGAGCGATAGAGGATGGCGGCATCGGCCCGGGCATTGCCCTGGGCCACCCAGTCGCGGATGCGGTTCACGACGAAGTCGCTCTCGTCGCGCTCGTTGAACGCGGCGTAGATGCGGATGGGCTCGCCTTCGCTGCCGTCGGTCCACAGGTTCTTGCCCATGCGCCCGTCGTTGTTGGCGATGATGGCGTTGGCCGCCTCGAGGATGGTACCGGTGGAGCGGTAGTTCTGCTCGAGCTTCACCACCTTCGCGCCGGGGAAGTCCTTCTGGAAGCGCTGGATGTGCTCGACGCGGGCGCCGCGCCAGCGGTAGATGGACTGGTCGTCGTCGCCCACCACGAAGGGGATGCCGCTGGTGCCGGCCAGCATCCTCAGCCAGGCGTACTGGATGGCGTTGGTGTCCTGGAACTCGTCCACCAGCAGGTGGCGGAAGCGGCGCTGGTAGTGGGCCAGCAGCTCCGGGTCGTTGCGCCAGAGCTCGTGCGCCCGCAGCAGCAGCTCGGCGAAATCCACGAGCCCGGCGCGGTCGCACTGCTCCTGGTAGGCCCGGTACAGCTCGATCATGCGGCGCCGGTTCGGGTCGCCGCCGTCGTCCAGATGGTCCGGCCGCAGGCCCTCGTCCTTCTGGTTGTTGATGAACCACTGCACTTCCTTCGGCACCCAGCGCGACTCGTCCAGCTCCATGCCGCGCAGCATGCGCTTGATCAGCCGCTGCTGGTCGTCGGCATCGATGATCTGGAACGACTGGGGCAGACCCGCCTCGCGCCAGTGGCGGCGCAGCAGCCGGTGGGCGAGGCCGTGGAAGGTGCCGATCCACAGATGCTGCGCCGGCATGTCCAGCAGGCTCTCGATGCGGCCGCGCATCTCGCTGGCCGCCTTGTTGGTGAAGGTCACCGCGAGCAGACTCTGCGGCGCGACGCCGCCCACACGGATCAGCCAGGCGGCGCGGTGCACCAGCACCCGGGTCTTGCCGCTGCCGGCGCCGGCGATCACCAGCACGGGCTCGTCGGGTGCGGTAACCGCTTCCCGCTGAGCGTCGTTCAGCGGCTCGATGATAGGGGTGACGTCCATGCAGTCGCGCGAGTTGAAGTGTGAACGGAGGCGCCCGGCGGGCGGCTGACGGGATCGCGATTATACCGGAGGAAGGGCGGCGGCGGGCCGCCGCCGCCAGCTCTCGGCCGCCCGAGCCGCCCTCAGTCCGACGGCTCGCGGTTCTTGTCGTTCTTGCCGGCGCCGGCAGCGGCCACGGCCTCGGTAAGCGCGGCCACCCGCCGCTCCAGCGCCTCGAGCTCGCGCTGCAGGGTCGGCTTTTTCTCTTCGTCGGCCTCCTTGATCGCGGCCTCGAGCGCGGTCTTCGCCGCCTGCTGTTCTTCCAGCTCCACCCGCAGGGATTCGCGCTCGCCCGCTTCCTCGGCCTTGTCGAATATGCGGTCTTCGGGCTTCTCCTCCGCTGGCGCTCCCTTGTGCGGTGCCGACCCTCCCTCGGCCTCCGCCGGCATGACCTGTACGCCGTCGCCGAGGCGGCGCTGGTTCATGAACGTGGGCGAGACGATCTCGATGCCGGCGCCATGCAGCGTGTCCAGGATGGCGCGGCGGAGGCTGGAGCGTGCCGTCAGCAGGTGCTTCACCTCCGCGAGGAAGCCGGACACCCGGTAGGTGACGGAGAAGTCGCCGAGCTCGCGCACGTGCACGAAGGGTTCCTCCAGTCCCGATTCCGAGGCCGCCTCCTTCAGCAGCGCCTCTATGCGGCCGTGGGCCACGTCGTAGCCCAGTGACAGCGAGGCCGAGATCATGGTGCCGGAGTAGTGCACGACCGTGACCGGATTCGTGACGAGGTAGAGGTTCGGGATGGTCGTGAGATCGCGGTCCTCGGTCTGGATCTCGGTGTGGAACAGGCCCCGCTCGGTGACCCGGCCGAACTGCTCGCCCACGCTGACGAAGTCGCCGGGGCGGAAGCTCTTCACCATGCGCAGCATGAGGCCCGCCATGGCATTGGATACGAAGGTGGTGGAGGACAGCGCGATCACACCGGTGAGCACGATGCCGATCAGGCTCAGCACCTGTCCCCGCGTGCTGTCCGACATGGGCAGCAGCAGCACGACGAGCAGCAGCCCCGCCGCGGTGAGCAGCAGCATGATCAGTTGCCGCGGCAGGCGGGCCTCCGCGCCGAGGGGCTTGCGCGACAGCAGCAGCCACTGGCCCAGGGCGAGGACCAGTGCCACGAATGCAATGGCCGCCAGCGCGGGAACGTAATCGCCGAATGCCCCGATCAGGTCGCTCACGCCGCAGCACGCCGCTCCGCGACCGCCGCCGTCGGGGCGGTCACCACCACCGTCTTCCCGGCCGCCGGCACGGCCCCTGTCCGGCCCACCGTGCTAGATGCCCAGCTTCGCCAGCGTGTCCGCTATCTCCCGCAGCACCCGGTAGGTGCGGGGATGCTCGGCCTGGAAGTTGGTGGCGCTCTCGCGCACCTGGTTGCTGAGCGCGTCGTCGCTTTCCGGCTCCGTTGCCGCTTGTTCGCCCTGATCGAGCAGCCGGTGGATGTCCTCGTCCACCTGGGTCAGCAGCCTGCGCATGTCCTCGTCCAGCTGCCCGGAGCCCTCGAGCTCCCGGTGCAGCGTGCGGAGCTGGTCTTTCAGTCGATCCTTCTCGGTCACTGGCGTACCTGTCTGTCTGCGGGATATTCCCATCGTGCCTGTGGTGCCGATTATGCCATGCGGCCGGCCCGCGCCGGCCGCGTGGCCGGCGCCGCCCTCATCCCAGCAGCCGCGGGGTGAGCCACGGCATGATCAGGTTCAGCACGCCGTGGGCAATCACGCAGGCCTCGAAGCCGGCGTAACGGAACAGGCAGCCGAGCGCCAGCCCGGCGGGAAAGATCTGAGCGAACTTCACCCACTCCGGGTCCACCTGACCGATGTGCCCCAGGGACCACAGCGCGGACGAGAGCACGATCGCGGCCCAGTAGCCGGCCGCGCCGCGACCGAACAGCCCGGCGAAGTAGTTCTGGATGCCGAGCCGGAAAGTCAGCTCCTCGCCCAGCACCGTGAGCAGCAGGAGGAGTCCGGAGAAGACGAGCTCGGACCCCCGGAATATTTCCCTCGGCGTTGCCCAGGGCGACCGCTCGACGCCTCCCGCCGTTCCCGGGTCCGTGAGCAGGAACAGCGCCGCGCTGTAGGCGGTGATCGCAATTCCGCAGGCGGCCCCCGCCCCCATGCTGGCGAGCATCTTCCGGCCGCCGCCGCCCCGGGGACGCAGGAGCGGCAGGGGATCCAGCCCCAGCCGGTCGGCCGCTGCCGTGCCCACCACCGTCTCCGTCAGCACGCGTGCGATCACCACGGCGGTGGCGACCACGTAGAACCACGCCGGCACCTGCCGCAGCACCTCGGGCACGAACGGGTACGCTGCGCCGTCCGCAGCCACGATGACGGCGGCGAAGACGACTCCGTAGCGCAGATAAGGTGATGAAAAGAGGCGGCGTTGTGCCGCCTCCACAAACATCGCGACGAGGATCGCGAGGAGCGTGACGTTCGCGACGACGGCCAGTGCATCCATGTACCGGCAGTCTCCGGGCCCGGATCAGTAGTGGGGCGGCGGCTCGTCTCCCCGGGGCTCGTCCGCCGGCCCCGACTCGAGCTCGCCGATGCGCTCGAGAGCCAGCGCCAGCCGTGACTCCAGGCTCTCTATCATGCGCAGCTGCGCGGCCACCTCGCCGCTCAGGGTCTCGTTCGCGTCCTCCAGATAGGCGACCTTCGCCTCGACGTTATCGATGCGGTCTTCCGCCATCAGTGCACGTGGCCGTGTTCCTTTTCTTCCTCGGTGGCCTCGCGGACTTCCTGGACCTTTACGTCGAAATGCAGCACCTGGCCGGCAAGGGGGTGATTGGCGTCGATGGAAACGCCGTCGTCATGCACTTCGCGCACGGTGATGATCTGGGTCTGCCCGTTCGGCCCCTCGGCCTGGAACTGCATGCCCGGCTTCACTTCCTCGACACCCTGGAAGGCGCTCAGCGGGGCCTTCTGGATCAGGTCCGGGTTCACCGGCCCGTACGCCTCTTCCGGCGGCACCGTGACCTGCACCTCGTCGCCCTCGGCCTTGCCGACCAGCGCCTTCTCCAGGCCGGGGATGATGTTCTGCGCACCGTGCAGGTATTTCAGGGGCTCGCGGCCCGCGGAGCTGTCGAGCTCGTTCTTGTCGTCGTCGGTCAGGGTGTAGTCGATGGCGACGACACAGTTTTCAGCAATCTTCACAGAGTTCTCCATACTGCTCATCAGCGGGGCGGTCGCGGCCACACCGCGTCGTGGATTTTCGCGCCCGCAGGCGCCGGCGCGATGCCGGTACCCGGGCCACTGCCCGTAAGGGTAACGTTTTCGGCGCCGTTATGCAGGGCGGACGGGGCGCTCGCGTCAGGCCAGCGCCCGGTAGAGGAGGTCCAGGCAGAGCACCGTGCCGAAGACGTAAGTGCCGAGAGCGCCGAGGAATCGCAGCGGATGCGGGTGGCGCAGCGACGGCGCGAGCAGCATGCCCGCCACGATCATGTAGCGGCTCGCGGTGGCCCCGATCATGATCCACTGCAGCCAGGCGGCGCTGGTGGCAGTGCCGGCCACCCAGATCAGCAGCGCCAGCATGGGCGCGTACTCGATGGTGTTGCCGTGGGCGCGCACCAGCTTGTGCAGCGGGTCGGCGGGGTCGTCGGGGTAGCCGACACCGGTCTTGCCGCGCCGGCGGGCCAGCGACACCGCCAGGCCGAGCAGGAAGACGAGCAGCCCCAGCAGGGCGATGCAGATCGCCATCACGGTCATCGTCGCGCTCCTGCCGGCCGCTCAGCCGGCGTAGGAATAAGGGCCGCCGCGTTCCAGCGCCCGGCGGTAGGCCGGCCGCGCGTGCACGCGCTCGACAAAGGCGCGGATGCGGGGACAGTCGTCGCCGACGCCGCCCCGGGTCACCGCGGCCTCGAGGGGAAAGCTCATCTGCACGTCGGCCCCGGTGAGTTCCTCGCCGGCGAACCAGGTGCTGCGGCCCAGTTCCTCCTCGATGAAGGCTAGGTTCTGCTCGAGGCGTGGCTCGATGAACGACTTCCTGACCCCGGCGCCGATCAGGCCGCCGACGGGACGCAGCAGCAGCGGCATGGGCGGCTGCGACAGGCGCTCGAACACGAGGCCCATCACGAACAGCGGCATCAGCGTGCCTTCGGCATAGTGCAGCCAGTAGGTGTAGCGCAGGCGTTCGTCCGAATCCGCCGGCGGGATCAGCCGGCCGCCGCCGTGGCGCGCTATCAGGTATTCGATGATGGCGCCGGATTCCGCCACCACGCGGCCGTCTTCCTCGATCACCGGCGATTTGCCCAGCGGGTGCACCTCCTTCAGGGATTCGGGGCCGAGCATGGTCTCGGGGTCGCGCTCGTAGCGGCGGATCTCGTAGTCGGCGCCCAGTTCCTCGAGCAGCCACAGCACGCGCTGGGAGCGCGAGTCTTCCAGGTGATGGACGATGATCATGTTCTCTCCTCGTTGCGGCACGCCGGTGACGGCACGCCAGCGCGGCAGCGCGCCGGCGCACAGGGTACCGTAACGGCAGGCGTCAGTGCGCTCTCACCCGCTCCCGGAACTCACGGGTGGTGTTCACATGGGGAAACGGCACGTCCGGCACCTCGACCCCGAGCGCCCGGCACAGCGGTTTCCAGCCGGCGCCGGTGGGCCAGTCGATGAGCCGTTCCGGCGGTATCGCAGCGCGCACCGCGGCGTTGTGCCGTTCGTAGGCCTCGAGGCAGGCGTTGTCGTCCTCGAGCCGGTCGGTGAAGCGCTCGCGCATGATCGCGTGGATCATGTCTCCCCACGGCGTGTCCTCGTCCTCCTCCATCGCCTGGAAGATCGTCGCGCGGGCGCTCAGGAGCCAGTCCTCGGCACGGCGATGTGAGAGGAGCACGAAGGCATCCGGGAACGCCTCGACGAGTTCCGGCCAGAACGCGGCCGCCGGCCAGTCCTCCGTGCTGGCGTAGTCGCCGAGGAAACGCCGCCAGTCGGGCATGCGCCCTTCCGCGGCCGCCTTCCAAACGGTCTCGTGCTCCCGGTGCGCGAGGACCTCGTCCATGTCGTAGCAGCGGCCGCCGAGCAGGTGCTCGAGCGCGCGTTTCAGCGAATGGGTGCCCGTCCTGCCGACCCCCGCGCCGATGACGCGGATACCTGTTGCCAACTCGTTCACTGGTCCCTCCTTCCGGTGCCGGCCCGGGCGGACGGGAACCCCCGGCCGGGTGCCGGCACTCTCTGGTGGCTGCCTCGATACGAGCCAGTTTCGCTCCGCGGGCGCAGCGTGTAACTATGGGATTTACGCAAGATACCGGGAGGGAAGCGCCGATGGCCGCAAGCCTGGCCGCAGACGCCGTACTCTTGCTGCACGCGGCGTTCATCGTGTTCGTCGTGGCCGGCGGCCTGCTTGCGCTGCGCTGGCCGCTGGCTGCCGTCGTGCATTTGCCCTGTGCCGTCTGGGGAGCCGCCATCGAGTTCACCGGCGGCGTCTGCCCGCTGACCCCGCTGGAGCAGCGTCTGCGGGCCGCCGCGGGCGAGGCCGGCTACAGCGGCGGCTTCATCGAGCACTACCTGCTGCCGCTGATCTACCCCGCCGGGCTGACGCCGACGGTGCAGCTGGTACTCGGCAGCGGGGTGGTCCTCGTAAACCTCGCGGTGTACGGCCTCGTGCTGCGCCGCCGGCGGGCCGGCAGGCCGGGGCGCTAGAAGCTGCGCTTCCCTTCCACGCTGATCTGCACCGTATCGAGGGAGTCGTCGCCGTCCAGGGGGAAGGCGACGTCGATGTGGATCACCTTCTCGGTGCCGCCCCGGGTGGGAGCGAGACGCAGCCCGAAGCCCGCGTCCTTCAGCAGCCCGAGGCTGCCGCCGCCCACCGGGTTGTCGCCCCAGGTGCGGCCGATGTCTGCGAACACCGCGCCGCCCACGCGGAAGAAGCGCCACGGGTACCAGTCGGTGAAGTAGCGCTGCTCGATGGTGAAGACCGCGCTCGCTTCGCCGGTCTGGTAGCGGATGGGGTAGCCGCGCAGACCCCTGTCGCCGCCGAGCTGCAGCGGATTGTCCAGATCCAGGTTCTCGCTCACCGCGCCGTGCAGGGTCATGAAGAACAGCCGTTTCTCGGACTGCTTGTGGTAATAGCGAATGGAGCCGCGTACCAGTCCGTTCTCCACCTCGCCGGATTCGAGCCGGGCCGATGCCCGGGCATCCAGCAACAGCATGCGCTCGGCGGGCGTGCCGTAGCCCCGGCTGGCGGCGCCGGAGACGAGCCAGGCATCCCGGTCCGCGCCGAAAGACTCGTCGCTCCAGCCGATGCGCGCGGACAGCCGGGTGCCGAGAAAAAAGTCCTCCGTGCGGCCGATCTGGTCGTGATTCATGGTCTCCGTGTAGCGGTCCTCGATGATCTCGACGCCGATATAGGGATAGACCAGTTTGCGGTCTTCCGGCACCGGTCCGGCCCGAACGAGATCGTCCGGCGGGCCGAATACGTTGTCGTCGTAGATTACGCCCGCGCGCCAGCGGCGGGTCCAGCCCCCCCTGAGTCCCGGCGACCAGCCGTACCAGGCGTGCAGCAGCTGCTCTTCGTGGCGGTAGTCGACCACCTCGTCGCCCAGCTCGTACAGCGACTCCTCACGGTCGTCGCTGAAGCCGGTGAAGCCGCCGGCCCAGCGGGTGTCGAGAGCGTAGAAAGGGCGCCACACGCTGAGGGCCTGGGTGGAGCCGTCCGTGTTGTCGGAGTAGCTCAGGTCCGCCGAGATCCAGTTGCGTCCGAGCTGGCGGTCGGAATAGGTGATGCGGCGGGAGTCCCGGTCGACGTCGCTTTCGAATTCCAGCGCGATGGTCGCGCCGGTGCCGAGAAAGTTCTGGTCCTCGACGCCCAGCAGCGTGCGGTTCTCGCCACCGGAGCGCGACAGCGACAGCGAGGGTTCCAGCGTCCACACGTCGCGGGTGCGCACCAGCACGTCCACCTCGCCGTTCTCGTAGGCCACCGGCACCACCAGCGCGTCGAACAGGAAGCCATTGCCGCGCAGGATCCGCTCGGATTCCGCGAGCAGGCGCGGATCGTAGGGATCGCCGCTCGCGAACAGGAGCTGGCTGGTGATGACCGAGGGCCGGGTCAGCGGGTGCAGCCGGTTGGCCAGCCGGTACAGCGCCTTGTCCTCTTCCGGCTGGCTCGTGTCGAAGATCTGCTGCCGGTCGAGGCGCACCTCGCCGATCACCGCCCCCATCGCCACGAGTTCCTCGTCGCTCGGCAGGCTCTCGGGCCGTTCGTAGCTGAAGGCGGGCTCCGGATCCGCCGGGTCGGCCGCCCCTGCCGGCGCGGCCGCCAGCAGCGCGAGCAGCGCCGCGCCGGCCCGCCACCCCGCGCTCAGCGGTTGCGCCCGTAGCTCTCGTGGCTGGACACCCATTCGTCCGCGACGATGGCGCCGCCCAGCGAGAGCTCGCCGCAGAGCACGGTCGCGGCCACGATCTCCGCCAGTTTCAGCACCTTGCCCTTGCCGTAACATCCGAGTACCTCCAGGCACTCCCGCTGGGTCGGAAGTCCCGTGCCGCCGCCGTGGGTGGCGACGATCAGGGACGGCAGCGTGATGGAGAAATAATAATCTCCCTCCGGCGTCAGTTCCGCATGGATGATGCCGGCACTGGACTCCGCGACGTTTGCCACATCCTGGCCGGTGGCGATGAACATGGCCGTGATGGCGTTCGCGGAATGGGCGCCGTTGTTGTTCGCCCCGGACAGCATGGCACCGAGATTCGCCACCTGTCGACCCCGCAGCACCAGGCTGGCCGGCGCGTGGGTCACCGAGGTCAGCAGGTCCCCCGGGATGATCGCCTCTGCGGTCACCCGCTTGCCCCGGGTGTGCAGCACGTTGACCTGGGAACTCTTCTTGTCGGTGGCGAAGTTCGACTCCAGGTAGTAGTGATCGATACCCGGATAGTTGGCCTTGATCCAGTCGCAGGCCACCCGGGTCGCCCGCGTCACCATGTTCTGGCCGGCCGCGTCGCCGGTGGTGTAGTCGAAGCGCAGATAGCGGAACCGGCTGGCGGAGTACTGCTCGATGTTGCGCAGCTTCGCGACGCTGCTCGTGGATTCCGCCTGCTCGCGGATGGCCTCGATGTTCTCCTCGATCCAGACGCCGAACTCGCGGGCATCCCTCGCGCTCTTGAAGATGAAGGCGGGGGCCCGCTGCATGCAGTCGTCGTGCACCGTCGTGCGCACGCCGCCCGCGGCCCGCAGCAGTTTCATGCCCCGGTTGTAGCTCGCCACCAGCGTGCCTTCGGTGGTGGCCAGGGGGATGTAGAACTCGCCCTCGGCGTGCTCGCCGTGCACCAGCAGCGGCCCTGCCAGCCCGATGGGCACCTGGGCCACGCCGATGAAGTTCTCGATGTTGCCCGGCAGCACAGACGGCTCGAAGGAGAACTGGCCGACGTGCTTCAGCCTGACGCCGGTGCGCTCGCCGACGAAGCCTCGCCGCTTCTCGGCCATCTCGGGGGTGTAGTCGTCGTCGCGCGACCTCGGCACTGATTCCGTCATGGGGAGCCACTCCACTTCTTCTGGACATAAAAAAACGGGCAGCCTGCAAGGCCGCTCGCGCCCATGGTAACCGGCACGGGAGCGGCGGACAGTCGCAGTTTCCGCAATAGGGCGGGGGTGGGTCCGCGCGGCGGCGCAGTGAGCCGGGAGGGAGATCGGCTATCGCCGCGACCGGTGTCGGGGCGGCCGGCGTCGGGACTCAGCGCCGGGGTTGCTCGGCGCTCTCGGCGCAGCCGATGCACAGCGCGGTGGCCGGATCGAGTTCGAGGCGCTTCGGATTGATGGCTCCCCCGCAGCGCACGCAGCGGCCGTATTCGTCGTCTTCCAGGCGCTGCAGCGCCGCGCGGATGCGCAGGATATTCTCGCTGCGCCGCCGGCTGGTGGCCCGGGACATGGCCTGGGCCTGCAGGGCGTCCATCCGCGACAGCCGCCCCACGCGGGCCTGGTCCAGCTCCACCGTCCGGCCGGCGTCCTCGCCCGCCTCCCCGGCCGCGACGATCTCTTCCAGCAGAGTCGTGAGCTTTTTGCGGACCTGGGCGTTTTGCTGCGAGAAGGTCATAATCGCAGACGAGTCTACAACCCCGTGCGGGCGCCGGGCGTGAACCCGCGCACAATTAGCCCTCGCCACCGCCCAGCGCGTCCCAGAGGTAGGTATAGATCAGCGCCTCCACCCGGGCCCTCTGGGCGTTGTCCGCGGCTCCCGCATGGCCGCCGACGGTGTTCTCGTAGTACAGGACGTCGTGGCCCATCGCCTGCATCCGCGCCACCATCTTGCGCGCGTGGGCGGGGTGTACCCGGTCGTCCCGGGTGGAGGTGGTGAAGAAGGCCCGCGGATAGTCCGCCTCCGGGTCCAGGTTGTGGTAGGGCGAGTATTCGGCGATGAACTCCCAGTCGCCGGTGTCCGGGTTGCCGTATTCGCCCATCCAGGAGGCGCCGGCAAGCAGCTTGTGGTAGCGCTTCATGTCGAGGAGCGGCACCTGCACCACCACGCCGCCGAACAGATGGGGGCGCCGGGTCAGCATGACGCCGG
>DASRVH010000123.1:0-7586 GCA_035655155.1 Woeseiaceae bacterium
ACTGGCCGCCGAACTCGATGTAATAGCCGGCCGGGAGCTCCACGCCGGCGCGCAACGCGGCGCGGATGTCCTCGACCACGCTCACGAGATCCCGACCTGCGACGTTAGCCATGACCACGAGCTTCCGCTGCACGTCTTCCCGCGTAATGCTGTTCGGCCCCCGCTCGCGTCGGATCTCCGCCAGGGCCGAGAACGGCACGAAGGCGCCGGACGGCAGCGTGAGCAGGGTCTCGCGAATGGTCTCGAGGTTGCTCCTGGCGTCGGCCGGAAAACGGACGACCAGGTCGAAGCTGGCCTCGCCCTCCAGGATGCGGCCGACCCGGGTGCCGGTGAACGCGGTCTCGAGTGATTCCACCGCCTCGGCCATGGTGAGGCCGTAGCTGGCGAGCGCCGGCCGGTCGAAGCGCACGGATATGAACGGAATTTCTGCCTGCTGGTCAGTGGCCACGTCCACGGCGCCCGGCACCTCGCGCACCAGTGACTCGACCTGGGCGCCGAGCCGCCGCAGCTCGAAGAGGTCGTCGCCGAAGATCTTGATGGCGATGTTGGCGCGGGTGCCGGACAGCATGTGGTCGATGCGATGAGAGATCGGCTGCCCAAGGATCACGTTGGTGCCGGGGATGGCGGCGAAGCGCTCCCTCAGCTCGGCCAGCAACTGGGCCTTGTCGCGCTCCCCCATTGCGAGGGTGACGTCGATCTCCGAGGCGAACACGTGCTGCGCATGGGGATCGAGCTCGGCCCGTCCGGTCCGGCGCGCCGTGGCCACCACCTCCGGCTGCTCGAGCAGGATCTGCTCGACCCGCGCGCCGATCTCGGCCGAGGTCTCCAGCGACGTGCCCGGCAGGGTCACCGCGCTGACTGTCAGGCTCCCCTCGTTGAACTCGGGCAGGAAGCCGCGCCCGGCAAGCACCAGCGCTACACAGGCCACGGCCAGCAATGCCAGCGAGGACACCGCGACGGTGCGCCAATGCGCAAGCGACCATTCCAACAGCGGGCGGTAGGCCGACTTCAGCCCCGCGATGAACCGCGTGTCGTGATCTGTGCTGGCCGCCTTCCCGCCCGGTAACGCGAGGTAACAGAGCACCGGCGTCACGGTCAGCGCGACCAGCAGGGAGGCGGCGAGCGAAACAACGTACGCCAGCCCAAGCGGCTGCAGTAGCCGACCCTCGACACCGCTGAGGAAGAAGATCGGCAGGAACACCAGGATGATGATCAGGGTGGCGAAGACGATCGACCCCTCGATCTCCCGGGTCGCCTCGAACACGACCCCGAGCACGGGCTTGCGCTGCGCGGCCTCCAGGGCGGTGTTCTCCCGCAGTCGCCGCACGATGTTCTCCACGACGATGATGGCGTCATCCACCAGCGCGCCGAGTGCGATAGCCATGCCACCGAGCGTCATGGTGTTCAGCGTGCCGCCCAGCCACTGGATCGTCAGCACGGCGACCAGCAGCGACAACGGGATGGCCAGCAGAGCGATACCCGTGGCCCGTGCGCTGAACAGGAACAGGAACATGATCGCCACGACCAGGATCGCGCCGTCACGCAGCGCCGTACCCAGGTTGTCGATCGCCACCGTGATGAAGTCGGCCTGGCGGAAGGCATCGGTCTCGATGCGCATGCCCTCGGGCAGCGTGGCGCCAAGTTCCGCGATGACCCCGTCCAGGCGTTCCGTCAGCTCCAGCGTGTTAACGCCGGGCTGTTTCTGTACGCCGAGCACGACGGCATCAAGGCCCGTGTAGGCGCCGGTGCCGCGGCGGGGCGCGGGGCCGGTGCGGACCTCGGCGACGTCGCGCACCAGGACGGGAACGCCGTCGCGCACCTTCACCAGCGCCTGCTCGATATCCGCGATGGTGCGGGCGCGACCGAGACCCTGGATCAGGAACTCCTGCCGGTTCTCGGTGACGAATCCGGCGGCTGCATTACGGCTGGCGTCAGCCACCGCGTCCCTGAGCTCGCCAAGCGTGATGCCATAGGCCGCCAGGCGCTCCGGCACTGCGATCACCTGGTACTGCCGGGTCTCGCCGCCGATGGGGATCACCTCGGCGACGCCCGCCACTGCGAGGAGCCGCCGCCGCACGTTCCAGTCCGCGATCGTCTTCAGGCTCATCTCGCCGTGGCGGTCCGAGACCAGCGCAAGGAACAGGATTTCCCCCATGATCGAGGTCACCGGCGCCATGACGGGCGGCGGTAGGTCCTCCGGCAGGGTGGCCGCGGCCGTCTGCAGTCGCTCCGAAACGAGCTGCCGCGCGCGATAGATGTCCGTGCCCCACTCGAACTCGATGGTCACCACGCTGATCCCGACCCCCGTGCTGGAGCGCACGCGGCGAACACCGCCGGCGCCGTTCATCGCCGTCTCGATCGGGAAAGTCACGAGCCGCTCGACGTCCTCAGGAGGCATGCCATGCGCCTCGGCCACCACGGTCACCGAGGGGGCCGTGAGGTCGGGGAAGACGTCGACCGGCGCCTGCAGGGAACTCCAGCCGCCCCAGAAAAGCAGTAACAGGGCGGCGGCAAGCACCAGCAGGCGGTTGCCCAGCGACCAGCGAATGATGCGATCGATCATGGCTTCGAGCTCGTCAGTGGGCGTGTCCGTGCCCGATTTCCTCGCCGCCGGAGGCCGCGAGCTTCACGAAATAGGCACCCTCGGATACCACGCGCTCGCCCGGCGCCACGCCGCTCACGACCTCGACCAGGCCGCCGTCGTGAATGCCGAGCCGCACCGACCGGCGCACGAAGGCCTCGCCGCCGGTCTGCACGTAGACCACATCGAGACCACCGTCGTCGATCACCGCGCTGCGCGGGATGGCCAGCCGGGGCACGGGTGCGTCGACAAAAACATGTGCGGCGAAGCGTGCCCCCACAGGGGCGGGCCCCTGTGCTGTCGGGTACTCCACCGTGACGCCCGCGGTGCGGGTCGCGGGGTCGATCGCTGTTGCGACCTGCACCACGTGAGCCCCTTGCGCTTCATCCAGCACGACGGTGGTGCCGATCTCGCGCTCGAACCAGGCGCCGCTGGAACCCTGGATCTCTGCCGCGTACCGCTCGGGCACACGAATCTCCAGCCAGCGCCGCTCGGGCGCCGCAATGCGGAACACGCGATCGCCGGCCCGGACGAAAGCGCCGGGGCGGGCATTGACCTCCAGCACCTCGCCGGCAACGGGCGCGCGCAGCGCGATCCCCGCCTGCTGGTTGCCCCGCTGGTACTGCTCCACCCGGTTGCGCGCGGCCGCCAGTTCCGCCCGGGTCACGTCGCGCTCGTGCCGCGCCTCGATGAGCCGGCGCTCGGGGATGGCCCCGCTGGCGAAAAGCGACTCCAGTCGGGTCACGTCTCTCTCTGCCACCGCGGAATCCGCCTGGGCACGCTCGAGCGCAACCAGCAGGCTGCCAAAATCGCTGCCCTCACCGAGCCGAGGCACCAGGTAGCCCAGCACGCTACCGGCCTCCACGTAGCGCCCGGCCCGCACCAGTCCGGCGCCGGCAAAATAGCCGTCTGCCGGGGCGCTGACCTGGGCTCCGGCGTCGGCAGGCGCCAGCACAGTCGCAAAACCGGGTACCGAGCGGCGTATCGGATGCTCCGCCGCCACGACCGTGGCGAAGGCGTTGGTCCATTGCTGCTCTTTCAGGTACCCGATATCGCCCTCGAGCTCTGGCTGGTTCACCACCACCGCGGCCGCGTCCGGAAACACGGTGACCTCGCCCAGCCGGTGCGTGGCCGCAAGTTCGCCATCGCCGACCTCGAGGACCAGTTCGTAGGTGCCGGCATCGCGCGGCGTCACCGAGGGCATGAAAATGCCCGGTCGCGCGGGCTCGCGCACGCGGAAACGGGCGACCGCCTTGCCGCCGGACTCCAGCATGACGTCGAGGTGACCGGTAACAAGGGGCTGGAAGTCGTCGAGCCGGGTCACGTGCGCGGCAAAGGTCGAGCTCTTTCCCGCCACCAGCGCAGGGAACTCCACGAATAGCTCGGTGGTGTCCGTGTAGTCGGTGTAGATGAGTATTCCCTCGTCCTCACCATGTTCATGCGCGTCCGTCTCCGCCGGGCCGTGGGCATGGCCGTGATCATCGGCGGGCGAGCCGCCGCATGCCGCCAGCACCAGCAGCGCGGCCAGCGGCAGCAGCCTGACGTTAATGCTTGTGGGCATGCGGCTTCCCGTCGTGGGTGTGCTCGTGCTCTTCGTCTTCCTCGTCCTGTGCCGCTTCCATCGCCTCGGCCGGCTCGTCCGCCTGGTCGCCATAGAAGGCTTCGGTCTGGGGCGCCTCATGGGCGTGGTCGTCGTGGGCATGACCGTGGTCTTCGCCATCGTGCGCATGGCCGTGATCATCGGCAGTCGCCTCGTGGGCATGGTCGGCGTCACCGTCATGGGCATGGCCGTGGTCATCCGCCTGGCCGCAGGCGACGAGCAGGCCGAACAGGGCCAGCAGAAGGCTCGACTTGAAGAACGGGTTCATAACTCTCCTCCCAGGAATTGCAGTTCAATGAGTGAATCACGGGCTGCGCGGGCACGCTGAATGGCTTCGCGCTGCGCTGCCAGGTCCGCCCGGTGGGCGTCAATCAGCTCCATGACGCCAATCTCGCCCGCCTGGTAGGCGTCCTCGGCGATCGCTGCCAGAGAATCGTCGCCGTCATCGCCGGACTGGAGCAACAGCGCTGCTTCGCGCCCGGCCTCCATGGACCGAAGCGCGGCGCGCGCCTCGGCGTCCAGTCGGTTCGCAGCCAGCCGCCGTTCCGCCTCGAGGCGTCGTGCCCGGCTCTGCGCCGCGAATTCCGCGCCGTCACCCCGGTCGAAGAGCGGCACCTCGACGCCCAGCATTACCATGTTGCCGTCACCGGCAATACCCGGCTCGTCCACGTCGCGGCGACCCACGCCGACCGTGACTTCGGGCCAGGTGCGTCGGCCGGCCGCGCGCGAGCTGAGCGCCGCGCTCCGAGCCTCTGCATCCAGGGCGGCCAGCAAGGGATGGTCCGCTACGATCGTGTCTGCCGAAGAAGCGTCGATCGCTGCCGGCAGCAGCTCGCCTGCGAGCGGCGCTGGAGGGCCGCCGACCCTGCTGAACAGGCGGTCCCGAGTCGACACCGCCCTCGCCTCCCAGTCCAGCACCTCACCGCGCCACAGCGCGAGCTCCCGTTCGATTCGCAGCAAGTCGTACCGAGACGCATCGCCCGCCGCCACTCGTTCGGCCACCGAGCTCGCCAGCTGCCCTAGCCGCCCCTGCCAGCGACGGGCCATGTGCGCCTGTGCCTCGGCGGCCATGGCGTCATAGAAGAGACGGCGGATGTCCGCTGCAATCTCCCGCCGCGCGATCTCTGCATGCGCCGCCGCCGCCCCTTCCAGTTCGACGGCCGCATCACGCTCCAGGCCGTGCACGCCCGCAATATTCAACCGCTGCCGGATCCACAGGGACGTCTCGCGGCTCTCGCCAGCCGGCAGGTCCACGCTCTCGCGACTGTACTCGATCTCCGGGTTCGCCCAGCGCCCGGCGGCAAGAGCGTCTCCCGCGGCTGCCTGCTGCCGGGCCTCGAGCGCTGCGCGCACATCGGCCTGCGCCAATCCCCGCCGCACCGCCTCGGCCTCGGTGAGCTCGGCAGCCGCCTGGCTCGCGGTGAGCAGCACGATGCAAAAGACGATCAGCCGCATCATGCCAAAGCGCCCAGCAAGGTCTCGAGCCAGTGATGAGAGGCCGCAACCACAACGACCACCATCAGCAGGGCCG
This sequence comes from Woeseiaceae bacterium, assembly GCA_035655155.1. Classification (GTDB taxonomy): domain Bacteria; phylum Pseudomonadota; class Gammaproteobacteria; order Steroidobacterales; family Woeseiaceae; genus Lentisalinibacter. Next base: position 5,713 of record DASRVH010000123.1, read on the forward strand.
CCCCGTAGGCGATCTCGTAGCGATCACTGCCAGCCGGTGGCCTGCGCTCGGCGAGCAGGCGCTCGATGCGGCGCACCGTATCGGCGCCCGCGGCGGACAGAACAGGGGTATCCCTTCCGGAGACGACACGCGCGACTTTTACAATGGTGGCGGCCACTTCTTCCGCGCCGAACCGCTTCGCCACGGCCTCGTCGCTGCGTTCCTCGATGGCCTGCTGCCATGCGCGGCGAAGTCGAACCGCCGCGGTGCGCTCATGCAGCAAGAGGAGCCGGTCGAGCAGCCGGCTCCCGGCCGGGTCACGGTGCCGAAGGTGCGCGACTTCGTGGGCCAGGACGACCCGACGCTCGCGAAGGGTCAGCCTCTCGATCAACCCCCTCGACATCAGGATGAGGGGCTGGCCCGGGTGAATAGCGAATGCCGCGCACTCGTCCATATCCAGGATCCTCATGCGGCCACCTCCGCGCGCAAGCGCAGCCATGGTCTGCAGCCGGAATCCCATGCGCCGTTCACTGGCGACATGCCGGCTTACGCGGTATGCGAACCAAGCTATCAGCAGGCCCATCACGAGCCAGTGCCAGTGGGTGAGCGCAATGACCGGCAGGTGCTCGAGGCAGAGGTGCGGGTGACTGGCGCCATGGGACAGGCAATGATCTGCGATCAGCCCGAATGCCTTGCCTGCGGCGGGCATCAGGGCTGCACCCAGGAACGCCAGTGGCACAATCCATGGCAGCAATGCAACGAGGAATACCCGTCGCACCCTGGCGGCAGGCTCGTAGCGACCGTCATCACAAAGCGAGAGCGAAAGCCGCACTGCGAGGAACGCCGCAAGCCAACCGGCAGCGACCAGCACCAGCAGGATCCAGACCAGCGGCAGCGAGGCGGTCACGAACTGCCCCTGCTGTTCGCACCGCGCTGCAACTTCCCCTCGAAGGCCCGCAGCACTTCTTCATCCGGGATGTCGGCAGCATCCATGAATGCGGCAAGTGCAGCCGACGAATCCCCACCGAAGCGGTCGACCACATCGCGTACCAGCGCTGCCACGAACTCCTCGCGGCGCAGCCTGGCCGAGTATCGATAGGAGTGGCTCACTTTGACCCGGTCCAACAAATCCTTGCGATGCAGCCTCTCGAGCGTCGACTGAACCGTATTCAGCGAGATACCCCGTTCTGCGCCGATCGCCGCATGCGCATCCTTCGCGGATGCTTCCGGTTGAGACCAGACGTATTCGAGGACGGCGACCTCCAGGTCACCGAGCGGAGGGAATGCGTGCATAAAGACGGGCTCTTCGTCTGGAGAAACGACAGATGACCAGGAGATCAGCGCCAGCGCAGTATGTCGGTGACAAAACCGATCGTCAATCGGTTTTATGTGGCGGGAGCCTCGCGCGGTGGGTTCGCAAGAGGTCCGGACGGTGGTTCGGAAGCCGGTTCGGACGGGACAATCCGGCTGATGCAGGACGTGAAAAACCCCTTAGCGTTCTTCCCCCTATCTAACCAAATCGAGTGCTTGTATCTGGCGCTCATAATCCCTTGGTGTCTCGCATAGGTGGGGATCTGGGCGGCGTGGTGGGTCGCTGGAACACGGGACGGCGCCGACCCAGCAGGGCCCGCCTCGAACCGCCCGGTCCGGCCACCACTTCCAAAATGGATTGGACCGGAAATCGGCCGGCAGCTCAGTCGGGCAAACCAAACCGGATCGTTATGGCGAGGAAGTCCTCGCGGTTCTTCGCAGCTGATCACAGCCGCATGAACTGCTGGCGTGTCCGTGACCAGGCGTACCCCAACAGCACGGCCACGAAGAACACTTCGGCACCGAAATGGACGATGCTGCTGATTACCCTTTGCAAGGCGTCGGGGATGTCGAATGGCAAGAGC
>DASRVH010000124.1:0-43144 GCA_035655155.1 Woeseiaceae bacterium
TGGCAGCCTCCGGAGACGAACGCCACCCTCGAGGAGAAGGTGGCGGAGATCGTCCGCGGCGCGCTCACCGAAGCCTACCAGATCAGCGACAAGCAGGAGCGCCAGGACGCGGTCGGCCAGGCGAAGAACGATGCCGTCGAGGCGCTGGCAGGCGGCGAGGAGCCCGACTACAGCCGTGACGAGGTGGCCGGTGCATTCGCCAGGCTCGAGAAATCCATCGTCCGCAGCCGCGTGCTGGACGGCCAGCCGCGTATCGACGGCCGCGACCACAGTACCGTGCGCCCGATCAACGTCCGTGTCGGCACGCTGCCGCGCACCCATGGTTCGGCGCTGTTCACTCGTGGCGAGACGCAGGCCATTGTTACCGCGACACTCGGCACGGGCCGTGATGCGCAGATCATCGACGCGCTGGAAGGCGAGTACAAGGAGCCGTTCATGCTCCATTACAACTTCCCGCCGTACTGTGTCGGCGAGACCGGCTTCATGGGCGGCCCGAAGCGCCGCGAGATCGGGCACGGCAAGCTGGCCCGGCGCGGCATCCAGGCCGTCATGCCGAATCTGGAGGAGTTCCCCTACGTGATCCGGGTCGTCTCCGAGATCACCGAGTCCAATGGTTCCAGTTCCATGGCTTCGGTGTGCGGTTCGAGCCTCGCCCTGATGGACGCGGGCGTGCCGCTGAAGGCGCCGGTGGCCGGCGTCGCCATGGGGCTGGTGAAGGACGGCGACAAGTTCGCGGTGCTGACCGACATCCTCGGCGACGAGGACCATCTCGGCGACATGGACTTCAAGGTGGCCGGCTCCTCCGAGGGCGTCACAGCGCTGCAGATGGACATCAAGATCGAGGGCATCACGCGCGAGATCATGGAGAAGGCGCTGGCGCAGGCCAAGGAGGCGCGTCTGCATATCCTCGGCGAGATGAACAAGGTGCTGGAGAAGCCCCGCGAGGAGATGTCCGACTGGGCGCCCACCATCATGACCTTCAAGATCGACCCGGATAAGATCCGCGACGTCATCGGCAAGGGCGGCGCCGTCATCCGTTCCATCACGGAGGAGACGGGGGCCACTATCGACATCGAGAACGACGGCACCGTGAAGATCGCTTCGGTGGACGGTGCTTCCGGCAAGGAGGCGCTGCGCCGCATCGAACTGATCACTGCGGATGTGGAGGTGGGCCGTACCTACGAGGGCCGCGTGGCCCGGCTGATGGACTTCGGCGCCTTCGTGACGATCCTGCCGGGCAAGGACGGCCTCGTGCATATCTCCCAGATCTCCAACGAACGGGTGGAGAAGGTGAGCGACAAGCTCTCCGAGGGCGACATCGTGCGGGTGAAGGTGCTGGAAGTGGATCGCCAGGGCCGGATCCGTCTCAGCATGAAGGAAGCGGACGCGGCCTGAGCGGGTTCCCAGCCGTCGGCCGCGCCGACGGCCTTTTTTAATCCGGCCCTTTCGTGCCGGCCCCTTGATGGCGGGCCCGTGGTGAGGATCGGTCGGGACCCGTCCGGCTGTCCCGCTCGGCCAGCGCCCGGTCGAACCAGGTCAGCAGGCGCGCGGGCATCCAGTACGACGGCCGCCAAGGCGCAGTCCCGTTCACGAAACCGATGTGGCCCCCGGCGTCGGTGATCTCCAGGCGGACCGGCTCGGGTAGCGACGCGGCATCGGGGATGACCGCGGGGCTCATGAACGGGTCGTCCCGCGCGTTCAGGATCAGCGTCGGCGTGCGTATGCCGCCGAGGTAGCGCCCGGACGAGCACTCCTCGTAGTAGTGCGTCGCGTCGCGGAAGCCGTGCAACGGCGCCGTGACGATATCGTCGAAGGCGACGAAATCCCGTGCGCCCAGCGCGGCCTGCCAGTCGAAAGGCGCGGTGTCCGGCGTGAACTTCCGCTTCATCGCGCTCTTCATCCGGCGCAGAAGGTACCAGCGGTAGAAGCGCGAGAAGCCCCGGTTCAGCGCCTCCGCCGAATCCTGCAGCTCGAACGGCACGGAGACCGCCGCCGCAGCCGCGAACGGGCTGTCGGCGCCTTCCTCGCCGAGATATTTCAGCAGGACGTTGCCGCCCAGGGAGTAGCCCGCGGCGATGAAGCGGCCGTCCGGCTGCCCGACGAGACGGCCCATGAAATAGCGCAGGTCGCCGGTCTCGCCCGCGTGATAGCGGCGGGGGAGGCGGTTGCGGCGCTCGCCGCAGTCCCGGGCGTGCAGGACCACGAGCCGCCAGCCCCGCGCCGCGGCCGCGGGCGCCATCATGCGGGCGTAGGTGGCCTCGCTGGAGCCCTCCAGGCCGTGCAGCAGCACCAGGGTGGTGGTCGGGCGGGCGACGGCGGGGTCCAGCCAGTGGGCCTCGACGAAGTCGCCGTCGGGCAGCTCCACCGTTTCTTGGCGCCAGCGCGGCGCCGGCGGGCGGCACAGCGGCGAGCTGGTGAACAGGGTCTGCGCGTGGCGGTTCGTCAGCCACCGGGGCGGCTGAAAGGCTGCTGGCTTGTCCATGGCCATGTCGCGGGCATGACGGCCGAGCATAAAAAAGGCCCCTCGCATGCGCGAGGGGCCAGCCAATCGGAGTGTTGCACTCCTTCAGGCATGTGCAGCAGGTAGCGGGGGAGCATGAAGCCTGCTGCAGTGCACAAATTAGGCTATCGGAAGGCCGGTGTCAACCCCTCGCGGGCAAGAAATTCAACGCTCGTTGTCCCGCTTGTCCTCCTGCTTCTCGTCTTCCTTCCGGGTGCCCGTCAGGGTGCGGAAAATCTCCTCCTGCACCGACTTCCAGCGCGCGTAATTCCGCTGCGTGACGCCCGCCACGGCGGCCACCGGGTCGACGCCGACCACCTTCTTGACCTGGGTGCGCACCTGCTTCTGCTGGTTCAGGAACAGCTTCAGGCTCTGCTCCAGGTAGGTGCTGACGAAATTCGGCATGGCGCTGGAATAGGCGCGGATGATCTGGGACAGGAAGTCCTGGCTCATGATCGGCTCGCCCTGGGCCTCCTGCTCGCTGATCACCTGCAGGAGAATGCTCCGCGTGATGTCGTCGCCGGATTTCTTGTCGATGACGGTGAAATCCGCCTTCTCCAGCACCAGCCGCTTGATATCGGCCAGCGTGATATAGCGGCTCTCCTCGGTGTCGTAGAGCCGGCGATTGGGGTACTTCTTGATGATTCGGGTTTCACTCATGGACGTAAGATAGCCGATTTTGCTGCATAGCGGAAAGACCCCTCAGACACCCTGCACGCTCGCCAGCGAGCGGAGTCGCTCCGGCCGCCAGTTGGCAAGGGCCCACTCCCACACGGCATCCGGGCTGGCGCCAGCCAGGGCCGCGGGCGGCTCCTGGCGCAGGCAGGCGAGCGCGCGGCAGAGGGTGGGCGCGACGGCGTCCGGATCGATGGCGATAGGCGGGGCCGACGTCTGCTTGCTGAGTTTCTCGCCGTCGGCACCCACGGCGACGGGGATGTGCATGTAGCTCGGCGTCGGCAGCCCGAGGAGACGCTGGAGGTGGATCTGGCGCGGTGTCGAGTCGAGGAGGTCGATGCCCCGGACCACGTCGGTGACGCCGTCCACCGCGTCGTCGATCACCACCGCTAGCTGGTAGGCGATCAGGCCGTCCCGGCGGCGGATCACGAAGTCCCCGAGTTCGCGCTCCAGGCGTTGTTCGATGGGTCCCTGCAGCCGGTCGGCCACGCCGATGGGCTCGTCCGTCGTGCGCACCCGTATGGCGCGTGCGCCGCGGCCGCTGCCGTCGCGGCAGGTGCCCGGGTAGATCGGTCCCATGGCGCCCTGGCGGGCCGTGCGGGCGAGCACGCGCCGCGTGCAGCGGCAGGGGTAGGCGAGGCCCTCGGCAAGCAGGCGTTCGACAGCCGTCCGGTGGCGCTCCTCGTTGCGGCTCTGCCGCAAAACCGGGCCATCCCACTGAAAACCATAGAGCTCGAGGCAGCGGACGATCGCCTCGGCCGCGCCGGCCTCTTCCCGCGGCGGGTCGATATCCTCGATCCTGAGCAGCCAGCGCTCGCCGCGGCCGCGAGCCTCGAGATAGCTGGCGACGGCGGCCAGCAGGGAACCGAAATGGAGCGGGCCGGTGGGCGAGGGGGCAAAACGGCCCACGCCGGGCGCCGGGGCGGGATCGGCGTTCAACTCGGCTCCGCCGTCGGCGCTGGCGGACTCAGCGGTACTGGTCGTCCCGGTCGCGGAACTGGCGTTCGGCGAGTTCGCGGCGCTCCTGGGCCTCCAGGCAGAGCGTGGCCACCGGACGCGCCTCGAGCCGCTTCAGCCCGATCTCCTCGCCGGTCTCCTCGCAGTAGCCGTAGGTGCCCTCGTCGATGCGGTTCAGCGCCGCGTCGATCTTGCGCAGAAGCTTGCGTTCCCGGTCCCGGGTACGTAGCTCCAGACCGAACTCGGACTCCTGGGTGGCCCGGTCGCTGGGGTCGGGGAAGTTGGCCGCCTCGTCCTGCATGTGGTGCACGGTGCGGTCCACCTCTTCCATCAGCTCGCGTTTCCAGGCGCTCAGGATCTGGCGGAAGTGCTCCAGCTGATCGGCGCTCATGTACTCCTCGCCGCGCCGCGGCTTGTAAGGCTCCAGGCCGTGCAGCGGACCGGACAGCACTTCGGAGCGGCTGCGCGTGCGCTTCGACGCGGCCTTCTTCTTTCCGGATTTTTTTGCCGGGGCCTTCTTGGCAGCCTTCTTGCCGGCCGCCTTCTTCTTGCTCGGCGCCTTTTTGGCGGCAGTTTTCTTCTTTGCCACCTTCTTCTTCGCCGGCGCCTTTTTCGCAGCCTTTTTCTTGCCGGCCGCCTTCTTTTTCACGGCCTTTTTCTTGGCGACCTTCTTCGCCGGCGCTTTCCTGGTGACCTTCTTCTTCGCCGTCGCCTTCTTGCGCGTCGCGGCCTTCGACTTGGAAGCGGTCTTCTTGCGGCTCTTGGCCTTCGTTGCCTTCTTCTTTGCAGGCATCATCACCCTCCGGGAAAGGCGCGTCAAAAGCGCGGGATTATACATCCAATAGGCGCTCTGGAAAGCGGCATTTCCGGCTTTTTTTCAGGCGGAAACGCGGCACCCGGGAGCGGTGCCGCGGGGCGGTCAGTCGCCGCCGGCGGGCGGTGGGAGAACCACCGGGATCTGCGGCTCCCAGCCGGCCCGGCGATGCTCGGCCACCACCTCGGTATACACGCCGCCGCGCACGTTGAAATCGGCCGTCAGCCGCAGGAAGCGCGGATCCGTGGCGGCCACCAGGTCCTCCAGGATCCGGTGCGTCACGGCCTCGTGGAAGGCACCCTCGTCGCGGAATGACCAGACGTAGAGCTTCAGCGATTTCAGCTCGACGCAGCGCGCGTCGGGAACGTACTCGAGGTACAGGGTGGCGAAGTCCGGCTGGCCGGTCTTGGGGCACAGGCAGGTGAACTCGGGCACCGTGATCCGAATGGTATAATCCCGGCCGGGATTGGGATTCTCGAACGTCTCCAGTTGCTTGCTCGGCCCCGTTACGGCGGCCGGCGAACGAATCTCGTTCATCGGGATTTCTGCTCCTCGTGTGGCCAGTCGGCGGCGATTTTCCTCGCAATCGTCACCGTCCGGAATTTACTTTACACTAGCGCGTTTTGGCGGGCTAATGCCGTAAGATCACGAGATGCGACTGAGCAAAATCAAGCTATCCGGCTTCAAGTCCTTCGTTGATCCCACCACCATTTCGTTTCCGAGCAATCTCGTCGGCGTCGTAGGGCCGAACGGTTGCGGCAAATCGAACGTGATCGACGCGGTGCGCTGGGTGATGGGAGAGAGTTCGGCGAGCCGCCTGCGGGGCGACTCGATCACGGACGTCATATTCAACGGCTCCAGTGCCCGCAAGCCGGTGGGCGCCGCCACCATCGAGCTCCTGTTCGACAACTCCGATGCCACCATCGGGGGGCAGTACGCCCAGTACTCGGAGATCTCCATCAAACGCTCCGTCTCCCGCGACGGCATCTCCACCTACTATCTGAACGGCACGCGCTGCCGCCGCAAGGACATCACCCACGTCTTCCTCGGCACCGGACTCGGGCCGCGGAGCTACTCGATCATCGAGCAGGGCATGATCTCGCGGCTGATCGAGGCCAAGCCGGAAGAGCTGCGGGTGTATCTGGAAGAGGCCGCCGGCATCTCCAAGTACAAGGACCGGCGTCGCGAGACGGAGAACCGGATCCGGCACACCAAGGACAACCTGGAGCGCCTGGCCGACCTGGTGGACGAAGTCGAGAAACAGCTGAAGCATCTCGACCGCCAGGCCAAGACCGCCGAGCGCTACAAGCGCCTGAAGGCCGAAGAGCGCCGCACCCGAGCGGAACTCCTGGCCCTGAAGCTGCGGGACCTGGACGCCCGGGCCGCGGAGCAGGAGCGTCGCCAGGCGCAGAAGGAGAATGCCCTGCAGGCCGCCGTCGCCGAACAGCGCCGCATCGAGGCCGCCATGGAGCAGGCCCGCGTGAGCCAGGGCGAGCGCAGCGAGGCCTTCAACGAGGTCCAGGGCCGCTACTACCGCATCGGTGCCGAGATCGCCCGTCTGGAGCAGTCCATCGAGCACGGCCGCGAGCTGCGCCAGCGCCAGGAGCAGGACCTCACGCAGGCCCGCGCCGCGGCGCGCGAGATCGAGGATCACATCGAGCAGGACCGCAACGAGCTGGACCAGCTGGAGCTGGCACTGAACGAGCTGACGCCGGACCTGGAGCAGGCCCGTGGCCGGGAGGCCGCCTCGGCCGAATCGCTGCAGCGGGCCGAGCAAGCCATGGCGGCGTGGCAGTCGCGTTGGGACGAGTTCGTGCGGCGCGCGAGCGACGTGGAGCAGTCAGGCGAGGTCGAGCGGGCCAGGATCGAGCAGCTGGAGGGCCAGCTCGAGAAGCTGACCCAGCGCCGGGAGCGGATCGGCGAGGACTCCCGAGGCCTCTCCGTGGACGAGCAGAAGGAAGCCGTCTCCGGCCTCACCGGCGAGGAGAGCGCACTGCGGCAGGCGGCCGAAGAGGCGGACGCCAGGGTGAGCGAACTGCGCCAGCAGATCGGCACGCTGCGGGAGCAGGAGGTACGCATCGGCCGGCACCTGGAAGCGCGCAAGGACGAGTTGCAGAAGGCGGGCGGCCGCTACACCTCGCTCGAGGCTCTGCAGAAGGCGGCGCTTGGCGAGGCGGACGGCACCGTCGGCAGCTGGCTCGAGGCGGCGGGGCTGGCGGAGCGCCCGCGGCTCGCGCAGCGGCTGAAGGTGGAGGACGGCTGGGAGCGCGCGGTGGAAACCGTGCTGGGCTCGTATCTGCAGGCGGTCTGCGTCGACGATCTCGTCGCCGCGACCCGATCGCTGGAAGAACTGAACGACGGCTCCCTGACCCTCGTGCAGGGCAGGGAGAGTTCCCTGTCGGCCGGGGACGGCCGGCTCGCCGCCCGGGTCAGCGGTGCGCCCCAGGCCGTGCTCGATCAGTTGCAGCACGTTCGCACGGCAGATTCGCTGCCGGCCGCGCTCGCACTGCGGGACCGTCTGGACGATAACGAGTCAATCATCACTGCCGACGGCATCTGGCTCGGCCGCAGCTGGCTGCGGGTCAACCGGGAGAAGGACGCGCGGGGCGGAATACTGAAGCGTGAGCAGGAGATGCGCACGCTGAAGGACGAGCTGCGCGAGCAGCGTGTGCGGGTGGAGACGCTGGAGAAGACCCTGCACGATACGCGCCGCCGGCTGGAGAGCCTGGAGGAGCAGCGCGAGTCCGTGCAGCAGGCGGCCGCCGACCGGCATCGCCGTCAGGCCGACGCTCAGGCCCGGCTCGAGAGCGCGCGCTATCGGCTCTCCCAGATCGAAGAGCGCATCGAGTCGTTCCGCACCGAAACCGCCGATATCGATCGGGAGCTCGAGGCCACCCGGCAACGGCTGGAAGATAGCCGGCAGCGCCTGGAGCAGTCGCGAGCGGACGTGGGCTCGCTCGAGAAGCAGCGCTCGGAGCTGGAGAGCCAGCGCGAGCAGCTCCGCGGCGAACTCGCCCGCGTGCGCCAGCAGGCGGAGCAGGACCGCGCCGACACCCAGGCCATCGCGCTGCGTTACGAGTCGCGTCGTTCCTCACGGGAATCCGCCAGCCAGAGTCTGGCGCGGATGAAATCCCAGCTCGGCCAGTTCCATCAGCGCGAGGCGGCGCTCAAGGAACAGCTCGCCGCCGGCGAGGAGCCTATCCGGCGCCAGGAAGAGGCACTGGAGGTGCAGCTGCGCGAGCGGGTGGAAGTGGAGGGCACTCTGGCCGAGGCGCGCCGTGCGGTGGAGGCCGTGGATGCGGAGCTGCGCGAACTGGATCAGCAGCGACTGACCAACGAGACCACCCTGGAATCGGCCCGCCAGGGCGTCGACCAGGTGCGCATGGCGGCCCAGGAGATACGGGTGCGCCGCGAAGGCGTGGCCGAGCAGTTCGCCGAAACCGGCTTCGAGCTGGAGCCGGTCCTCGAGGAGATGCAGGAGGATGCCTCGGCCGAGGTCTGGGAAGAGAACCTGCACAAGCTCAGCGCCCGCATCGAGCGGCTCGGGCCCATCAATCTCGCCGCGATCGACGAATTCCAGGAACAGTCCCAGCGCAAGGAGTACCTCGACGCCCAGCTGGCCGACCTGAACGAGGCACTGAGCACGCTGGAGGGGGCGATCCGCAAGATCGACAAGGAGACGCGCACGCGCTTCCGCGAGACCTACGACCTGGTGGACGCCGGCTTCAAGCGGCTGTTCCCGAAGCTTTTCGGCGGCGGGCACGCCTATCTGGAGCTCACCGGCGAGGATCTCCTCTCCGCGGGCGTGACGGTGATGGCGCGGCCGCCCGGCAAACGCAACAGTACCATCCACCTGCTCTCGGGCGGCGAGAAGGCGCTGACCGCCGTCGCGCTGGTGTTCGCCATTTTCGAGCTGAACCCGGCGCCTTTCTGCATGCTGGACGAGGTGGATGCGCCGCTCGACGACGCCAACGTCGGCCGCTTCTGCGATATCGTCAAGGAAATGTCGTCTCAGGTGCAGTTCGTGTTCATCACGCACAACAAGGTCACCATGGAGATGGCGCGCCAGCTCACCGGCGTTACCATGCAGGAGCCCGGTGTCTCCCGCCTGGTGTCGGTCGATCTCGACGCGGCGGTGAAAATGGCGGCGAGCTGATCCGGCGTCGCTGGTCGTTGCCATGGACGAATTGCGCGTCATTCTTCTACTGGTCGGTATCGGCGTCGTCGGCCTCGTGTACTGGCACAGCCGGCGCCAGGCCCGGCGCCGTAACTCCCAGCCGGACCTGAGGCTGGAACCCGCGTTCGACGAGAGTGATGTCAGTGCCGACGACGATACGGCCTCGCTCCCGGAGCTGGAAGCGGACGAGCCCGTCACGGCAGTATCGGACGAGTACGGGTACGAGGACGAGGACGACGACGATATCCGGCTGGGCGAGACCCGGGATTTCGTCGGCGACAGCGAGGAGAGCGCCGAGACCGCCGAGCAGCCGCAGATCGAGCAGAAGATCATCACGCTGCGGCTGGTCGCCCGCGGCGACGGCCACTTCAACGGCGAACAGGTCGTACTGGCCCTGCGCGGCCTCGGCCTGCGCCACGGCAAGTTCGGCATCTTTCACCGGGTGGAGGGCACCGACGACGAGAGCATCGTCTTCAGCGTGGCCAGCCTGGTGGAGCCGGGCACGTTCGACCTCACGAACATCCGCGAGCAGGAACTGCCCGGTGTCAGCATGTTCATGGTCCTGCCCGGCCCGAAGGACGGCGCCGAGGCCTTCGACGAGATGATGGAAACCGCCCGCGCGCTGACGGACTCGCTGAACGGGGAACTCCTCGACGAGGCCGGCAGCACCATGAGTGTCCAGCGGGAGCGATTCTTGCGCGAGGAGATCATCCAGTACCAGCACGGTCTGGCCGTGAGCTGACAGGGCCCCCGTGAGCGTTCCCGCGGCCAAGAGAAAACGCGCCGAGGCGCTCCGGGAGGAGATCCGCCAGCACAACTACCGCTACTACGTCCTCAACGATCCCTCCGTCCCCGATGCCGAGTACGACCGGCTCATGCGCGAACTCGAAGCGCTGGAGGAGGAGTACCCGGCACTTCAGGACCCCGACTCGCCGACACAGCGGGTGGGCACGACACCGGTCAGTGAATTCGGCGAGGTCCGGCATGGCGTGCCCATGCTGTCACTGGCCAATGCTTTCTCCGAGGACGAGCTGCGGGAGTTCCACCGGCGGGTGATCGACCGCCTCGAGCTGGAGGAGGGCGAGGGCGAAACGCTGGTCTATCACGCCGAGCCCAAGATGGACGGCGTCGCCGTCAGCATGCGTTACGAGGACGGCGGCCTCGTGCAGGCCGCCACTCGCGGGGACGGTACCACAGGCGAGGACATCACCCACAACGTGCGCACGATTCGCAGCGTCCCCCTGCGGCTGCGTGGTTCCGGCTACCCGCGGGTCATCGAGATTCGGGGCGAGGTCTTCATGCCGAAAGCCGGCTTCGAGGCGTTCAATCGCCGGGCGGAGAAGGAGGGCGAGAAGACCTTCGTCAATCCCCGCAACGCGGCGTCGGGCAGCCTGCGCCAGCTCGACCCCCGCATCACCGCGAGGCGGCCGCTCGAGATCTTCGTCTACGGTATAGGCGAATACTCGGGCGGCGATCTGCCCGATCGCCAGAGCGGCATCCTGGACCAGCTGCGCCACTGGGGCCACCGCACCTGTCCGGAAACGGAAACCGTGAGGGGCGTGGAGGGCTGCCTTCGTTATTATGGGCAAATCGCCGAGAAAAGGGACTCGCTCCCCTACGAGATCGATGGTGTCGTCTACAAGGTGGACAGACTCGATCATCAACGTGAACTCGGATTCGTCTCTCGTGCGCCGCGATGGGCCATCGCCCACAAATTCGCGGCCGAGGAGGAACTCACGGTCGTGCGCGACGTGGAATTCCAGGTGGGACGCACCGGCGCCGTCACGCCGGTGGCCCGGCTGGAGCCCGTCTTCGTCGGCGGCGTCACCGTGAGCAACGTCACCCTGCACAACATGGACGAGATCGCGCGGAAAGACGTCAGAGTCGGCGACACCGTCATCGTACGGAGGGCGGGAGACGTCATACCCGAGATCGTCTCGGTGGTGAGCGACCGGCGCCCGCAGGACGCGAAGCAGATCAGCCTGCCCGAGCACTGCCCCGTCTGCGGCTCGGCGGTGGAACGTCCGGAAGGCGAGGCCGTCGCCCGCTGCTCCGGCGGTCTCATCTGCGCCGCCCAGCGCAAGGAGGCGCTGCGTCACTTCGCCTCGCGCCGTGCCATGGACATCGACGGTCTCGGCGAGAAGATCGTGGAGCAGCTCGTCGAATCCGGCATGGTGGAATCCCCGGACGATCTCTACCGGCTGAGCGCCGCGGAACTCGCGCAACTCGAGAGAATGGGAGAGAAATCCGCGGAAAACCTCGTCGCGGCGCTGGAGAACAGCAAGAAGACCACTCTGGATCGCTTCCTCTACGCGCTCGGGATCCGGGAGGTGGGGGAGGCGACCGCCGTGAATCTCGCGCAGTATTTCGGCGAACTCGATGCGCTGATGGCCGCGGATCAGGAGGCCCTGGAGGCGGTACCCGACGTCGGGCCGGTGGTGGCATCGCACATACATGCGTTCTTCGCGGAAGACCGCAACCGCAGTGTTATACGGGCACTTCAGGATCTCGGGGTCACGTGGCCCGAAGGAAAGGCTGCGGCTGTCGTCTCCGAAACCGGACCGTTCGCCGGCAAGACCGTCGTGATCACGGGGACGCTTCAGTCGATGACCCGGGACGAAGCGAAGGACCGCATCCGGGCGGCAGGCGGGAAAGTGACAGGAAGCGTCTCGAAGAAAACAGACTTTGTTGTTTTCGGTGAGAACGCGGGTAGCAAACTGGAAAAAGCAGAGGCTTTGGGCGTCGAGACGATTGATGAGGATTGGCTGGAGGAACTATTGGATCTTTAGCGCTGAACTAGATTTGTTCTGGCAACCGTCCCAATAGCGCAAGGCATACCGATCTATGGTTTGGGCGATTGTTCCCATCCTTTGGATTTTGTTGACGCAAACTCAATCCGACTCCTATATTGCAGCGCCATGCCAAGCGCTACACAAAGAAAGATCCTCGAAGCACTTTTTCGTGCGTTTCGCCCCATTGCTCGGGCGATGCTTAGAAGCGGACTCGGATACAGAGAGTTCGCAGAGATTGCGAAGGCGGCTTTTGTGAATGTCGCATCATCCGATTACGGCTTACGAGGACGTCCCACGAATACTTCTCGAGTAGCTGTGATGACTGGGTTGACCCGGAAAGAGGTGAAACGGCTCAGAGATCGCGAGGCGGCCGGCCAGACTTTTGAGGTTAAGCGCGAAGTGGCCCCTGGAGCGGTACTTGCGAAGTGGTACAGTCATCCGGATTTTATTGAGGACACTGGCGAGCCTTCGCTGCTAGAGTTTGCTGGGGAAGCTGGGTCGTTCACTGATCTGGTTAAACGGTTTGGTGGCGACATTCCTCCGGGTGCAATGCGAACAGAGTTGCTCAGAGTTGGGGCTGTAGAGGAAATCCCCGACGGGAGGCTTCGCGCTCTAAAGTCAGTTTTTACCCCCGCAGACTTGGATGATCGTCTAGCGGTAGCTCTTGAACTTTCCCTAAGACGGCTTGCCGACACCATCCTTCATAATACTGATCCACGCAACCAAGATGATGTTCACATAGAAAGGACTGTTACCACGCAGTTGATGAGTAACGCTGACCTCAGACGCTTGCGTTACATGACTAGGGGTAGAATGGAGGAGTTCGCGAAATCCATGCAGGATTTATTCTCAACTTATGAGTCCTTTCACGAAGAGGCTGATGAGGAGGCGGGAAGGGCAGTCGGTATAGGGCTCTACTATTTCGAAGAAGCCCCATCAGAGAACTCGTTGGCGGACGATTGAGGCTTCATCATTTGATCTGAAAAAAAACTGAGACTCTCGACTGATCCGTAACGCTCGGCATACTCCTATCGCAGGGGAAGCCTATCTCCGACACTAAAGAACTCAACTCTCGTCTATGTGGCGACGGTGTTGCCTTCATCCGCAGTTCGCTACATCCAGCGCAAGATGCCTCGTATTGACCCATTGCTAGCCGATATGGGCTAGTCTTCTCTCCCGTCGCGGGCGTCAGCAAATCCGTTGACCATGTCGCTGACCATGGACAACTAACTTCTTCAATTTACCCTTCGTGAGCATAGCCTCAAAGTTTTTAACGTTTTGCATGAAAAGACGTTAATAACTAGCTGTATTTCAATCCCATTGACAGAGTAAGAGTTTAGTTCGCACTGCTTTGTCATTTTCCGGTTTTGGACTCGAATTGCCGCCTAAGCGTCTGCGGGAGGCGCCACTCTGGCATATCAATGCTCCAGTTGTTTGCCGAAGTTTCACATAACCCATAGAATTTATTGGTCATAATGAGTTGACTCACGAGGCTGGGCGGCATAAATTCCCAATTTATGGGGATTATGTTTAGATATGAACGATTCTGTAAAACAGGGGTTGCTCGCGGCCTACTCACGATTAATGCGACCCCTCGTTCGGATCCTTCTTCGGCATGGGGTTTCGTTTGCGGAGTTTTCGGAGGTCATTAAGCGAGTTTACGTCTCAATCGCGGCGGAAGAGTTTCATGTTCCGGGTCGGCGAATGTCGAAAGCGCGAATCGCGATAGTCACCGGGCTCACAAGAAAAGAAGTTCAGCGGCTAGCTGAAATCGATGAGGAGGACTTTACAGGGGGACAAAGCAACCTAAGCCGGATCGGCCGGGTACTGCTGGGATGGCACACCGACCCAGATTACACAGGGCCGTACGGCGTTCCGCTCGAGCTGCCTTACGACAGTCCGACAGGGGAGTCGTTCACAACGCTGGTGCAAACATACAGCGGCGACATGACGCCTAGAGCGATGTTGGAGGAGTTGCTTCGAGTTGGGATCGTCGTTCAGACGGATTCGGGTTGGTACAAAGTTGTCAGACGTGAATATGTGCCTGATTCGCTAGCCCCAGATTTTCTGGAGAGATTTGGAATTCAAATTCGGAACTTCATCCAAACGCTGGAGTTCAACATGCTCAAGTCGGGCCCAGGTAAGGGCCGGTTCGAGCGAACGGTAATTGCAGACAACGGAATGAGAAGAGTTGATCTAGAAGGCCTGGATTCGTATGTAAGGGAGCGCGGCCAAGCGGTACTAGAAGATATTGATAACTGGATTGCTCAGCAGAAGATGCCTAGAAAAGAAGCAGGTGACGACGTAGTCCAGACAGGCATCGGCATCTATCACTACGTCGTTGATGAGGATGACGAGCCAAAGGCTTTGAAAACGCTTTTAAGTAAGCAGGAAAAAGAAAACAACGATGACTCGCGACATTAGGAGGTCGACGAGTTTGCGGCGGGATAGAAGGGTATCTGGTCGCTACAAGAGTTTTTTTTGGGGATTCCCAAAAAAATAGTTTCGAGAGGTTTTGGAGGAACTCTCAAATGAGCGAAAAAAATAGACTCGATAAGAGGCTGCCGATTTTGTTCGGCGCAATTTGCTTGTCGGCAGTGCCGGCAATTGCGAGCGCGGGAGCGTCTCAGAGTTCAGTCCAAAGCATTAACGGAAGCGACGCACATAGCATCAACGGCAGCGATGTACGGAGCATCAACGGCAGTGATCTTCGCAGCATCAACGGCAGTGATGTTCGTAGCATCAATGGCAGCGATGTACGGAGCATCAACGGCAGCGATCTTCGCAGCATCAACGGCAGCGATGTGCTGAGCATCAACGGCAGTGACGTACTCAGCATCAACGGCAGCGATCTTCGCAGCATCAACGGCAGTGACGTACTCAGCATCAACGGCAGCGATCTTCGCAGCATCAATGGCAGTGACGTACTCAGCATCAATGGCAGCGATGCGCTGAGCATCAACGGTAGTGATGTTCGCAGCATCAATGGCAGCGATCTTCGCAGCATCAATGGCAGCGATGCGCTGAGCATCAACGGTAGTGATGTTCGCAGCATCAATGGCAGCGATCTTCGCAGCATCAACGGTAGCGATGCGCTGAGCATCAACGGTAGTGATGTTCGCAGCATCAATGGCAGCGATCTTCGCAGCATCAACGGCAGCGATGTACTGTTTGCGGCTTTTGACGGCTTTCATGCGCGGTACATAGACATTTCTGGGCAGGTTGCGAAATCTGGTTCTTTCGCAATTGGGGTGCAACCAAGTCTCTTCGCTGTTGCGCCGATACAGGGCGTTGATCACGATCGTTCGACGGTAACCGTTCTTGGTGGAGAGGTAGGCCTCGCTCGCTCGAATTTGAGCTCACTAACTGTGGGCGACCTTGTCGCTGTCTTCGGCTCTCGAACTAGCACTGGAGTCTCAGTTGCAACCAGCCTGGCCAAACTCGGCAGTGCTTCTCCTTCAACGAGTGTGGATGTCTTTGTTCAAGGCACGGTTGGCGCTGTGGACCGTGGATTAGGGTTGATCACTGTCGGTGGCATCTCGGTTGACTACACGCCTCTCTTGGCAAACGGTCCGTTACCGAATGTGGGCGCTCAGATCGCTCTCGTCGGGACCAGATTCGCTGGCTCACCTCTAGTAGTTGCGAAATAAAAAAAGCCGGCATCCCTGCCGGCTAATATCTCGCCTCAACTTAGGAGATTTGAGGGTTGGAGGAATCTTCTCCGAGCGATAAGAGAAGATTCGAGAGAGAAGTTACCGGAGGGCTCAGAGGCCTGGTGTGATGCGAGTCACACTTCCCGGACAAAAAAAGGGCGCCACCGGCGCCCTTTTTCTTGCTTATCCGTTGGAGTCAGTCGGCGGACCCATCGTTTCCTGATCTGAGGCCATCCAGGTATTCCTGGAGCTTCTTCTGTTCGACAACCGGTTTCAGCCGGTCCTTCACCTCTTCAAAGGAGGGAGCTTCGGTTTCCCGGGAATCCTCTCTCAGAATCACGTGCCAACCGAACTGGGTCTGCACCGGTTCGCTGGTATAGCTGCCGTCCTCGAGTGCCACCACCGCGTCAGAGAACGGCTTGACCATGGCGCTCGCTGGAAACCACTCGAGGTCACCGCCGTTGGGTCCGGACGGGCCGGTCGATTTTTCCTTGGCCAGCTCGGCGAAGTCGGCCCCTTCGTCCAGCTGCGTGATGACGGCTTCGGCCTCATCCTCCGTCTCCACGAGGATGTGCCTGGCTTTGTACTGTTGGGATTGGTATCCGGCCACCTGGGCGCTGTATTCGGCGCGCAGTTCTGCCTCGGTCGGCGGGTTCTCTTCCAGGTAGTTACCGGCCAGGGCCGAGGCGAGGGTCGACATGCGCTGGAGCTTGATCTGGGCCGCAACTTCGGGATCCTCGTCGAGTCCGGCCTCTTCGGCCGCTTCGGCCAGCAGGTAGAGGTCGGCTACCTCTTCGCGGAATTGATCCCGCTGCTCGGCGGAGACATCGCCCTGGGCGCCCCGCATGCGATTCTGCATGTAGAGGTCGAGCACTTTGGCCTCCACCTCGGGGTCCATCGCGGTCGCAGTGTCGGACTGTGCGCAGGCGGCCGTGCTCAGCAGCACTGCGGTGGCGAGCACGAGCGCCTTGCTGGCGCCTGGCTGGCGCAGATACGTAGTGGTCATAGTTGATCCTCTGTTTTCGTGGTCGAATCTTGCTCTCAATCCCGGCGCGACTCGTCGGGAGCGAGAGCGGAAATGCTGAGCGCGTGGATATCGGTTTCCATCATGTCGCCGGCGGCATCGTAGACGAGTCGATGCCGTTGGATGCGTGAAAGCCCCTCGAAGACGCTGGCGGTGAGCCGCACGGCGAAATGGCTGCGGCCGTCCTTCGCGCCGGCATGACCGGCGTGCAGATGGCTCTGGTCCTTGATCTGAAGCTCCTCGGGTTGCAGCGCGTCCCGCAGCCGCTTTTCCAGTTCCGCCTGACGGTCTGTCATGGCAGGACCTTGTTGAACGGTTTTACGATCACGCGCTGGTAGACGCCGGCTTCCACATAAGGGTCCTCGTCGGCCCAGGCCCTGGCATCCTCCAGCGAGGCGAATTCGGCGATGACGAGGCTGCCCGTGAAACCGGCTTCGGCAGGGTCCTCGTTATCGATGGCGGGGTGCGGTCCGGCGACCAGGAGGCGGCCTTCGTCGCGGAGCGTACGCAGCCGCTCGAGATGTCTTGCCCTGGCGCCGGAACGCAGTGGTCCACTGTCCGGCACGTCTTCACTGATGATGGCATACCACATGTCATTCCGCTCCGCTGGTCGATTTGCGCTCGTTCCTGGAGACCATGATGGCCAGCCAGACGCCCTGGATCACCATGAAGGCGAGGGTCATTCCCAGCAGTCCGAAGAGTTTGAAGCTGACCCAGGCGCTCTCGCCGAAACGGTAGGCGACGAAGATGTTGGCCGCGCCCGAGACGCCGAAGAATATGCCCCAGATCACGGTCAGTTGACGCCACTGGGCTGTGGAAAGTTCCACCGCGGATTGCAGCAACCGCTGGATGAGGGGTTTCTCGCCGATGTAGAGGCTGCCGAAGCACACCGCCGCCATGGCCCAGTTCAGGAGGGTGGGCTTCCAGATCAGGAACAGGCTGTTGCGCAGCGCGAGCGTGACGGCGCCGAGGACCAGCACCAGGGCGGTCGAGATCAGGTAGACGCGCCCGACCTGCCGGGTGAATATCCAGTGGGCCAGCGGCACCAGCGGCATGGTGGCCATGAGGACGATGGTCGCGGTGTAGATGTCGGCCTGTTTGTAGGCCACGAAGAATGCGACCACCGGCAGATAGTCTAGTATCAATTGCATGCGCTGGGAGTCTGCTCTGCGGTGAGTACCGTAATCCGCGAATGATAGCGCACACGCCGGCGCAGCCCCAACGCAGCGCTTCGCGGCAGTCGGATTTGTGTCTGCGTGCCGGTAGAATGCCGGGCGTGTCGCAGATCATCACCATACACCCGGACAACCCGCAGAAGCGCTATGTCGACCAGGCGGTCGACATAATCCGCACCGGCGGCCTCCTGGCATACCCCACCGACTCGAGCTACGCCTTCGGCTGCCAGATCGGCAACAAGAAGGCGCTGGACCGCATCCGGCTGCTGCGCCAGGCGGACAAGCTGCATGATTTCTCGCTGGTGGTCCGCGACCTGTCGGAGATCGCCACCTACGCCCGCGTGGATAACTGGGCCTATCGGCTGCTGAAGCATTTCACGCCGGGGCCCTACACGTTCATTCTGAAGGCCACCCGGGAAGTGCCAAACCGGCTGAAGAACCCCCGCAAGAAGACCATCGGTATCCGCGTGCCCGACCACCCGATCAGCCAGGCGCTGCTGGAAGCGCTGGGCGAGCCGATGATGAGTTCCACGCTGCTGCTCCCCGGCGACGACGTTCCGATGACCGACCCGGTGGAGATCGCCGGACGCCTGGGAAATCAGGTGGATGCGGTCGTCGACGGCGGCCCGGGCGGGATGGAGCCGTCCAGCGTGCTCGACCTCACGGAGGGCACGGTACACATCCTGCGGCGCGGCATCGGCGACGTCAGCGCCTTCGAATGAGGGGCCGCGGCACCGCCGGGATTACGTTAGAATCACCCTGTGTCCGAATCAGAGAAAAAGCAGCCGGTCCTCCGTGTGGTGAGCGACCAGGGAGCGCCCAAGGCGGTGCCCGAGGATCTGCGGCCGTCCCAGGCCGAGATGCCGTTCGCCATCGTGGACGGCGAACCGGTCACCGAGCTGCCACAGGATCTCTATATCCCGCCGTATGCGCTGCAGGTGTTCCTGGAGGCGTTCGAGGGACCGCTGGATCTGCTGCTCTATCTGATCCGACGCCAGAATCTGGACATTCTGGATATCCCCATCGCCGAGATCACCCGGCAGTACATCGAGTACATCGAGCTGATGAAGGAGCTCCAGCTGGAGCTGGCCGGCGAGTATCTGGTGATGGCGGCCATGCTGGCGGAGATCAAATCGAGGATGCTGCTGCCGCGGCCGGTGGTGGAGGAAGACGAGGAACACGACCCGCGGGCGGAACTGGTTCGCAGGCTGCAGGAATACGAGCGCTTCAAGAAGGCAGCGGAGAACCTGGAAGAGCTGCCGCGTCTGGAGCGCGACGTGCACGTGGTGCAGGCCGAGGCGCCCGAGCGTCAGGTGGTCACCAAGCTGCCGGACGTGACGCTCAAGGAGCTGATGGTGGCGCTCCAGCAGGTGCTGACCCGTGCCGAGATGTTCACAAACCTCCATGTGCAGCGTGAGCCGCTGTCGGTACGGCAGCGCATGTCGGAGATTCTCACGCGGATCCGCGGCACGCAGTTCACCCAGTTCGACCAGCTGTTCGACGTGGAGGAGGGCCGCATGGGCGTGGCGGTGACGTTCATCGCCGTGCTGGAGCTGCTCCGCGAGTCGCTCATCGAGGTGGTGCAGTCCGAGGATTTCGCCCCCGTGCACGTGCGGGCGGCCTCGAATGTGCGCGTTGTGAATGATGAAGGGGACGCCACGGCGTCGGACGAGAGCGCCACTTCCTGAGCGTGCCCGGTAAAGTGACCTATGGATGAGACGAGTATCAAATATATTCTCGAGGCGGCGCTGCTCGCCTCGGCAGAGCCTTTGTCGATCGAACAGATGATGTCGTTGTTCGACGAGAGTTCGCGTCCGGAGCGCAAAGACATCCGGGCGGCTCTCGACGAATTGGAGGCCGACTACGAGGACCGGGGCATCATGCTCGCCGAGGTGGCTTCGGGTTACCGGGTCCAGGTGCGCCCGTCGATGTCGTCGATGCTGCAGCCGCTGTGGGAGGAGCGCCCGCCGCGTTATTCCCGCGCGCTGTTCGAGACCCTGGCGCTGATAGCCTACCGCCAGCCCATCACCCGCGGCGAGATCGAGGACGTGCGCGGCGTCACCGTCAGCACGAACATCATTCGCACGCTGCTGGATCGGGAGTGGATCCGCGTGCTCGGCCACCGCGACGTGCCGGGCAAGCCCGAGGTGTTCGGCACGACGAAGGCCTTCCTGGACTATTTCGGACTGAAGCGCCTGGATGATCTGCCGCCGCTGGCCGAGCTGCAGGATATCGAGGGCCTGAACGCGCAGCTGGAATTCGCCACCGGCGAGGAGAGCGAAGCGGTCCCGGCCAACGTCACTGCTTTGCGGGTCGGGGAGGCCGGCACCGGCGGGGACGCAGAGGATGGCGACGAGGAAGAACACGCCGCAGACGAGACCGGGGCCGGCGCCGGCGAGAGCGCCTACGAGGGCGCGGATGAACCGGCGGATGCGGACGAAGTGGCCGCAGCCGGGGCGAGCGACGAGGGTCAGGAGAGTCAGGAGAGCGAGGAGGCCGGGGAGGAAGAACGCGCCAGCGCGGGCGCGCCGCCCTCGAGCTGATACGCGGCGTCATGGCTGAGCGCTTGCAGAAGGTGCTGGCGGCAGCCGGCCACGGTTCCCGCCGCGAGATCGAGCGCTGGATCAGCGACGGGCGGCTTGCGATTGACGGCCGCACGGCCGTGCTCGGCGATACGGTTACCGGCGACGAGCGGATCACCCTCGATGGCCGTCCCCTCGCGGTCCGTCGGCCCGAGGCCGGCTCCCACCGGCATCTGATCTACCACAAGCCCCAGGGCGAGGTCTGCTCGCGAAGCACGGAGTCCGGGCATGCCACGGTGTTCGATGCGCTGCCGCGTCTGCACCGGGGACGCTGGGTGAGCGTCGGCCGCCTGGACGTCGCCACCAGCGGTCTGCTGATCTTCACCACCGACGGCGCGCTGGCCAACGCGCTCATGCATCCATCCAGCAGCATCGAACGGCGCTATGCGGTGCGCGTGCGCGGCACGCCTGCGGCTGAAGCCCTGGCAAGGCTGACCGAGGGCATCGAGCTGGAGGACGGCCCGGCCGCTTTCGGCAGCCTCGCGGAGAAAGGCGGCGAGGGCGTCAACCAGTGGTATGAGGTCACGCTGCGAGAGGGCCGCAACCGGGAGGTGCGGCGGCTCTGGGAAGCGGTGGGCGTCGAGGTGAGCCGGCTCATCCGCATCGGTTATGGTCCGATACGCCTTCCACGGGGGCTGCGCCGGGGACAACACCGCCCTCTGACAGCGGCCGAGGCTCGCGCTCTGTATGCGGCGGCAGGCCTCGAGGCCGCCACCGAGACACCGGACGATGCCGGCGAGGATCGGAAAGGACGCCGGCGAACGAGCGGGGCGAAGCCGGGACGGCAGCCCGGCCGCTCGGCGGGCAAGTCTACTGGGCGTCGAAAGACCCGCCGGTGACACCCCGGCTGTCGGGGCCGAGCAGATAGATGTGGGGCGTCAGCACCTCCTCCGGCGTGGCCAGCTTGTCCCTGTCCTCCGCCGGATAGGCTTTCAGCCGCATGTCGGTGCGGGTGGCCCCGGGGTTCACGCAATTGACCCGGATGCCCGCCTTCTCGGTCTCCTGGGCGAGCACCTGCGAGAGACATTCCACCCCGAATTTTGAAACCGCGTAGGCGCCCCAGTAGGCCCGGCCCTGCCGGCCCACGCCGCTGGAGGTGAAGACGACCGAGGCGTCATCGGATTGCCGCAGCAGCGGCAGGCAGACCTTGGTCAGGACGAACTCCGCGGTCAGGTTGACGTGGAGGACGCGCTGCCACAGGGCGACGTCGTAGTGCTCGATGGGCGCGAGTTCGCCCAGGATGCCGGCGTTGTGCAGCAGGCCGTCCAGTCGGCCGAACTCGTCCGCGATACTGTCCGCGAGGCTCGTGTAGGCCTCGCCGTCGGCTTTCTCGAAGTCCATGGGTGCGATGGAGGGGCGCAGGTGCCCCGCGTCGATGATCTCGTCGTAGACCGATTCCAGCTTGCTCACGGTGCGCCCGAGCAGGATCACGCGCGCCCCCAGATCGGCGAAACGTTTCGCCGCCGCCCGTCCGATGCCGTCACCGGCACCGGTGACGAGGATGACGCGGTCGGCCAGCAGATTCTCGTCGGGGGTGTAGGTGCGGGGATCGAAGGTCACGGCTGCTCCTGGTCGGGGGTGGTCGGCGCCCGCGCCTGGCGCCGGGCGGCGCGCCACGCGCGCCACAGCAATTGTAACGGATGCGCCGGCCCGCGGGTCCCGTCGCGGCGCCGTCCGGACAGGTGGGTCTCGCTGACCGCGGCAACCACGGCGGTGACGGCGCTGGCGTTGCGGATCCCGGTCCCGGCCCGTGCGAGTTCCTCCAGTCCCGCGTCCGCCAGCCGCTCGACCGCGCGGCGGAAACCGTCCTGTTCTTGCCAGCGCCCGGGCGGGACGCCGTCCAGTCCGGCCTCGGCGGCGACGTCCCGTGGCAGCAGGAAGAGTTGCCGTCCGGCCGCGAGAGCCGCCGTGGTCTTCGCCATGCCCCATGCGATGCCGGCATGCCGTGCTGCCGCGCAGCGAGGGTCGTTCCGCGGCTCATCGCCGCGCGGCGCGGCGGCGAGCGTCAGCGCGGCGCCTTCCCGGCGGAAGCAATACAGCCGCAGCTGATCGACGGACTCCGGCGACTCCCCGCGCCCCAGAGATTCCGCGCAGATGACGAGTTCTTCCAGCCAGGGGACGAAGGGCGAGCCCGGAGGCAAGAACCCGGCCAGGCCGCTGGTCAGCGGATGACGGGGCTCGCCGGCGGCCAGCCGGGCGATCTCCTGTCGCCACCAGTCCAGCTTGACGGCGCCGACCGCCGGGTCCCGGCTCTGGGCCGCGGCGGCGAGGATCGTATCGCGCAGCGCGCACAGCAGCCGGAAGCGGCGTTCGGAGTCGCCGCGCAGGAAGTTGGCGACCAGTTCCTCGTCGGAACCGGCCGGGAGCTTCGTCCAGTTTCCGGGTGTCTGCGCCACGGCGTCAGGAGCGCGTCGTTTCGTCCGCGCCGTCCGCCGGCCCGTCGGAACCGTTGTTCGAACCGGGGCCCGAATCCGGGCCCGGCTCAATAGCCGATTCGGCGGGCGGCCTGGCAGCTGCCTCCGGCACCGGCCCGGCCACCCGCGTGATCTCTTCCACGGGCTCCAGCGTTTCCAGGGTTTTCCGGGTCTGCACGCCGAGATCCCTGAACTTGCGGGCACCGGGCAGTACGCTGCGCTCCAGGGAGCCGACGGCCGCGTTGAATGCGTTGACGCTGCCGGAGAGCTGGCGCCCCACCCGGTTCAGATGGCTGCCGAAAGTGGCGAGACGATCGTAGAGCTCGACTGCCAGTCCGCGGATCTCCTCCGCGTTCTCGGCCAGCGCCAGCTGACGCCAGCCGTAGGCGACGGCCTTCAGCAGGGCCACGAAGCTGGTGGGCGTGGCGAGGATGATCTTCTGTCTGAGGGCCTCGTCCAGCAGGTCCGGATTCTGGTTCATCGCCGCCGAGAGGAACTGGTCGCCCGGGATGAACAGGATCACGAACTCCGGGCTGCGGGGAAACTGGGACCAGTAGTGTTTGCTCGCCAGCTCGCGGATGCGCTCGCGCACCTTGCGCTCGTGGCGGACGAGGGCGGCTGTGCGCAGCTGGTCATCGGTGGCTTCCACCGCCTCCAGGTAGGCATCCAGCGGCGTCTTCACGTCCACGACGAGCTCCCGGGCGTCCGGCATGCGCACGATCATGTCCGGACGTATCCGCTCGCCGGCGCCGCCGCCCGTTTCCTGCTCGACGAAATCACAGTGCTCGACCATGCCGGCCAGCTCGACCAGACGGCGCAGCGTGATCTCGCCCCACTGGCCGCGTACCTCAGGCCGCCGCAGGGCCTTCACGAGATTGCCGGTCTCGGCCTGCAGGGCCTGCTGGCTGGCCTGCATGGCCTCGAGCTGGGCGGTGATGCTGCCGTAGGCCTCCGAGCGGGCCTTCTCCAGATCGCCGATCTGGCGCTCCGTCTTCTCCAGCGCCTCGCGGATGGGTTTCACCAGGTTCTCGACGGCCTTTTCCCTTTCCGACAGCGCGTGCGTGGCCTGCTGCTGCTGGGCTCCGAGGTTCTGCTTCGCCAGACGCAGGAAAGCCTCGCTGTTCACCCGGAGGCTGCGGTGGGCCACGTCGCCGAAGGACTGCTGCAGACGGCTGGCGGCGAGGTCGAAGGCCGCTTCGCGTTCTGCTCGCAGGGCTTCCTGGTCCTTCACCCGGCGCTCGGCGTCGTCGCGCTCGGCGGCCAGCCGGGCGATGCGGCCACGGACGAACAGCCAGAGCAGGAGCAGCCCGAGGGCCAGCGAGACCGCAGAAGCGACGCCGGCCATCCACGCGGGAACCGGGACCTGCAGCCAGTCGCTCACCCGCGCGCTTCCTCCAGAATGGGCAGCAGGGCCACCGGATGTTCGATGACCAGGTCGGCCTCCCAGCCCCGCGCATCGTCATCCGGCAGCAGATAACCGTATGCCGCCGCGATCGTGCGCATCCCCGCCGCGCGTCCGGCCTCCATGTCGCGCAGGTTGTCGCCCACGTAGACGCAGTCGACCGCTTCCACGGCGAGCGCCCGTGCCGCGTGCAGGAGCGGTGCGGGATGCGGCTTGCGCTGGGGCAGCGCGTCGCCGCCGACCGTGACCCGGGATCGCGTGTCGAGCCCGAGCCCCTCGAGCAGGGCATCCGTCAGGCCCTGGGGCTTGTTGGTCACGATGCCCCAGGGCAGGCCCACGGCCTCGATGGCGGCGAGCACCTCCTCCATGCCCTCGAACAGGCGCGAGCTGCGGTGGACGCGGTCGGCGTAGCGCTGCAGATACTCCTCGTACAGGGCGCGGCGTGCCTCTGCGTCCCGATCCGGGAAGGCGAGGCGGATAAGACCGGCGGCCCCGTTGGTGATGCTCGCCCGCGCGAGGCGGTATTCGGGCGGACGGGTATCGTGCGCGCGGCAGAGTTCCGCCAGGGTGTCGGTCATGTCCGGCGCCGTGTCGATGAGCGTGCCGTCCAGGTCGAACAGCCAGCCGGCGAAGCGCCTCGGCTCCGTCATCCGCCGGCGCCCCGCCGGCGGAAGTGAGCGATGTAGTTGACGTCCACGTCGTGCGTGAGGCTGAAGTGGCGCGTCAACGGGTTGTAACGCACGCCGGTCAGTTCCTCCAGGCGCAGGTCCGCCTGCCTTGCCCACGCTTCCAGTTCCGAGGGGCGGATCAGCTTCTCGTACTCGTGGGTGCCGCGCGGCAGCAGGCGCAGCACGTACTCCGCGCCGACGATGGCGAGCGCGAAAGCTTTCGCGGTGCGGTTGATGGTGGAGAAGAACACGTGGCCGCCCGGCCGCACCAGGCGGCTGCACGCGTCGATGACGCTGCCGGGCTCGGGCACGTGTTCGAGCATCTCCAGGCAGGTGACGACGTCGTAGGCTTCCGGCCGCTCGGCCGCCAGGTCTTCGGCGCCGGTCTCCAGGTATTCCACTTCCACGCCGGATTCCCGGGCGTGGGTGCGTGCCACCGCGAGCGGGCCGGGCGCGAGGTCGATGCCGGTCACCTCGGCTCCGGCCGCCGCCATCGCCTCGCTCAGAATGCCGCCGCCGCAGCCGATGTCGAGTACCTGGCGGCCCGACAACGGCGCCCGCTCGTCGATGTAGCCCAGCCGCAGCGGATTCATCTGGTGGATGGGAGCGAAATCGCCGTCCGGGTCCCACCAGGTCTCCGCCATCGCCTCGAACTTGCGGATCTCGCCTTCATCGACGTTGCCGCCGGTCTTCGCTTGCGGGTCATTCATGGTCGTAGTTCCAGATTTTCTCTCTCCATTCTGCGGCCCGGCCGCTGATGTCGTCCAGGCGCAGGTGACTGAGCCGCCCGTGCCTGACCAGCTGTCTTCCGGCCACCCAGACGTCGCTGACCTGAGAGGCCTCGGCGGCATAGACGAGCTGGGAGACCGGCTCGTACACGGGCTGGGTGCGCGGCGCCGACAGGTCGACGGCGCAGATGTCCGCCCATTTGCCCGGTTCCAGGCTGCCGATGCTGTCGGCGAGGCCGAGCGCGGCGGCTCCGTTCAGCGTGGCCATGCGCAGGACGGTGTGAGCGGAGAGTGCGCTCGCATCGCCGGCGGCCGCCTTGCCGAGCAGGGCGGCGGTGCGCATCTCGCCCAGCATGTCCAGGTCGTTGTTGCTGGCCGCACCATCGGTGCCGAGAGCCACGTTGATGCCCGCCTCGAGCAGGCGCGCGACGGGCGCGATGCCGCTGGCGAGCTTCAGGTTCGATTCCGGACAATGCGCCACGGAGACGCCCGCGTCGGCGGCGAGGGCGATCTCCTCGTCGGTGAGGCAGGTCATGTGCACGGCCAGCAGCGAGCCGTTCACGAAACCGAGACGCCGCAGCCGCTCCAGCGGACGGACGCCGTTGGCCTCCTCCTCGGCGGCCACCTCGGCCGCGGTCTCGTGGACGTGCATGTGCACCGGCACGTCCAGCTGGTCGGCCAGCGCCCGAAGCTTGCCGAGGCTCGCCTCGCTCACGGAGTAGGGCGCGTGGGGCGCGAAATGAGTGCTCACCAGCGGATGGGAGGCATAGCGGTCGTGCACCGCGACGCCCTTGGACAGGTATTCGCCCGCATCCTTCGCCCAGGGCGTCGGTGCGTCCACCAGGATCATCCCCACCGAGGCGCGCATCTGGGCCGCGGCCACGGTCTCGGCGACGATATCCGGGAAGAAATACATGTCGTTGAAGCAGGTCGTGCCGCCCAGCAGCATCTCGGCGATGGCCAGCCGGGTGCCGTCGCGGACGAATTCCGCATCGATCCAGCGGCCCTCGGCCGGCCAGATGTGTTCGTGGAGCCAGACCTCCAGCGGCAGGTCGTCGGCCAGTCCGCGGAACAGCGACATGGCGGCGTGGGTGTGGGCATTGACCAGCCCGGGGATCACAAGATGATCGTCGAGATGGACCACATCGGCGGCCGCGAAGCGGGCGCTCGCCTGTGCCGCAGGCACCAGCGCGACGATCGTGCCGTCACGGATGACCAGGGCGTGATGCTCCAGCACCGTATCCGCCGGCACGACGGGTGCCGCCCAGCGGCACGAGATGATCAGATCGCATTGCTCCATGTGTATGAAAATGCTGGCTTTATTGAGGGTGAATCGATGCCCGGCCCGCGGCCGGGAGCCTAGTATACAGGCCCACCCTGCCGGGCCCGGCCCGGGGCGCCGCCGCACGCTCCGGCCGGCCCCCCGCGACTACGTACAAGTCCCGATTTATGCTAAAATTTTCACCTGATCAGGGGTCGGAAAAAGGCGCGGAAGCAGGCTATACCGGCTCCCGCCCCAAGCACTGGCCGAGACCTGATTCCTGCAGCACGGATCGTCCGCCGGCACCCTGCAAGGGCAAGGCGGTGGACCGGTTTTATGTGAGTAGCCATGAGTGACATCGCCCAGGAAATATTTTCGGTAAATCTCGAAGACGAGATGCGCCAGTCCTATCTCGATTACGCCATGAGCGTGATCGTGGGGCGCGCGCTGCCCGACGTGCGCGACGGCCTGAAGCCGGTGCACCGGCGGGTGCTCTACGCGATGCGGGAGCTGGGCAACGACTACAACAAGCCGTACAAGAAGTCAGCCCGCGTCGTCGGTGACGTGATCGGCAAGTACCATCCCCACGGCGACAGCGCCGTCTACGACACCATCGTGCGCATGGCGCAGCCGTTCTCCATGCGCTACATGCTGGTGGACGGCCAGGGCAACTTCGGCTCGGTGGATGGCGACGCCCCGGCGGCCATGCGTTACACCGAGGTGCGCATGGCCCGGATCGCCCACGAGCTGCTCGCGGACATCGACAAGCAGACGGTCGATTTCGTCGAGAACTACGACGGCTCCGAGAGCGAGCCCTCGGTGCTGCCCACGCGCATCCCGAACCTGCTGGTCAACGGCTCCTCAGGCATCGCGGTGGGCATGGCCACGAACATCCCGCCCCACAACCTGGGCGAGATCATCGATGCGTGCGTGGCGGTGATCGACGACCCGGACATCGACGTGGCCGGGCTCATGCAGCACGTGCCGGGGCCGGACTTCCCCACTGCCGGCATCATCAACGGCGCCCAGGGCATCTACAGCGCCTACAAGACGGGTCGGGGCCGGGTGCACATCCGCGCCCGCAGCCATATCGAGGAGATCGGCAAGGGCAGCCGCGAGGCCATCGTGGTGACCGAGCTCCCCTATCAGGTCAACAAGGCGCGGCTGATCGAGAAGATCGCCGAGCTCGTCCGCGAGAAGAAGCTGGAGGGCATCAGCGAGCTGCGCGACGAGTCCGACAAGGACGGCATGCGGGTGGTGATCGAGCTCAAGCGGGGCGAGGTGCACGAGGTCGTCCTGAACAACCTCTACAAGCACACGCCGCTGCAGAGCGTCTTCGGCATCAACATGGTGGCCCTGCACGAGGGTCAGCCGAAGCTGATGACGCTGAAGGGCATCCTGGAGGCGTTCGTGGCCCACCGCCGCGAGGTGGTCACCCGGCGCACGATCTACGATCTGGGCAAGGCCCGCGACCGTGCCCACCTCCTGGAAGGCCAGGCGGTGGCGCTGGCGAACATCGACGAGGTGATCGCGCTGATCAAGGCCTCGCCGTCGCCGGCCGAGGCGAAGGCAGGGCTGGTAGCGGGACGCTGGGCGCCCGGTGCGGTCACCGGCATGCTGGAGCGGGCCGGCGATATCGACACCCGGCCGAACGCCGATCACGGGGTATTCGGCATCGTCGAGGAGGACGGGCAGCCCGTGTACCGCCTGTCGGAGACCCAGGCCCAGGCCATCCTGGATCTGCGGCTGCATCGTCTGACCGGCCTCGAGCAAGAAAAGATAATCAACGAATACAAAGAGATACTCGATAGAATTAAAGAGTATTCTCTTATACTGGCCGACCCCGACCGGCTCCTGACCGTGATCCGCGGGGAACTCCAGGCGGTGCGCGACCAGTTCGGCGACGAGCGGCGCACCGAGATCATGGAGGACCACTCGGACCTGACCATCGAGGACCTCATCCCCGAGGAGAACGTGGTGGTCACACTGTCCCACGGCGGCTATGCCAAGGCGCAGCCGCTGGATTCGTACCAGGCGCAGCGCCGGGGCGGCAAGGGCCGGGCGGCCACGCGTATGAAGGACGAGGACTTCATCGACAACCTGTTCGTCGCCAACACCCACGACACGCTGCTGTGCTTCTCGAGCCGGGGCAAGGCCTACTGGCTGAAGGTCTATCAGCTGCCGCAGGCCGGCCGCGGCGCGCGGGGCAAGCCCATCGTGAATCTGCTGCCGCTGGAGCAGGAAGAGCGCATCAACGCAGTGCTGCCGGTGCGCGACTTCGAGGCGGGCAAGTTCGTCTTCTTCGCCACGAGCCAGGGCACGGTCAAGAAGACGCCGCTGGATGCGTTCTCGCGGCCTCGCTCGAACGGCATCATCGCCATCGATCTGCGTGCGGGCGACCACCTGGTGGACGTGGCCCTCACCGACGGCGACAGCGACATCATGCTGTTCGCGAGCAGCGGCAAGGCCATCCGCTTCAGCGAGGCCGACGTGCGGGCGATGGGCCGCGGCGCGGCCGGCGTGCGCGGCATCCGCCTGGCCGACGACCACGAGGTGATCGCGCTCATCATCCTCTCTGAGGGGCTCATCCTCACGGCGACGGAACACGGCTACGGCAAGCGCAGCGAGGCGGACGAGTTCTCCGTGCAGGGCCGCGGCGGCCAGGGGCTCATCGCCATCCAGACGTCCGAGCGCAACGGACGCATGGTGGGCGCGCTGCAGGTCTCCGACGACGACGAGATCATGCTCATCAGCAACGCCGGTACCCTGGTGCGCACGCCGGTGGCCGACATCTCCATCCTCGGCCGCAACACGCAGGGCGTGCGCCTGATCCGCCTGGGTGACGACGAAGCCCTCGTGGGCCTGGAACGCATCGAAGCCCTGGTGGCGGAGGACGAGGACGAGTGACGGTCCGCCCGCACCGGCGGCGGCTCGCCGGAGACGCTGCATGGCAATGGCGACGGTAGCCGGCGGCGCACGGGTCCATAACTTCAGTGCCGGTCCCGCAGCGCTGCCCCTGGCGGTGCTGGAGCGCGCGCGGGAGGAGCTGACCGACTTCGCCGGCACCGGCATGTCCGTGATGGAGCTCAGCCATCGCGGCGCCGCGTTCCGGGAGGTGGCGGAGCGCTCGGAGGCGGCGCTGCGCCGGCTGCTCGGCATCCCCGACAACTACCGCGTGCTGTTCCTGCAGGGCGGGGCCACGATGCAGTTCGCGATGGCGCCGCTGAATCTCGCCACGCCCGAGGCCGCGGCGGATTACGTCGTGACCGGCAACTGGGGCCGCAAGGCAGTGGCCGAGGCGCGGCGGTTCTGCCGGGTGAACGTCGCGGCGGACGAGGCCGGCTCGAGCTACACCCGGGTGCCCGCCGCCTCAGAATGGCAGGCGCGCGAGGACGCCGCCTACCTTCACTACACGCCCAACGAGACCATCGGCGGCGTCGAATTCCACTGGATACCCGACACGGGCGACGTGCCGCTGGTGGCGGACATGTCTTCCAACATCCTCTCGCGCCCGCTCGACGTCCGTCCCTTCGGCCTCATCTACGCGGGCGCGCAGAAGAACATCGGCCCCGCCGGGCTGACGCTGGTCATCGTCCGCGACGATCTGCTGGAGACGGCCCGGGACGGGGTGCCGAGCATGCTCCGCTACGCCGTGCATGCCGAGGCCGGCTCCATGAGCAACACGCCGCCCACGTTCGCCTGGTACATGGCGGGTCTGGTCTTCGACTGGCTGCTGGAGCAGGGCGGGCTCGAGGCCATCGGCGCCGCCAACGCGCGCAAGGCGGAGACCCTCTATGAGGCCATCGACGGCTCGGATTTCTACGCGAACCCGGTGGAGCCCGGCTCCCGCTCGCGCATGAACGTGCCCTTCACGCTGGCCGATCCGGCTCTCGATGCGACCTTCCTGGCCGAGGCCGAGGCCGCCGGGCTGACCAATCTGAAAGGCCATCGCTCGGTGGGCGGCATGCGGGCGAGCCTCTACAACGCCATGCCCCAGGCGGGGGTCGATGCGCTGGTTGCCTTCATGGCAGAGTTCGAGCGGACCCGCGCCTGAGGTGTTCCGTGTCGAGCCAGCCGTTAGACTTGCCGCCTGAGAACAGGAAACCCCCGATGAACGAGCGCACACCGGCGCCGGATCTCACCGAGATCCGGCAACGCATCGACGAGATCGACGAGCAGATCCAGGCCCTGATCAGCGCCCGCGCCGAGCAGGCGAAACGGGTGGGCGAGAGCAAGGGAGAGCTCGCCCGCTCGATCGACTATTTCCGGCCCGAGCGGGAGGCGGAGGTGCTGCGCGGCGTAATCGCGCGCAACGAGGGCCCGCTCAGCGACGAGGAGATGGTGCGGCTGTTCCGGGAGATCATGTCCGCCTGCCTCGCCCAGCAGGAGCCGCTGAAGATCGGCTTTCTCGGCCCCGAGGGCACCTTCACCCAGTCCGCGGTGAGCAAGCACTTCGGGCATTCGGTGCGGGCGCTGCCGCTCGCCACCATCGAGGAGGTCTTCCACGAGGTCGAGGCCGGCCATGCCGACTTCGGCGTGGTGCCCATCGAGAACTCCACCGAGGGCACGGTGAACCACACGCTGGACATGTTCCTGATGTCGCCGCTGAAGGTCTGCGGCGAGATCGAGCTGCGCATCCGCCAGCACCTGCTCGGCAACCTGCCTTCCCTGGACAAGGTGGAGCGCATCTGCGCCCATCAGCAGTCGCTGGCCCAGTGCCGGGTCTGGCTGCGCGAGTACCTGCCCCAGGCCGAACTGATACCGGTCACGAGCAACGCGGCCGGCGCGCGCCGGGCCCGCGACGAGGCGGGCACGGCGGCCATTGCCGGGGAGGCCGCGGCCGAGGTGTACGGCCTGGACGTCATGGTGGCGGACATCGAGGACCGGCCCGACAACACCACGCGCTTCCTGGTGATCGGCCGGGATCTCCTCATGCCGAGCGGCGACGACAAGACGTCGGTGCTGGTGTCGGCCAGCGATACGGCGGGAGCCGGCGTGCTGCACACCCTGCTCGCGCCGTTCTCGAACCACGGCATCAGCATGACCCGCATCGAATCCCGCCCGTCCCGGCGAAAGAAATGGGACTACGTCTTCTTCATCGATCTGGACGGCCACGCGGACGAGCCGCCGCTGTCCGATGCACTGGCGGAGCTGGAGCAGGGCACGTCGCTGTTCCGCGTGCTGGGGGCCTACCCGAAGGCGGTATTGTGAGCGTCGGGGCTTTTCGTACGGTGCCGGGCGGCGTGCCGTCGGGCGAGATTCGGGTTCCGGGGGACAAGTCGATCTCGCACCGCTCGCTGATGCTGGGCGCCGTCGCGGAGGGCGACACGCGGGTGACCGGCTTCCTGGAGGGCGAGGACTGTCTCGCCACGCTGGGTGCGCTCGAGGCCATGGGAGTGGCGGTGGAGCGTGAGCCGGACGGCGCGCTGCGCGTGCGCGGCGTCGGTGCCGACGGCCTCGCCGCACCGGCCGCGCCCCTCGATCTCGGCAATTCGGGCACGGCGATGCGCCTGTTCTGCGGCTTGCTGGGCGGCCAGCCGTTCCGCTCGGTGCTGACCGGCGATGCCTCGCTTCTGAAGCGCCCGATGGGCCGGGTCATCGATCCGCTGACGCTGATGGGCGTGGACGTCGACAGCGAATCCGGCCGTCCGCCGCTGGTAATCCGGGGCAGGCGCCCGCTGGACGCCATCGACTACCTGCTGCCGGTGGCGAGCGCCCAGGTGAAGTCGGCCATCCTGCTGGCCGGCCTGTACGCCCGCGGCGCCACCCGGGTGACGGAGCCGGAGGTGACCCGCGACCACACCGAGCGGATGCTGAGCGCCATGGGAGCGCGGCTGCATCGCAGCGGCAACACGATCCTGCTGGAGGGGCCGTCCAGGCTGCAGGGCATCGAGATCCCCGTGCCGGGCGACCTGTCCTCGGCCGCGTTCTTCCTCGTGGCCGGCGCGCTGGCGGCCGACGATGGCCTGGTCATCCGCAACGTCGGCGTGAATCCGACCCGGACCGGGGTAATCGGCATCCTCCGCGAGATGGGGGCGGATATCGAGATCGCGGACGAACGGCTGGCCGGCGGCGAGCCCGTGGCCGATATCACGGTGCGCCGCTCGGCGCTGCGGGGTATCGACGTCGATCCCGAGTTCGTGCCGCTGGCCATCGACGAGTTTCCGGTGCTGTTCGTGGCGGCCGCCTGCGCCGAGGGCGAGACCCTGTTCCGCGGCATCGGCGAGCTGCGGGTGAAGGAGAGCGACCGGATCGCCGCCATGGCCGAGGGTCTGCGCCGTCTCGGCGTCGAAGTGGAGGAGACCGTGGACTCCGCGCGCATCCGCGGTGTGGGACGGCTCGCGGGCGGCCGGGTCGACAGCCACGGCGATCACCGCATCGCCATGGCCTTCGCCGTGGCCGGACTCGCGGCGGAGGAGCCCATCGAGATCGGCGACGTGGCCAACGTGGCCACCTCGTTTCCGGCCTTTCCTGAGACCTGTCGCCAGGCCGGCTTCGAGCTGGAGACGCTGGCATGAGCTCCGTTCCCGTCATCGCCATCGACGGTCCGAGCGGGTCCGGCAAGGGGACGATCGCGCGGCGCGTGGCCGCCGCGCTGGGGTTTCACCTGCTGGACAGCGGCGCGCTCTACCGCCTCACCGCGCTGGCGGCCGCGCGTCGGGGCATCGACGAGGACGACGTGCCCGGCCTGGTGCGCGCCGCGCGGGAGATGCGGGTGTGTTTCGGTGCCGGCGACGACGCCGAAGAAGTGTGGCTGGACGGCGACCCGGTGGGCGGCGAGCTGCGCACCGAGGAATGCGGCCGGCTGGCCTCCCGGATCGCCGCGGTGCCCGAGGTACGCGAGGCGCTGAAGGCCCGGCAGCGGGATTTTCGCGAGCCGCCCGGCCTGGTCGCGGACGGCCGTGACATGGGCACCGCGATCTTCCCCGCGGCGGATCTGAAAATCTTTCTGACGGCCAGCGCCGAGGAGAGGGCTCGGAGGCGTTATAAGCAGTTGAAAGACAAGGGTATTGGTGTTACGCTTGCCGGCCTTGCCCGCGACATCGCGGAGCGTGACCGCAGAGATACCGAGCGATCGGTGGCGCCGCTGGTCCCGGCCGAGGACGCCATCGTGATCGATTCGACGTCACTGGGCATCGAGCAGGTGACGGAAAAGGTGCTCGGTCTGGCAGCGGAAACGCTCGGCGACGAGCAGGCAGGATAGTGCAGGTCGGACAGGGTAGTCCGGCTTTTATTTTGTGTGGACCGTCGGTCGCAGGAAGCGGCAGGCGCGTATTTTCAACGAGGGCTGCCTGCGGGCGGCATGGTTTCCAAATCAATGTCTGAATCATTTGCTGAGCTCTTCGAAGAGAGCATCGCCAGTCAACAGATCAAACCTGGCTCCATCCTGAACGGCATGGTCGTTTCCGTTAACGAAGACGTGGTCATCGTCAACGCCGGCCTGAAATCCGAAGCGGTCATCCCGGCCGAGCAGTTCCAGAACGAGAATGGCGAAGTCGACGTCGCCGTCGGCGACACCGTCGAGGTGGCGCTGGACGCCGTCGAGGACGGTTTCGGCGAGACGCGCCTGTCCCGCGAGAAGGCCATCCGCGCCCGGACCTGGACGCACCTGGAAGAGGCGTTCGAGAAAGGCGAGATCGTCAACGGCGTCATCAACGGCCGCGTCAAGGGCGGCTTTACGGTCGAGATCGACAACGTGCGGGCGTTCCTGCCCGGCTCGCTGGTCGACGTGCGGCCGGTGCGCGACCCGTCCTACCTCGAGGGCAAGGTCCTCGAATTCAAGGTCATCAAGCTCGACCAGCGCAGGAACAACGTGGTGGTCTCCCGCCGCGCGGTGGTCGAGGAAGAGTACAGCGCCGAGCGCGAGGCGCTGCTGGAGAGCCTGCAGGAAGGCCACGTGGTCAAGGGTATCGTGAAGAACCTGACCGACTACGGCGCCTTCGTGGATCTCGGCGGCATCGACGGTCTGCTGCACATCACCGACATGGCGTGGAAGCGGGTCAAGCACCCCTCCGAGATCGTCAACGTCGGCGACGAGATCGAGGTGAAGATCCTGAAGTTCGACCGCGAGCGTCAGCGCGTCTCCCTCGGCATCAAGCAGCTGGGCGCCGACCCGTGGCAGAACATCAGCCGACGCTATCCGCCCACCACGCGCATCTTCGGCCGCGTCACGAACATCGCCGACTACGGCTGCTTCGTGGAGATCGAGGATGGCGTAGAGGGCCTGGTGCACGTCTCCGAGATGGACTGGACGAACAAGAACGTCAATCCGTCGCGGGTGGTGCAGGTCGGCGACGAGGTGGAGGTGATGGTGCTCGACATCGACGAGGACCGCCGCCGCATCTCGCTCGGCATCAAGCAGTGCAAGCCGAACCCGTGGGCCGAGTTCGCCGCCAATTACAACCGGGGCGACAAGGTCAGCGGCCAGATCAAGTCCATCACCGACTTCGGCATCTTCATCGGTCTCGAAGGCGATATCGACGGGCTCGTGCATCTGTCCGACATCTCCTGGGACGAGTCCGGCGAGGACATGGTGCGCAATTACCGCAAGGGTCAGGAAGTCGAAGCCATGGTGCTCGCCATCGACCCGGAGCGCGAGCGGATCTCCCTCGGCATCAAGCAGCTCGATCAGGATCCTTTCTCGTCCTGGCTGGCGCAGAACCCGAAGGGCAGCATCGTCAAGGGCACGGTCACCGAAGTGGATGCCCGCGGC
Organism: Woeseiaceae bacterium; assembly: GCA_035655155.1. Taxonomy (GTDB): domain Bacteria; phylum Pseudomonadota; class Gammaproteobacteria; order Steroidobacterales; family Woeseiaceae; genus Lentisalinibacter. The sequence continues at coordinate 35,536 of DASRVH010000124.1, forward strand.
GCCGAGGTGGATCTCGGCGGCGGCATTACCGGCTACCTTCGTGCCTCGGAGCTGGCGCGCGGACGGGTGGAAGACGCCCGCACCGTGCTGAAGACCGGCGAAGAGGTGGAGGCCAAGTTCACGGCGGTGGATCGCAAGAACCGCAGCGTGCAACTCTCCATCAAGGCCAAGGAGGCCCACGAGGAGCAGGAGGCCGTCGAGAGCTACAAGTCGGAGTCCGGCGGCAGCGCCTCCGGCACGACGCTGGGCGAGCTGCTGAAGGAGCAGATCTCCGGCAATTCCGACTGACAGGGGACCGGAGGCGCCCGGGCGGGATCACCGCCCGGGCGCTTGCGGATAGCGGGGAGCCGCGCGGCTGCGCGGGCGGAAGAAAGCGAACGCACCTATGACGAAGTCTGAACTGATCGAGATAATCGCCAGGAAGCAGAAGCATCTGCCCGCGAAAGACGTCGAGCTCGCGGTCAAGCATCTGCTCGAGATCATGAGCGATGCGCTGGCGCGCGGCGATCGCATCGAGATCCGTGGCTTCGGCAGCTTCTCTCTGCACTATCGCCCCCCGCGCATGGGGCGCAATCCCAAGACCGGCGAGGCCGTCGCCCTTTCCGGCAAGCACGTCCCCCATTTCAAGCCGGGCAAGGACCTGCGCGAGCGGGTTAACGAGAGCCGACACCTCCCCATCAAGAACTGATCGGCCCGCGGCGGGCTTACCAATCCGCAGCCATCTGCACTAGACTCGTGAGGGGGCGCTCCGTCGAGCCCCGCTGCTGATTCAGGTGCCGGTATGCTGCGCAAGATTGCGACCATCGTTCTCCTCATCGCCCTGCTCGTGGCGATCATCGTCTTCACCTGGCTGAACACCCAGGAGGTCAGCCTCGATCTGGCGTTCACCACGGTCCAGACCCAGATTGCGGTCGCATTCACCATCACCTTCGCTCTCGGCTGGCTGTTCGGCCTGTTCTGTGCCGGCTTCTTCGTCCTGAGATCGGTGGCCGAGCGGCGGCGGCTGCGCAAGAATCTGGCGGCCGCGGAACAGGAAGTGAGCAAGCTGCGCAGTCTGCCGCTGCAAGATGCTGCCGAGTAACCAGGCATTCCTACTCGCCGGGCTGTTCCTGCTGATCGCGGCGGCCGGCTGGCTGTTCGGCCGGTTCGGCGAGAGCAGCCGTGAGCGGGAAGAGAACGGCGGCAATCTCAGCAGCGACTACCTGAAGGGCCTGAACTTCCTGCTGAACGAGCAGACGGACCAGGCGCTCGACCTGTTCCTGAAGGTCGTCCGAGTCGACGACGACACCCTGGAGACCCATTTCGCCCTGGGCAGCCTGTTCCGCCGGCGCGGCGAAGTGGACCGGGCGATCCGCATCCACCAGAACATCATCGCCCGGCCGAATCTCTCCACGGAGCAACGGGACGAGGCGATGAACGCGCTCGCCCGCGACTACCTGCGCGCCGGTCTGCTGGATCGGGCCGAGAAGATGTTCGAGACGCTGACGGACAAGCCGGTGTATCGGGAGGACGCGCTGCTCGCCCTCTGCGGCATCTATGAGCAGGAACACGAGTGGGAGAAGGCGATCGAGGCCGGCGAGCGGCTGGAGGACAGCCGCGGTGCCATGAGCCGGCGGGTGCCCCACTACTACTGCGAACTGGCCGAGCAGGCCATGGAACGCGGCGAATGGCAGCGGGCCCGGAAACTGCTGCGCAAGGCCCGCAGCCGGCGCCGGCCCACCGTGCGCGGCGCCCTCGACCGGGCCCGCATCGCGCGGGAGCAGGGGGATGCCCGCACGGCCCTGCGCCTGTATCGACGCACGCTGGAGGAACACCCGGACTTCCTGGTGGAGATCCTGCCCCGCATGGCGGATCTCCTGGCAAGCACCGGCAGGGCCGGCGAACTGCAGCAGGAGATCGAGGCGCTGATCCGACGCAATGCCGACTACCGCAACGCCATCGCCTACAGCGCCATCCTGCACGACCTGCGCGGGACGGCCATCGACGATTGCGTGGAGCACTACATTCTCACGGAGCCGACGCTGGCGGCCTTCGTTGCCGGCCAGGAACTGGCGACCGCGGGCAGCGCGCCGCGCCGCGAGGCCCTGGCGCGGATCCGTGAAGGGCTCGCTCTGCTGGCGCGGCGCTCTCCGCGCTACCGCTGCAAGGAATGCGGTTTCTCCAGCATGCAGCTGCTCTGGCAATGTCCGAGCTGCAAGGCGTGGGAGACCCAGCGCCCGGCCGAGAAGGTCCGCTTCGATTCTCTGCTGCGCCAGGGCGAGATCTCCCGTTTGCCCGCCTAATCTCCGCGCTTCCGCGAGAATGACGGCCTGCTGCCGCCGGGCCGGCGCGGCATGATCCTCCGGCAGGCGGGCGCAGAGTCGGCGCCCGCGGAACCGCAACCGGAGGAACAATGCAATGACGAGGAAAACCCCATGGATCACGGCGTTGCTCGCGGGCCTGCTGGCGCCGCTGGCCGCCGTCTCGGGCCCCGTGAACGTCAACACGGCGGACGCCGAGACCATCGCGGCCGAGCTGGACGGCATCGGCATCGCCCGCGCCCGCGCCATCGTGGCCTATCGGCAGGCGAACGGGCCGTTCCGCAGCGTCGATGACCTGCTGGCGGTGAAGGGTGTGGGCGAGCGCATCCTGGCGGCCAATCGGGACAATATCCGCCTGGCCGCCGCGGAGAAATCCGCCGAGTAGACCGGCCGGTCGCAGCGCGGTCCCCGCCGGCCCCGGCGGGGACCGCATGGTCAACCCGGGGTGCTCTCGCTAAACTGGCCGCGTCACCCAGAAGAGGAGCGCGACATTGAGCAAACCGGTAAGGACCGCCGTATTCCCCGTCGCCGGCAGGGGCACCCGTTTCCTCCCGGCCACCAAGGCCAGCCCGAAGGAGATGCTGCCGGTCGTCGACAAGCCGCTGATCCAGTATGCGGTGGAAGAGGCGATCGCGGCGGGTGCCACCAAACTCGTGTTCGTCACCGGCAGCACGAAGCGGGCGATCGAGGACCACTTCGACGTCGACCCGGAACTGGAGCGCGCTCTCGCCGAATCCGGGAAGGAACGCTTGCTGGACTCGGTGCGCAACACGCTGCCGGCAGGCGTGGACTGTGTCTTCATTCGCCAGGGCATCCCGCTCGGTCTGGGCCATGCCGTGCTCTGCGCCCGGCCTGCGGTCGGCAACGAGCCGTTCTTCGTGCACCTGGCCGACGACCTGATCGACGCCGAAGTGCCCTGTCTGAAGCAGATGGCGGCCGAGTATGCCGATCACGACGGCAGCGTGCTGGCCGTGCAGGAGGTCCCCCGGGACAAGACCTCCAGCTACGGCATCGTGGCGGTGGAAGAGGATGCGCCGGGGCGCCAGCGGATTCGCCAGATGGTGGAGAAGCCCGCGCCGGATGAGGCGCCCTCGACGCTGGCCGTGGTGGGCCGCTACCTGCTGGACCCGGTGGTCTTCGACAAGCTGGAGAAGACGGAGCGGGGCGCCGGCGGCGAGATCCAGCTGACCGACGCCATCGCCGCCATGCTGGATACCCATCCGGTCTATGCCTACACCTTCGAAGGCACGCGCTACGACTGCGGCAGCAAGTTCGGCTACCTGCAGGCGACGGTGGAACTGGCTCTGAAGCACCCGACGCTGGGTGAGCCGTTCCGTGAGTATCTGCGGAGCCGGACGGAATGATGGAGCGCCGGCGGCTGACCCTGGCAGTCGGCCCGGCACTGGCGAGTGCTCTGCTCTCGCTGTGCCCGGCAATTGCACCGGCGCAGACGGGGTCCAGCGCTGAACTCAGGCGCTGCGTGGCGCTGGAAGACGATGCGGAGCGGCTGGCCTGTTTCGACCGCCTCGCAGCGGAGAAGCTGTCCGAGGCCGCGGCCGGGGAGGAGGGCTCCCGCCGCTATTCGACCCGCATGCAAGGGCGCGGCGACAGGTCTGACGGCAGGTCAGACGACTACCATGCCCGCTTCCGGGATATCCGGATCGTCGCCTTCGTCCACGAGCATCGCCGCGGTCGGGATTGGCGGCGTTACGTGAGTGACGACGGCCGCTACTGGCGGCTGCGGGACGATCAACCGGACGGCGAGCGGGAATTGCCCTTCGAGGCGGAGGTGATCCCGGACCCGACGGCGGAAGGCGGCTATCTGCTGCGGCCCGAAGGCGACGGCGAGCCGATACGAGTACTGCCAGAACGTGAGAACAGGGCGACTGAATCTAATTAAAAACATAATATTAGATAGTAATTCTCGATAGATTCTAGAAGATTTCCTGCCGTTCGATCGCCGTTCCGAGCAGCGATCCGACCTGCCTGACGGACCGGTCCCCATGGACCGCGATCTGCATCGCGCCGCCCCTGGGTGGCGGGAGCATCCGAGCGTATCTGTATGATGAGACGCAGTCGCAGCAAGGGAGCAGTACTCTGGGAACCGCCGAAACCTCCCCATCGAGTTTTCTGACGGAGACCCTGAGCGGGGTCTATCAAGCCGTGGCGGCCAACCTGCCGTCGCTCGTCGCCGCATTGCTGGTGGTCATCGCCGGCTGGTTCCTGGCCCGACTGGCACGCCGGGGCGCCCGCCGCTCTGCCGAGTTCGCCAATCGCCTGCTCGAACGGGCGCTCCGTCGGGGCTCCGCCGCGGGGGTGCGCATCTCACTTGCCTTCACGACGGTCACCGGCGAGATCGCTTTCTGGCTCGTGTTGATTCTGGCGCTGGTGCTCGCGGCCGGCGTGGTCGGCATCGGTTCCATCGGGCAGTGGCTGAATCAGCTCGTGGTCCATCTGCCGAGCGTGATCATCGGGGCTTCCATCCTGGTGGTCGGCTATTTTGCGAGCGTCTATCTGCGCGAGCTCGTCGCCTCGTCCGCCGAGGCGGCCGAGCTGCATACGGCAGCACTGCTCGGCCGGCTGGCTCAGTTGGCGGTTCTCGCCATCGCGCTCATCATCGGGCTGGATCAGGCCGGCATAGAGGTGGCGATACTGCTGATCGCCTTCACCGTCATCCTGGGCGGTGCCGTGTTCGGGGTGGTGGTCTCTTTCGCGGCGGGTTCCGGCACTTTCGTCTCCAATCTCATCGCCGCCCGCAACGCCCGTCACGTGCTGCTGCCGGGCATGCGTCTGCGGGTCGACGATGCCGAGGGCGAACTGCTCGAAATCTCCCGCACGCACATAGCTCTCGAGACGGATGAGGGGCGGGTGCTGCTGCCCGCCCACCGGCTGGACGCGGGCCGAGTGCTCATCCTGAGCGCCGCCCCGGAGCGCGGCGCGGACCGTGAAGAAGCGGGCCGGGAGGGTGGCTAGGGGTATGCCCGGGAAGAAGGCGAAAACGCCGCGCTCTCTGATCCTGTCTTTCATCGACCGCCAGCCCGACACGGCGGCGCGCGCACTGACGGCGATGGAGCCGGCGAAGGCGCGAGCCCTGCTGGGGGATATTCCGGCACGTTTCGCCAGCCGGGTGATTTCGCGTATGGGTCCCTCGGTCGCCTGCGAGCGGCTCGCGGGCATGCCCGCAGATGCCGCAGCCGCCGTGCTGCGGGGTTTGGCGTACCAGAACGCAGCGGGACTTCTGCGCCTGATGCCCGCCGATTTCAGGGAGACGGTCCTCGCGGAACTGCCGAGAGCGGTGCGCCGCGATCTGCGAGCCACCCTCGACTTTCCGGCCGATACCGTGGGTGCACACATGACACCCGCGATACTGACCCAGGGTGCGGATCAGACGGTCGCAGACGCCCGGGAGCTGGTGCGTCAGGCCACGCGCGCGGAAACCGGCTGCGTGATCGTGGTCGACGACCAGCGGCGCCTGTCCGGCCTCGTCGATCCGGTTCTGCTCCTGCGCTACAGCGGGCGCACGCCGCTCGGCGAGATCATGGACCGCAGCGTCGCGCCGCTGTCCGCACGGGCGCGCGTCGCGGCCATCCGGCCGCTGGAAGCCTGGGACCGCTATCTCAGCCTGCCGGTCGTGAGTCGGCAGGAACACGTCATCGGCACAATCTCGCGCAGCGCGCTGCGTGAAGCACTGGCGGTCGGATCCGCTGCTGCCGCCCGTCCCGACCATGCCTTGCCGGTCGCGCTGGCGGATGCCTTCGTGGGATTCCTCGGCGGGCTCCTGCATTTCGCCGACGGCCGGTCTGGCGGTCCCGACATCGGGAGACGGATGTGACCGGCAACGATCTCGCGATTGCAGAAGACCTGATGACGCGCCGTTACCTGCGCGACTTCCCGGTAGAGGCGGCGCGCCGTATCGAGGAACTGGACCCGGCCGAGGTGCTCGACGCCGTCTCGCGCCAGTCGGCCGCCACCCTCGCGCCGGTATTCGCATTCCTGATGCCGGAAACCGCGGCCCGGCTGCTGAAGGCGCTGCCGGACGGTCTCGGCGATCGCATCCTGGAAGAGCTGCAACCGGCGCAGACCCTGCGGATCATGGCCTCCCTGCCGCAGGACGAACGCGCCGGGCGTCAGGCGCGGCTCGAGCCCGCGGTGCGCGACGAACTGGAACGTCTCGGTTCCTATCCGCCCGATACCGCGGGCCGGGTGATGAACCCGGGCGTCGGCGCATACCGGCGGGATCTGACGGTCGGGCAGTTGCTGCGCGCGCTCGGCGAGTCCGGCATGCTGACGGCCCGGTCGCTGTTCCTGGTGGATGGCGCCGGTCGCCTGACCGGGCGGGCGCCGCTGAAAGACGTCGCCCTGTCGAGCCGGGATCTGCCGCTGTCGGCGCTCGAGCTCCCGGTCAGTATGACCGTGCACCCGATGGATTCCATGGAGACGGTGACGCACGCATTCGAGGGCTATCGCATCCTCGACCTGCCGGTGGTCGACGGCGAGGGCGTCTTCCTCGGTGCGGTGACGCACGACGATCTCGCCCGGGCGGTCCAGGAGGACGCGTCTATCGACATCCAGACCATGGTGGGTGCCGGCCGCGCCGAGAAGGCGCTGTCCACCCCCATGTTCACCGTTCGGCGGCGCATGCCCTGGCTGCAGATCAACCTGCTGACCGCGTTCCTGGCGGCCGCCGTGGTCGGACTGTTCGAAGCCACCATCGCCCAGGTCACGGCGCTGGCGGTCCTGTTGCCGGTGGTCGCGGGTCAGTCCGGTAACGCCGGCGCCCAGGCTCTCGCCGTGACCATGCGCGGCCTGGCGCTGCGCGAGATCAGCGTGCGCCAGTGGCTGCGGGTGGTCCGCAAGGAGGTCATCGTCGGCCTGGTGAATGGCATCGGTATCGCCATTACCTGCGGGCTCGGCGTTTGGTTCTGGAGCCAGTCGGCGGGGCTCGTGGCCGTCATCTTCTCCTCGATGATTCTGGCGATGGTGGCCGCCGGCTTTGCGGGCGCGCTGATCCCGATCCTGCTGACCCGGCTCGGCCAGGACCCGGCCACTTCGTCCTCCATCGTTCTCACCACCGTCACCGATATCGCCGGCTTCTTCTCTTTCCTCGGCATCGCAACACTGATGATGCAGTTTCTCTGACGGGGCAGACGCGTTCCGCCACGAAAAAGCCCGCACGATGGCGGGCTTTCGAGGGCATCTCCGGTGCTACCGGGGATACCGGAATCTGGCTCCCCGGGCCGGACTCGAACCAGCGACCAATTGATTAACAGTCAACCGCTCTACCAACTGAGCTACCGGGGAATGGCAGG
>DASRVH010000125.1:0-17090 GCA_035655155.1 Woeseiaceae bacterium
CCGATGCAGGGCCGCGACGAATTGCAGCGCGTCCGGGGTGAGTATCTCGTCGAATCCCTCGTGCATCGTCCCCAACAGTTCGATGCCTTCTCCGGGAGACGTACGCGCAGGGTTGCTCATGACTCACTCCAGTCCGGTTGATCACTCAGGGTCCACAGGAATCAAGCGGTTGCACGGGAATTGCAGCCCGGCAGATGTCTGTAGGACCGATTTTATTGCGGTGCATCATGATACCGGCCGCCAACAGCCGCTGCAATCCGGGAAGCTCCCGGATCGCCTCACCCGAGGCCTTCCCCAACCCACCGGGATCCGATCGGAAGCGCATCACAAGCCGAGCCAGCCGGCTGTTCCGCGATCCGCCCCGGGGGTATGGTCCCCACCATGCGACTCGTGCTCCTCAACAAGCCCTACCATGTGCTCTCGGCGTTCACCGACACCCGCGGCCGCGACACGCTCGCCGCTTATGTCGACGTTCCGGACGTCTACCCCGCCGGCCGGCTCGACTACGACAGCGAGGGTCTGCTGGCCCTCACCGACGACGGCCGGCTGCAGGCCGCGATAGCCCATCCCCGCCACAAGCTGCCGAAAACCTACTATGCCCAGGTGGAGGGCATGGTTGCCGCCGACGCCCTGGCCCGCCTGTGCGCCGGAGTCGATATTCGCGGCCGCAAGGCAGGTGCCCTGGAAGCCGGCGCGGTCGAAGAGCCGGCCTGGCTATGGCCCCGCGATCCGCCCATCCGCTACCGCCAGAGCGTCCCCGACTCCTGGCTGCGGATCACCATCGACGAGGGACGCAACCGCCAGGTGCGGCGCATGAGCGCCGCAGTGGGACTCCCGGTACTGCGCCTCGTCCGCACCCGCATAGGACCCTGGGAAGTGCACGGCCTTCAGCCCGGCGAGTATCGCGAGATCCCGACCCGCGAGGCCTGGCAAATGCTCCGAAAATTCCAACGGTAGGAGGGCCTTCAGGCCCGATTTCTTCCTGCCCTATCCCCTTCTCCTGTGACCGACCTGCGGGGGTATTCATCTTGCTCCCGACAAAAGGTCGCGGCGATGGATACCCCCGCATGACGGCCGTGCTCGCGGCGGCCGTGAGGATCTGCCAGTCAGCGACACCTGCTGACTGGTGCCAAGCCTCTCGGCTACGGGCCCGTCCGCCGCAGTCCACCCCAGCCGATGGCGGGCCAACGCCGATAGGTAGGTGTTTCGGTCAGAAGAGCCGGATCGGGCCTGCCGGATCGGGCCTGAAGGCCCTCCTACATGCTAGCCGGCCTTGCGGTGGGATTCCACCGCGTCGCGGAGGCCTGCGATCAGCATCGCCACCTCCATCGCCTGCTCGTAATTGAGGCGGGGGTCCACCTGGGAGCGGTAGGCGCGCTTGAGATCGGCCTCGGCCAGCCCGCGGGCGCCGCCGATGCACTCGGTGACGTTCGCGCCGGTCAGCTCCAGATGCACGCCGCCGAGGTAGCTGCCCATCTCGCGGTGGATGCGGAATGCGGCCTTGAGCTCCGAGACGATGTTGTCGAAGCGCCGCGTCTTGAAGCCGCCGGAGGTGCTCTCCGTATTGCCGTGCATCGGGTCGCATACCCACAGCACCGGGCTGCCGGTGGCGCGGGCGGCCTGGATCAGCGGCGGCAGCCCCTCCTCCACCTGCTTCGCGCCGAGGCGATGGATCAGCGTGAGCCGGCCTGGCTCGTTGTGCGGATTGAGGATGCCGATCAGCTCCTGCAGCCACTCCGCGGTCATGCCGGGGCCGATCTTGACGCCCATCGGGTTAGTGACGCCGCGGAAATATTCCATGTGGGCGCCGTCCACGTTGGCCGTGCGCATGCCGATCCAGGGGAAATGGGTGGTCAGGTCGTACCAGCGGTCGCGCCGCAGGCGGGTCTGGGCCTGCTCGTAGTGCAGGTGCAGCCCCTCGTGGCCGGCGTAGATGTCCGCACGCCGGGTGTGATGGATGGGCCGGCCGGCGATGGACTCGAAGAAATCCAGCGAGTGGGAGATGGCATCAGCGATGCGCTGATACTCGGCAGCCATCGGCGAATGGCCCACCCACTCCAGATCCCAGTTCTCCGGGTGATGCAGGTCGGCGAAGCCGCCGTCCACCAGCGAGCGGACGAAATTCAAAGTGAGCGCCGCCCGCTCGTAGCCGCGGAGGATCAGCTCCGGATCCGGCACCCGGTCTTCGGCCGTGAAGGGGCTGCGGTTGATCAGGTCGCCGCGGAAACTCGGCAGCGTCTCCCCGTCCCGGGTCTCGGTGTCGGCGGAACGGGGCTTCGCGTACTGGCCTGCCATGCGTCCGATCCTGACCACCGGCTTTTTCATGCCGTAGAGCATCACCAGGGACATCTGCAGCAGGATCTTCAGCTTCTGCACGACGCTCTCGGAGGTGCAGTCGTCGAAGGTCTCGGCGCAGTCGCCGCCCTGCAGCACGAATGCCTCGCCGCGCTGGGCGGCGGCGATGTGCTGCTTGAGGTTGTCCACCTCCCAGGAGGTGACCAGCGGCGGCAGCCGGCTCAGCCGGGCGACGGCGTCGTCCAGTGCGTCGCGATCGGGATAGGCCGCCTGCTGGGTCGCCTCGCGGCTCTGCCAGCTGGTGGGGTGCCAGTTCGTCTGTGCGGTGCTTCGGGACATTGCGGCAATATGCCACGGGCCTTGCTGCAAAGCAAAACTTTCAGGGATTCGAATAAGTTACGTACGAAATCGTCGGCCTTTGCTGCGCCCGGGCCGAAATGGCGCCGCGACGCGAGGGCGCCGGCCACGACGGCTCGCCATCGGGGAAACCCTCAGTGGCGGCTTGTCCGGTCAGATGGGACAATGCCATGCATCAATCCCCATCCCTTTCGTAACTTTGAGCAAGCCGGCTCGCGGCCTCGCCGGGTCGGCCGGGAGTGAAAGCCATGAAAGACATCCTGAAACGGCTCGGTCTGGAGGCCGAGAACCACGGGACCTGGTGCGGCGGCAATGCGATCGAGAAGGACCCGGGACCTCCGATAGAGTCGGTCAACCCGTCCACGGGCGAGGCGCTCGGCAGCGTGCTGGCCAGCAGTGCGGGCGAATACGACCGGCTCATGGTCGCCGCCCGGGAGGCGTTCGCCGAGTGGCGCAACACGCCGGCGCCGGTGCGCGGCGAGGCGGTGCGGCGCATCGGGCTCGCACTGCGCGACAACAAGGATGCGCTCGGCAGCCTGGTCAGCCTGGAGAACGGCAAGATCAAGGCCGAGGGCGACGGCGAAGTGCAGGAGATGATCGACATTGCCGACTTCGCCGTGGGCCAGTCGCGCATGCTCTACGGCAAGACCATGCACTCGGAGCGGCCCTCCCACCGCATGTACGAGCAGTGGCATCCGCTGGGGGTGGTGGGGATCGTCACGGCCTTCAATTTCCCGGTGGCCGTCTGGTCCTGGAACGCCCTCGTCGCGGCCGTCTGCGGCAACGTTTCGGTCTGGAAGCCCTCGCCCAAGACGCCGCTGGTCTCGCTGGCGGTGCAGAAGATCTGCAACGAGGTGCTGGCGGATCTCTCCCATCCGCCCATCTTCAACCTCTTCAACGACGGCGGCACCGAGCGCGCCGAGGCCTTCGTCGAGGACCCGCGCGTGGATCTGCTCTCCTTCACCGGCTCCACCGCCGTCGGCCGCAAGGTGGGCGAACGGGTGGCCGCGCGCATGGGGCGCAGCCTGCTGGAACTCGGCGGCAACAACGCCATTATCGTGGACGAGTACGCGAACCTCGATCTGGCCGTGCCCGCCATCCTGTTCGGCGCCGTCGGCACCGCCGGCCAGCGCTGCACGACCACCCGCCGCGTGCTGGTGCACGACTCGCGCCGGGACGAACTGAAAGAGCGCCTGATCCGCGCCTACGACCAGGTGCGCATCGGCGACCCGCTGGACGAGAGCACGCTGATGGGCCCCCTCATCGACAACCAGGCGGTCACGAATTTCGAGCGGGCCGTCGAGGACATCCTGTCCCACCACGGCAAGGTGCTGTACGGCGGCCACCGGCTGGACCGGCCGGGCTTCTACGTGGAGCCGACGCTGGTGATGGCGGAGAATCACTGGCCCATCGTGCAGGCCGAGACCTTCGCGCCCATCCTCTATCTCATCGGCTACGAGACCCTGGACGAGGCGCTGGCGCTGCACAACGGCGTAGGACAGGGCCTGTCCTCGGCCATCTTCACGGACAAACTGCAGCACGCCGAGCGCTTCCTGTCCGCGGGCGGCTCGGACTGCGGCATCGCCAACGTGAACATCGGCACCTCCGGCGCCGAGATCGGCGGCGCCTTCGGCGGCGAGAAGGAAACCGGGGGCGGCCGGGAATCCGGCTCCGACGCCTGGAAGGCCTACATGCGCCGGCAGACGACCACCATCAACTGGGGCACCGAGATGCCGCTGGCACAGGGCATCCGCTTCCGCATCTAGGCGGCAGGCCGCCGGGCGGCGCGCCCGGCGGCCCTTCCCTCATTCCCCGCCGGCGTCCTCCGCCGGGGCCAACAGACCGTACATCAGACCCACCCACTGGGCCGGCTCGAACATGCCCATCTCGTTGTGCATGGCGTCGAAGTCCGCCGTCGGGTTGGCGGCCTGCACCTGCTCGAGGCTCATGCCGTCGGCGATCATCGCATTGATGGAGTCGCGCACCGTCGCCAGCATGTCCCGGTAGGCCCGCAGGTCGTCCCGGCCGGCGATCGGGCCGTGGCCGGGGATAATGACGCTCTCCTCGTCGGCCATTGCGAGCACCGCGTTCGCCGCTTCGATGACGCCGTTCACCGATCCGCCGCTGCTGGCATCGATGAAGGGATACATCTTGTGGAAGAAGGTATCCCCCATGTGGAAGACATTCGCGCCGTCGAAGTGGATGACGCTGTCTCCGTCGGTGTGGGCATGCGGCGTGTGGAACGCGCGGATCGTCTCGCCGTTGAGATGGAAGGTCACCCGGTCGTTGAAGGTGACCACCGGCAGCGCCTCCGGCGGCGAGGCCGGCACCTCCCGGTTGAAGGCCTCCAGGAACTGGTCCTTGCTCATGCGCTCGCGCACGTTGTCATGGGCGACGATCACCGAGCCCGTCTCGCCGAAGTTCTCGTTGCCGCCGACGTGGTCGAAGTGCCAGTGGGTGTTGAACACGAACTTCACCGGCTGGTCGGTCAGCTCCGCGATGGCCGCCCGGATTTTCGGCGTCAGAGGCGCGAACTGGTCGTCGATGAGGAACGTGGCATCCTCGCCCACCGACAGCCCCATATTGCCGCCCCGGCCGGTCAGCAGGTAGAGACCGTCGCCGAGATCCGTGACGCCGATCTCCACGTCGGCCATATCGTCCTGAGCCTGCACCGGCCCTGCCGCCATGGCGGTCGCGGCGGCGGCTGCCGCCATCATCAGTCTCCACTTCATCGGTTCTCTCCTCTCAGCCGGCATCCCGCCGGGCGATGCTCTCGAAACGGTTCTTCTCGCGGTTCTTCACCACCCGGTCGGCGGCGAAGAGGGTCCCGCTCATTGCGATGTAGACGCCGGGGCCGAGCGACTGGGCCGCGGCCGTCGCCAAGCCTACGTTGAACACGGCATCCGTGCTGCGGAAGCGCGCCGGACTGAGCGCGCCGGTCAGCACGATGACCCGGTCGCCGAGCCCGCCCAGGGCGAGCGCGGTCTTCACCATGGTGTCGGTGCCGTGGGTGATCACGTAACGCCCGGCCGAGTCGCGCTCGATATAGTCGCGGATGCGGGCCCGGTCGGCTTCGTCAATATCGAGACTGTCCTTGCGCAGCAACGAGACCACTTCATAATCGATATCGACCAGGGCATCACGCAGGATATGCTCGACCTGGGAATCGCCCACTTCGAAGCGACTGCTGTCGTCGAAGTAGATTTTGTCGATGGTACCGCCGGTGGTGAGGAACTTGATGAACACGCGTGACGCCCCGTGGTCCGAACAGGAGCCGAAGGTTATAGACGGCCGCAGCGGGGATCAACGCCGGTCCCGGGCTGATATGATGGCGCGGTGAGAAACATGGCCCGAACAAGAATACTCTGGATGCTGTTTGTCGCGCTCGGGCTCGCCGGGCTGGCGGCTCCGCTCGTCTCCCAGGAGCAGGGCCCGGGCGGCCGCGCGCTGCAGCTGAATCTGGAAGGCGCCATCGGCGCCGCAACGGCCGACTTCATCACCGGCGGCATCCGCCAGGCGGAGGAGGAAGCGGCCGATCTCGTGATCATCCGCATGGATACGCCGGGCGGGCTGGACAGCTCCATGCGGGACATCATCTCGGCCATCCTGAATGCCAGCGTGCCGGTCGCCACCTACGTCTCCCCCGCCGGAGCGCGCGCCGACAGCGCGGGCACCTATATCCTCTACGCGAGCCACATCGCGGCCATGGCGCCGACCACGCACCTCGGGGCGGCGACGCCCGTGCCTCTGGCCGGCGGCGGGGGCGACCGGCCGCAACCGCCGCTGCCCGGCGGCCAGCCCCTGCCGACGGACGGCGGCGACGGCAGCAGCGGCTCCGGGGAGACCCCGCCCGCCGATCCGTCGGGCGAGCAGGCCGCCGAAGACGACGGCGGCGAGGGCGCGGCGGAACCGGGAGACAGCGGGCAGGCACCGCCGGATCGGTCCGGCGATGCCATGAGCCGCAAGATCCTGAATGACGCCGTTGCCTACATCCGCGGTCTCGCGGAACGCCGGGGCCGTAACGCCGAATGGGCCGAGAAAGCCGTGCGCGATGCGGCCACGCTCACCTCCAGCGAGGCGCTGGAGATGAACGTGATCGATCTCCTCGCCAGCGACACCGCCGACCTGCTGGCACAGATCGACGGCCGCGAGGTCGAGCTGCCCACCGGCACGGTGACGCTCGCCACCGGCAACATGCGCGTCGAGACGCTGGAACCCACCTGGCGGCAGAAGCTGCTGTCGGTCATTGCCAGCCCGGAGATCGCGCTGCTGCTCCTCCTCGTCGGCATCTACGGACTGATATTCGAGGGCTGGAACCCGGGCGCCATCGTCCCCGGCGTTGTGGGCGCCATCTGCCTGCTGCTGGCCGCCTATGCCCTGCAGGTGATGCCCGTGAACTACGCCGGCCTCGGCCTGATCCTGCTCGGCATCGTACTCATGATCGCCGAGATATTCGTGCCCAGTTTCGGCGCGCTCGGCTTCGGCGGCATCGCCGCATTCGTCATGGGAGCCATCATGATGTTCGACACGGGTGTCCCGGGCTTCGGCATCTCGCCCTGGTTCGTCATCATCGTCGTCGGCGTCTTCGGACTGCTGCTGATGTGGGTCATCGCCTATCTGCTGCGCCTGCGGCGCAAGGGTGCCGTGAGCGGACAGGAACAGATACTGAAAGAGATCGCCGTGGCCCGCGAGGACTTCGAGGACCAGGGCGAGGTCATGCTGGAGGGCGAGATCTGGACGGCGCGCACCAGTGCGCCGGTGAAGAAGGGCCAGAAACTGCGGGTCGAGCGCATCGACGGGCTCGTACTCGATGTCTCGCCCGCCGAACACGAATCTGACACGGACTGAACACCAGAGAGAGGGAATACCATCATGATGCTCTATATCGGAATCGCAGTCGGCCTCGTCCTGCTGTTCCTGTTCAATGCGATCCGCATCCTGCAGGAATACGAGCGCGGCGTCGTCTTCTTCCTCGGCCGTTTCCAGACGGTGAAGGGACCGGGCCTCATCATCCTGATCCCCTTCCTGCAGACGCTCACCAAAGTGGACCTGCGCGTCGTTGTGATGGACGTGCCCACCCAGGACGTCATCTCCCGGGACAACGTCTCCGTGCGGGTTAACGCCGTCATCTACTTCCGCATCGTGGATCCGGAAAAGGCCATCATTCGGGTCGCCAACGTGTTCGAGGCGACGAGTCAGCTGGCACAGACCACGCTGCGCTCCGTCCTCGGCCAGCACGACCTGGACGACATGCTCGCCGAGCGCGACAAGCTGAACTCCGACATCCGCCTGATCCTGGACCAGCACACCGACAACTGGGGCATCAAGGTGGCAAACGTCGAGATCAAGCACGTGGACCTCGACGAGAGCATGATCCGCGCTATCGCGCAGCAGGCCGAGGCCGAGCGTGCCCGGCGCGCGAAAGTCATCAATGCCGAGGGCGAGTTCCAGGCGGCACAGAAACTGGCCGACGCGGCCAAGACCCTGGAGTCCGAGCGCCTGGCCATGCAGTTGCGCTATCTGCAGACCCTGCGCGAGATCGCCGGCGAGAAATCCTCCACCATCGTCTTCCCCCTGCCCCTCGACCTGATCGGGCCGTTCATGGACAAGGCGAAGGAGATGATGGCCCAGAAGAAAGAATAGGTAGGAGGGCCTTCAGGCCCGATGGGATTCTCCTGGCGTTGGCCCGCCATCGACCGGGGCGGGCTACGGTGGACGTTCAGTCGGACGTCCTGTCCTCCTTCGCTTCGGCCGGGCCTCCTTCACGCCGTCATGGCTCCAGTCGGCCCGGACGACCCCCGCAGCCCGCCCCAGCCGCTGACGGGCCCATAGCCGAGAGGTTGGCACTCGTCAGTTGGCGCATCTGATGGGCACTTCCCCCACGCCACCGCGAGCACGGCCGTCATGCGGGGGTATCCATCGCCGCGACCTTTTGTCGGGAGCAAGATGGATACCCCCGCAGGGCGGCCAGGAAAGAAGGAAATCGGGCCTGAAGGCCCTCCCACAGAGAGGTCGGGCACCTGGTCAGCGGGTTACGCCCGTGATGCGGTGCCAGAGTTTCTCCAGCCGCTTCGGGGAGATCTTGCCGCGGGTGCCGAGTTGCTGGGCGAACAGGGACACCCGCAGCTCCTCGATGCCCCAGCGGAATTCATCGATCAGCGCGCGCCGCCCGGCGTCGAGGGAGGCGCGGCGCTGCTCCAGCTGCGCGAGGCGGCCCAGGCTGACCGCGATCTCCCGCGCATCCGCGCGGTCCCGGTCCGCGCCGGCCGGCAGCCTCGATGCCCGCAGCTCCGCCGCCCGGAGATAGCGCGGCAGGGACTCCAGTCGCTGCGCCGGCGTGGCGCTCAGGAATCCCGGATAGACCAGTCCCTCCAGCTGGGCGTCGATCTCCGCGCGGACGTCATCCAGCCGCTCGGGGAGATTCGCGGCAGCGGCCGCGGCGAGCCGGCGCGCCTCGAGTATCTCGCCGAGCAGTGCGGCAAGCGCCTCGCCCGCCGCCACCAGCTCGCTTCGGCCGGACTGGAGTAACGCCTCGTAGTCGCTCCGGTTGCGCGCCGTCGCTCTGCGCTCCCGGGGGAACGCCCGCCCGAACGCAGCTGCGACGAAATCCTCGGCCAGTTCGCCGGCTCCGCCCACGCCCGCCCAGGCGAGCTGCAGCCGGCGGTCGGCGGTTAGCTTGCCGCGCAGCAGTTTCTCCTGCTGGGGCAAGGCGAGACGCAGCAGCCGCAATACGCCGCCGGCATGCACCGTCGCCGCCTCGGCCTCGTCGCTCGCGTATTCCACCGTCACGCCGTTCTCACGGTCGGCCAGTGCCGGGAAGCGTTCCAGGCGCAGTCCGCCCGATATCTCCGCCTGCACGCCCGGGAGCTCGCCGAAGTCCCAGTCACGATGCAGCGTCGGCCGGGCCTCACCCGGCGCAGCCGCGGCCGCGGGCGCCGCCGCACCGACTTCGGCGCGCAGGGCTTGCAGATCGCGGCCGGCGGCGATCACCCCGCCGGCCTCGTCGGTGACTTCCAGGCGCAGCCTGAGGTGTTCGGGTTCCTCCGCAGATGCCGCCGGTATCTGATCGGGCGTGATGCCGAATTCGCCGGCGAGGAAATCGGCCAGCGCCTGCTCCAGCTCGCCGCTGCCGGGCATCACCAGATAGCGGGCCGCAAAGTCCGCGGCGGTGTCCGCGATGGGCTGCAGTCGCCGGCGCACCGACTTTGGCAAAGAGCGCATGCGCAGCTCCGCCCGCTCCGCCACCAGCGGCGGCAGAGCGCGATCCAGCTGCGCCGGTTCCAGCTGCGCCAGCGCGGGCGCCGGCAGCCTCACTGTGGCGCCATCGTCGGCTTCCCCGGGGCGGAAGCGGTAGATGACGGGCAGATCCTGGCCCAGCAGCTCCACGGCGGCCGGCATCTCCGTGCCGGCGCCGTCAGGGTCGCGGGCGAGGTGCTGGTCCGGGAAGCACAGAATCTCCGGATTGCGCTTCGACGCCTTGCGCAGCCAGCGGCGGAAGCTGCGCAGATCGACGACCTGCTCCGGGATCTCCCGTTCGTACAGGCCGGCCATCTCGCCGTCGGGGATGAGCAGCGCCCGCCGCGCCTCGCCCTCCTTCTCCCGGATGCGCGCGATGGCCGCCTGATTGTGGCGCCAGAAGCGGTCCCGGTGACTGGCCCTGCCCTGCACCAGGGCCTCGCGGATGAAAACGCGCCGCGACTCCGCCGGGTCGACGGGCCCGTAATTCACCCGGCGGCCGGCCGCCAGCACCAGGCCGAACAGCGTGACGGTCTCGCTGGCCTCGACGTGGCCGCGGCGCGCGTTCCAGCGCGGCTCCTCGTAGGTGCGCTGGACGAGGTGTGCAGCCACCTCGAGGATACTCCCCGGCTCGGTCCCGGCCACGGTGCGGGCGAACAGCCGGCTGGTGCGCACCAGCTCCATGGCGAACACCCAGGCCGGAGGCTTACCGTGCAGGCCGGAAGAAGGATGCAGGTGGAAAGCCGTCCCGCGGGCGCCGTCGTAGCGGGTCGCCTCGTCCCGCCGGCCGATGTGCCCGAGCAGCCCGGCCAGCAGGGCCTTGTGCAGCGCCTCGCGGTCGCCGGCGCCGTGGGCCACCGGCATGCCGGCATCGCGGCACAGACCGGTGAGCTGGGAGTGGATCTCGCCCCATTCGCGCAGCCGGCGCGGCGAGAGATAGCGTGCCTCGGCCCAGCGCTCCGCCTGCCGGCGGCTCGTGCCGCGCCGGGCGGCCCGCCAGGAGCGCCAGAGGTTCAGCAGCGACACGAAATCAGAGGCCGGATCGGCGAACTCCTCCTGGGCCGCCCGGGCCTTCGCACCCTCCTCCGGCGGGAAGAGCCGCGGATCCTGGCCGGCCAGCCCCGCCACGATCGCCAGCGCGTCGCGCAGCTCGCCGCGCTCCTCGGCAACCAGCAGCATGCGGGCGAGCCTGGGGTCCACGGGCAGGCGCGCCATGCGCCGGCCCGCCTCCGTGATCTCCCGCGCATCGTCCACGGCCTCCAGTTCGCCCAGCAGCCGATAGCCGTCCTGGACGTAGCGGGCATCCGGCGGATCGATGAACGGGAAGTCCTCCATCTCGCCGAGGCGAGCCGCCGCCATCTGCAGGATGACGCTCGCGAGATTGGTGCGCCGGATCTCGGGATCGGTGAAAGCCGGCCGCGCAGCGTAATCCTCCTCGTCGTAGAGGCGAACGCAGATGCCCGGCGCGATGCGCCCGCAACGGCCGGCTCGCTGGTTGGCGCTGGCCTGGCTGACCGGCTCCACCTGCAGGCGCTGGATCTTGCTGCGGTAGGAGTAGCGGCTGATGCGGGCGAGACCGGAGTCGATCACGGCCATGATGCGGGGCACGGTGAGCGAGGTCTCCGCGACGTTGGTGGCCAGCACGATCCGGCGCCGCCGGCCGGGCCGGAAGACCCGGCCCTGTGAGGTTTCGGACAGCCGCCCGTACAGGGGCAGGATCTCCCAGCCCGCATCGCCCCGGCGCGATCCCAGCCGGGCCCGCTCGATGGCTTCGGCGGCTTCGCGGATCTCGCGCTCGCCGGGCAGGAACGCGAGGATGTCGCCGTCGGGCAGTTCGCCCATGAGCCGCCGGGCCGCCTCGGTTAGCGCATCGGCCAGTTCCGTGTCGCCGGCCGGCGCCTCGTAGCGAACCTCCACCGGATAGCCGCGTCCCGATACCTCGATCACCGGCGCATCGCCGAAGTGGCGTGAGAAACGGTCGGGGTCGATGGTGGCCGAGGTGATGATCACCTTGAGATCGGGCCGGCGCGGCAGCAGCCGCTTCAGGTAGCCGAGGATGAAATCGATGTTCAGGCTGCGCTCGTGGGCCTCGTCGATGATCAGCGTGTCGTAGCGGCGCAGGTCGTGATCGAAGCCGAGTTCGTTGAGCAGGATGCCGTCGGTCATCAGCTTGACCCGCGTGCCGGGCTCGCTGCGGTCGTCGAAGCGCACCTGGTAGCCGATGCCGCCGCCCAGCGGCAGACGGGTTTCCTCGGCGATTCGCGCGGCCACCGAGCGAGCCGCGAGACGGCGCGGCTGCGTGTGGCCGATCATGCCGTCGATGCCGCGGCCGAGCTGCAGGCAGATCTTCGGCAGCTGGGTGGTCTTGCCGCTGCCGGTCTCGCCGCACACGACCACCACCGGATGCTCACTGACGGCGTCGGCGATCTCCGCCGCCCGGGCGGAGATCGGCAGGGCGTCCGGAAATTCCAGATGGGGCCGGTGCGCCCGGCGTGCCTCCGCCTGCCGCTGCCGCCGGCCACCCCTGCGCGCCGGCCCGCTCATCCCGGCGGCAGGCGCACCGTCACCCGGGCGCCGCCCAGGTTCGATCGACCGACTTCGACGCCGCCCCGGTAGGCGTCGGCGAGTTCCACGACCACGCTGAGGCCGATGCCCTGGCCGGGCTTGGTCTCGTCCAGCCGCCGGCCGCGTTCCAGCAGCGAATTCTCCCCGCCATCGGGGATCCCGGGTCCGTCGTCCTCCACCGTCAGCACCAGACCCTGCCGCGGCGAGACGCCGTCCGCTGCGCGGGTGGCGGTGACTCGCACCCGGCTCTCGCCCCACTTGTGGGCGTTCTCCATGAGGTTGCCGGCGAGTTCCAGCAGGTCGCCCCGGTCGCCGTAGAACCTCAGTCCCGGCTCGACGTCCAGCTCGCAGCGCAGTCCCCGGTCCCGGTAGACCTTCTGCAGGCCGTCCGCGAGCTTGCCTAGCTCCGGCGCCACCGGCACCGGCTCCGTGCCCAGGGTGGCGCCGGTGCCCACCAGAGGTTTGGCGAGCTGGTAGCGCACGATCTCCTCCATGCGGCCCACCTGCTCGGCCAGCGCGTCACGCTCGGCCTCGCCGTCCAGCAGAGAATGCATCGCCGCCAGCGGCGTCTTCAGGCTGTGGGCCAGATCCTGCAGCGTGCGGCGATGGCGCTCGGCGCGGGCCCGCTCGCTGTCGATCAGCTGGTTGAGATTGCGGGCCACGCCGGCGAGTTCGGCCGGGTAGCCGGCGGACATTGCCGGCCGCTCGCCGGCCTCGATCTCGGTGATCTCGGATTCGATCTGCGCCAGCGGACGCAGCAGCCAGCGCAGCAGCAACGCGAGCGAGGCCAGCAGCAGCGCCGCCACCAACCCGAACCACACCAGCAGCTGGCGCCGGAAGCTGGCCACCTGGGCGTTCAGGGAATCGAGCCCCGCGGCCACGTGGACGATGTAGGAATGCACGGTGGCGTCCGGGAACTCCCAGTCGATGCCCATGCTGAGCGCGAGCAGCGGCGTGCCGTCGGCCAGTTCGATACGGCGGAAGCTCCGCTCGCCGGTGGCCGGCGCCGCGCCCCAGGGAATGTCGATGCCGATGGCGGAGTCCGAGCGCCAGACCGGACCGTCGCCGCGCCGGACGAGGGCGCCGTACAGTCCGGAGCCCGGCGAGCCGAACAGCGGCTCCGGCAGGTCGACGGGCAGCACCAGCGTGTTGCCGTCCGCGGGTTCGGCGGCCGCGAGCAGCATGATCATCCGGCTGTCCAGCAGATCGCGTTCCGCTTCCAGCGCCGCACTGCGGAAGGCGGAATCCAGCACGGCGACGATGAGGCCGAAGAAGACCAGCAAAAGAAGCGTGCCCGAGACCAGCACGCGAAGTCTCAGCGACTGACCGGGCGACGGGCCGTGGGACTCGCCGGGCGACGCCCCGCGTGACTGGCCGGGTGACCGCCCGCGCCGTCCGGCCGCGGCTCCGGACTCAGTCACCGCCGCCGGTGGCCGCCTCGCCGGCGCGCTCCAGGGCGAAACGATAGCCGCGGCCGCGCAGGGTCTCGATCGGCTTCAGGGTGTTGTCCGGATCGAGCTTGCGCCGCAGCCGGCCGACGAAGACCTCGATCACGTTGCTGTCGCGCTCGAAGTCCTGGTCGTAGAGACGCTCGGTGAGTTCGGTCTTGGAGACGACCTGTCCCGCCCGCAGCATCAGGTGTTCCAGCAGCTTGTACTCGTGGCCCGTGAGTTCGACCGCGCGACCGCCCACCTTCAGTTCCTGGGCCGCAGTGTCCAGGCTGATCGGGCCCGCGACCAGTTCGGAGGAAGCCCAGCCGCCGGCGCGCCTCAGCAGTGCGTTCACCCGCGCGATGATCTCCTCGACGTGGAACGGTTTGGCCACGTAGTCGTCCGCGCCGGCGCCGAGGCCGTCCACTTTGTCCTGCCAGCGGTCCCGCGCGGTCAGGATCAGGATGGGATAGGCATGACCTTCCTGACGCAGCGTGGTGATGATCTCCAGGCCGCTCATCTTCGGCAGGCCGAGATCGACGACGGCGAGATCCACCGGATACTCGCGGGCGTAGTACAGTCCTTCCTCTCCGTCCTTCGCCGTCTCCACGCCGAAGCCGGCCGAACGCAGCCGGGCGGCCAGGGACTCGCGGATGATCTCCTCGTCCTCGATGATCAGCAGTCGCATAGGGTCTGACCCGTGTCGATGGCGTATCGGTGGTGCGCAGATGCCGCGGCGGGCCGGCCTCAGCGGTCCCCGGCCGGTATCCGCACGGTGCGCACGCGGCCCTCCCGGGTGAGCACCTTGATGACGTGGACCCGGCGCCCGTTCTGCTCCCGGGTTTCGGCCTCGAGGATGCGCCCGCCGTATTCCCGCTTCACCCGGGCCACCGCCTCGTTCAGGCTGACCTCGTCCCGTACGGCCGCCAGGCCCGCGGCCTGCGGCGGCACGACGGAGCCCGGACCGGCGGCATGGGCCGGCACGGCAGAGCCCGCCAGGCCCAGCACGATGGCGGACAGAAGCGGCATTGCGAGGCGGAGGGTCTGTTTCATGAGGCGATTTTCGGCCTTGGCGACCGGCTTTGCAACGCAACGCGGCACGTGTCGGAAATTGGTCCCGTCACGGCCCTGTGGACCGCGGCACCGTCCCTGGCGCCGCAGGCTGCCGTCCCATCGTCCGAGCGTCGAATCGGGCGCCGACTTCCCTGTGCCGACTCAGTAGCGCACCGGCTCCACTTCCACGCGCACCCGGATGCGGTCGCCCGGGTTGTAATCCGTGCGGGTGGTGTAGGTCTGACCGCGGTAGCGATAGGTCACCCGATAGCCGTCGATCCGCTCCTCGGCGTCCGTGCGGTAGCGGGTCTCACAGCGGGTGACCGGGCGCGACTGCCGCTCGTAGGTGCCGTAACGGTCGTAACGCTCGTCGTAATCCCGGCCCCGGTTCGCACGCTCGTTGCCGATGGCTGCGCCCACCAGCGTGCCGACCAGCGTCATGGCATCGCGACCCTTGCCGTCGCCGAACTGGCGGCCGATCACGCCGCCGATGATGCCGCCGGCGATGGTAGCGCCGGCTTCGCTGCGGCCCGGCCGGTCGTGACGGTCGTAGCGATCGTAGTCGTCATACCGGTCGTCGTAGCGGTCATAGCGCGTCTCCTCCCAGCATTCCCGCACCGGGGTGCGCACCCGCACATGGCGGACGATGGGATCGACGTCGACGACCCGGGCGTAGTCGTAGCCGGCGCCATGGTCGCTGGCGGGGCGCCAGTCCCGGCCGGGGTCGGCCAGGGCAGGACCCGCCGACAGCAGCGCACCGCCCACCAGGGCCGTCGCCGTGACGGCCACCGCTGTCGCAGCGCTCCTGCGACGGCGGCCGCTGATCCGGCAAACTCGGTTTCGATTGAACATGGCTGACTCCTTCTGCTTCCATGAGCACCCGGGTTCGAAAGCCCGTTTCTTCCGGGTGTGGGAAGGAGCATAGGCCCGCCGTGCTGAACGGGTCCTGAACGTCGCGAAAGGGTCCGAGCGAAGGCCGGAGAGGCGCCCATCGGCACGGCAGGGTCGCTGCGTGGAGCCGGCAGGTCCCCGGCATGGCCGCTTGATGGCGCCTTACCGTCGCCGACCCGCGCCCTCCTCGGCCTTGACCGCCTGCCAGAGGTCTTCCAGCTCCCCGGCGTCCAGCGCGGCCACCGAAGCGCCCTGCGCCGTCGCCGCGGCCTCCAGCGCCCGGAAGCGCCGCTCGAACTTCCGGTTAGCCGCGGCGGCCGCCGCCTCGGCATCGACGCCTGTATGACGCGCCAGGTTCACCAGCGAGAAGAACAGGTCGCCGATCTCGTCCTCGATGCCAGGCCTGTCGCCGGCTTCCAGCTCCCGGTCCAGTTCGGCCAGTTCCTCGTCGATCTTGCGGCGCACCCCCGCCGCGTCCGGCCAGTCGAAACCCGCGCCCGCGGCGCGGCCCGCCAGTTTCTGGGCCTGTTTCAGCGCCGGCAGGGCCCGCGGGATCCCGTCCAGCAGGCTGGCGGAGGCGCCGTGGCGCTCCTCCCGCTCGGCCGCCTTGATCGCCTCCCAGTTGCGCCGCACGCTGGCCTCGTCCGCCGGC
Organism: Woeseiaceae bacterium; assembly: GCA_035655155.1. Lineage (GTDB taxonomy): Bacteria > Pseudomonadota > Gammaproteobacteria > Steroidobacterales > Woeseiaceae > Lentisalinibacter. Next base: position 16,480 of record DASRVH010000125.1, read on the forward strand.
GCCCCATCGCCGAAGATGTGCGGATGACGCCGCTCGAGCTTGTCGCCGATGGCAGCGGCGACGTCCTCGAAATCGAAATCTCCCGCCTCCTCGGCCATGCGAGCGTGGAACACCACCTGCAGCAGCAGGTCGCCGAGTTCGTCCTTCAGGCCTTCCGTGTCTCCCCGGTGGATCGCGTCGGCCACCTCGTAGGCCTCCTCGATGGTGTAGGGCGCGATGGTGGCGAAGGTCTGGCGTCGGTCCCACTCGCATCCGGTCTCGGGGTGCCGGAGGCGGGCCATAATATCAAGCAGTTTCGAGAGTTGTTGCATTACCTATTGTTTTAAATGCTTTTCTAGTTTGTGATGCAGCGTGACGAGCATCGAGGCCGTGGCGCCCCAGATCCGGTGACCACCATAGCGGTATTCGTAGACCGGTATCTCGGTGCCCTCGAACTCGCGCCAGGCCCGGTGCAGATTGCGCGGATCCATGAGGAAATCGAGCGGCACCTCGAAGGCCTCCTCCACCTCCGCCGGGTCGGGCCTTATCGGGAAGCCCTGGTGGATCAGTCCGACCACGGGCGTGACCGCGTAGCCGGTAATGGTGAGGTGGGGCTCCAGATAACCGGCGAT
>DASRVH010000126.1:0-54755 GCA_035655155.1 Woeseiaceae bacterium
CCACGGTAACGAGCACTGGGAATTCGATGCCGACGGCTACATGCGCCGCCGCGACATGAGCGCCAACGACGTTCCGATCAACCCTCAGCACCGCCGCATCGGCGTCGAGGGTTCCTCTGCCCAACCTCACCAGAAGGAAAACAGACGATGAAGACACTCGACAGTAACGCACATTGGCTGCTGCGCATCGCGCTCGCGAGTGTGTTCGTTTTTCACGGCCTGCTGAAGCTGGCGGACCTCGAAGGCTTCACGCAGATGCTGCCGATCTCCTACGTGGAAGTTGTACTGGTAGCGGCCGCCGAAGCCGGCGGCGGGCTACTGGTCCTGTTCGGCGGAGTCGGCAATCGGCCGGTGCACGACCTGGCGACACGTATCGGTGCCGCGTTGAACATCCCGGTGATGCTCGGTGCCATCTGGATGGTGCACTGGGGCCGTTGGAACTTCGTGCCCACCGAATCCCATCCGATGGGCGGCTTTCAGTTCCAGGCCGTATTGATCCTGATCATGTTGTTCCTGGTGATTACCGGGAATGGCGCCAACCGGAACGCGCCCCCACGCGCGTTCGCATGAGGAGAAGACCGTGAAACGCAAAATAATCGACCAGGTGGTCACGCTCGCGTTTATCACCGCACTGTCCATCGCCGTCGTCGATACCCAGGCACGGGCCGACACCACGACGGGCGTCCGTTACCGCACCGTAATCATTGAAGATACGGAGATCTTCTACCGCGAAGCCGGGGATCCGACCAAGCCGGCGATACTGCTGCTGCACGGCTTCCCCACCTCTTCGCACATGTTCCGCGATCTGATCCCCGAACTGGCGGACGAGTTCTACCTGGTGGCCCCGGACTACCCGGGTTACGGCTACAGCTCGATGCCGGCGGTTTCCGAATTCGACTACTCGTTCGACAACGTCGCGCGGCTGATCCGACAGTTCGTCGACAGGCTCGGGATCGCGCGTTACAGCCTGTATCTGATGGACTACGGCGCTCCCGTCGGATTCCGGCTGGCCGTCGACCAGCCGGAGCGGGTGCAGTCGCTGATCGTGCAGAACGGCAATGCCTATATGGAGGGCATCGACAACGATTTCTGGGAACCAATCCGGGCGTATTGGCGAGATCGCGCTGCCGTCAACGAGGGCCTGGACAATCCCTGGTGGGCGAACGTCAAGGCCGCTTACGGCCGGGCCGAGATGGCCAACGAGGAGGCGCTGCGCTTCCTGCTGACGCTCGGGGCGACCCAGTGGCAGTACACCAACGGCGTCAGCGACGTCTCGCTGGTGAGCCCGGATACCTGGGACCACGTGCAGCCGCTACTCGACCGCAAGGGCAACCAGGCGATCCAGTTACAGATGTTCTATAGCTACGGCAGTAATCCGCCGCTGTATCCGGCCTGGCAAACGTATCTGCGTGAGCATCAGCCGCCCACGCTTATTGTCTGGGGCAAGCGCGACGAGATCTTCCCGGTCGCCGGCGCACAGCCGTACAAACGCGACCTGAAGGACCTCGAATACCACCTTCTCGATACCGGGCACTTCGCCCTCGAGACCCACGGCCGGGAGATCGCGGACCTGATGCGCGACTTCCTGCACCGCAAGGTTTCCAACCCCCGCCTGGCAGCACCTTGATGCTGTCCCTGTGGCGGCCGCACCCCCTGCGGCCGCCACCTCTTTCTCCTGGAGTCGTCATGCACGAATTCGCCCATTTCATGTTCACCGATGCCGTCAGACGAGCCCAACGGGCCTACGGCTCCCACGAACAACTCGCTCGCTTCACGAAGATGGCCGGCCCCAACGACCGGCTGACCGATCGCGAGATCGACTACATCGCCCGGCGCGACAGTTTCTACATGGCGACGGTGAACGAGGACGGCTGGCCGTACGTGCAGCACCGCGGCGGGCCGAGGGGTTTCCTGCGAGTCACGGGGCCCGGCGGACTGGCCTTCGCCGATTATCGTGGCAACCGGCAGTTGATCAGCGTCGGCAACTCCACGGCCAATAACAAAGTGTCGGTCATCCTCATGGATTATCCGAACCGCCGACGGCTGAAGATCATCGGCCACCTCCGGTTCGTACACGCTGCAGACCTGGAGCCCGGAGACCTCGCGGCATTCCACGACGCCGACTACGGGGCGCAAGTCGAGCGCGTGGCCATCATCGACGTTGCCGCATTCGACTGGAACTGCCCGCAGCACATCACGCCGCGGTACACGGCCTTCGAGTGGGACGCCCTTCGGGCGCCTGATCGATGATCAGCGGTGAGCGCCTCCTCCGCCTGAAAAGTCTACGGTACGTACCGTCAAATCTTGCGATCCACAAATTCCTGCGGTCCGGGAAAAATTATAAGTCCTTGTCTTTCATTACTTTTCTGACTTGGCACGGTCACTGCAATGAGGAAGCCGTGCATCCACATGACTGCATTCAACAGAAGGAAACCAACCGATGAACCTGATGATCCGAACTCTGACCACCCTCATGGCCGTACTGGCCCTCTCTGCCACCGCGCATGCCCAGCTGCCCGACCCCGGCATGGACATCGTCCCCGGCTCCACCGCGCTGGTGATCACCGATCCGCAGAACGACTTCCTTAGCCCCGACGGCGTCACCTGGGGCGTCGTCGGCAAGAACGTGAAGGAGAACGGCACGGTGGAGAACATCGACAAGCTCTTCGCCACGGCGAAGGCGGTCGACATGCCCGTCTTCATCTCGCCCCACTACTACTACCCCCACGACCACCGCTGGCAGTTCGAGGGCGCACTCGAAGCGCTCATGCACTCCATCGGCATGTTCGACCGCAAGGATGCCCTGTCCCTCGTCGGCTTCGAAGGCTCCGGCGCCGACTGGCTCGCACAGTACAAGAAGTACATCAACGACGGCGAGACCGTGGTGACGAGCCCGCACAAGGTCTACGGCCCGGAGACCAACGACCTGGTGCTGCAGCTCCGCAAGGCGGGCATCAGCAAGGTCATCCTGGGCGGCATGTCCGCCAACCTCTGCACCGAATCCCACATGCGCGAGCTGATCGAGCAGGGCTTCGAAGTGCTGGTAGTCCCCGACGCCACCGCCGCCGCGCAGGTGCCCGGCTGGGACGGCTATGCCGCCGCCCTCACCAACTTTCGCATGATCGCGAACCACATTGCCCCGACCGGTGAGACCGTGAAGGCCATCGAGGCCGCTTACCGGTAGGGACAAGACCCGCTGACCGACAATCAATCCATAAGGAGTACGACAATGTTTATCAATCTGAAATCTGCTGCCATCGTCACCGTCGCCGCCCTGATCTTCACTGCCCCTGCCTGGGCCGCGGACGAGTACAACGTCTCGACCGGCGTGACCGCTGCCGGAGTGCCCCTTGGCCTGCACGGCATCGATACGGTCGCGCTGAGCACTCTCAATGCCGCCGCGGAAGGTGACGCGGCCCACACCGTCACTCATGACGGCGTGGCCTACTACTTCGCCTCCGAGGCATCGGCCGATCGCTTCGCGAGTGACCCGGAAGGTTACCTGCCCCAGTACGGCGGCTTCTGTGCGTTCGCGGTGGCGAAGGGCAAGAAGTTCGACGGGGACCCGATGTTCGCGGACATCGTCGACGGCAAGCTCTACCTGTTCGTGAACGACGCCGTCTTCCAGATGTATCTCGCGGACAAGGAGAACATCCTCAGGAAAGCCGAGGAGACGTGGCCGAAAATTCGCAGCACGGCTGTGGGCGACCTGTAATTCAGCCGACCCTCTGGCGCGGCCGGGAGCAGACGCTCTCGGCCGCGTTCTCATTACGGCCCGATGCTCACGTCCGTCGTGGCGGGCCGGACGTCCGACAGTGCCGGCCTCAGGCGCGTCCCGCCTTCTCCCGCAGCTCGAATTTACGGATTTTGCCGGTCGAGGTCTTGGGCAGCGGTCCGAACACGACTTTGCGCGGTGCCTTGAAGTGCGCCATGTTGTCGCGACAGAAATCGATGATCTCCTGCTCGTGAACCGCCCCGGCATCGTCACGAAGATCGACGAATGCGCAGGGCGTCTCGCCCCATTTTTCATCCGGCATCGCCGTGACGGCGGCTTCGAGCACTGCGGGATGGCGGTAGAGCACCGTCTCGATCTCGATACTGGAGATGTTCTCTCCGCCCGAGATGATCACATCCTTGGCCCGGTCCTTGATCTCGACGTAACCGTCGGGATGCCGGACGGCCAGATCACCGGAATGGAAATAACCGCCGGCAAACGCCTCATCGGTGGCCGCGGCGTTCTTCAGGTAGCCCTTCATCACGATATTCCCGCGGAACAGGATCTCGCCGATGGTCTTGCCGTCGCCCGGCACCGGCTCCAGTGTCTCGGGGTTCGCCACGATGAGTTCTTCGAGCATGGGGTAGCGCACGCCCTGGCGGGCCTTCAGTCTCGACTGATCGCTCATCGGCAGCTGATCCCAGTCCTCGTGCCAGGAACAGACTGCTGCGGGACCGTAGACCTCTGTCAGCCCGTAAGTATGGGTCACCTTGAAATTGAGCCCGGCCATGGCTTCGAGGATCGACGGCGGCGGAGCGGCGCCCGCGGTCATCACGTTGACCGGACGCTCGACCACCTTCGTCAGTGCTTCGCCGGCGTTCGCCATGAGATTCATCACGACCGGCGCCCCACACAGGTGCGTGACCCCGTGTTGTCCGATGGCGTCGAAAATGGCTGTGTCGCGCACCTCGCGCAGACACACGCTGGTGCCGCTCAGAGCCGCGAGGGTCCACGGGAAGCACCAGCCGTTGCAGTGAAACATCGGCAGGGTCCAGAGGTATACGGGGTGGGCGCCCATATCCCAGGCGAGCGTATTCGAGACGGCATTGAGATAGGCGCCGCGGTGATGGGTGACGACGCCCTTTGGATTGCCGGTGGTCCCCGAGGTGTAGCCGAGCGCGATCGCCTGCCACTCGTCCGGCGGCAAGTCCCAGGCGAAGTCGGCATCGCCGGCGCCCAGGAAGTCTTCGTATTCCGTCTCGCCGATACGCTCGCCGATACGCTCGCCGTCCCCGACTGCCGGATCCCGCACGTCGATGACGAGGGGCTTGTCGTCCAGTTTCTCAAGGGCTGCCGCCACGGTGACGGCGTACTCGGTGTCCGTCAGCAAAACGCGGGCGCCTCCGTGTTCGAGCTGAAACGCGATGGCGTCCGCGTCGAGGCGGATATTGATTGCGTGGATAACCGCGCCCGCCATGGGGATGGCGAAATGGGCCTCGTACATCGCCGGCACGTTCGGCAGCATCAGCGCGACCGTGTCTTCCGCGGTCACGCCGTGGCGCCGCAAGGCGCTGGCGAATCGGCGGCAGCGCCGATAGGTTTCACGCCAGCTGCGCCGCGTCTCCCCGTAGATGACGGCACACCGTTCCGGGTAGACCGAGGCGGCCCGTTCGATGAACGTCAGTGGCGAAAGCGGCGTGTAGTTGGCCGCGTTCTTGTCCAGATCAGTCGCGTATTGCGATTTCGACATGCCGGGGCGCTATTCGTGTTTCCACTCGGGTTTGCGTTTCTGGATGAATGCATCGATACCCTCTCGCGCGTCATGGGAATCCATGTTGCAGGCCATGCGTTCGCTCGCGTAGGCATAGGCATCAGCCAGTTCCATCGGCAGCTGCTTGTAAAACATCTCCTTGCCGAGCCTGACCGAGTGGGCCGACTTCGCCGTTATCTTCTCCGCCAGCTCACGCGTCGCCGATTCGAGTTCCGCGGCCGCGACCACCTCATTGACGAGTCCATGGGCTTTGGCATCGCCGGCCGATATGAAATCACCGGTCAGCAGCATTTGCATCGCCTGTTTCCGCAGTAGGTTGCGGCTCAGGGGCACCGCCGGGGTAGAGCAGAACAAGCCGAAGTTGATGCCCGAGACGGCGAATCGTGCGTTATCGGCCGCCACCGCCAGGTCGCAGTTGGCAACCAGCTGGCAGCCTGCCGCCGTGGCGATGCCATTCACCTGCGCGATGACCGGCTGGGGCAGGCGGTTGATGGTGATCATCATGTTGCCGCATTTGTCGAAGAGTGCCTGATGAACGGCCCGATCCTCGCTGGCGCGCATCTCTTTCAGATCGTGACCGGCACAGAAGGCCTTGCCCCGGGCGGCGATGATAACGACCCGCAGCGTGTCATCCCGGGCGATCCGGTCCAGCGCGTGCTGCAGGCTATCCAGCAACGCTTCGGACAATGCGTTGTACTGCGCCGGGCGGTTGAGCGTCAGTGTCGCAATGCCCTGGTCATCGCTGCGCAACAAAACCGGATCTGGTATGGCTGGATCGCTACTTGCGCTCATGATTCAGGCTTCCTGTGACAGGCGGGAAAACGGTACGATCCGGAGGTTTCGTACCGAGTTTGCCACCGTGGCCGAATGGATGCACCGGTCTGCACCATACCCAGCACGGCCGATTTCTTCCAATGTACGCCGCTCGAGAGCCGGTCGGCAGCCGTCATTATCCACGCGCGTGGCCACATCAAGAGGAAGCGCCATGAAGAAGATAGTCATTGCCGAGTTTCCCGCACAAGCGGACAAGGTGCAGGAGCTCGAGGCGACGTTAAAGGAAGCGCTTGTCGACACGCGGGCCTTCGACGGCTGCATCCGCATCGACACCTGTTACGAGGAGGCTGCCGCCACCTTCGTGTTGTTCGAGGAGTGGCAGTCGTTCGAGCACTACGACAGATACCTGCAGTGGCGGATGGAGACAGGGCTCGCCGATCTGCTCGATACGCTGCTAGAGGGCGGTTCGCAGAGCTTCCGCGTCAGGAAACTCGAGCCGAGGGATGTTTGACACTCGCCGATGACCCTGCGAGGGGTCATCGGCGATACAGGAACCGGCGATCAGACTCTGCGGTGGCGTATCCGCTTGCGCGGCTTTTCGCCAGAGCGCCTGCGGCGCTCATTGCGACGATAGCGTCGGTGGGTGAGGTAGCAAGCGACTGCCATCGCGATCAGCAATCCTGCGAGCGCGATTCCGTCGAGTGTGAAATAGACATCCGTGTAATCCATGGCTGTAGGGTACCTCTATGCTGCACTGCAGCAACTCCGGTATTATCCTGACTTGAATTCCCCGCGTCCAGCCCAACATCGCACTCTTATTGTGTTCGAAAACAATGCGTTAGCAGTCACTTTGTGAACCACATTCATCCCCGGGCCGTCATCTGGGACCTGGACGGCACCCTCGTCGACAGCGTCGGCGACCTGGCGTCCGCGCTCAACGGCGTGCTGGGGCAGCACGCGCTGGCGCCCCGCACCGCGGATGCCGTCCGGGGAATGATCGGCGACGGCGTCGGCGCACTCCTGTGCCGGGGCTTCGCCGCGGCGGGCCGGCCGCTCGCGCCGGCCGATCTGCCGGCGCTTCGGCGCGAGTTCCTGGCCCTCTACGCCCGGTGCGCCACCCGGGAGACGCGACCGATGCCCGGTGCTGCGGAGGCGCTGGCCTCCCTGGCCGCCGATGGCTGGCGCCATGCCGTCTGCACCAACAAACCCGCCGGGATCGCCCGCGACATCCTCGATGACCTGAAGCTGAGCCGCCACATCGATGCCGTCGTCGGCGGCGACGGCTCCCTGCCGCTGAAGCCGGATCCGGCGCCGGTGCGCGCCTGCCTGGATGCCCTCGACGTGGCCCCGACGCGGGCGCTGCTGGTGGGAGACTCGACCAACGACGTGGCCGCCGGACGGGCGGCGGGCGTGCCCGTGATTTTCGCGCGTTACGGCTATGGAGATCCGCCCGGCGGCGAAGCGGCCTGCGGCCTTGCCGCCTCCATCGACGCCCTGCACGAGGTTCCCGCGATCTGCCGCCGGCTCGTCACCGCGAACGGCCGTTCCCATCGGTGAGGCCGGGGCGTAGGATGGCCTCGTCGACAAGAAAAAGGAGAACCCGATGCCGGTCGAACTGAAGGTCCTCGGCTATGCGGCCCTGGTGCAATTCGTCCAGTTCGTGTTGATGGCCGTCCCGGTCAACAAACAGCTGGGGCCCAGCTACACGGGCGGCAACCGGGACGAGCAGAAACAGCCCTGGGGCATGGCCGGGCGCCTGAAGCGCGCCCTCGACAACCACTTCGAGGGCCTGATCCTGTTCACCATCGCTGTCGTGGTGGTGGTGCTGGGCGAGGCATCAACGCCGGCCACCGAGGCGGCCGCCTGGACGTATCTCGTGGCCCGCGTGGCCTACGTGCCGGCCTATGCGTCCGGCATCTTCCTGATCCGCTCGCTCATCTGGTCGGTCGGCTTCGTCGCCACGCTGGTGATGCTGCTGGCCGCGCTGTTCTAGCCATGAAGGTCCAGCCATGAAGGTCCAGCCATGAACCGTACGCTGCGACGAATCGACCCCTGGTCGGCGGCGAAGATCTCGGCCGCCACCGCCGCGGTCTTCATGCTCGTCTACGTGCTCATAGCCCTGCTGGTGATGACTTTCACAGACATCCAGCCGGCTGCGCCGGACGGCGCGCTGGGCGCGGCCTCCATCTGGCTGGTGCTCCTGATGCCCGCGGCCTACCTCTTCGTCATCTATTGGATGACGATGCTCATCTGCCTGATCTTCAACACCGTGGCAGGCTGGCTGGGCGGAATCCGCATCGAGCTGAGCGACGACTGAAGGCGGCCGTTCTCAGCCGAAAGGCGCCACCCCGAACCAGGCCTCGTGCAGCCAGAGCGTGAAGATCACGTAGACGCCGAGTCCGGCGGCCACCACCAGCACGTCGTTGAGGCCCTTGGCCGGCGCCGAGGGCACCGGGCGCTCGACTCGCTGCTTGAAGGAGATGCGGTCGACGACCGCCCAGACCAGGAAGCTGCCGAACAAAATGACGTCGGCCAGGGTGCCGTTCACCAGCAGATGGGCCACCGCCCACAGCTTCACGGCCACCAGCTGCGGGTGTTTGGTGACGGCCTTGATCTTGCCCGGGAAGTAGGGCGCGAAGAACAGGACGAAGACGGGCAACAGCAGCAACGCCGCGAGATGCTTCATCCACACGGGCGGCACGTACAGCAGCGTCGGGTTCATGCGCGCATCGGCATAGCCCTTGACGATGAGCACGATGCCGACGATGGAGACGATGCCGTAGAACGCCTTCCATCCCAGCTCGCTCTTCGCCGCCATCCGATTGCGGAATCCTTCCGCCACGATGGAGGTAGAGTGGATGCCGAGGAAGAGTACGAGCCCCAGAATCAATAACGCCATAGCCGGGTTCCCCTGTTCTGCGCGTGGTATGACAGGGCGCTAGTCTACCGGCTATGGCGCGCCGCGGCTAAATTACCGCCTCCGAATCTCTTACTACTCGGTCTTGCAGGTCCTGATGCCGAAAAGGGAGTAGGCCGGGCACCAGCCGATGAGGCCGGTGGCCAGCGGGACGAGCCCGATCCAGCCCCACGGGGTCTGCGGTCCGATGAATACCAGGCTGAGCAGTACCAGCCCCGCCGTCACGCGGACGGCCCGGTCGACGGTGCCTTCGTTACGGAATGCCATGACGAGCCTCCTTGAGGGGTTTGCGATGTCACGGGGACAGTGTGCTCCGCGCCGGACCCTCGCTCAGTGACTTCGTCACAGAGGCGGCCGAGGACAGTGATTGCAGCGGCGTCGGGATCAGCCGCAGGGCTGCTCCTCCGCTATGGCACGGAGCCCGGCTTGATCGGAGAGCGTCACCACGCCGCGGCCGAGGATGAGAAGCGCCGCGCCTTCGAGGCGTTTCAGGTGCCGGGAGATCACCTCACGGGCCGTGCCGAGTTCCTCCGCAAGGCGCTGGTGAGTGATGCTCACCTCGCCGTCGCCGGGGTCCAGAGCCAGCAGGAGGGCGGCCAGGCGCGCCTCGACGGGCGTCAGCGCAACGGCCTCCATGCGCTCGATCACGCCGGTGAGCCGCCGGGAGAAGCTGCCCAGCACGAAGCGGCGGAACGGGGCGGATTCTTCCAGCCCGCGGTCGAAGGTCGAACGCCCCATTGCCAGTGCCGTCACCGGCGTCTCGGTGTGCGCCTCGGCGGGGTAGCGGCGGCTGCTCATCAGGCAGGAGGTGGTGAGCACGCAGGTGTCGCCGCGCTCGAGGCGATACAGCGTCACGGATCGGCCGGACAACGCGTTCAGCGTGACCCGGACCGAGCCCTGCGTGATGATGAGGAAATGCCGGCACTCGGCGCCGGCATGAAAAACGGTATCGCCCGCATCGAGACGCAGAACGGCTGCGGCACCGAACAGCGTCTGTGCGTCACGGTCGCCGAGGCCCGCCAGACCCGGTATCTGCTGTAATGCCTCGGCAACGGTCGCTTGCATGGAACCCCGGGCCGGCCGGCGTCATGTGAGTCGCCGGGTGGCGTCTTCGACTGCCCGGATGCGCATCTCCGCCGCTGCGCCGGCCATGATGAGCCGCTGCACCAGGGACTTGTCGCAGCCGTGGCAGCCCCCGCGGCAATAGTCCGCCGGCAGGATGCCGGAATCAAGCATCTGCCGCGCCACGTCGCCCTGCCAGCCCAGCAGCGGGCAGCCCCGCTCGTTGTCGTGGACCTCGAGCGCCGCAGCGCCGCCGGGGACCCGCGCGATGCTGAGGCGGTAGCGCGCCTCCCGGGCTGCCTGGCGGCGATCCCGGGCCTCGCCGACGGGCGCGGTACCCCGGAGGTCCCGGGGAGCGGATCGGTAGGCTGTCTCTGTCGTCATGTCGTCCTCTCCCGGCATGTAAATGAGAATCATTCTCAGTAAAGAGTCTACTGGCTGTGCCCCTGCCGCGCAAGGGCTCCCTGGATTTTCCGGGCGCCTGGCCGGGCTGCCCGACTTGATGGCCTGAAGGCCACCGGAGAGAATCGGCGGCCATGGCCACCATCCGCTATCTCGCCTACGGGTCGAATCTGCACCCCGAGCGCCTGCGGCGGCGGACGTCCTCGGCAGTGCTGCTGACCACCTGGAAGCTGACCGGCTGGCGGCTCAGCTTCGACAAGCGGGGCTTCGACGGCTCGGCCAAGGCCACCATCGCCGCGACGGACGACGACGGGGACCTGGTCCATGCGGCGATCTTCGAGTTGTCCCTCGACGAGAAGCCGGCTCTGGACCGCATCGAGGGGGTGAACCGGGGCTATCACGCCCACGTGCTCTCGCTGCCCGACCTCGGCGAGGTGCATACCTACAAGGCGGACACCGAGTTCCAGGACGGCTCCCTGGTGCCGTTCCGCTGGTACCGGGACCTGGTGCTGCACGGGGCCCGCTTTCACGGTTTCCCGCGGGCCTATGTCGACGACATCGCCGCGGTGCCCGTGATCGAGGACTCGGACGACGCCCGCCAGCGCGAACACGACGACATCCTGGCCGCCATGCGCAGGGCCATGGCCGAGGCCGCCGGCGATCCTACGACTGACAATCCCACGACCGACAATCCCACGACCGACGATCCCGCCACCGAAAAGGAGTGACCATGATCGTGACCACCACCCCCACGCTGGAGGGGCAGAAGATCCGCGACTATCTGGGCGTCGTCACCGGCGAGGCGATACTGGGGGCCAACCTGTTCCGCGATCTGTTCGCCGGTCTGCGCGACATCGTCGGCGGCCGTTCTGCCTCCTACGAGAAGGAGTTGCGCAAGGCCCGCGAGGTGGCCTTCGAGGAACTCGAGACCGCCGCCCGCGACATGGGCGCCAACGCGGTCATTGGCGTCGACATCGACTACGAGGTGCTCGGCGAGTCCAACGGCATGCTGATGGTGAGCGTCAGCGGCACGGCGGTGCGCATCGCCTGACGGCCGCGGCCGTTACCGGGTCGTAACGAGCCCTTTCGCGGGGTTTGAGTCGTCTCTCACCGCCGGATACTATTGACCGCGGCGGGGCGGATCATCACTGACAGCCGGCCCCGCGCCCGGTACTTCCGGGGTCATCCGGCCGAGGTCCCACGCCGTTGATCCGGCCGATGCCAGCGTGTTGAGAACGGCGGTGCGTGGACGGTTTGATGAACATCTATGTGGGTAACCTCCCTTACAGCATTACGGATGACGAACTGCGGGAGGCTTTCGCCGCCTTCGGCGACGTCAAGTCAGCCAAGGTCATCATGGATCGCGAGACCGGCCGCTCCAAGGGCTTTGGTTTCGTCGAGATGGACGATGCGAAAGAAGCCGAGGAAGCGATCCGGGTGATGAACGGTCAGGACCTGAATGGCCGGCCGGCGCGGGTCAGCGAGGCCCGGCCGCGTCAGGACCGGTCATTCCGCGGCTGAGCGCGAGTCTGCGGGCCGCCTGCCTGGCAGTCCTCGCGCTCGCCGGGGCCGGCTGCGCCGGCGCCCCCGTCGACACCCGGAGCTATGACTGCGAGGGGGGCGGCCTCCTGCACGTCGAGATCACCGACGCCGTGGCGCGCGTCGAGTTCGACGGCCGCCGCTACACCCTGGAATCGCTGCAGGCCGAGGAGGGCCGCCGCTGGCGCGACGGCGAAGTGCTGCTCTGGATACGCGACGGCGAGGCGTCCGTCACCGTCGGCGATCAGGTCATGGTCTGGGGTTGCCGGCGGCGCTGACCCGGCCGCGGCGGGCAGCAACGTGTCGCGATGGGCTGCGACAGCACCTGCGCAGCGTCTTTACAAAGGGCGACGTTTCACTAGGATGAGCAGTCGCCCGGCAGCCGACGGCGGCCGCCATCACCCGAGCAACACCGGTAGACCGACATGATCATCGTCCTCTCTCCCGCCAAGACCCTCGATTTCGAATCGCCGCTGGCGACGGACAAGCACACGAAACCGCGCTTCCAGAGCGAGGCGCGCAAGCTGGTGGAGATTCTGCGGGGCAAGTCCGAGAAGGAGATCGCCTCGCTGATGAACCTGTCGCCGAAGCTCTCGAAGCTGAACGTGGAGCGCTACCGGGATTTCTCCGACCGGGCCACCGCGAAGAATGCGCGCCCCGCGCTGCTGGCGTTCAAGGGTGACGTGTACCAGGGCCTGCAGGCGGAGCGCTTCGACGCCCGGGACCTGAACTACGCTCAGGATCATCTGCGCATCCTGTCCGGGCTCTACGGCGTGCTGCGCCCGCTCGATCTGATGCAGCCCTACCGGCTGGAGATGGGCACCTCGCTCGCCAACGAGGCGGGCAAGGATCTCTACGCCTTCTGGGGCGAGCGCATCACCCGCGCGCTGAACGAAGAGCTGGCCGGCCAGAAGCCGAAGGCGCTGGTCAATCTGGCTTCCAACGAGTACTTCGGCGCGGTGAACGAGCAACAGCTGGACGGGCGCATCGTGACGCCTGTGTTCAAGGACCGCGCGAAGAGCGGTGACTACCGGGTGCTGAGTTTCTTCGCCAAGCGGGCGCGCGGCATGATGGCCGCCTGGATCATCCGCGAACGGGTCGACACGCTGAAGGGCCTGAAGGACTTCGCCGAGGAAGGCTACCGTTACAGCGAAGAGCAGTCCGAGCCGGACCGGCCGGTATTCCTGCGGGCGAAGAGCTGATACCCGCCCGAGCCGCCGCCGGGCGGTTCCGGCGAGTCAGCCCGTGGCCGTATTGCCCAGCCGTATGCGGGCGAGACGCGTCCCCGTCTCCTCGACCATCTCGCGCATGGTGCGCAGGCTGGACTGCTCGCCGACGAAGGCGGGCGGATTGCGCCGCAGCAGCTGCCAGTGGCCGCTCTCCAGGATCCGGCCGAGGAAGGTGAAGTTCGCCTCGATGGCGAGCATGTAGGGATTCTGGCCCTCGAACAGCGCCTCCAGGTAGCGGTATACGCCGCCGAAGGTGTTCTCGAGGCGAGGCAGCGCCGAATATTCGAAGAAGCCGGGTGTCTGCCGGAGCAGGTCTTCGCCGGACTCGTAGCGCACCATGAACTCGCCGGGCCGTGCATTCTCGATGGCCACGCCGCCGACGACGAACTCGCTGTACAGGCGGTCGCGGCATTTCTCCAGGTAGCAGCGGTCGGCCATCTGGGCCACCAGGTCGGCCGTGCCGAGGAGGTGGCCCAGCAGGGTGTTCTTCGGGTCCTCCATCTCGATCGCTTCCGGCGCGATCTCGTAGCCGGTGAAGTGCACCAGCTTGCTCGCGGCCGGCGCCAGGTGGTCGAGCCCGATGCCGGGCAGGTAGCGGCGCAGGAAATCGGCGCTCCGGCTGACATGGTAGAGAGTGAACTCGGCGCCGTTGCGGTATTCCCGGTCGCGCAATTCGTGGCGGATGTAGCCGGCGTCGTGGAACAGCGACGTGATGATGCCCAGCAATGCCCGCTCGGGACCCAGGCTCTCGCCGATGTTGCGCGCCGCCTCGTAGCCGGCGATGAGGCGCGCCATGGCGAGGGTCATGTCCAGCGTGTGCTGGATATCGTGATAGCTGGTGTCGCAGCCCAGGTACCCGGGCATGCGGCCGGTGAACAGCCGTTCGAAGTCGTAGAACGCGAGCCAGATCTTGTCGAAGCCGGCGTCCGGGTAGGTCCGCTCGAGCAGTTCCCGCACGGCATCGCGCACGGCGGCGGGGTTGCTCACCTGCACCGTGTTGGTGACGTCGAAGTCGTTGCGCCGGTCCTGCAGCATTTTCTTGTACTTCTCGGCGCCTGCGGCGCCCCCCGCGCTGCGGCCCGCCTGCGGGGCCCGACCGTGACCTCCGGCATCCGGGTTCACCGGATTCACTGGATCCACGATTCTCCCCCCTTCCGCGGCAGCGGACCATCGTGTCTTGTGGGTGCAGCATACACGCCGCCCCCGGCCGCAAGCGGTCGGTTTGACCTAAGACGGCAGATCGCGCGCGCCCTCATTCCTCGAACTCCGCCCAGACCGGGGCATGATCCGAGGGCCGTTCCCAGCCCCGCGGCTCCGGGTCGATGGCGCTGGCGACGCAGCGCTCTGCCATCGTGTGGCTGCCGAGTATGAGGTCGATGCGCAGCCCCCGGTTGCGGCGAAATGCCGCCGCCCGGTAGTCCCACCAGCTGAATGCGTCCTCCGGCTGGTCGAACTGGCGGAACAGATCCACCAGGCCGAGATCGGTGAGGCGTTTCAGCGCGGCGTGCTCGGGTTCGCTGAACAGCACCCGCCCGCGCCACAGCTCCGGGTCGTGCACGTCCCGGTCTTCGGGGGCGATGTTGAAGTCGCCGAGCACGACCAGCCGCTCGTGTGCCTTCAGTTCGTCGGCGAGGTAGTCCCGCAGGCGCTCGAGCCATTCCAGCTTGTACTGGTACTTTTCGGAGTCCACCGCCTGGCCGTTCGGCACGTAGAGGTTGACGATGCGAACGCCGTCGATCGTGGCTGCCAGCACCCGCCGCTGGGGGTCTTCGGAGCCCGGCAAGGCGCGCACCGGATCGCTCGGCGGCTGGCGGGACAGCAGCGCCACGCCGTTGTAGGTGCGCTGGCCGTTGGAGATGCCGTGGTAGCCGGCCGCCTGCAGCGCCTCGGCCGGGAAGTCCTCGTCCGGCTGCTTGATCTCCTGCAGCGCCAGCACGTCGGGGTCCGACTCCGCCACCCAGGCGAGCACCTGGGGCAGGCGGACCTTCAGGGAGTTCACATTCCAGGTGGCGACCTTCACGCTGCCCGGCTGATCCCGCTGCTCGCGAGCAGTGCCTCGAGGCTCGGGCCCCTGCCGCGGAACTCGACGAAGGCATCCATGATGTCCCGGCTGCCGCCCACCTCCAGGATGCTGGTGCGGAAGCTCTGCGCCGTGCCCCGGTCGAAGATGCCCGCCTCCTCGAAGGCGCTGAAGGCGTCCGCCGCGAGCACCTCCGCCCACTTGTAGCTGTAGTAGCCCGCGGCGTAACCGCCGGCGAAGATGTGCGCGAAACCGTTCGCAAAGCGGTTCCAGGCCGGCGGGCGCACCAGTGTCACCCGTTCGCGCACCGCTTCCAGAATCTCGGCTGCCCGCGAACCCCGGCCCGGGCTGTACTCCGCGTGCAGACGAAAATCGAACAGGGCGAACTCGAGCTGGCGCAGCATCTGCAGGCCGGCATTAAAGTTACGGCTGCCGCGCAGCCGCTCGAACATGTCCGCCGGCAGGGGCTCGCCGGTGTCGACGTGTCCGGACGCGTGCGCCAGCACCTCGTAGTGCCAGGCGAAGTTCTCCATGAACTGGCTGGGAAGCTCCACCGCATCCCACGGCACGCCGTTTATGCCGGCGATGCTGGGGTAGTCCACCCGTGTGAGCAGGTGGTGCAGCATGTGGCCGAACTCGTGGAAGAGGGTGAGTACGTCGCTGTGCGTCAGCAGGGAGGGCTCTTCGCCGTGGGGCGGCGCGAAGTTGCACACCAGGTAGCCCACCGGCGCGGCCTTTTCGCCGCCGATGCCCTTGCGCACGACGCACTCGTCTATCCAGGCGCCGCCCCGCTTGCCCGTCCGGGCATAGAGGTCGGCGTAAAAGCCGCCCACGGCCGTGCCGTCGGCGTCGCGCACCTCGTAGTAGCTCACGCTGTCGTGCCAGACCGGAACGCCCTCGCGTGTCCGGATCTCCAGCCCGTAGAGCTCCCCGGCCAGGCGGAACAGCCCTTCGATGACCTTCGGCGCCGGCAGGTAGCGGCGGAGTTCCTCGTCGGAGATGGCGTGGCGCTCCTGCTTCAGCTTCTCGGAGTAGTAGGCCAGGTCCCAGGGCCGGATCGTGCGGCCCGCGAAGTCCTCCACCGCGGCCACCTCGTCCTTCGCCGCCGGCAGGCTGCGCTCGGCCAGCTCGGAGAGGAACTCCAGCACCTCGTCCACGCCCGGCGCCATCTTGCTCGCCAGCGAGTACTCCGCGTAGTTGTCGAAGCCGGTGAGGGCGGCAGCCTCGTGGCGCAGCGCGAGGATCTCCTCGATGAGCGGCGCGTTGTCGTGGGTGGGATCGTGCGGGCCGGTATCGGAGGCGCGCGTCATCCAGGCCTCGTAATAGGTGCGGCGCAGATCCTCGTCGTCGGCGTGCGTCAGCACCGCCTGATAGGTGGGCTGATCCAGATTGAACTTCCAGCCGTCGAGCCCCGCTTCCTCCGCCGCCGTCCTGGCGCGCTGGCGCGCGCCGGCGGGCAGGCCCGCAAGCCGCGCCTCGTCCTCCACGTGCAGGCTCCAGGCATCGGTGGAGTCCTGCAGGTTCTGTTCGAAGCGGGTGGCCGCCTTCGCCATGGCCTGGCGGATCTCACGGAAGCGGCGCTTGTCGTCCTCGGGGAGGCCGACGCCGGCCAGGCGGAAGTCACGGAGCGCGTGTTCCAGCAACCTGGCGAGGCCGGGATCCGCGTCTGCCGGCAGGCGCTCGGCCAGATCCTGGAAGCGCCGGTACAGGGTCTCGTTCTGGGCCAGCTCCGTGGCGTACTCGGTCAGGAGCGGCAGCGCCTCGCCGTAGGCCTGCCGCCAGTCCGCGTTGGCGGTCACCATGTGCAGATGGCTCACCGGGGACCACAGGCGTGACAGCCGGTGGCTCATCTCTTCCAGCGGGATCACCAGCGAGTCCGCCGTGGGGGATTCGTCGGCCAGCAGTTCCTGCAGGCGCCGCCGGTTCTCCTCGAGCGCCGTCCTGACGGCCGGCAGCACGTGCGACGGTTCCAGCTCGGGGAACGGCGGAAGTTCCGTGTTTTCCAGCAACGGATTGGACATGGCGAATCCGACCTCGGTCTTTTATTTCCGTGACCGGCCCGCATGTTAGCATGCGCGTCCCGTCCGGAGTCGCGCCGATAGCAGGGTTTCGCGCGGGGAAATGGACGAGGGGAAACGGACGACGACAACCGGAGACTGACGGTGGCACACGACTTCGATCTGATCGCGATAGGCGGCGGCAGCGGCGGACTGGCCCATGCGCAGCGCGCTGCGGAATACGGCGCGCGGGCGGCGGTGGTCGAGAGCGGACCCCTGGGCGGCACCTGCGTGAACGTGGGCTGCGTGCCGAAGAAGGTCATGTGGTATGCGTCTGCCATGGCCCATCACGTGGAGCAGGCGAAGGACTACGGCTTCGACGTCGTCGTCAACGGCCACGACTGGCCCGGGCTGAAGGCCGCGCGGGACGCCTACGTGGCAAGACTGAACAAGATCTACGCGGGCAACCTCGACAAGCGCCACGTGACCCACATCGCCGGCCGCGCGAAATTCGTCGACGAGCACACCATCGAGGTGGACGGCGAGCGTTTCACCGCCGATCACATCACGATTGCCACGGGCGGCTACCCGATCGTGCCGGACCTACCCGGCGCGGAGCTGGGCATCACGTCCGACGGTTTCTTCGAGCTGGAGGAGAAGCCGGAGCGGGTCGCCGTCGTCGGCAGCGGCTACATCGGCGTGGAACTCGCCGGCATGCTGAACTCGCTGGGCGCCGACGTGACCCAGTTCGTCCGCTACGACGGCGTGCTCAGGAGCTTCGACGAGATGCTGCGCAGCGAGGTCATGCAGGCGATGGACGACGACGGCATCATCATCGAGCGCCACTTCATCCCGAAGGGTCTGGAGCAGACCGACAACGGCCTGTGCCTGCTGAGCGAGGACGGCCGGCACTTCGACGGCTACGACTGCCTGATCTGGGCCGTGGGCCGGGCGCCGGCGACCGACGGGCTGGAACCGTCGGCAGCGGGAGTGGAGACGGATGGGCGGGGCTTCATTCCGGTGGACGAATACCAGGTCACCAGCGTGCCGCACGTCTACGCCATCGGCGACGTCACCGGCGCCGCGGCGCTGACGCCTGTGGCCATCGCCGCCGGCCGCCGGCTCGCCGACCGGGTGTTCGGCGGCATGACCGACCGCCACCTGGACTACTCGAACCTCCCCACCGTGGTGTTCAGCCATCCGCCCATGGGCACGGTCGGCCTGACCGAGCACGAGGCGCTGGAGCGCTACGGCGAAGAGGTGGGCTGTTTCACCAGCCGGTTCAATCCCATGCTGTACGCGCTCAGCGAGTTCAAGCGGCCGAGTTCCATGAAGCTGGTGACGGTGGGCGACGACGAGCGCATCGTCGGCTGCCACATCTTCGGCGACGGCGCGGACGAGATGCTGCAGGGCTTCGCGGTGGCCATCCGCATGGGGGCGAAGAAGAAGGACTTCGACGATACCGTGGCCATCCACCCGACCAGCGCGGAAGAGCTGGTCACCATGCGCTGAGTCTCAGCGCGGCAAACGCTTGAGCACGCTGCGCGTGTCCGGCCGGACGCCGCGCCAGATGTAGAAAGACTCCGCGGCCTGCTCCACCAGCATGCCCCAGCCGACGATGGCGCGCCGGGCGCCCTGCGTCCGCGCCCAGCGCGTGAACGGGGTGTCGCCCGTGCCGTAGGAGAGGTCGTAGCAGACGGTCTCCGCGGTGACGATGCCGGCCGGGAAGGGCAGCGCCTCGCCGCGCAGCCCGGCCGACGTGGCGTTGATCACCAGGTCGTAGTCGACGTCCTCCACGATGTCGTCGAAACGACAGGCATGGACGGCCCCCATGCTGCCGAAATGGTTCGCCAGGGCCTGCGCCTTCGACACCGTCCGGTTGGCCAGGGTGATGGTGGTGGGCTGCTCGTCCAGCAGCGGCGCCATGATGCCGCGGGTGGCGCCTCCGGCGCCCAGGATCAGTACGCGCGCGCCCTCGACGGCTACCCGGTGATTCTTGCGCAGGTCGCGCACCAGGCCCACGCCGTCGGTGTTGTCGCCGCGGACGGAATCACTGCTGATGCTAAGGGTGTTCACGGCGCCGGCCATGCTGGCCGCCTCGGACAACTCGTCCACCAGCCGGACCGCCTCGCTCTTGTGGGGCACGGTGATGTTCAGGCCGCGCCCGCCCTGGCGCTGGAAAGTGCGGATGGCGCTCTCCAGCTCGGCCGGCGGCACCTCCAGCAGTTCGTAGGTGAGGTGCTGGCCGGTCTGCTGCGCGAACACCCGGTGGATGATCGGCGACCGGCTGTGGCTGACGGGATAACCCACCACGCCGTAACGGTCCGGCTCGTTCTGTTCGCTCACTTCCCTGTTCTCCCCGCTCCGTCCCGGATTATTGATTATCGGCTCAGCCGTCGGCCAGCCAGCGCGCCGCCTCCGGCGCGAAATAGGTGAGAATGGCGCTGGCGCCGGCCCGCTTTATCGACAGCAGCGCCTCCATGACGGTCTCGCGCTCGTCCAGCCAGCCGTTGGCGGAGGCCGCCTTCAACATGGCGTACTCGCCGCTCACCTGGTAGGCCATGGTCGGAACGCCGTATTCGTCGTGCACCCGACGGATGATGTCGAGATAAGGCAGCGCCGGTTTCACCATCACCATGTCGGCGCCCTCGGCGATGTCCATGCCCACCTCGCGCAGGGCCTCGTCACTGTTGGCCGGGTCCATCTGGTAGCTGTGCTTGCCGCCGCCGCCCAGGTTCGCCGCCGAGCGGACCGCGTCGCGGAAGGGTCCGTAATAGCTGGAGGCGTACTTGGCCGCATAGGCCAGGATCATCGTATGCACGTGACCGCCGTCCTCCAGCGCCGTCCGGATGGCGCCGATGCGCCCGTCCATCATGTCCGACGGGGCCACCACGTCCGCGCCCGCCTCGGCATGGGAGACGGCCTGGCGTACCAGCATCTCGACGGTTTCGTCGTTCAGCACGTAGCCCGCCTCGTCGATGATGCCGTCCTGGCCGTGGGTGGTGTAGGGGTCAAGTGCCACGTCGGTCATGACGCCCAGCTCCGGGTAGCGCTCCTTGATGGCCCGCACGGCCTGTTGGGCGAGGCCGTCCGGGTCGGCGCACACCGCGCCGTCCGGCGTCTTCGCGCCCGGGTCGATGATGGGAAACAGCGCCACCATCGGAATGCCCAGCGCGTGCACCACGGAGAGGTGCTCCAGCAGCAGATCCACCGAGCGGCGCTCGATGCCGGGCATGGATGGCACGGATTCGCGACGGCCCTCGCCCTCGAGCACGAATACCGGGTAGATGAAGTCGCTCGGCGCCAGCCGGTTCTCGGCCACCAGCGAGCGCACCCAGCCGGTGCGGCGGGTGCGGCGGAGCCGGGTCGCGGGGAACCTTGTATCCGGGCGGCTGCTCATATTAACTCTCGGGTCACTCGGGAAAAATCGGATTCTCCCCCGATTCGGTTTTCGTGTCCAAGGAGGGCGCGGAGACCGGTGAAATAAATGCCGAATACCGCAGGTCTGTATCCATGACGGGAACATCAGAGGACAGCCGCCGCCACCGCTTCGAGCGGCTGGTGGGCGAACTCCGCCGGGATATGTACCGCTACGCGTTCTGGCTCAGCCGGGACGGGGCACTGGCGGAGGACGTGGTCCAGGAGGCGATGGTGAGAGCCTGGCGCAACCTGGACAGCCTGCGCGAAGACGGCGCGGCGAAGCAGTGGCTACTGACGATAGTGAGGCGCGAGAACGCGCGCCATTTCGAGAGGAAACGGCTGGAGACGGTCGATGTGGATGATCTCAGCGGCAGGGACGAAGGCATGCTTGCGGACTCGCACGATACCGACGCGGAGGATCTCCGGGCAGAGCTGCTTGAGCTTCCCGACGAATACCGGGAGCCGCTCGTACTGCAGGTGCTGATGGGCTACACCACGGGCGAGATTGCCGAGGTGATGGAGTTGAAGCAGGCCACCGTGCTCACCCGGCTGCACCGGGCGCGCAACCAGCTGAAGGAAAGATTCGCGGCCGATGGGCCGGATTTTGACGGGTAATGACCATGCGGTGTGAGGACTTCAGACAGCGGCTAGACGGCGATCCCGGGGCGGATTTCCCCGGCCGGTCCGCGCATGCCGCAGAGTGCCCGGACTGCGCCCGCTACGCCGCCGAGGCCGCCGTGTTCGAGCGGCGTCTTGCGGCGGCCCTCGCCGTCGCCGTGCCGGATTTCGCCATCGATCTGCCGGAGGACGGGCATGACGGCGATGGCGGCGGCCGCAGCGACAGGGTGGTCTCCCTGGACGAGCGGCGCCGCGGGCGCGGCGCCCGCTGGCGCGGGTTGCCCGCCTGGGCCGGCGTGGCCGCCGCGCTGGCGCTGGCTGTCACCCTGGCGCTGCAGTTCGGCAGCGGTCCGCAGGAAATCGATTCCTCCACGCTCGCCGCCGAGGTGATCGCCCACATGGATCACGAACCGTATTCCCGCGTAGTCACCGACGAGGCCGTGGCCGGAAACGAGCTCGGCCGCGTGCTGGCGCCCGCCGTATCCCGGCTTGACGCCGGCCGGGTCGGACTGGTGACCTACGCGAAGACCTGCCCGATCAACGGGCGCCCGGTCCCGCACCTGGTGGTCCAGGGCGCGGACGGGCCGGTCACGCTGATTCTGATGGCCGACGAGAAGCTGGATGCGCCGGTACCTCTCGAGGGAGACGGCTTCCACGGCATCATGCTACCGGTCGGTGACGGCAGTATCGCCGTCATCGGTGAGCAGGGCCAGTCGGTGGATGATGTGACGGAAAACATCCGCAACGCCGTGGACTGGCAGATTTGAGACCGGCGAGTCGGACCGAGAGAGCTGACCGAGAGAGCTGAGAGACAAAGCGTTTTCATCCTGCCGGGGCGGCTTGAACGCCTCCAGGGAATCAATGGCTCGGTAAGGGCCTGTACAACAGCGAGGAGAGAGATCATGAATGACAAGCACGTGAAAAAGCCGATTGCTATTGCCGTCAGCGCAGCGCTGGCTGCCACCTTCGGCGCCGTGGGCGTGGCCCAGGCCGACAATGCCGGCAGCCCCTTCCAGATGAACTCCCTGTCCAGCGGTTATGAAACCTCGGGCGGCGAAGGCAGCTGCGGCGAAGGCAAGTGCGGCGGCGGCAAGGAAGACAAGGGCGGCGAAGGCTCCTGCGGCGAAGGCAAGTGCGGCGGCGACAAGGAAGACAAGGGCGGCGAAGGTGCCTGCGGCGAAGGCAAGTGTGGCGCCTCCGGCGACAAGGGCGGCGAAGGCTCCTGTGGCGGCGACAAGGGCGGTGAAGGCTCCTGTGGCGGCGACAAGGGCGGCGAAGGCTCCTGCGGCGAAGGCAAGTGCGGCGGCTCCGTCTGATCGTCTGATTGCATTCGTCAATCGACGGGAAAGGGCTCGCGGCTTCGGTCGCGGGCCTTTTTTTCGTCTGCAGGGACCGATTCACCGCTGGCCACCCGCCACCTCGGAGAGCGAGAATCGTCGTTCCGCCGACAGGAGGGGGAATGACGCGATGAGCGGGAATCCGGTGCGCTGCGCCTGGTCACTCGGCG
This sequence comes from Woeseiaceae bacterium, assembly GCA_035655155.1. GTDB lineage: Bacteria > Pseudomonadota > Gammaproteobacteria > Steroidobacterales > Woeseiaceae > Lentisalinibacter. The sequence goes on from DASRVH010000126.1 coordinate 22,972, forward strand.
TGAACCAGGCCTACGTCGATTATCACGATACCGAGTGGGGCGTGCCGGTGCGCGACGACCGGCGCCAGTTCGAGTTCCTGGTGCTGGAGGGCGCCCAGGCGGGCCTCTCCTGGTCCACGGTGCTGAACAAGCGGGAGGGTTATCGCCGCGCCTTTGCGGATTTCGACCCGGCGAAGGTCGCCCGTTTCAGCGAGGCCAGGATCGCGAAGATCCTGGCCGACCCCTCCGTGATCCGCAACCGGTTGAAAGTGCGCTCGGCCGTGACCAACGCGCGCGCCTTCCTGGCCGTGCAGGAAGAGTTCGACGGCTTCTGCAATTACATCTGGCGTTTCGTGGACGATGCGCCGAAGCAGAACCGCTGGCAGAGCGACGCCGAGGTGCCGGCCACCTCGGCGGAGTCAGACGCGCTGTCGAAAGACCTGAAACGGCGGGGCTTCCGTTTCGTCGGCTCCACGATCGTCTACGCTCACATGCAGGCGACAGGCATGGTGAACGATCACGTGACCGGCTGCTTCCGCCACGCCGAGTGCGCGCGGCTCGCGGGGTGATCAGCTAGCGGATATCGAACCCGTTCCGGATATTGACCCCGGTCGGTTCCGGATATTGACTCCGGTCAGTTCCGGATATTGACGATAGTGAGCGCCGTCAGCCCGCTCGGCGTCACGTGTGAGATGGCGCCGAGATAGCGCCGGTCGGCGGCCAGCCCGGACCAGCTCACCTGCAGCGTCTCGGTGCTGCCGGCGGTAACGCTGGAGGGCGCCGAGACGCTCATGTTGCCCGCATCGTCCACCAGGCCGAACGCCCAGGCGAAAAGCTGGTAGTTCGCGCCGGGACCGCCGGCCACCTGGTCGGTCTCGAAGCCATGGATCAGCACGGCGTAGCGGCCGGCGGGCGGCGTCACCAGATTGAACTCCTCGGCGGAGGTCTCCGAGCCGCTCTCGCCGATGCGGGTGCAGATGTCGTTGGGGCAGTAGTAGACGTACATGTCGAGGTCGTCGTCGCCGTCGGTGGCCTCGTCGAACAGCGCGAAGCGCAGATACGCCTGGTTGGACGGCACGTCGATGACGTGGCTGGTGACGCCGTTGCCGTCTCGGAACGTGAAGGTCTTGGTCGGGTCGTTGTCCACGAAGCCGTCGATCACCAGTGCCTCGTTCAGCCCGTGCACGCCGGCCCGGTAGCTGCCGGTGTAGCCGAAGTCCACGTCGAAGCCGAGCGTGCCGCTGCCGCCCGCATCCCTCACCTCCTCCGGCGCCGACAGCGATACCGGCCGGATGGCGACCGGCGTGCGCACGGCGGTCTCGCCGGCCCGCCAGGTGATGGCGCCGAAGTACCACAGATCCAGCCCGGTGCCGATGAATTCCATGTCCACGGTGTAGGTGGCGGTCTCGCCCGGGTTCAGCGACAGCGTCGCCGGAGACACCGTCACCACGGTGCCCGGCGGCGGCTCGATCTCCACCTGCCAGGTGCCCGCCCCATCGCCGGCGGCCGTCACGGTGCGGGTGATGCTGCGCCGGCCGGTCAGCTGCTCGATGGCGATGGAGGCCTGATTGAACTGGGTGGCGTCGAAGCTCCTGCCGGCGGCGGCCAGCTCGTCGCAGCGCGACGGATCCGGGATGGGCTCGTCCAGGCCGCAGCCGAAGGCGTCGTAGTCCTCGGCGCCGGCGTCGAACAGCAGCCCCGGTCTGCCGGCGGCGTTCGGCTGCAGGTGGCCCGCGCCGAAGTCGAACGGATTGGCCGGGGTCTCGCCGTCCTGCTGCACCACGTCCTGGTAGGCGCTGGTCATCATGGCCGAGCGCAGCGCCGCCGGCGACCAGTCCGGGTTGGCCTCCAGCAGCAGCGCGGCGATGCCGGCCACGTGGGGCGTCGACATGGACGTGCCGGAGAGATAGCCGAAGAACTCGCCTTGTTCGGCGTTGGCCGCGTCCGGAGTGAAGCCCGCGAGTATGCTGACCCCCGGCGCCGTCAGGTCCGGCTTCAGTATGTCCGGCGCGCCGCTGGCCGGTCCCCGGGAGGAGAAGCCGGCCATGATGTTGCCGGCCTCGGTCTCGGTGAGGAACAACCCCGCCGCCAGCCGCACGTCGACGATCTCCTCGTCCACGTTGATGGCGTCGAACAGCAGCCGCCCGTCCGCCTGGCCGATCATGACCGCCGGGATGTCCACCGAATCGGCCGTGCCGGTCATGACGAAGGGTTCGCCGGCGTTGTTGAAGACCAGGGCGGCGACCGCGCCGGCGTCCTCGACGTTGCGGATCTTGGTCTCGAAGCTGCAGCCGCCGCGCACGAGCAACGCGATCCTGTCGGCGAGTTCGTCCCCGTTCACCGGCGCCTGGCAGGCGTCGTAGGTGGTGCCGTTGCCGTCGCCCGAATCGGTGGCCAGGCTGTCGTCCTCGACGATCACGAGTTCCTCTTCCACGCTGCCCGTGTCTTCCAGCTGCGGCGTGAAACTTGCCTCCCGCGAGGCGTACTTGCCGGCCAGCGACGGCGGCGAGATCACCTCCATGGCCTCGCTGAAATTCACGCCGGGGCGGGTGGAGGCCGCCACCGTGGTGACCCAGGGCGAGCTGCCCGGCGAGCCGATGGTGCGCAGACCCGGGCCCTCGTTGCCCGCGGCCACGGCGGTGAAGATGCCGGCCTTGGCGGCGGCCAGCAGGGCGATGTCGTCGGGGCCGCTCACCGTCGCCAGCGAGTTGCCCACCGAGTAGTTGATGACGTCGACGCCGTCCGCGACGGCCGCGTCCACCGCCCGGGCGAGGTCGGAGGTATTGCAGCTGGCGCGGGTGTCGCCCGGCCGCAGCCAGCAGGCCTTGTAGATCGCCACACGGGCCTTGGGCGCCATGCCCCGGATGCGGGCCAGCTCGGTGCCGGCCACCGAAGCCGTCACCGGATTGCCGGCGGCGATGGTCGCGATATGCGTGCCGTGGCCGTCGGCGTCCCGGGGCGAGAGGAATTCGCCCGGGTCCAGGTCGCCGGTCTCCAGGGCGCCGTCGACGAAGAAGCGGGCGCCGATGAGCTTGTTGTTGCACACCGTCTCCGCGAACTGCTCGCCGGACTGGCAGACGCCGTTCCAGTCCTCCGGCGGGTCGAACAGCTGCACGTCGTCCCGCACTTCGAAACGCCGGCACAGCCACAGACCGAGGAAGGTATCGGCGAAAGAGGTGCGGCACAGCCGCGGCTTGTCCGCCTCCCGGGTGTCCTTCAGGCTCGGGTGGTCGGGCGTGATGCCGCTGTCGATGACGCCGATGACCACGCCCTCGCCCTCGAGCCCCAGCGCGCCGGTGAGCCCCTCCGTGTTATCGAACAGGCCGAGGAAACTCGGGGTCTCGTTGGTGGCCAGCGGCCGAATCTCGTCCTCCCACACCCCGGCCACCTCGGGCATGTGGCGCAGGCGGTCGGCCTGGACGGGCGTCAGGGCGGCGGCGAAACCGCTGAAGCCGTAGCGATAATCGTAGACGGTCCGCGTGCCGGGGGCCGCCTTCCCCAGCAAGCTCGTCTGCGCGGCGTCGCTGCCGGCCACCCAGGACTTCACCGCCGCCGACTCCCGGCTGAAGCCGGTGGACTGCATCACCTTCATGGAGGCGGGGCGGCCGGGCGCGGCCGTCTTCGCGTAATGCTCCGCGGCACCGGGGCGGCGCAGTTGCACGATGTACACCTTGCGGCCGTCGGCGCGCACGCCGATCTCGTCGGCCAGCACCAGGCCGCCCGCGGCCCCTTCGGCATGGCGCAGGGAAGCAGCCCCCACCGTCGTGCCGAGGCAGAGCATGGTCAGCGCCAGCCAGGTCAATGGCAGCCAGGTAGATGGCAGCCAGGTCGATGGCAGCCAGGTCAATGGCAACCAGGCCGGATGCTCGTTTCTTTTCACCGCTCGATCGCCCCGGGAGGATGGATGGTCTGTTGCCACAGCGAGGAGGCTCGGACGACGTTAGCATAGCGCCGAATCGGCGGGCCAGCACGCCTGCGGCGGGAGTGTCGCGGGGGCTTTAGTCCCGGGCGAAGATGCGGGACGGGTCGGCGAAGCTCTTGAACTCGAGTGCGTTGCCGGCCGGGTCGCGCAGGAACATCGTGCGCTGCTCGCCCGGCTGACCGCGGAAACGCACCCGCGGCTCGATCAGGAAGCGGACGCCGGCGGCCCTGAGCCGGTCGGCCAGGGCCTGCCAGTCCGACGGCGCCAGGATCACGCCGAAATGGCGCACGGGAACTTCATCGCCGTCCACGGCATTGGCGGCCTCTTCGCCGGTGTCCTCCGCCAGGTGCAGGGTGACCTGGTGGCCGAAGAAGTCGAGGTCCAGCCAGCGCTCGTCCTCCCGGCCGGTGGCGCAGCCGAGCAGCTCCACGTAGAAGCCGCGGGCGCGCTCCAGATCGTCCACCGGCACGGCCAGGTGGAAGGGCGCGGGACCGGCGCCGGAGCTCACGAGGCGCCCAGCCAGTCGGTGGGTTTCAGGAAGCGTTCGGTCAACTCCGCTTCCGGGCTGCCGGCCTCGGGCCGGTAGTCGTACTGCCAGCGCACCAGCGGCGGCAGGGACATCAGGATGGATTCGGTGCGGCCGCCGGATTGCAGCCCGAACAGCGTGCCCCGGTCGTAGACCAGATTGAATTCCACGTAGCGCCCGCGCCGGTACAGCTGGAACTGGCGCTCGCGTTCGCCCCAGGGCGTGTCCCGGCGGCGCTCGACGATGGGCAGATAGGCCGGCAGGAAGTGATCGCCCACGCTCTGCATGAAGGCGAAGCAGCGCTCGAAGCCCCACTCGTTGAGATCGTCGAAAAACAGACCGCCCACGCCGCGGGTCTCGTCCCGATGGCGCAGGTAGAAATACTCGTCGCACCAGTCCTTGAAGCGCGCATAGGTGCCCTCGGGGAAGTCCTCACAGGCTTCGCGCGCCGTGCGGTGCCAGTGCTCCACGTCCTCCAGGTACGGATAGTAGGGCGTCAGGTCGAAGCCCCCGCCGAACCACCAGACCGGTTCGCTGTCCGGCTTCTCGGCCGCGAACACCCGCACGTTGGCGTGGGTGGTGGGCACGTAGGGATTCCGGGGGTGCAGCACCAGCGAGACGCCCATGGCCTGAAATCCTCGCCCGGCGAGCTCCGGCCGGCTCTTCGACGCGCTGGGTGGCAGGTTGTCGCCGTAGACGTGGGAGAAGTTGACGCCGGCCTGCTCGAGCAGGGAGCCGCCCGAGGTCACCCGGGTCTCGCCGCCGCCGCCGCCTTCGCGCTCCCAGGAGTCGCGGTGGAAGCGGGCGGTGCCGTCCACTTCCTCCAGGGTCTCCGTGATGCCTCGCTGCAGGCCGAGGAGATATTCCTTGACGGCCGCCAGTTTGTCGCCGAAGTCACTCATCGCCATATGCGCCGGACTGCCTCATCGTCGCGGAGCGACGCATTGTACGGGATGGCCGCGCAGGACGGGTACGGAAGACGGGCGTCTCAGTAGGCGGACTTCTTCTTCGCTTTCTTCTTCGTCTTCTTCTTGCCCGAGGTTTTCTTGCGCGCCGTGCTCTTCTTCTTCGCCGCCTTCTTCGTGTCGGCGACGGCCGTCGCCGTCTTCTTCTTCGCCTTCTTGCGGCCGCGGCCACGGGCCGGCGCCGCCGCCAGCAGTTCCTTGCATTCGTCCAGCGTCAGCGATGCCGGTTCGCGGTCCTTCGGCACCTTGGCATTCTTGTTCTTGTCGGTGACGTACGGGCCGTAGCGGCCCTTGAGCACCTGGATACCCTCGTCGGGGAAGTCCTGGATGGTGCGTTCGGCATCCGCCTTCTTCTTCTCGCGAACCAGTTCCAGCGCGCGTTCCAGGTTGATGGTGAACGGATCGTCGTCGCCGCGGATGGAGACGAACTTGTTGCCGTAGCGCACGTACGGGCCGAAGCGGCCGATGCTCGCGGACACCGGCTCGCCCTCCGGCGTCTCGCCCAGCTTGCGCGGCAGCTTGAACAGCTCCAGCGCGGCGTCGAGATCGATCTCGTTCATCTTCTGGCCGGGCATGAGGCCGGCGAACTTCGGTTTCTCCTCGTCGTCCTTGGTGCCGATCTGCACGAAGGGGCCGAAGCGGCCCATGCGCACGGTCACCGGCTTGCCGGTCTTCGGGTCCGTGCCGAGTTCGCGGGCCTGGGCCACCTGCTCGCGGGTCACGTTTTGGTCCTTCTCTTCCACCAGGTCGTGGAAAGGCGTCCAGAATTCCTCCAGCAGCGGCACCCACTCCCGGTCGCCCCGGGAGACGGCGTCGAGGTCGTCCTCCATGCGCGCCGTGAAGTCGTAGTCCACGTACTGCGTGAAGTGCTCGGTGAGGAAGCCGTTGACGATGCGGCCGATGTCCGTGGGCACGAACTGGCGGCCCTCCATCTCCACGTACTCCCGGTTCTTCAGCGTCGTGATGATGTTGGCGTAGGTCGAGGGCCGGCCGATGCCGAGTTCCTCCAGCGACTTGACGAGGCTCGCCTCCGTGTAGCGGGGCGGCGGCTCGGTGAAGTGCTGCTCGGGACGGATCTCCTCCAGCTTCAGCCGGTCGCCCTCGGCCAGGTCCGGCAGGCGCCGGTCGCTGTCGTCCGCCGCGGCGTCGTCGCGGCCCTCCTGGTAGACGGCGATGAAGCCGGGCTTGACCAGCACCGAGCCCGTGGCCCGGAAGCGTCCGGTGGCCTCGCCCTCCGGCTCCTCGGCGGGCACCATCTCGGCGGTCACCGTATCGAACACGGCGGGCACCATCTGGCTCGCCACCGTGCGCGTCCAGATCAGCCGGTAGAGCTTCAGCTGATCCGCTTCCAGCTTGCCTTCCAGCTCGTCCGGCGTGCGGCTGACCGAGGTGGGGCGGATGGCCTCGTGGGCCTCCTGGGCGTTCTTGGACTTGTTCTTGTACTGGCGCGGGCTGTCCGGGACGTTGTCCTTGCCGTAGCGTTCGGCGATCACGCTGCGGGTCTCGTCCACCGCCACCTGGGCCAGCGTGACAGAGTCGGTGCGCATGTAGGTGATCAGGCCAACGTTGCCGTCCGCGCTGCCGATGTCCACGCCCTCGTAGAGCCGCTGTGCGACGCGCATGGTGCGCTGGGTGTTGAAGCCGAGCTTGCGCGAGGCCTCCTGCTGCAGCGTCGAGGTGGTGAACGGGGCTGCCGGGTTGCGCCGGCGCTGCTTGCGCTCCACCTTGACCGTGCGCAGCACGCCGTCGGCGGCGCTCCGCAGCGCGGCGTCGACGGCCATGGCCGTGTCCTCGTCGCCGAAGCTGAACTGCTCCACCTTCTCGCCCTTCCAGGCCACCAGCCGCGCGGGGAAGGCCTGGCCTTCCTTGCTGACGTCGGCTTCGATGGTCCAGTACTCCCGCGATACGAAGCGCTCGCGCTCCTCCTCGCGCTCGACGATGAGCCTGAGTGCCGGACTCTGCACCCGGCCGGCGGAGAGGTTCGGCTGTACCTTCTTCCACAGCAGCGGAGACAGGTTGAAGCCCACCAGGTAGTCCAGCGCGCGCCGTGCCTGCTGCGCGTTCACCAGCTCGCTGGAGAGGCCGCGGGGATGCTGAATGGCGTCCTGGATGGCCTGCTTCGTGATCTCGTAGAAGACGACGCGATGCACGTCCTTGTTGTCCAGAGCGCCCTTGTCCTTCAGCAGCTCGTACAGGTGCCAGGCGATGGCCTCGCCCTCGCGGTCCGGGTCCGTGGCGAGTATCAGGGAGTCCGCCTTCTTCAGCGCACGGACGATGGCGTTGACGTGCTTCTCGTTGCGCTCGATCACCCGGTACTTCATCTCGAAGCCGTGTTCCGGGTCCACCGCACCCCCCTTCGGCACGAGGTCGCGCACGTGCCCGTAGGAGGCCAGGACGTCGTAGTCCTTGCCCAGATACTTTTCGATGGTCTTCGCCTTGGCCGGCGATTCCACGATGACGAGGTTCTTGCTCATCCGTTCCCGTGCGTCCGTTGTCGCCGGGCGCGTTCCTGTCGCCCGGCCAGAAATGAAAAACCGCGGACTCTGCCGCGGCGTGCTGTCTGACGCGGCCAGTCTGCCGCCTCAGAATCTCCCGATCAATGGCCCGATCAATGGATCGTCCCCGAGTCCTCGTCGAAGACCAGATCCTCCATGCGCGCGTAGGCGAGCTCCTGGCCGGGCTGGCTGAACAGTACCATCAGCACCACCCACTTGATCTGCTCCACGTCGATGTCGGCGGACTCCAGCGCGAGCAGACGGTCGATCACCAGTTCGCGCTGGGGCGGCGAGAGGATGCCCACCTGCTCCAGGTACACGAGGTAGCCGCGGCATGCCGCATCCAGGCGCGAGAGTTCGAACCCGTTGAAGATGCGGGTACCGTTCTCCGTCTGCGGGTTCGGGGACAGGAGGTCGTTGTTCGTTCCCAGACCGTCCAGCCAGTCGAGGGCGTGCTCGATCTCGGCGTCGTGGAAGCCGGCCCGGGCGAGTTCCTCGCGGAGTTCGTTCTGATCCGCTTCGGGTTCTTCCTCCGTATCGATGTAGGTCTCGAACAGGTACATCAATACGTCGAGGACGTTCTCTTTCATTCGGGTAGGCGCTCCTGTCTGACCCTCGAGAACTTCCCGCCAGGCAGCGTTTCGACTTCGCCCTCGAGTTCCAGGATCAGGAGCATGGAGGAAAGCTGATCGATCGTCAATCCGGACCGTTCGATCAACGTATCCATGTCCACGGGCTCCCACGCGAGGGCCTCCAGCAGTTTGTCGTAATCCCCGTCGCGCTGCGTTCCGGCAGCGCCGGCGGCCGCGGAATCGGTGTCCGACGGTGGCTCTCCGAGGCGCGTGCCGAGCGCGCCGGCCAGCGGTGCGAGTTCGGCGAAGATGTCGTCGGCAGACTCCACCAGCCTGGCGCCGTCGCGGATCAGCCGGTGGCAGCCGCGGGCCAGTGCGTTATGTATGGAGCCCGGTATGGCGAACACTTCGCGGCCCTGCTCGGCGGCCAGTCTGGCGGTGATCAGCGAGCCGCTGCGCTGCGCCGCCTCCACCACGAGCGTGCCCAGACTCATGCCGCTGATGATCCGGTTGCGTCGCGGGAAGTGCCACGCCTCCGGCGGCGAGCCCAGCGGGAACTCGCTCACGAGGGCGCCCCGCCCGGCGATACGGTGGGCGAGTTCCCGGTTGGCGGCGGGATAGACCCGGTCGATGCCCGTGCCCAGCACGGCGATGGTGCTGCCGCCCGCCGACAGGGCGCCCTCGTGGGCCGCGGTGTCGATGCCCGTGGCGAGTCCGCTGGTGATGGTGAGCCCGCTGGCGGCGAGATGGGCGGCGAACTCCAACGCGGTGCGCGCCCCGCCGCGGGTGGGGTTGCGGCTGCCGACCACGGCGAGCTGGGGCATGGACAGGAGTCCGGGGTCGCCGTTCACGTAGAGGACGAGCGGCGCACCGGCGGCCTCGGCGAGCAGCGCGGGATAGTCCGGCGAGTGGCGGCTGACCAGATGATGTCCCGGCTCGCCGAGCCACGCGGCGATGCGCGCCATGCGCTCCGCCGGCGGCGCGAGCAGCGCCTCGATCGCCTCCGCCTCGAGGCCGCGGGAGGCGAGCGCGCCGCGTCCCGCCGCCACCGCCCGGGCGGCCGAGCCGAAGTTCTCGACGAGCGCGGCGGCCGCGGCCGCGCCCAGCCCCGGGGCCTCGGCGAGACGTACCCAGGCTTCTGTCTCTTCGTCCATGTCCGGCTCCGCTGTGCCGGCACGTCATAAAGGAAACGGCCGGCGCCCTCGCGGACGCCGGCCGTTGCCGTGTCTCGCGTCAGGAGGGGTTACGTACTATATCGTGCACCCGCATCTCGCTCTCCGCCATCATGACGAGGGCGTAGGCGATGCGGTCGTACACCTTGAACACCATCACGGTGCCCGCCGGCTCGTCCGGCAGCTTCACCTTCTCGCCGCCGAGCAGCCCGAAGCCGCCCGTGTTCGCGAAGCGGTCGCGCACCGTCTCGCCGGCCGTCAGCACGCTGAGCACGTCGCCGGGTGCCAGCCCGTTGCGGGCCCCGCGGTTGATGACGATGACCTGGTACTGCCCGATCAGCGATATACCATCTACTACCGAGATGATGCGGCCGTCTATGTCCGTATCCGGCGGTTTCGGGAAGAAATTCAGCGGGATCTCGATTTCCTGCCGCATCAGCCGATCGCCGGCCAGCGCTTCCCGGCTGGTCTTCAGGAGATGGACGGTGGACGGATCGCCGGTGCGGTCCACCTGACCCTGGCCCACGTAGATGGCCTGATAGCCGACCACCTTGTCGTCGTCGGGATCCACCAGCGGCTCGTCGACGTGCAGCACGCTGTAGCGCGAGCCCACGCCCTCGATGTCGCCGCGCACGTAGACGTCGTTGCCGGCGCCGGCGATCAGGTGTTCGCCGCGGCTGGTCAGGATGTAGGGCAGCGCATCGGCCTGGCCTTTCTCGAGTACCGCGCCGCGGGTCAGGAAGGCCGCGATCTGCTCGTACGGGATGGTGGTGATGGCCTGGTCCAGCGGCGTGGCGCGGATCTGCGGGCTCAGCCGCACGGCCTGGATGCCCCGTTCCAGCATGATGCGGGGACGGCCGTCGATGTAGACCAGCGACAGCACGTCGCCGGGATAGATGAGGTGCGGGTTTTCGACCTGCGGGTTCACCTGCCAGATCTCCGGCCAGAACCAGGGGTCGCGCAGGAACATCTCCGAGATGTCCCACAGGGTGTCGCCCTTTTTCACCACGTAGCGCTCGGGCGCATTCGGCGCCAGCGGCACTTCCTGCGGCGGCGGCGCGGGTTCGGCCCGCCGTTCGACCACCTCGGCGTCAGCGCTGCGGCGCGGCTCCAGCGAGACGGGCCCGGAGGACTCCGCACTCGCCGCCGGCGTCACCGGGGCGGGCGGCGCGTCGGCGTCGTCGGCGAAGGGGTTCAGGCTGCAACCGGCTGTTGTCGCAAGAGTCGATGCAACAAAAAGCACTCCGCACAGTCTCACCATGGACTGGGTATTCCGCTCTGCAAGGGGCATGGTTGGGCTTGCTCCATCCTGTGGGAATCGGGGCTGCCGGCTGTCACGGCGTTGGTATACTATGGCGTCCCGACGCGCGACCAACTGCCAAGTGCGTCACAGAATCGCCCCGGGCCGCCGCGCCGGCCTGACATAACGTCTTGATTGTCCGTTATGTATCCCAATAAAGTCAAAACACTAGATGGTTTTTGTGGCAGTTCACGCGAGATATTGAGAAGGCACCGATGGCTATCCTGAACATCCTCGAATTCCCCGATCCGCGCCTGCGCACGAAAGCGCAGCCCGTCGAGCGCGTGGACGACGAACTCAGGCAGTTGATCGACGACATGTTCGAGACCATGTACGCGGCTCCCGGCATCGGGCTGGCGGCCACCCAGGTGGACGTGCACAAGCGTCTGCTCGTGGCCGACGTCTCGGCGGAGAAGGATCAGCCCCACGTCCTGATCAACCCCGAGATTCTCGAGAAGGACGGCGTCGAGATGACCGAGGAGGGCTGCCTGTCGGTGCCCGGATTCTACGAGCCGGTGGAGCGGGCCGAGCGCATCCGCGTGCGCGCGCTGAACCGTGACGGCGAGAGCTTCGAGATGGAAGCGGAGGGCCTCCTCGCCGTCTGCATCCAGCACGAGATGGATCATCTGGAAGGCAAGCTGTTCGTGGACTACCTGTCGGAGATGAAGCGTCAGCGGATCCGCAAGCGGCTGCTCAAAGGACGGCGCAACGCCGCGCAGCCTGGCGGGGAGCGGGCTGCCGGGCCCGTCTGAGTGCCGGGTCTTCTCCCGTGAACGGTGAAGGCGTTGCGGGAGACGCGGCCCACGCGGCCCATGCGCCCCGCCTGATCTTCGCCGGCACCCCCGAATTCGCCCTGGCCTCGTTGCAGGCGCTCTGTGGCGCCGGCCACCGCCCCGCGGCCGTGCTGACCCAGCCGGACCGCCCCGCCGGCCGCGGCCGGCGCCTCACCCCGAGCCCCGTCAAGACGTGGGCCGTCGAGGAAGGGCTGCCCGTGCTGCAACCCGCCTCGCTGAAGGACGCCGCGGCCGTTGCCGAGCTCGCAGCGCTCGAGCCCGACGCGCTGATCGTGGCCGCCTACGGGCTCATCCTGCCGCCCGATGTGCTCGAACTGCCGCCGGCCGGCTGCATCAACGTCCATGCCTCCCTGCTGCCCCGCTGGCGGGGCGCGTCGCCGATCCAGGCGGCGGTGCTCGCCGGCGACCCGGTCTCCGGCGTCAGTCTGATGCGCATGGAGGCCGGCCTCGACACCGGCCCGGTGTACGCCCGCGCGGAGACGCCGGTGAGCCCCCGGGAGACCGCGGGGGAGTTGCACGACCGGCTGGCCGCCCTCGGCGCCGGGCTGCTGACCGAGAGGCTGGCGGACATCCTCGCGGGCCGGCTGCAGCCCGAGCCCCAGGACGATGCAGCGGCGACCTACGCGCCGCGCATCCGCCGGGAGGACGCACTGATCGACTGGTCCTGGCCGGCGGAGCGCATCGACCGCGCCGTGCGGGCCTACGATCCCTGGCCGGTCTGCCACACCCGGCTGGAGGGCGAGGTGCTGCGCTGCTGGCGTGCCGAGCCGCTGCCCGACGGGGAGACGCGGGCGGATCCGGGCACGATCCTCGCCGCCGGCGCCGATGGCATCGACGTGGCGACGGGCGAGGGCGTGCTGCGCCTGCTGGAAGTTCAGCTCCCGGGCCGCCGCCGCATCGCCGCCAGGGACTTTGCCAACCAGCGCCTTGCCGGCCAGCGCGGCCTCGCCGGCCTCAGACTTGGCTAGCCCTGCCAGCCCCAGGGCGGCCGCGGCGAGGGCCCTCGCCGCCGTCGCGGATCGAGGCCGCTCCCTCGACGACGCGCTGGCCGCGGAGACCGCCGCCTGCCGGGACGGCGACCGCGCACTGGCGGCGGAGATGGCCTACGGCGCCGTTCGCTGGCATTACACGCTGCGCGCTCTCACCGGGCGCCTGCTGGAGCGGCCGCTGCCGAAGCGGGAGGGGCCGGTCGCCGCGCTGATCGAGGTCGGCCTGTATCAGCTCTGGCGCATGCGGGTGCCGGACCATGCAGCGGTCGGCGAGACGGTGGCCGCCTGCCGGGAGCTGGGCCGGCCGCGGATGCGCGGGCTGGTCAACGCGGTGCTGCGCCGCTTCCAGCGCGAGCGGGACAGCCTGCTCGAGGCCGTCCTGGCCAATCCGCAGGCCGACCCCGAGGCGGTCTGGTCCCATCCGCGCTGGCTGCTGGACGCACTGGCCGCGGACTGGCCGGACGAGTGGGAAGCGATAGCCGCGGCCAACAACGAGCGGGCACCGATGTGGGTGCGCGTCAATCTGCATCGCACCGATGCCGCAAGCTGGCGGCAGCGGCTGCCGGACGGCGTGGAAGCCGCGTCGCTGCCGGGCGTGCCGTCGGCCCTGCGGCTGTCGCGCCCGCTCCCGGTCGAGGAGCTGCCGGGTTTCGCCGCCGGCGAGGTCAGCGTGCAGGACGGCGCGGCCCAGCTCGCCGCCCCGCTGCTGGGTGCCGCGCCCGGCATGCGCGTCCTGGACGCCTGCGCCGCGCCGGGCGGCAAGACGCTGCACATCCTGGAGAGCGTGGCCGGGGACGCGTCGGTTACGGCTCTCGATGCGGATGCCGGCCGGCTGGAGCGGGTCCGCGAGGCGCTGGCAAGGGGTGGCTACTCCGCCGGGCTCCTCTGCGGCGATGCCGCCGAACCGGCCGCATGGTGGGACGGCGAGCGCTACGACCGGATACTCGTCGACGCGCCCTGCAGCGCCACCGGCGTCATCCGGCGCCACCCGGACATCAGGATGCTGCGCCGACCCGCCGACGTCGGGCGGCTGGCGGCGCGCCAGCTGGCCATGCTCCGCGCCCTCTGGCCACTGCTCGCGCCCGGCGGCCGGCTGGTCTATGCCACCTGCTCGGTGCTGCGCGCGGAGAACACGGGAGTGGTCGCCGCGTTCGCCGCCGCAGAACCCGAAGCAGGCGTCGGAAAACCGTTGCCCGATGACAACATCCGCGATCTAATGCAAGCTGACGAGGCTGGATTCCAGCTGTTTCCGGGACGAAACGGGTTGGATGGATTCTTTTACTGTTGTATCGAAAAGCCGACATGAGCCTGCCGAGCGCACCAGCGGACGGGACTGCGGGCCGCCTCTGTGCGGTGCTCGTCCTGCTCGCGTGCCTGGCCTGGCAGCCGGCCTCCGGCCAGGAGGGCGGCACGGTCGCCGTGCGTTCGGCGGACTCGAATCTGGTGGACGGCGTCTACCGAGTGGGCGCCCGCCTGCAGTACGTGCTCTCCGACGAGGCGCTGGACGCGCTGGACAGCGGCGTCCCGATCAACGTGGAGCTGCAGTTCCAGGTGATCCAGGAGCGGCGTTTCTGGCTGGACGACGTCACCGCGGAGCTGGCGGTAAACTACCAGCTCCTCTACAACGCGCTCAGCCGCCGTTACGTTGTCCGTAATCTGAATACCGGCGAGCAGGACTCCTACGCCACGCTGTATTCCGCGCTGAACAACCTCGGTCGCATCACGTCGCTGCCCGTGATCGACGCCGCCCTGTTGCGCGGCGACAGGGACTATCGCATCCGCATGCGGGCCGTGGTGGACGTCAAGGATTATCCCGCCGCGCTGCGGCTGATCGCGTTCTGGCGGGAAGACTGGCGGATCACCAGCGACTGGTACGAATGGCAGCTCGAACGCTGAGGAGATTCCTCTTCACCCTGCTGGCGGGCGTCGGCCTGCTGCTGGCACTCACTGCCCTGCTGCTCCTGACCCAGACCTCCCAGAGCTCGGAGCAGTTCGACCGGCTCTCCGGCATCACCCTGCTGGTGAACGCGGTGGGCGTCGTCATCCTGATCGTGCTGCTGATCGGCAACCTGGCGCGCCTGGTGCAGGACCTGCGCCACCACGTGCCGGGCGCCAAGCTGAAGGGCCGCATGGTGGCCATGTTCATCGGGCTGGCCGTGCTGCCGCTGCTGCTCGTCTACTACTTCTCCGCCCAGTTTCTGAACCGGGGCATCGACAGCTGGTTCACCGAGGACGTGGAGCAGGGCCTGGAGGACGCGCTGGATCTCTCCCGTGCCGCGCTCAGCATCCAGATGCGCACGAACCTGGATCTCACCCTTCGCTACGCGGAACGGGTGGAGCTCATGAGCGAGGCCGCACTGATCGGCGAGCTCGCCCGAATGCGCAGGGACACCGGCGCGCTGGAGGTGACTATGTTCGGTCCCAACAGCCGCATCGTCGCCACCAGCTTCGACCGCTCCCGCCTCGCCGTGCCCTCGCCGCCGTCGGACGAGATGCTGCTGCAGATCAGCCAGAACCGTCCCTACGTGAGCCTGGATCCGCTGGAGGACGGCGGCTACCAGATCCGCACCGCGGCGCCGGTGACCGGCGACGCCCGTACCGGCGAGCGCTACGTGCTGCAGGCCCTGTACCCGGTGACCCAGCGTCTGTCGGCCATGGCGGACAACGTCGGCGATTCGTACACGGACTACAAACGCCAGCTCTATCTGCGCGAACCCCTGAAGCGCACGCTGACCCTGACCCTGACGGTGGTGCTGCTGGTCTCCCTGCTCGCCTCGATCTACGGCGCGTTCTTCTTCTCGCGCCGGCTGGTCGCGCCCATTCAGCAACTGGTGGCCGGCACCCGCGCCGTGGCGGCGGGAGACTTCGACACCCAGCTGCCGACCCCGTCCCGGGACGAGATCGGTTTCCTCGTCAATTCCTTCAACGACATGACGCGCAGGCTGGCGGCGGCCCGGGAGACCGCGCGGGACAGCCAGGCCCAGGTGGAGGCCGAGCGCGCCAACCTGGAGGTCATCCTCGCGCGGCTCTCCACCGGCGTCGTCTCGCTGGAGCCGGACCTGCGCATCCGCACGGCCAACCAGGCGGCCGGCGCCATCCTGGGCGTGGATCTGGAGAACCGCATCGGCGAGCTGCTGCCGGAGGTGGCCGAAGGGCGTCCGCTGCTGGAGCAGTTCGTGGACGTGGCCCGCGTCCATCTCGCCGCCGGGGAGACCGAGTGGCGGGAGCAGATCGTGCTGCGCGGCGAGGTCGGCCGGCGCGTCCTCACCTGTGCCTGCACGGCGCTGCCGGCCGAAGACGGCCACACCGCCGGGTTCGTCGTCGTCTTCGACGACATCACCGCGCTGCTGCAGGCCCAGCGGGACGCGGCCTGGGGCGAGGTGGCGCGCCGTCTCGCCCACGAGATCAAGAACCCGCTGACGCCCATCCAGCTGTCCGCCGAGCGGCTGCGGCAGAAGTACCTGCGTGAGATGCCGCCGGGCGAGGCGCAGATACTCGACCGCGCGACCCATACCATCGTGCAGCAGGTGGAGGCGATGAAGGAGATGGTGAACGCCTTCTCCGAATACGCCCGCGCGCCTGACATGGACATGACCCGGTTCGACCTCAACAAACTGGTGCGCGAGGTGATCGATCTTTATCGCGCCCAGGACACGGCCGTCGACATCACCCTGGACCTGGACACCGGCCTGCCCCTCGTGGACGCGGACGCGGGCCGGGTGCGCCAGATCCTGCACAACCTGGCCAGAAATGCCGTCGAGGCACTGGAAGGGCAGGAAGACGGCAGAATCGATATCATTACCCGGGCGGAGCAGGAAAACGGCGCGAAGCTGGCCACCATCACGGTCGAGGATAACGGCCCGGGCTTCCATGCCGGACCGGTGGAACAGATCTTCGACCCCTACGTCACGTCCAAACCGAAGGGCACGGGTCTCGGACTCGCCATCGTGAAGAAACTGGTGGAAGAGCACGCCGGCAGCATCCGTGCGGAGAACCGCCACCGCGGCGGCGCGCGGATACGCATCTCGCTGCCGGTCGACGAGGCCAGCCGCGAGGCGATGCTCGCGTCCATGCCGCGGCGGGGCGAGCGGGGTGACAAACGGAGAGAAAGGGCATGAGTGGCGAACACATACTCGTCGTCGACGACGAGTCGGACATCCGGTCCCTGATCCGGGAGATTCTCTCGGACGAGGGTTACGAGGTCACCGCTGCCGCCGACGCCGGCGAGGCGCGCGAGGCCCGCAGGGCGGACCACCACGACCTGGTGCTGCTGGATGTCTGGATGCCGGACACCGACGGCATCACCCTGCTGAAGGAGTGGAGCCAGCAGCCCGACACCCGGCAGTGCCCGGTGGTGATCATGTCCGGCCACGGCACGGTGGACACGGCCGTGGAGGCCACCCGCCTCGGCGCGTTCGACTACATCGAGAAGCCGCTGTCGCTGTCGAAGCTGCTGCACACCGTCGAGCGGGCGCTGGAGGCGGGCAGAAAGAGCGAGCCGCAGCAGATGCGCCGGCTGCTCTCGCCGCTGGCGCCGGTGGGCAAGAGCGAAACGATGCGGACTCTGCGCGAGCAGGCCCGCAAGCTCGCGGCGCACGACGCCCCGATGTTGCTGATCGGCGAGCCCGGTTCCGGCCGCGAGGCGTTCGCCCGCTACGTCCATTCCGTAGGCCCACGCGCCGCCGCCGAATACGTGAGCGTGGCCGGCGGCTCGCTCACCGACGACAACGCCGAGGTGCAGCTCTACGGCAGCGAGGAGGAAGGCAAGGTCCGCGAGGGGCTGCTGGACCGTGCGGCGGGCGGCATCCTGTTCGTGAACGAACTCGGCGACGCCAGCGCCGCCGCCCAGACCCTGCTGGCGAGCGCGCTGGAGCAGGGCAGCTACATGCGCAGGGGCGGCCGCGAGGCGGTGCCGCTGACCGCCCGCATCATGGTGTCGCTGCCGCAGGACTACGAGCGGCTGCTGGATCGCGGCACCCTGCGCCGCGATCTTCTCAGCCACCTGAACGTGCTCACCCTGCGGGTGCCGCCGCTGCGCGAGTACGCCGAGGACGTGCCGGAGCTGCTGCGCTACTATGCCGAGAAACTGGTGGACGCCGAGGGCCTGCCGTTCCGGCGCTTCGGCGTCGCGGCTCAGAACCGTCTGCGCAACTATCCGTGGCCGGACAACGTGCGGGAACTGAAGAACCTGGTGCACCGGGTGCTCATCAACGGCGGCGACGAGGAAGTGTCGCTGTCCGAGATCGAGAGCGAGCTGAAGGCCGAGGCGCCGGACGACGAGCCGCTGGTGAAGCAGGATCTCCTGGCGCTGCCGCTGCGCGAGGCGCGGGAGGCATTCGAGCGCGCTTATCTCACCCAGCAGCTGATCCTGTGCAACGGCAAGGTGGGCAAGCTCGCCCAGCGGGTCGGCATGGAGCGCACCCATCTCTACCGCAAGCTGCGCGCGCTGGGCGTGGACTTCCGCCAGGCCGGCGGCGGCGACGACTGAGCGCGCCTATTCCGGGCCCGCCGCGGCCGGCGGATGGATTCGCGGTGCGGGCCGTTCGACCGCCAACAGGCGCCCGTCCGCCTCGAAGCGCACGCCCGGGTTGCCGAAGTCCTGCCGCGACAGGCGGGCCATCAGTTCCGCCGCCTCGCCCGCCGGGTCCATGGTCGGTCCCGACGGCCGTATCTGGCGCGTGGACACCACACTGCCCTCGACGAACTCGCCGTTGCCGTCCAGCGTGGTGACGAGTATCGGCGCGATTCCCTTCAGCCCGGCGACGCTGATGCCGTAATAGGTGGCGAAGTTGCCGAGGCTGTAGGCGATGATGCGTCCCCGGTAGCGCTCCAGTGCGCGCACCACGTGAGGGCCGTGGCCGAAGACCAGGTCGGCGCCGGCATCCACCATCGCCCGCCCGAACGCCACCACGTCGCCGCGGGGCTCGCCGTAGTATTCCTCCTCGGCGAAGGGCAGGTGCAGCGCGTCAATGCCCTCGGCGCCGCCGTGAAAGGAGACGATGACCACGTCGTGCCCGGCGGCGAGATCGGCCACCATCGCCGCGGCCGCCTCCTCGTTCAGCATGGGATTGGCGCCGCGGGTGCCGGAGAAGGCGACGAAGCCCACCCGGATGCCGCCCACGTCCAGGCTGGCGGTGGTGCCCTCCCGGCCGGAGTGGCGGATGCCGGCCGCATCCAGTGCGGCCATGCTCGCGTCCCGGCCTTCCTCGCCGAAGTCCCGGGCGTGGTTGTTGGCGAGGCTGAGCGCGTCGAAGCCCGCGTCCCGGAATACGCCGGCGTAGCGGGTGGGGGAGCGGAACAGCCAGCAGGCCGACGGGTCCTTGCACTGCTTGGCGGGCTCGCCGCCGTCGAGCAGCACGCCCTCGAGGTTGCCGATGGCGAGATCGGCCTGCCGCAGCACCGGCGCCACGCCGTTGAAGAAGCCGAGGGCGTCGTCGTCGGGCAGCCGGTTGTCGGGGTAGTCGGTGCCGATCATCATGTCACCGACGGCGGCCACCGTGATGCGCAGCGTCGAGAGGTCCGGTCCGGGCGGTGGTCCCGGCGGCGGCTCGGGCGCTGGCGGCGGGGCGGGGATGGCAGGCGCGGCGGCAGGCGCTTCCTGCCGCGCCGCGTCGCCCGGGGTCTCCGACTGCGGTGCCGTCGCGCAGCCGGCCAGGCCGGCGCACAGCAGTGCCGCGAACGCCAGCGCCCTGAAGATGGCCGGGCGGGCCCTCATTGCTGCGGCACGCGGATCATGAGCACCTCGATCTTCGCTTCGCGCAGCCGGCGGCGCAGGTCGTCGAGCTCGTCCATGTCGGAGACCGGGCCGATGCGCACCCGGTGATAGGTGCGCTCGTCGATGGCGACGCGCTGGATGCGCGACGGGATGCCCTGCAGCGCGAGCCGCGCCTTCATGCGGTCGGCATCCTCGAAGGCACTGAACGAGCCGGCCTGCAACACGTAGGTGCCGGGCTCGGTGGGCAGATCCGGCCGGTTGTCCGGGCGGGCGTGGGGTTCCTCCTCGGGCACCACCACCTCGAAGCGGGGCAGCATCTCGTAGAAATCGAAGCGCGACTCGCTGGCCGCCGGCGTCTCCACCCGTTTCGGTTCCGGACGGGGCGCCTTCTCTTCCTCCCTGAGGCTCGCCGCCTCGCGCGGCCGGGGCTCCACTGCGGGTTCGCCCCGGTCGCTCATCCAGACGGCCGCCGCCACCGAGAGGCCGATGGCCAGCCCGAACAGCATCCACAACCAGCCGGGCGCCTGCCCGTTGGTCGTGCTGCGGCCGCTGCGGGAACTGCGGCGCTTCGTCTGCCGGCGTCGTTGTGCCATGGCTACATCGAGTCGGGCGCGGAGACGCCCAGCAGGCCGAGGCCGTTGGCGATGACCTGCCGCGCGGCCAGCACCAGCGTGAGCCGCGCGTTCCTCAGCGCCTCGTCGTCGACGATGAAGGTGTGGGCGTTGTAGTAGGTGTGGAACTCGTTGGCCAGGTCCCGCAGATAGAACACCAGCGTCTGCGGCGCGCGTTTCTCCGCGGCCGCCTCGATCACCTCGGGGAAACGGGTGAGCGTGGCGACGAGGGTGCTCTCCTGCTCCTCGGTCAGACGGTCCAGCGCAGCCAGTCCCTGCTCGCGGTCCCAGGCGAGCCCCTTGTCCTCCAGCTGGCGCATGACGCTCGCCACCCGGGCGTGGGCGTACTGGATGTAGTAGACCGGGTTCTCGTTGGAGCGCGACTTCGCCAGCTCCAGGTCGAAGTCCAGGTGCTGGTCGTTTGAGCGCATCACGTAGAACAGGCGCGCGGCGTCGTTGCCCACCTCCTCGCGCAGCTCGCGCAGCGTCACGAACTCGCCGGAGCGAGTGGACATCTGCATCTTCTCGCCGCCCCGGTAGAGCGTGACGAACTGCACCAGGCGCACCTCCAGCGAATCGCCGGGTTCGCCCATCGCCTCCAGCCCGGCGCGCACCCGGGCGATGTAGCCGTGGTGGTCGGCGCCCAGCACGTCCAGCAGCAGGTCGTTGCCGCGCCGGCGCTTGCCGTAGTGGTAGGCGATGTCGCTCGCGAAATAGGTCTTCTTGCCGTTGTCCCGCACGACCACCCGGTCCTTCTCGTCGCCGTAGTCGGTGGCGCGGAACCAGACGGCGCCGTCGCGCTCGTAGAGCATGCCGCGATCTCGCAGCCGCTCGAGCGCCTCGTCGATGACGCCCTCCTCGGTGAGGCTCGCCTCGGAGAACCAGGTATCGAACTCCACGCCGAAGCCGGCGAGGTCGTCACGGATGTCGTCCAGGATGCTCGCGAGCGCATGGCGCCGGACCGTATCGAAGCCCTCGTCGCCTAGCAGGGTCTGGGCGCGGGCGATCAGCGCGTCGATGCGCGCCTCCTTGTCGCCGTCGGGAGCGTCGCCGGGCAGGTCGCGCAGCACTTCCGCCGCGCCCGCCATGTAGCGCTCGGCCGGCAGCTCCCCGGCGATCTCGATGATGTAGTCGCCGCGGTAGCCGGCGGCCGGGAACGGCAGCGTCTCGCCGTGCAGGCCCAGATAGCGCAGCCAGACGCTGACGGCGAGGATCTCCATCTGCCGTCCCGCGTCGTTCACGTAGTACTCGCGGTGCACCGGATAGCCCGCGGCCTCCAGCAGGTTGGCTATCGTGGCGCCGTAGCTCGCGTGGCGGCCGTGGCCGACGTGCAGGGGGCCGGTGGGGTTGGCGGAGACGAACTCCACCATCACCCGGGGCGCGGCCCGCTTCTCCCGGCGCCCGTAGCAGCGGCCCTCGGCGAGGACGCGGCCGATCTCGCGCCTGAGCGCCGTCTGGCTCACGCGGAAGTTGATGAAGCCCGGGCCGGCCACGGAGACTTCCTCCACCAGCTCGGACTCCGGCAGGCCGGCGATGATGTCGGCGGCGAGCTCCCGGGGGTTGCGGCCGAGGCTCTTGGCGAGCCGCAGGGCCACGTTGGTGGCGAAGTCGCCGTGGCGCGGATCGCGGGCGCGCTCGACGTCCGCGCTGACGCTCGCTAGCTCCAGCTCGTCGGCGATCTCCGGCCGCGAGGCGAGTGCCGCTTCTACCAGTCTGGCGATGGTTTCTTTCAAGTCCGGTCCCCGGGAATCAGGCGAGAAAAAGCAGGGCGCAATACTACCCGTTCCCGGTGCCGTCCCGCATCCGGCGGCGCTCAGAAAAGCTCGATGGGATCGACGTCCAGCGACCACCGCACGCGGCTCGCGCCGGACGCGTGTTCCGCCTGTTCGCGCAGCCGGGCGAGCAAGCGGTGCAACGGTGCCCGTTCCGCACTCTGCAGCAGCAGCTGGCAACGGTAACGGCCGGCGCGCCGCGCCAGCGGCGCCGTTACCGGGCCGAGCAGGCGAACCTCGGCGCCGGCGACGGCAGCCAGGGCGGACTTCATCTCGCGCAGGAACGCCATCGCCGGCTCCGGCTGCGTGGCCGAGGCCCGCAGCAGGGCGATGCGCGAGTAGGGCGGCCAGCCGCTGTCCCTGCGTTCGGCCAGTGCGGCCCGGGCGAAGTCGGCATAGCCCTGCTGCACGAGCCGCTGCAGCAACGGATGCTGGGGGAAGTCGGTCTGTATCAGCACCTCGCCGGGCCGGTCGGCCCGGCCGGCCCGGCCGGACACCTGCAGCAGGGTCTGCGCCAGCCGCTCGGCGCTGCGGAAGTCGCTGCCGAACAGTCCCTGGTCGGCGTTCAGCACGCCCACCAGCGTCAGGCGCGGGAAATGATGGCCCTTGGAGAGCATCTGGGTGCCCACCAGAATTTGCGCCCGACCGCTGCGGGCGTCGTCCAGCGCGCTCTCCATGCTGCCTTTGCGCTGGGTGCTGTCGCTGTCGATGCGGCTCACCCGATAGCCGGCGAAACGGCCGTGCACCGCTTCTTCCACCCGCTCGGTGCCCCGCCCCAGCGCCGCCACCGTGCCGCCGCATGCCGGGCAGCTCGTATCCACCGGACGTTCGCTGCCGCAGTGGTGGCAGCGCAGGCGCTGGTCGCCCGCGTGCAGGGTCATGCGGGCATCGCAGCGGCGGCACTCGGCCACGTGGCCGCAGTCCCGGCAGAGCAGGGTCGGCGCATAGCCGCGACGGTTGAGATAGAGCAGCACCTGGCCCTCGTCGCCGAGGTGGCGCTCGATGGCGTCGATCAGGGGTGCGGACAGGCCGTCGATGGGCGGATGCCGCCCCAGGTCCACCAGGCGCAGCGCCGGCGGCGCCGCCCCGCCGGCCCGGCGCGGCAGCTCCACCCGCCGGTACAGGCCGCGTTCCACGTTGGCGAGGGAGTCCAGCGACGGTGTCGCCGAGCCGAGCACCACCGGCACGTCTTCGTGCCGCGCCCGGGCCACGGCCAGGTCCCGGGCCGAATAGCGGAACCCTTCCTGCTGCTTCAGCGACGGGTCGTGCTCCTCGTCGACGATGATCAGCCCCGCCCGCGCCAGGGGCGTGAATACGGCCGAGCGGGTGCCCACCACCACGCCGGCCGCGCCGCCGCGGGCGTCCCGCCAGGCAGCCAGCCTGTCGGCATCGCCGAGGCCGCTGTGCAGGATGACCGGTCGTCGGCCCAGCCGCTCGGTGAAGCGGTCCATCAGCTGGGGCGTCAGGCCGATCTCCGGCACCAGCACCAGCGCCTGACGCCCCCGGGCCAGCGTGCGCTCGATCAGCGCCAGGTAGACCTCCGTCTTGCCGCTGCCGGTGACGCCGTCCACCAGGGTG
The DNA here is from genome assembly GCA_035655155.1 of Woeseiaceae bacterium. GTDB lineage: Bacteria > Pseudomonadota > Gammaproteobacteria > Steroidobacterales > Woeseiaceae > Lentisalinibacter. Next base: position 46,362 of record DASRVH010000126.1, read on the forward strand.
GCCGAGTAACCGTCCGCGGCCGTCGCTGCCGCCACCGCCGCCAGCTGGTCCTCGTTCAGATCGATGGTGTTCGCGGGCGCAGCATCCGCCTCGCGGCCCTCGGCCGCTGCGTCCACCGGCCGCTCGCTGCTCTCGATCAGGCCCTTGTCCTCCAGCGACTTGCGGACCCGGCGCCAGGCCGGACAGAGCCGGTCCAGTTCCGCGGCCGCGAGCCCTTCGGACGGGGCCGCGGCCAGCGCGGCCAGGAGTTCCGCCTGGCGCGGTGCCCGCCGGGCCGCCGCCGCGGCGTCGGCCGCCGCTCCTTCCGCCGTCAGGTGCCAGCGGGTCTCCGTGCGGTGCAGGCTCCGGCCTTCGCGCAGGAGCGCCGGCAGCGCTGCGGCCACCACCTCCCCGACCGGGTGATGGTAGTAGCCGGCGGCGAAGTCGATCAGCCAGGCCAGGCCGGCGTCCACCACCGGCTCCTCGTCCAGCACGGCGGCGACGCGCCGCAGCCGGGCACGCGGCAGCTCGCTCTGCGACGCCGTGTCCCAGAGCAGCCCGATGCGGTGACGACGGCCGAACGGCACCTTCAACCGGACGCCGCGCTGCAGCGTCGCGGGGTCGACGCCGGCGGGCGGCAGGTAGTCGAACAGGAGGGACAGGGGCGCCTTGATGGCGACTCTCAGCACCGCGGGGGCGGTCTCGGGGGGGTTCTGCTCGTTGCTGGACAAGTTGTGGATAAGTCTGTGGATGAAAGCCCGCCGGCCGGCCGGACAGCCGCCCCGCGGCCCTCTGGCGGGGCTCGGCCGCGAGCGCCGTCGGCAGCCCGATTAATGAATCAAATCAAACTTTTGAACAGATACGCCCGCGGCCCGGCCGACGCCGTCGGGTTGCCATGAAACTGCAATATCCCCTGTGCAAAAGAACAGCGTCCTGCCTGTCAACCGGGGCCCTGCCGACGCGTTAGGAGACTGTACGCGAACATAGTGTAATGCTTACGGGAGTCAAGCATGGAGGCTGTACAGCGGACGGTGACCGTCGGCGGGGTGGTTTCGTGAACCGCCGCGGGGGCGGCAGGACGGACGCCGGCGTCGTGGCGCTGGAGCGCCGCTGGGGCAGCCGGCGGGATGCCCATTGGGATTGCCGGGCGGAGCGAGGAGCGAGGGCGCTGGAGCAGGAGCAACAACTGAATGCCTTCCTCGCCGGCGTGGAGCGGCGGGCCCTGCGCATCGCCGAGATCGGCACGGGCGACCGGGACGAGGCCATGGACCTGGTCCAGGACGCCATGATCCGGCTGGTGCGCAAGTACGCCGGGCGCCCCGAGCGGGAGTGGGCGCCGCTGTTCTTCCGCATCCTGACGAACCGGGTGCGCGACAGCCAGCGCCGCCGGGCCGTGCGCAACCGGGTCATCTCCTGGTTCGGCGGGGACGGCGAAGACGGCCGCCCCGACCCGGTGGCCGAGGCGCCGGACCCGGCCTCCGGTGCGCCGGACGAACAACTGGAGATGCGCGAGACGATGGCCGTGCTGGAGGCGGCCATCCGGGCGCTGCCGGCGCGGCAGCAGGAGGCGTTCATGCTGCGCAATTTCGAGGGTCTCGACGTAGCGGCCACCGCCGCGGCGATGGGCTGCTCCGAGGGCAGCGTGAAAACCCATTATTCGCGTGCCGTGCATGCACTGCGGGCACGCCTGGGCGAGAGCTGGCAATGAAAGACAGGCGACACGACAACGGGCATGACCATGGTCATGACGAGCGATACGAAGGTGGCGGCGGCGCGCTCGAGGAGCGGGCCCGACGCGCGTTCGACGACAGCGTGGAGGCGCTGGATGCGGCGACGCTTTCGCGGCTGAACCGCGCCCGCCGGGCCGCGCTGGCCGGCGACCGCGGCGAGCGCCTGGCGTCCGGTTGGCGCCCGGTTGCGGCCGCGGCCGCGGTGGCGGTGCTGGCCGTCGCGCTGTGGCTGGGACAGATGCCGGACGAACCGGCGGCAGAGCGCGAGACGGTGGTCGCGGTGGCGGCGGAAGACGCGGAGGACCTCGAGATCGTGCTGCAGGACGAGAACCTCGACATGCTGGCCGAGCTCGAATTCTATGACTGGGTGGACTCGGAGGAAGCCTTCCGGAGCGAGCCCGTCGGGAGCGGCAACATTGGCTGACGCGGTACGCAAATCGAGGCGGGCCGTCCTGGCGCCGCTGGTCATGTTACTGGCCACGGCAATAACGCCGGTCCATGCGGGTGAGTCGGCGCCCGACGCGGAGCAGCCGGACGACATGGCGTTCATCGAATACCTGGGCAGCTGGGAAGAGGATGACAGTGACTGGATCGCGCTCGCCGGCACGGCGTCGGAGGCATCGGAAGGCGGGCAGCCGTCGGCGGAGCGCGAACAGGACGAGGAGAAAGAGACCGATGAAGACACGGGTTGACTGGCCTGCGAAGGCCGAGCCGGCAGGCGTGGCGGGCACCGCAGCCGTGCTGCGCGTCCTGCTGCTGGCAACACTGCTGCTGGCCGGGGCGGCGACGGCGCTGGCACAGGAGCAGCCGGAGGGACCGGCCTGGGATGCGCTCAGCGGCGAGCAGCAGCGCGTGCTGGCCCGCTTCGAGGACCGCTGGGAGGAGATGCCCGCCGAGCGGCGGCGCAGGCTGGCGAACGGCACCGAGCGCTGGCTGGACATGAGCCCCGACGAGCGGGAGGCGGCGCGGGAGCGATTCATGCGCTGGCGCGACCTCGGCGAAGAACAGCGGGCGCGCATCCGCGAGCGTTACGAGACCTTCCGCGAGCTGCCGCCGGAAGAGCGTGAGCGTATCCGCCGCAACTTCGAGCGCTTCCGGGACCTGCCGGAAGAGCGCCGTCAGGAGCTGCGGGAACGGTGGCGCTCGCTCAGCCCCGAGCAGCGCCAGAACCTCCGCGAGCGCATGCGTGACCGGCGTCCGCCGAGGGGACGATGAAGAGGGACGTTGAGGAGGGCCGCTCACGAGAAGACCACCGCACTGTCATGCTGCTGTCATACCCCTCAGGTTGCATTTCCCCGGTCTTGGGGCAAACTAAGCCGGCGCCCCGGGGGGGACGTGACACATGCAGGCTATCAGCACAGAGAGCATCTTCCAGCAGGTCCTGCGCACGGACGTGGCAGGCATGCCGCTGGAATGGATCGACTACCGCGAGGCGGTCCGCCTCTATCACACGGGGCAGGTCGCCTATGCCTGCGGCACGCTCCTGTATACGCTGCACGGCGGCTACAACGCACTGACCGGGCAACGCAGCGCGGTGGACGTGAACTCGATCATCGCCACCCACGGCACCCACCAGAGCCTCGCCGCCAACCGGGAGCACTACGTGCCGCCGCTCAACAACCGCACGCTGTTCCGGCGCGACGCGAATCTCTGTCTGTACTGCGGCCTGGTGTTCCAGACCCGCGAGCTGACCCGCGACCACGTCACGCCCATCTCCCAGGGCGGCAGGGATCTCTGGACCAACGTGGCCACCGCCTGCCGGCGCTGCAACAACCACAAGGGCGGCCGCACGCCGGAGCAGGCCGGCATGCAGCTCATCGCCATCCCGTTCACGCCGAGCTACGCGGAGTACATCTACCTGAAGGGCCGGCGGGTCCTGGCCGACCAGATGGAGTATCTGCTGGCGCACATCCCGCGCTCCAGCCCGCTGCATGCGCGCCTGCGCGACCACCTGCAGGCAAACGCGGCCGGCATGGCGATGCCCGCCTGAGGCCGACGGCGCGCACGTGCTCTATCTGATCGACGCCAGCGTCTACGTCTTCCGCGCCTGGTTCTCGCTGCCCGACGACATGGTCGACGGCGACGGCCATCCCGTGAACGCCCTGTTCGGCTTCGCCCGCTTCCTGGCGGACTTCGTGGAGGAGGTGCGGCCGGAGTACATCGCCGTCGCCTTCGACGAGAGCCTCGCCAGCTCCTTCAGGAACGAGATCTACCCCGCCTACAAGGCCAACCGGGATCCCGCGCCGCCGGAACTGGAGCGCCAGTTCCGCCAGTGCCGGGCGTTCACCCGGGCGCTCGGCCTCGCCGAATGCGCGAGCCCGCTGTACGAGGCGGACGACCTGATCGGCGCGCTGGTCGTCGACGGCCGCGCCCGCGGCCTGCCGGCGACCATCGTCAGCCGGGACAAGGACCTGGCCCAGCTTTTGTCGGCGAAGGACACCCTGTGGGACTATGCCGGCCGCCGCCGGCTCGGCTACGAGCAGATACCGGAGACCTACGGCGTGTGGCCCGAACAGATCGCCGACTTTCTGGCGCTGGCCGGCGACGCCGTGGACAACATCCCCGGCGTCCCCGGCGTGGGCAAGAAGACGGCGGCGGCGCTGCTCGGCCACTTCGGCAGCCTGGACGTCATCTACGCGAACCTGGACCGTGTCTGCGACGTGCCGGTGCGCGGCGCGGTCAAACTCGGCGCCCGGCTCGAGGAGCACCGGGAGGCGGCGATGCTCGCCCGCCGCCTGACCGGCATCGCCTGCGATGCGCCGCTGGAGTTCCGCTCGGGCGAGGCGCGCCGGCGGGGCCCCGACATGGATGCGCTGCACGAAGTCTGCGACAGGGCCGGTTTCGGTACGGCGCTCAGGCGCCAGTGCGACCGCATCGCCTCGCTGGGCGTCGTGAACTGAGCCGTGGCGGAGGCGCTCGCCGACGCCGTAGCCGCCGCCTGCGGCATCCGCATCGACGCCGCCAGCCTGCGGCCGGTGGGCGGCGGCAGCATCAACGCGGCGGCCCGGGTCGACAGCGACGCCGGTCCCCTGTTCCTGAAGACCAACCGCGCCGACGGCTACGAGATGTTCGCCGCCGAGGCGGAGGGCCTGGCCGAGCTGGACGCGGCGGGTGCCGTACGCGTGCCGCGGGTCCACGGACTGGGCGTCGACGCGGGACGCGCCTGGCTGCTGCTGGAGTACCTCGAACTCGGCCCGGCCGATGCCGGCTGCCGGCGGCAGCTGGGAACGGCGCTGGCGGCGCTGCATCGCCACACCGCGGAACGGCACGGGTGGCACCGGGACAACACCATCGGTTCCACGCCCCAGCCGAACGGGCGGGACGGCGACTGGGTGCGGTTCCTGGCGGAGAAACGCATCGGCTTCCAGCTGGAGCTGGCCGAACGCAACGGCTACGGACGCGACCTAGGCGCTGACGGCGAGGCGCTGCTGGCCCGGCTGGCGGATTTCTTCGCCGACTACACGCCGGTGCCGTCATTGCTGCACGGCGATCTCTGGGGAGGCAACTTCGCCGCGGCGGACGGCGAGCCGGTGATCTACGACCCGGCGGTCTACTACGGCGACCGGGAGACCGACATCGCCATGACCGAGCTGTTCGGCGGTTTCGGGCCGGAGTTCCATTCGGCCTACGGCGAGGCCTGGCCCCTCGAGGCCGGTTACGCGGTGCGGCGGGACCTCTACCAGCTTTACCACGTGTTGAACCACCTGAATCTCTTCGGCGGCGGTTATCTCTCCCGGGCAAGCGCGCTGCTGCGCCGCCTGCTCGCCGCCTAGCCGGACCAGTAGTCGGCCTTCAGCAGCGCGATGTCGGTGCCTTCCGGTGCCCGGATCGTGCCCCAGCTCTCCCCCGTCAGCTCCGGGCCGGCGCCGGGATAGACACCCAGCCGGTCCAGTGCCGCCTGCAGCGCCGCGGCGTCGGTGACCCGGTAGACGAGCAGCGGCCGGGCGAGCGCCGGCCGCGTGCCCAGCCCCAGTACCAGGCCGTCCACGGCGAGGCGGAAGCGGGGCTCCGGGTCCTCCCGGTGCGCCGCCAGCCGGGGCGCGAGCGGCGCCCAGAAGTGGGCCGCGGCGAGGGCGTCGCGCACGGGCAGCGCGAGTTCCAGGCACTCGCCGAGCCGCGAGGGAGCGGGCGTCTCCGGTGCCGGGGAATAGGTGCGCGCCTCCACCAGCATGACGGCGGTGCCGTCCGGGTCGCGCAGCACGGCCCGGTTGAACTCGTCTTCGCCGAGCCGGGTGTCTTCGAATTCGGTGCCGGCATCCTGGAGCGTGAGCACGTGCCGGCGCAGCGAGGGCTGCACGAGGGTGACGACCGGGCTCGCGACGGGGTCCTCGTGCAGCCCGATGAACACCCTGCCGTCGGTCACCACCGCGTACTTGTGCGGCCAGATCTCGCCGACGGCGAGTTCGGTGAACCCCAGTGTTCGATAGAAATGCAGCGACTCCAGGATGTCCGGCGCAGCGAGGCCGAGCTCCAGGAAGCGCCCGGCCACCGTCAGTCCCCGGCCCCCATCGCGCGGGCCAGGTCCGCGCTCTTCAGCGGGTCGCGGGCGCCGGGCTCGCTCCCGGTCTCCGGCCAGCCCGAAGCGTGCCGGCGCACCAGTTCGGTCAGGCACTCGATGTGGTCGTCCCGGGCGTTCAGGCAGGGGATGTAGGAGAGCCTGCCGCCGCCGGCCTCCTCGAACAGCTCCCGATTCTGCATGGCGATCTCCTCCAGGGTCTCGAGGCAGTCCGCCGAGAAGCCGGGGCACACGACGTCCACGCTCTCGAGCCGCTCCTCGCCCCAGGCCTGCAGGGTCTCGTCGGTGTAGGGCCTCAGCCACTCCTCCCGGCCCACCCGGGACTGGAAGCTCAGCAGCCACTCGTCCGGCCCGAGACCGAGTTCCTCGGCCACCAGCCTGGCGGTCTTCTGGGACTGGCAGTGATACGGGTCGCCGCTCAGGAAGTAACGCTGGGGGATGCCGTGGAAGGAAAACAGCAGCCGCTTGCCGGCGCCGTGCTCCTCCCGGTGCTCGCGGATGGAACGGGCCAGCGCCTGTATGTAGGCCGGCTCGTCGTGATACTGATTGATGAAGCGGAACTCCGGTATCCAGCGGCGGTTCTGCAGCACCCGCGTGACCCGGTCGAATACGGTGGCGGTGGTGGTGCCCGAGTACTGGGGATACAGCGGCAGCACCATCAGGCGGCGCACGTTCTTCTCGCGCAGCCGCTCGAGGGCCTCCGGGATGGCCGGGGCGCCGTAGGACATGGCCAGTTCCACCGCGAGCTCGCCCTCGATGCGCCCGGAGAGCTTCTCGGCCAGGCCCTTCGCGATGAGTTCGCTGTTCAGCAGCAGCGGCGAACCCGCCTCGGTCCAGATTTTCTCGTAGGCCTCGGCGGAGCGGGCGGGCCGGATCCTAAGGATCACGAGATTCAGCACCAGCCACCAGAACAGCCGCGGCGCCTCGACCACCCGGGCATCCCCGAGGAACTCGGCGAGATAACGGCGCACGGCGGAGGTGCTCGGCTCGCCGGGCGTGCCCAGGTTGACGAGCAGCACCCCGAGCGCGTCGGGTGCGGCGTGGCGGAATCCGGTCTCGCCCTGGTACTTCGGCATGGCTGCTGGCTGACTACTCTCGAACTGCGCGTGAACGCCCGGCGAACGGGCGGCAAGGCGGGCTAAAGTACCAAGCCCGGGGGCGGGAGGCTATAGTCGGCGCGGTTACCGCCGTTGCGCCGCAGGAGGCCGGGCCCATGCCAGAGCCGACCCAAGAGCCGACCCACGAGCCGACCCAAGAGCCGACGCAAGACCGCGCCGCCGGGGCGGCGACGGAGCCGCCCGACAGGCTGGAGCTGACCCGCGACGTGCTGGTCTTCCAGGCCAAGCTGGCGATGGACGGGCTGCTCGACTTCCTGCTGATACCCGTCTCTTTTGCGGCGGCTCTCGTCAGTTTCTTCGAGCCGCGCCGGGAGCGCGACGCTTTCTACCGGGTGGTGGCGGCGGGTGCCCGCGCCGACCGCTGGATCAACCTGTTCGGCGCCGGGGAGCGCCACGCGCGGACCGCCGACTCCGGTCCCGAAGCCGAGGCCGGCATGGACGTGGTCGTGGCCCGCATCGAGGACTACCTGAAGCGCGAATACGAGGAAGGCAGGATGCCGGGACCGGCGCGGAGCACCATCGACCGGGTCGTCGCCCGCCTGCGCGAAGACAGCGACGGAGGAGCCGATGAAAAAAATACCGGAGACGATCCGCCGCGCCCGTGAGCAGTGGAGCCACACTGGCCGCGGGCGCCCGCCCGGGGCGCCGGAGCCCGGCCCGGGCCAGGAGTCCGTCTGGGACTACCCGCGCCCGCCGGCGGTGCGCCCCTGCGGGCGCCGGGTGCGGGTGGAGTTCGCCGGCGTCGTCGTCGCCGACAGTACGGGTGCCATGAAGGTCTGCGAGACGGCCAGCCCGCCCACCGTATATCTGCCGCCGGCGGACGTGCGCGAGGACCTGCTCGTGCCGGTCGCCAAGCGAACGCTCTGCGAATGGAAGGGCCAGGCCCGTTACTGGACGCTGAGAGTCGGCGAGCGGGTGGCCGAGGCGGCGGTGTGGGCCTACGCGGATGCCTGGCCCGGCTTCGAGTCCGTTGCCGGCTGGTATGCCTTCATGCCGGGCGCGATGGACGCCTGCTACGTGGGCGACGATCGCGTGACGGCGCAGAGCGGCG
>DASRVH010000127.1:0-21912 GCA_035655155.1 Woeseiaceae bacterium
CGCCCTCGCTGATCTTCCGGCTCGCGGCGTTGCCGGGCATCGGCGACGCGCTGGCGAAACTGACGCCGCGCAGCCTCTACCGGCGCAGTCTGGAGGAGGTCTACGCGGACGACAGCCTGGTGGACGAGGCGCTGGTGGATCGCTACTTCGAGCTGTCGCTGCGGGAAGGAAACCGGGAGGCTTTCCTGCAGCGGGTCCGGGCGGCATCACGATCCGCCCGGGAGGATCCGTCAGCCGCGCTGGCGCAGATCGAAGCGCCGACGCTGGTGCAGTGGGGCGGGCAGGACGAGTGGATACCGCCGGAACACGGCCGACGCTTCGCCGAGGACGTCCCGGACGCGCGGCTGGTCGTCTATGACGATCTCGGCCACGCGCCCATGGAAGAGGCGCCGGAGCGCACGGCCCGGGACGCGCGGGAGTTCCTGCAGGCCGAGTGAGCCGCGCCAGCCCGTGCCGGGCTCCCTGCGGGCGCAGCGGGCAACTAGCCCTTAGGACCGAACAGCGCCCAGAGAATGAGTCCGAGCACCGGCAATACCAGAATGACCACGATCCAGAGCACCTTGCTGCCGGTGCCGGCCCGGCTGCCCAGGGTCTTCACGATCGCATAGACATCCAGTATCAGGATGATCAGGCCTAACAGGCCGCCGATTTCCAGTCCCATCGCGGGCCTCCCGTGACGCGTTGACGTCCATCGAGGATACACACCCGGCCGGCGCCGCGCACGGCGCGGCGCGCCGTCGCCGGGCCGTTGCCCCGCCATCGCCACACCATAGCCAGGCCATTCCGGCGCCTCCGGTCCGCCGGCCGTTTGCTAGTATTCCCGGTCTCCTGAAGCCACCACGAGGCATCGACTTGGCGCAAACGGTCCCGAAACCCGGCCCGGCGCGGGATATCTACGACCTGCTGACCGGCGACGAGGACGCCCGCGTCTGCAAGGACATCGCCGATGCCGCCTGCCGGGAGCAGCCGCGCAATTACCTGCTCCACGTTGCCTCCCTGGTCGCGACCAAGACCGGCGACCGGCTGGCCGGGCCGAAACTGGTGCTGGCCTGGCTCCTGACGAGCCTCGGCGCTCCGGCGTGGATGCTGGGCTGGCTGGTGCCCATCCGCGAGTCGCTCGCGCTGCTGCCACAGCTCGTCGTGGCCCGCTACCTGCGTGCCGTGCCGGTGCGCAAGTGGTTCTGGGTGGCCGGCAGCGTGCTGCAGGGTGCGGCGGTGATGCTGATGGCTGCCGTCGCCCTGACCCTGGAGGGGGCCGCGGCAGGGTGGGCGATCCTGGGCCTGCTCACCCTGTTCAGCCTGGCGCGGGGAATCTGCTCGGTGGCCAGCAAGGACGTGCTCGGCAAGACCATCGCAAAGACCCGGCGCGGCTCGGTGACCGGCTATGCCGCCTCGGCCGCCGGCGCCGTGACAGTCGCCGTGGGCGTCGCCGCCATCGCGCTCGATCCCGGCACCCGGGGCATCGGCTTCTTCGTCGCCGTCCTGCTCGCCGCGGGCGGGCTCTGGCTGCTGGCCGCCGCCACCTACAGTTTCCTCGCCGAATATGCCGGGGCCACCGAGGGCGGCGGCAACGCCCTGGCCGAGGCCGTCCGCCAGCTCGGCCTCATCCGCCGGGACCGGGATCTGCGGGAGTTCCTCGTCACGCGCACGCTGCTGCTCTCCACCGCGCTGGCGGCGCCCTTCTACGTGAGCCTCGCGAACCAGAGCATGGAGAACACGCTGTCCGGGCTCGGCTCGCTGATGCTCGCCTCCGGCGCCGCCAGCTTCCTCAGTGCGCCGGTCTGGGGTCGGCTGTCGGACCGGTCCAGCCGGCTGGTGATGAAGCGCGCCGCACTGCTCGCCGCGACGGCCAGCCTGGCCACCGCCGCGCTGGCGCTCGTGCCGCAGGTGCCGCTTGCACCGGTCGCCTTCGCGGCCACCTATTTCGCGCTCAGCATCGCCCACGCCGGCGTGCGGCTGGGACGCAAGACGCATCTGGTGGACATCGCCACGGCGGAGAACCGGGCGAGCTACGTCGCGGTCAGCAATACGGTGATCGGCGTGATGCTGCTGGTCGGCGGCGTCTTCGGCGGCATCGCCACGCTGGTCGGTTCCGCCTGGACGCTGGTGCTGCTGGCGGCGCTCTCGGTGGCCGCGGCCGCCTCGGCCCATCGGCTGAGCGAGGCGCAGCAGTGAGTCGCTAGAGCCAGCGCTTGCGGCGGAAATAGACGAGCATGCCGGCGACGATGCCGAGCATCACCAGCCACAGCAGCGGATAGCCGTAACGCAGACCGAGTTCCGGCATGTTCCAGGGGCTCGCCTCCGTGTCGAAGTTCATGCCGTAGACGCCGACCACGAACGAGAGGGGGATGAACACGGTGGCGATGATGGTGAGTACCTTCATCACGTCGTTCATGCGATTGGACAGGCTGGACAGATACACCTCCAGCAGGCTGGAGGCCATCTCCCGGTAGCTCTCCACCAGGTCGAGCGCGTGCACCGTGTGGTCGTAGCAGTCACGCAGATACGGGTGGGTGTCTGCGGCCAGCATGTGATGCTCGTCCCGCACCAGGCTGTTGAGGGCATCGCGCTGGGGCCACAGGCTCCGGCGCATCACGACCAGCTCGCGCTTCAGGCGGTGGATCTCGTCCAGCGCCTGCCGGCTGGGGTCGTCGAACACGGTGAGCTCCAGGGTCTCGATGCGCTCGCCCAGCGCCTCCATGACCGGAAAGACGAGATCCACCGCGGTGTCGATCAGCGCATAGAACAGGTAGTCGGCGCCGCGCTCTCGAATGCGCGCCGCCGGCTGGCGCAGGCGGTGGCGTACGGGCTCGAACGGATCGGCGTGCCCGGGGTGGAAACTCACCACCCAGGTGTCGCCGAGGAACAGGCTGAGCTGAGTGGGCGCCACCCCGTCCGGACCGTGTTCCGGCGCGCCGACGATGGCGAACAGCTGCTCCTCGTAGGCCTCCACCTTGGGCCGCTGGCCGGTATGCAGAACGTCCTCGAGCGCCAGAGGATGCAGGCCGTAGGCGTCGCCGATGGCGCGCAGCAGCTCCTCCGACGGTGTTCCCTGCACGTGCAGCCAGGTCGTACGCGGGCTGTCGAAATAGCGCCCGGCTTCCTCCAGGCCGCAGTCCTTCTCCTCCACCAGCCGATCGCCGTCGAAGTCGGTCAGAGACAGCGTGACCGGGACGCGTTCCGCGTCCGGCGGCGCGGTGAGGTCGCCGGGCGCCGTGCCGGGGCGGGTATAGCGCCCGGGGAACAGGTGCAGGGAATGACGCCGGGTCAGGTAGTGCCGGCCGCGCGGTTTCTCGCTCGAATTCGTGGGCTGCGTCATGGACTCGAGCCTGCCTGACGATGGATACTGTGCCGCTTTAACGCAGTGTATCCGCTCGCACGCCGTTATGTCGCGTGGCCGGTACGGCGATCCGGGCAGACGGGTGACCGCCGCCAGGCCACCGGACGAACACCATGGATGAATACCGCAGAGTTCTGATCGACGCCTGCCGCCGCCTGTTGCGGCCGATCGCACGCATCATGCTTCGCGGCGGCATGACGTGGCGGGAATTCGCCGACATCAGCAAGTCTGTCTTCGTCCAGGTGGCCACCAGCGACTACGGCATCGGCGGCCGGCCCACCAACGTCTCCCGCACCTCCATCCTGACCGGCCTTACGCGCCGTGAGGTGAAGCGCCAGCGGGAACTGCTGGCCGATCAGCTGGACGAGTCCCTTACCCGCAAGACCAACAACGCCACCCGGGTGCTCGCCCGCTGGCACCAGGACCCGGATTTCTCCGACGGGCAGGGCAACGCGCGCGAACTCGAGTACGAGGAAGGCAATAACAGTTTCACCGAACTCCTGCGCCGCTACGCCGGCGACATCCCGCCCAAGGCCATGCTGAAGGAGCTCCTGACGACGGGGGCCGTCGAAGAGGTCGCAGGCGGGCGACTCCGGGCCCTGCACCGCTATTACATGCCTGCGGCCACCGATACCGAAACCCTGCGCCGCGCCGGCGAGGTGCTGGAAGACGTGGGCAGGACGGTCAATCACAATCTCGGGCGTGCTCAGGACGAGCCGTCCCGCTTCGAGGGCCGCGCCACGGCGCTGCAGGTGCCCCGCTCCGCCATCCCCGAATTGCAGGCGCTGCTGGAGGACAAGGGCGAGGACTTCCTGTACATGATCGACGACTGGCTGGCCGAGCAGGAACGACGGGCAGGCAAGGAGGAGACGGAGACGGTGCGCCTCGGCATCGGCCTTTACTTCATCCAGGGCCCGCAGACCAGGGAAGAGAGCGATGAGTGACAGGATGCGCAGTCAACCACATACCGGCAACATTGCCCCGAAGTCCGGAGCCGCGATACTGGCGGCCGTGACGCTGAGCGCCTTGCCGCTCGCCGGCTGCGACAGCACCGAGCAGGTGGCCGGCGTCGACCGGGGCGGCAACCCGGTCGCGGTGGTGACGAAGGGTGAGATCACCGGCTTCGGCAGCGTCATCGTGAACGGCGTCCGCTACGAGACCGGGAGCGCCGAGATCGTGATCGACGGCGAACCGGGCACCGAGGCCGGGCTTTCGGTGGGCGCCGTGGTGACGCTACGGGGCGAGCGGGTGTCCGGCGCCGACACCGGCAACGCCACACGGATCGAATTCGACGACAACGTCGAGGGGCCGGTGGATGCCGTCGACGCGGGCGCGGGCACCGCCGTCGTGCTCGGACGCACCGTGCACGTGTCCATCGACACGCTGTTCGAAGGCAGCGGCGGGATCGCCGGGCTCGATGGACTGACCGCAGGGGATGCGGTGGAGGTAAGCGGATTCGACCGCGCCGACGGCAGCGTCGAGGCCACCCTGGTACGGCTCAAGTCCGCGCCGGACCGGCTGGAGCTGACCGGCGTGGCCGCCCAGGTGGACGCGGCCGCGCAGCGGCTGCGCATCGGCGGCGCACTCGTCGATTACGGCAGCGCCATGCTCGACGGCTTCCCCGAAGGCGCTCCCGCCAACGGGGACCGGGTGGAAGCGCGGGGCAGCGAGCGGGCCGCCGACGGCACGCTGATCGCAGAGACGCTGAGCTTCCGGGAAAAGGGCGTGGACGCAGCCGCGGAAGGCGAGCAGGCGAAAGTCGAGGGCCTGATCACGCGCTTCGCGACGCCGGCGGACTTCGACGTGGACGGTCAGCCGGTCGCCACCGATGACGCCACCGTGTTCCAGGGCGGCAATGCCTCCATGCTCGGTCCCGACGTGCGCGTCGAGGTGGAAGGCACCGTGACGGACACGGGCGCCATCCTTGCCGAACGGGTGGCGTTCGAAGGCCCCAGCCAGGCGCGGCTGGACGCCGCGGTGGAAGACGTCGACCTCGATGCCGCCACGCTGACGGCAGCCGGCGCCACGGTCCTCACCGACGCGAAGACCGGGTTCCGCGACGCCAGCAGTCAGCGACAGCGGCCGTTCTCGCTCGGCGACATCGGCAGCGGCGACCGCGTGGAGGTGGCGGGCACCGAGAGCGGCGAGGCGCTCCTGGCACGCAGCGTCACCCGCACGGATGCCGACGCGGGAGTCGTCCTGCGTGCACGTGCCAGAGACGTCGCCCAACCCCGTTTCGTGCTGCTCGGCGTCACCGTCGTCACCGACGGCACGACGACGTACGAGGAAGACGGGCAACCGATCGACGCCGCCGCCTTCTATGCCACGGCGGAAGGCCGCGACGTCGAAGTGGAGGGTACGCTGAACGGCGATATCGTCGCCGCCAGAGTGCGCCTGCTGGAAGACTGACCGGGCCGGAAATCAGAGGAGTCGAGCGTACATGGGCCTGCCGAAGACGATGACGGCCGTCGACATCACCGAGCCGGGCGGCCCGGAGGTCCTGCGGGCCGTGGAGAGGCCGGTGCCGGAACCGCGGCCGGGGGAGGTACTGATCCGGGTGCGCGGCGCCGGCGTCAATCGCCCGGACTGCCTGCAGCGTCAGGGCCTGTACCCGGTACCGGCGGACGCCGATCCCCTGCCCGGCCTGGAGGTGGCGGGCGAGGTGGTCGCGAGCGCCGAGGGCGCGGGCCGCTGGCGCCCGGGCGACCGGGTCTGCGCGCTGGTGCACGGCGGCGGCTACGCCGAATACTGCCGGGTGCCCGCCGAACACTGCCTGCCGGTGCCGGATGAGCTGACACTGACCGAGGCGGCCTCGCTGCCGGAGACCTACTTCACGGTCTGGTACAACGTCTTCACGCGCGCCGCGCTGGCCGAGGGCGAGTGGCTGCTCGTCCACGGCGGCTCCAGCGGCATCGGCAGCGCGGCCATCCAGATGGCGAAAGGACGCGGCGCGAACGTCATCGTCACGGCGGGGACCGAGGCGAAGTGCGAGTACTGCCGCGAACTGGGCGCCGACTTCGCGCTGAACTACCGCGAAAGCGACTGGGTGGCAGGTACGAAGGAGATCACCGGCGGACGCGGCGTCGACGTGGTGCTGGACATGGTGGCCGGACCCTACGTCGACCGGAACCTGGACGTGCTGGCCTACGACGGCCGCTACGCGCTGATCGCCTTCCTGCTGGGGCCGAAGGCGGAGGCCAACTTCGCGCACGTCCTGCGCAAGCGGCTGACCATCACCGGCTCCGCGCTGCGCCCGCAGACGGTGGAGGAGAAAGCCGTCATCGCCGCCGGGCTGGAGCGCGGCATCTGGCCGCTGCTGGAGGCCGGGCGCATCCGGCCGACGGTCTACGCGACCTTCCCGCTTATCGAGGCACCCCGTGCCCACGCGCTGATGGAATCCGGCGAGCACATGGGCAAGATCGTGCTGAAGACCTGATCGGGCCTGGCGACAGGTCCTAGAGATTGCCCATCGTCAGACGCGAGATCGCCCGGGTCAGACCGCGGGGCAGGAAGCGCAGCTGAAACAGCGAGATCTGTGTGGCGACCCCGGGAACCGCGACCACGTCGCCCCGCAGCATCGCCCGGTAGCCGTAACGCGCCACCTCCTCCGCAGATGAGGCCACGGCGTCGAACATCTGCCGGTTCGTCATGCCGGCGGCATCCACGAAACCGGTGGCCACCGGTCCCGGGCAGAGCACCGTCACCGTCACGCCGGTACCGGTCAACTCCGCCGCGATCGCCTCGCTGAACGACAGCACGAACGCCTTTGTGGCGAAATAGGTGGCGAAGTTCGGCCCCGGCAGGAAGCCCGCGACGGAACCCACGTTGAGGATGCGGCCGCTGCCCCGCTCCACCATGGCCGGCAGGAAACCGTGCGTGAGCGCCGCCAGCGCCGTCACATTCAGGTTGATCATGTCCCGGTCCCGGGCCCAGTCCCGCTCGTGGAAGCGGCCCTGCCCGCCGAAACCGGCGTTGTTGATCAGGAGGTCCGGGACGAGACCCTCGGCCTGCAGTTCGTCGGCCAGGCCCTCGGCGGCGCCGGGCACCGCCAGGTCCCGCGCCACGACCCGCACATTCACCTCGTGGGCGTCGATGAGCTCGGCGGCGAGTTCCGCCAGCCGGTCCTCGCTGCGCGCCACCAGCACCATATCGCCGCCCTTCCCCGCATGGATGCGCGCGAGCTGCTCGCCGATGCCCCCCGATGCGCCGGTGATCAGTGCCAGGTTCTCCATCGCTGCTCCTTTCCCGGCTTCCGCCGTCTGCCGCGCGCAAAGCCGCGCCGATGTCCGCTAAAGTAAAGGCGTGGCAACCTCCGGTAAAGCACCCAGTCCCGACGAGCTCGCACACGCCCTGGCACGGATACTCACCGGCGGCGCCGGCCGGGTGGAGGGTTTGCGCCGACTGACCGGCGGCGCGAGCCGGGAAACCTGGTCGTTCGAACGGGTGATCGGCGAGTCCCGCCGGCCTCTCGTCCTTCGTCGGGCCTGGGACGGCAAGGAGCGGGACGGCGAGGAGCCGGACGAGGACCTGCTCGCTCTCGACCCGGGCCTTGAGGGCCGGCTGGTCGGGGAACTGGCCGCGGCCGGCCTGCCGGTGGCCGGCGTGGTGCACGTGCTCGCGCCGGAAGACCGGCTGGGGCGCGGCTTCGTCATGGAACGGCTGCACGGAGAGACGCTGGCGCCGCGGATCCTGCGCCGCGACCAGTACGCCGACGCCCGCGGCCGCCTGGCGCAGCAGTGCGGCGCCGCGCTCGCCGCCATTCACGCCGCGCGGCCCGCCGCGGCTGCCGAGCTGCCGGCCATGCAGGCCGCGGACGTGTTGGCGGCGTACCGGCAGCGCTACGACGCCTACGGTCACGCGCGACCGGTCTTCGACCTCGCCTTCCGCTGGCTGGGCGACCGCCTGCCGGAGCCCGTCGAGTCCGTGCTCGTGCACGGCGACTTCCGCAACGGCAATCTGGTGGTCGACGAAGCAGGACTGGCAGGCGTGCTCGACTGGGAGCTCGCGCACCGGGGCGATCCCATGGAGGACCTGGGCTGGATCACCGTCAACTCCTGGCGCTTCGGCATGAGCCACCGGCCGGTGGGCGGATTCGGCCGGCGCCGCGAGCTGCTGCGGGGCTACCGCGAGGCCGGCGGCAATGCGGACGAGGAAAGGATGCGCTACTGGCAGCTCGCGGGCAGCCTGAAATGGGGCGTCATGTGCATGACCATGGCGGAGATCTACCGGCGCGGCATCGACCGTTCCGTGGAGCGCGCCGCCATCGGCCGGCGGGTCAGCGAGGCTGAGATCGACATGCTGAACATCATACGGGGCAGGGACTGATGCAGGAGATGCCGGACCTGGGAGAGCTGCTGGAAGCGGTGCGCGGCTTCCTGGCCGAGGCCCGAGAGGAACTCGACGGGCATCGCGGATTCCACGCGCTGGTCGCCGCCAACGTGGTGGACATCGCGCGCCGCGAGCTGGCGCTGGCGCCCGCCGCCGAGGCGGCGGAAGCCGGGCGCCTCAGGACGCTGCTCGGACGCGACGGCGAGCCCGCCGAGCTGAACCGTGCCCTGTGCGATGCCATCCGCGACGGCCGCATGGCCATCGACGACGCCGGGCTGCTGGAGCATCTCGAACGCACCACCCTGGACCGCCTGGCGATCGACCAGCCGGCCTATTCCGGGGCGCGCATCGCGGCGGAGGCCGGCGCCGCGGGCGGCGGGGAGGATGCGCTCCGCCGCTAGCCGCGGATGAAGCCGAACAGATGCCCGGCCACCTTGCGCATCTGTATCTCTTCGGCGCCCTCGGTGATGCGGTAGCGCCGGTGGTGGCGATAGATGTGCTCGAAGGGCTCGTGCCGCGAATAGCCCATACCGCCGAATATCTGCATCGCCCGGTCGGCGGCCTCGCAGCACAGCCGGTTCGCCCGGTAGTTGCACATGGACACCTTGTCCGACAGCTCCGCCGCGATGCGCCGGCGCTCGAAGCGGTCCGTCTGCCAGGCGGTCTGGCGGATCAGCACCCGCACCATCTCCGCCTCGGTCGCCAGCTCCACCAGCGGAAACTGGATGCCCTGGTTCGCGGCCAGCGGCTTGCCGAAGGGCTTGCGCTCCCGCGCACGGGCGACGGCGCGCTCGATGCAGTACTGCGCCGCGCCCAGGCTGCTGGCCGCCTGGCGGATACGGTTCTCGTGCACGAAGTGCTGGGCCAGCGCCAGTCCCCCGCCCGCCTCGCCCAGCACCGCCTCCTCGCCCACCCACACGTCGGTGAACGACACCCGTGGATGGTCGGTGGGCATGTTGAAGGTCCACAGATACTCCTCGATCCGCACCCCGTCGGCATCGGCCGGCACCAGGAAGCAGGTGATGCCGGCGGCCTCGCCGTCCGCCCCGGCGGTGCGGGCGAACACGAGGTCGGTGCCGGCGACGTGCATGCCCGTGTTCCACATCTTCTCGCCATTGATCCGCCAGCCGGCCACGCCGTCACGGCGGGACGGCACGGCACGGGTCTCCATCCAGGTGGCATCCGAGCCGTGCTCCGGCTCGGTCAGGCCGAAGGCGACGGGATGCTCGCCGGTTATCGCCGGCTCCACGTAGCGCTCGACCTGTTCGGCCGTGCCGAAATCGCGCAGCATGAGCACGATCGGCAGGTTGCCCACCACAGAACTCTCGTTCTGCAGGTCGTTGTGCAGGCCCAGGCCTTTCGCGGCAAGGTGTTCGCGCACCAGTGCCATCGCCAGGTTGCCCGCCTCCTCGCCGCCGAATTCCCGCGGCAGCGCGTAGCGGTAATGGCCGGCCGCGTCGGCGCGGCGGCGCATCTCGGCGAGCAGCGCCTCCCAGTCGGCGGCGGGCACGCCGCCACGTTCCCAGTCGGTGCGCGCGTACTCCCGCCGGTGGTCAAAGAAGCGGATGTTGTCGTCCGCGTTTTCCAGCGGCCGGATCTGCGCTTCGATGAAGCGATCCAGCGCGGCCAGTTTCTCGCGCACGGGTGCCGGAATCTCGAAATCCATGTTCCCCCCTGTTGCGATGGCTGGCGAGCCACCATGAACGGTCCCGTACGGCCCGGTGCCGACCCGATCGGCCTCGCAGCTGATGCTCGCGTTTTCCCGGCCGCGGGTAAAGCCTTAGAATGCCGCATTGCCCGGCGCGGCTGGCGGAGGCGGAACAGGTGTTCAACGATACGGCCATGATCACTGCGATTGTTGTGGTGGTCCTGCTGCTGGCGGCGGGGCTGGTGTTCTGGCTGCTGCGCCGGCCCGGCGAGAAGGCCAGCGATCGGCTCGTGCGCGGCCGCCGCATCCCGGAGTTCACCGTGCAGACAGAAGATGGCGAGCCCGCGGGCCCGTCCGACCTGCGCGGTCTGCCGGCCGTGCTCATCTTCCTGCGCGGCAACTGGTGCCCGTTCTGTTCCGCCCAGGTCGAGGACCTGACCCAGCACTACCGCCAGATCAACGAACTCGGCGCCCGACTGATCCTCGTCGTGCCGAAGCCGCAGCAGACCACCCGCCGCGTGGCCGATCTGTTCGGCGTGGACTTCACCTTCTGGATGGACCCGGATCTCGCCGCTGCGCGCGAACTCGGCATCGCGCATCCGGGAGGCGTGCCGGCCGATTACCGGGACGAGTACGGCACGGATACGCTGCGGCCCGTCTCGGTGGTGATCGACAGCGAAGGCATCGTCCGTTATGCCAACCGTTCGAAGGACGTCCGCGAGCGACCCGACCCGGCCGAGTTCTTGAAAGTACTCGAACGCTTGCGCTAGCCGGCCGGAGACACCCCGCGGCCACCCGAAAAAGAAAACGCCCCGCTGGGGGGCGTTTTCCCGGAACGCGCCGGCGGGTGCCGGCGAGTACGCGCCTCAGCGGGCGCCGAAGTTCCAGCGACCGCGCACCTGCCAGGTCATCGGCGGCGTCCAATAGTTGAGGAAGAGGTTCGAGGTGACGTACTCCTCGTCCGAGCAGTTGTTGCACTCGGCGGTCACGGACCACACACCTTCGTCATCCACCAGAGAGACGCCGGCATTGACGATGACCTCCGTGTCGTTCTCGCCCAGCTGACGCGTGCCGACCACGTTCGGCCCGATGAACCGGGACGAGAGATTCGGCTGCAGCGAGGCACCGAGCGCTTCGACCGGGAAGTTGAGGAATGCGCCCAGCGTCAGCGTCCAGTCGGGCGAGCGCTTCGGATCGGCCACGTTGCACTCGCCGTCGAGCGCCGCGAAGTCCGTGTTGGGCACGGTGCAGGCGGCGATCTGATCGGAGATGTCGACGTATTCCGCGTCCTGCAGGCCGAGCGAGACGAACAGGTTCAGCCAGTCCGTCGGCACGGCGTTCACCTCCAGTTCGAAACCGGTCACTTCCAGGCCGCCGGCGTTGGTGGTCAGGAAGTTGCCCGACGGCGTGGCCGACGTGGTCTGCAGGTCCTCGAGGTCGGTGTAGAAGAGCGTGCCGTTGGCCCGCACCAGGTTGTCGAGCATGTCGGCGCGGAAGCCGAGTTCGTAGGCCCAGAGCTTCTCCGGCCCGAACGGCTCCATGGTCGCCGCCAGTGCCTCGCGGGCGTTCCAGCCGCCGGACTTGAAGCCGCGGGTGGCCGAAGCGTAGACCATCAGGTCGTCGGAGTAATCGTACTTCAGCGCGATGCGCGGCGTGACGATGGACTCTTCCTGCTCCACCGGGATGCCGGCGGCGATCAGGTTCGCGGTCTCCAGCGTGATGGTCCCCGGGATGACGCCACGGGCGCCGATGTTGTCCGTGATCGAGATCTCCTTCGTCTCGTCCGTGTAGCGGGCGCCGAGGGTCAGCGTCCACTGGTCCGAGAGCGCGTAATCACCCTGGGCGTAGACGGCCCAGCTGTCGGTCGTGTTCTCCATCACGCGGTCGGCCACCAGGAACGAACCGAATAACCAGTCCGCGAAGTCGGTCTCGTTGTCTTCATTCAGGTAGAAGACGCCGGAGACGAAGTCGAGCTTTTCGTCGAAATAGCGGGCCGACCACTTGACCTCGGCGGTGAACTGCTCGTGCACGCCGTTGTTGTCGATCCAGAAGAAGTCGTCCGCGTCGCCCACCGCGTTCGGGAAGTTCAGGAAGAAGTCCTGCTCCAGGTCACGCCAGCCGACGATGAACTCGAGCTCGCCCGCGGGCGCGGCATAGGTGAGGTCCGAGATGATGCTGGTGGTCTCCGAGACGCTGCCGTATTCGGCCTTCTGCTGATAGCTGATGGGCACGAATCCGCCGGTGATCGAGAAGTTCAGGAAATCGAAGGCGGTGGTCGGTGCACCCAGGGGCGCCACGGAGGTGGATACCCGGTCGTCGCCGACGAGGTCGCCGTGGATGTTGCCGGCCTCGTCGTCGATGTACTCCACGGTCAGGTCCCAGGTGAGCCTATCCGTCGGCATGTAGCGAAAATCCGCCCGCAGGCCGATGCTGTCGCGCACGTTGAAGTCGCCGCCGACGGCCGGATTGCGATTCTCCAGCCAGCCGTCATTGGAAATGTGGTAGCCGGAGAACTTGGTCAGAAACGTGTCGCTCAGCGGGATGTCCACGCTGCCCCGCACCCGGTACTCGCTGTAGCGGCCGAAACCCGCCTCCACGAAACCGCCTGTCTCCGGCGACGGGTCCTTCAGCACCACGTTGATGGCGCCGCCCGTCGTATTGCGCCCGAACAGCGTCCCCTGCGGACCGCGCAGCACCTCGATGCGCTCGACGTCGAACAGCGTGAAGTTGTTGGCGTTCTGCCGCGACACGTAGACACCGTCGATATAGGTGCCGACCGGCGGGTCGAAGGTGGCGATGGACTCGTCGTTGCCCTGGGCTCGCATGTAGTACATGTTCGCGCTGCCGATGCCCGTGTTGTTGCCGCCGAAAAGGTTCGGCACGACGTTGATCAGGTCGAGGGTGTCCTCCACCTGCAGCGCCTCCAGCGTCTGGTCATTGTATGCACTGACCGCCACCGGCACGTCCTGAATGGACGCCTCACGGCGCTCGGCGGTGACGATGATCTCCTCCACCTGGGCGCTCGCACCCGCGGAAAACAACAACGGAACCAGGATGGCCGGGAGGGCTGCGTTCAGGCCCGGCCCGCTCCGAAAAGATTTGCTCATGGATACTCCCCTGCTAAGAAAAAGATAGAACATTCAGTGTTTTCAGGACGTTCCGGCTCTTCCCTGCAAATCCGTAACGCAGACGACCCCCGTCTCGTGAATCCTGCCTCATGCCTTCTGAATTTTCAAAACAATACGTAATCGTCGCAGGTGCACAACAAGAATCGATGCCGGGAAGTCGGATAGCAATGGCGAGGTCTCAGCCAGCCATCGGTCGGCCAAATTGTATACAATTTTAGGCTAAGCGATTGATTTGCACAACTAATTGTCGACCGCACCGAACTGGACGAAGGGCGGGGCGGGCGCCGCATTCCCGCCCCCGCGGGCGAGACAGCCGACGGAATATCCCGCCAGCGGCCCGTCGTGCCGGGCGCGCCATTCGAAGGCCATCCGCGCGCCTGATGCTATCTCGCCAGGGCGGCGACCGCGGGGGGCAGCTCCGCCGGATTCGCACAGAGCGACGTCGCGCCGGCCTCCTTCAGCTCCGCGGCGCTGCCGAATCCCCACAGAACGCCGATCGCGTGGACGGCGTTCCTGGCCGCCCCGCGCATGTCGTCGTTGCGGTCGCCGATCATTACGCACGCATCGGCGGTCAGCCCGTGATTCGCGAGTGCATGGCCGATCAGCTCGGCCTTGTCGGAACGACTGCCGTCAAGGTGGGCACCCACGACGTCCGCGAAATAGCCCGCCAGCCCGAAGTGCTCGACGACGCGGCGGGCGAAGACCGTCGGCTTGGTCGTCACCACCAGCATGCGGCAGCCGTCGCCGAGGAACCCGTCCAGCACCTGGACGATGCCCTCGTGTACCCGGTTCTCGTACAGGCCGGTGTCCGTGTAGCGCTCCCGGTACAGGGCGACGGCGGCGCGCACCCGGTCCTCGTCCTCGGTGCCGAGCAACTCGCGGAAGCTCACGAACAGGGACGGACCGATATAGCGCTCCAGATCGGCGAGCGGCGGGGGCTCCCTGTCCAGGCGCTCCAGCGCGTAGGCGATGCAGCGGGTGATGCCCTCACGGGGATCGGTGAGCGTGCCGTCGAGGTCGAAGAAGAGATTCATTGCAGATCCGTGAGGCAACTTGTCCAGGCAACGGGTTCAGGTAACGGGTTCAGGCAACTTGAGGCGCCGGGCGGCTGCGCCTATCTTGTGACAATCCCGCGCAGAGTCAATTCGGAATCGGGGCTCGAGAACGGGGAACAGGGAACCGGCAACCCACAGGAATAGCCGCAGGAATACGCCATGGCCCGGACACTGGCCGAGAAAATCTGGTCGCAGCACGCGGTCGCCGACCCGGGTGACGGCACGACGCTGCTCTATATCGACCGCATCTTCCTGCACGAGCGCACCGGCAGCATTGCACTCCAGGGGCTGGAGGCCGCGGGACGCTCCGTGCGAGATCCCGAGCAGGTGTTCTGCACCATGGACCATATCGTCGACACCTTCCCCGGCCGCTCCGACATCACGATCATGCCCGGCGGCACCGAGTTCATCACCGCCACCCGGGCGGCGGCCACCGATGCCGGCATCCGCACATTCGACATCGGTGATCCGAGCCAGGGCATCGTGCACGTGGTCTCGCCGGAACTGGGAATCGCTCTGCCCGGGGTGACGCTGGTCTGTCCCGACAGCCACACCGGCACCGTCGGCGGGCTCGGCGCGCTGGCCTGGGGCATCGGCTCCACCGAGGCCGAGCACGCGCTGGCCACGAAGACGCTGGCGGTGGCCAAACCGAAGCAGATGCGGGTCACCTATTCCGGGCAGTTGCCGTTCGGCGTGACCGCAAAAGACATGATCCTGGCGCTGATCGGCCGGCACACGGCGTCGGGCGGCATCGGCTACGTGGTGGAGTTCGCCGGCGAGGCGGTCCGGGCGCTGGACGTGGAGGCGCGCCTCACGCTGTGCAACATGGCCGTGGAGTTCGGCGCCTGGAGTGGCATCGTCGCGCCCGACGAGAAGACCTTCGAGTACGTGCGGGGACGCCCCTACGCGCCGACGGGCGAGGACTGGGACGAGGCGCTCGCCCACTGGCGTTCGCTGGCCACCGACGAGGACGCAGCGTTCGACCGCGAGATCGAACTCGACGCGGCCGCCATTGTGCCCCAGGTGACCTGGGGCACGAGCCCGCAGCACGAACTGCCGGTGGACGGCGCCATACCCGACCCGGCCGGCGAGGCCGACACCAGCCGGCGCAAGGCCATGGAGCGCGCGCTCGACTACATGGCACTCGCGCCGGGCCGGGCGCTCGCGGGCACGCCCATCGATGCCGCGTTCATCGGCTCGTGCACGAACAGTCGGCTGAGCGACCTGCGCGCGGCCGCCGAGGTTCTGCGGGGGCGGCACGTCGCCGACGGCATCAGGGCCATCTGCGTTCCCGGTTCCAGCCGGGTGAAGGCGGCTGCCGAGGCCGAAGGGCTCGACCGCGTCTTCACCGCGGCGGGTTTCGAGTGGCGGGAGTCCGGCTGCTCCATGTGCTTTTTCGCCGGCGGCGAGCATTTCGGCCGCGAGGAGCGCGTGATTACCAGCACCAACCGCAACTTCGAGAACCGCCAGGGGCCGGGCACCCGGTCGCATCTCGCCAGTCCCACCACCGTGGCCGCCTCGGCCATCGCCGGCCGCATCGCCGACGTGCGCGAATTCGCGCCGGAGGAAGTCTGAAATGGAACCATTCGTGCACCACAGCGGCATCGCCGCACCGCTGCTGCGCATCAACATCGACACCGACGCCATCATCCCGAGCCGGGAGATGAAGCGAGTGTCCAAGAAGGGGCTGGGCGAGGGCCTGTTCGCCAACTGGCGCTATCGGGACGTCGCCACCCGGGAGGAGGACCCGGAGTTCGTGCTGAACCGCGAACCCTTCCGCCACGCCACCATCCTGCTGGCGGGCGAGAACTTCGGCTGCGGCTCGTCCCGGGAGCACGCGGTCTGGGCGCTGAAGGACTTCGGCTTCCGCGCGGTCATCGCGCCCGGCTTCGGCTCCATCTTCTACGGCAACTGCGTGCGCAACGGCATCCTGCCCGTGCGCCTCGCCGAACCGGACCTCGAGGCGATCGCCCTGCACGTGGACGCCGAGCCCTCCCAGCAGGTGACCATCGACCTGCCGGCGCAGACGGTCACCGACGCAGCCGGCGCGGATTACCCCTTCGACATCGGCGCGGGGGACAAGGAAATGCTGCTGGAAGGCCTCGACCCCATCGCGAAGACCATGCAGCTGGACGAACAGATTCTGGCCTTCCGCGAACGCGATCGCGCCGCCCGGCCCTGGATCTATCTCTAGGCAGCCGACCGGCACCGTCGGCGACAAGAACCAGTCAGGGGAAGACGACGGTCTTCGCACCGCTCAGCAGGATGCGGCGCTCGACGTGCCAGCGCACGGCCCGGGCCAGCACGCTGGCTTCCGTCTCCCGCCCGATCCCGGTCATCTCGCTCTCCGTGGTGGCGTGGGTCACGCGCCGCACGTCCTGCTCGATGATCGGGCCCTCGTCCAGGTCTTCGGTGACGTAGTGCGCCGTGGCGCCGATCAGCTTCACGCCCCGCTCGTGGGCCTGCCGGTAGGGCATCGCCCCCTTGAAGCTTGGCAGGAAGGAATGGTGGATGTTGATGCAGCGGCCGGCCAGCTGCCGGACCATGTCGCCGGAGAGGATCTGCATGTAGCGGGCCAGCACGACCAGCTCGATGCGATGCTCCAGGACCAGCCGCAGCACCTCCGCCTCCTGCTCGGACCGGTTGTCCTTCGATACCGGCAGGTGCACGAAGGGGATGCCGTGCCACTCCACCAGCCCGCGGGCGTCGCCGTGGTTGGAGACGACCAGCGGGATGTCCGCCCTGAGCGCGCCGGTTTCGCGCCGGTGCAGGAGGTCGCGCAGGCAGTGGTCGAACTTCGACACCATGATCATCACGCGCGGCGGCACCTTGCAGTCGTGCAGCTCCCAGCGGATGCCGAGCCTCACCGCGAGTTCGCCGATGGCGGCGCCGAAGGCGGCGGCCGCCTCGTCCGAGGGCA
The DNA here is from genome assembly GCA_035655155.1 of Woeseiaceae bacterium. GTDB lineage: Bacteria > Pseudomonadota > Gammaproteobacteria > Steroidobacterales > Woeseiaceae > Lentisalinibacter. Next base: position 17,420 of record DASRVH010000127.1, read on the forward strand.
GCAGGGCGTGCATGCGCACGAAGAACTCGTCGGTGCTGTCGTCGGCGAACGACTGGGCGTCGCGGACGTCGCCGCCGCGCTCCGCCAGCGCCCCGGTCACCGCGGCCAGGATGCCCGGACGATCCGGGCAGTGCATCGTCAGGATGTATTCGCGGGACGGCTGCGCCGCAACTTCCCCGCCGTTCACAGGCTCTCCACGGCACCGCGCAGGCGGGCCACGGTGCGCTCGACGTTCGCCAGCTTGTCCAGCCCGAACAGCCCGATGCGGAAGCTGCGATAGTCGTCCGGCTCGCCGCACATCAGCGGCACGCCGGCGGCGATCTGCAGCCCTTGCGCCGCGAACCGGCTGCCATTCTGTATGGCCGGGTCGTCGGTGTAGGAGACCACCACCCCCGGCGCCTGGAAGCCGGGCGCGGCGACGCTCGCGAAGCCGGCCTCCTCCAGCACGGCGCGCACCCTGCGGCCGAGATCCAACTGCGCATCGCGGGCACGCTCCAATCCGAAATCGCGCGTCTCGTGCAGCGTGTCGCGGAACTGGCGCAGGCCGTCGGTGGGCATCGTGGCGTGGTAGGCGTGCCCGCCGTTCTCGTAGGCCTGCATGATCTGCAGCCATTTCCGGAGGTCGCAGGCGAAACTGCCGCTCTCGCTCGCCTCCACGTAATCGCGCGCGCGGCGGCTCAGCATGACCAGCCCTGCGCAGGGGGTGGAACTCCAGCCCTTCTGCGGCGCGCTGATCAGCACGTCGACGCCGAGCGCCTGCATGTCCACCCAGAGGCAGCCGGAGGCGACGGAGTCCAGCACGAACAGCCCGTCCGCCTCGTGCACGGCATCGGCGAGCGCGCGAACGTAGTCGTCGGGCAGCAGCAGGCCGGCCGACGTCTCCACGTGGGGCGCGAAGACCACCGAGGGCTGCTCCGCCCGGATGCGCTCGACGACCTCGTCGACGGGCGGGGGCACGAACGGTGCGCGGGCGCCATCGCCGCTCTGCCTGGCGGCAAGCACCGTCGAGCCGGCGGCGAAACCGCCCATCTCCAGGATCTGCGTCCAGCGGTAGCTGAACCAGCCGTTGCGCACGATGAGGCAGCGCCGTCCGGTCGCAAGTTGCCGGGCCACCGCCTCCATGGCGAAGGTGCCGCCGCCCGGCACGACCACCACGGCGTCGGCGCCGTACACGTCTTTCAGGCCGGCCGAGATATCGTTCATGACCCCCTGGAAGAGCGCGGACATGTGGTTCAGCGAACGGTCGGTGAAGACCACCGAGTACTCGAGCAGACCCTTGGGATCAACCTGGGGATCAACCTGGGAATCAACTGCAGGATCGATGTCGGATCGCGGGCCGGGCATGGCGCTTCCTCGTTGGCTGGGTTGGCAGGGCAATGGCAATATCGATGGCGAAGGCGATGACGGAGCGGCGAGAGAATAGCAGCCGCGTGGGCCCCTTCCCAGCCGGTCCGGCGACCAAATCTCCGGGCGAACGCGTTATGCTTGGCCGGATTGCACCGGATACCGCCGGCCCGCCGGCAGAACACAAACCAAACAAGGCGAACCAGACTCCATGTTCGAACAAGTCAAACCCGTCCCGCCCGATCCCATCCTCGGCATCATCGCCGCCTACGCCGCCGACACGAACCCGAAGAAGGTCGACCTCGGCATCGGCGTCTACCGCAACGAAGAGGGCGAGACGCCGGTACTCGGATCCGTCAAGGAGGCCGAGGCCCGACTCCTGCAGACCCAGACCAGCAAGGCCTACCTCGGCCCTGCCGGCGTGGCCGGCTTCAACGAGGGCATGACCGAACTGCTGTTCGGCGCCGACAGCGAGGTGGTCCGGGCCGGCCGCGTGCGCACCATCCAGACACCCGGCGGCACGGGCGCGCTGCGGGTGGCAGGCGATCTCATCCACCGGGCCAGCCCCGGCACGGAGCTCTGGGCCAGCGACCCGACCTGGGGCAATCACCTCGCCCTGTTCCCGGCCGCCGGCCTGGCCATGCACAGCTATCCCTACTTCGACCCGGAAACCAGCAGCCTGCGCTACGACGAGATGATGGAAGCCATCGGCCGGCGCGGCCCGGGCGACGCCGTGCTCTTCCATGCCTGCTGCCACAACCCCTGCGGCGTCACGCCGGACCCCGACCAGTGGCAGGAGGTCGTGGATCTCGCCGCGGAGAAAGGCTTCACGCCCGTAATCGATACCGCCTACATGGGCTTCGAGCGCGGCCTCGAGGAGGACTGCCTGGCCGTGCGGCTGTTTGCGCAACGCTGCCCGGAGGTGATCATCGCCACCTCCTGCTCGAAGAACTTCGCGCTGTACCGGGACCGTGTCGGGGCGCTTACGGTGGTCACGGAGAATCCCGACCGGGCCAGCGCGGTGGAGACGGTCATCAACAAACTGACCCGGGCGAACTACTCGATGCCGCCCGCCCACGGACCGGGCGTGGTCGACATCATCCTGCACGACGAGGATCTGCGCGCCCGCTGGGTCGGGGAAGTGGCCGGCATGCGCGACCGCATCAACGGCCTGCGGCGGGTGCTGGCGGAGAAGTTCCGCGACGCCGGCGTCGAGCGCGACTTCTCCTTCATGGAGCGCCAGTCGGGCATGTTCTCGTTCATGGGGCTGTCGGTAGACCAGGTGCGGCGGCTGCGCGACGAGTACTCCATCTACATGGTCGACTCCGGGCGCATCAACGTGGCGTCGCTGAACGCCGGCAACATCGACTACTTCGTCGAATCCGTCGCCGCCGTACTCTGAGAGCGGCGCTACAGCGGCAGCACGGTGGTGTGCTTGATGCGCGACAGCGCGATGTTCGACGTGATCTCCTGCACGCCCGGCACTTGGGAAAGCTTCTCGAAGAAGAAGCGCTCGTAGGCCTTGATGTCCTCGGCGACGATGCGCAGCAGGAAGTCCACCGTGCCCATGAGCAGGTAGCATTCCTGCACCTCCGGGAAGGCCCGGACGGCGTCGGCGAAGGCGGAGAGGTTGCTGCGCCCGTGGGAGGTGAGCTTCACCAGCGCGAACACCATGGTGTTCAGGCCCACCTTCTCGGCATCCAGCACCGCAGCCTGGTCCCGGATCACGCCGGCCTCGCGCAGCCGCTGGATGCGCCGCCAGCAGGCGGACTGGGACAGCCCGATGGCCTCGCCGACAGCCGAGGCATTGATTCCCGGCTCCGTCTGGAGGAGATTGAGGATCTGGCGGTCGGTCTTGTCGAGATCGAGGGTCTGCATAGCGAAACCGTTTTGGCAGGCAATGACGCATTCATTATGCGCAATTCGTCATCGATGCCAATGAATTTTCAGAAATAATTCCCCGTCACCGGGATATATTTGAAGGTTAGACACTGCAGGGGGCAGCCGGTGAGCGTATTCGACCATCCCGAATTCGATCAGCACGAATCCATCCATCACTTCTGTGATCCCGCCACCGGGCTGGAGGCCATCATCGCCGTGCATTCGACGGCGCTGGGTCCCGCGGCCGGGGGCTGCCGCCGCTGGCAGTACGCCAGCGACGCCGACGCGCTGACCGACGCGCTGCGGCTGTCCCGCGGCATGACCTACAAGAACGCCATTGCCGAACTGCCTTTCGGCGGCGGCAAATCCGTCATCCTCGCCAGTGACCGGGCGCCGAAGTCGCCGGAGCTGTTCGCCGCCTTCGGCCGCGCCGTGGCCTCCCTGCACGGGCGCTACATCACGGCCGAAGACGTCGGCATCAGCGTGGAAGACATGCGCGCGGTGCGGGCAGAGACCGAATTCGTCTCGGGCCTGCCCCAGAGCGGCGAGAGCGCCGGCGGCGATCCTTCGCCCTGGACGGCGCTGGGCCTGTTCCTCGGCATCCGTGCGGCCGTCGAATCGAAACTGGGCACCGACTCGCTGCAAGGCATCCGGGTGGCCGTGCAGGGCGTCGGCCACGTCGGCTGGCACCTCTGCCGCCTGCTTCGGGAAGACGGCGCTGAGTTGATCGTCTCCGACGTCAACCGGCGCAACGCCGAGCGCGCGCGGGAAGAACTCGGCGCGAGCGTGGTGCCGGTGGGCGAGCTACTGGCCACGGAGGCCGAGGTGCTGGCACCCTGTGCACTCGGCAACATACTGACCTCCGCCAGCATCCCGCGGCTGCGGGTGCAGGTCGTGGCCGGTGGCGCGAACAACCAGCTGTCGACGGCCGGGGACGGCGCGCGGCTGGCGGCACGCGGCATCCTGTACGCGCCGGACTACGTCATCAACGCCGGTGGCGTGATCAGCGTGGCGCGGGAATACCTCGGGGGCAGCTCGAGGGAGGAGGTGCGCGCCGAGGTGAGCCGTATCCCGGAGCGCCTGCGCGCCATCTTCGCCGAGGCGCAGAAGACCGGGCGGTCCACGAACGAGGTCGCCGATGAACTCGCCCGGCGCATCGTCGCCGGCGGCCCGGCGCCGGCGCGGCCCGCGGAGGACGCGGCGCCGGCCGACCGACAGGTTTCATGAGCATCTCAGGAGGGATCCTCGACGCATGACGAAGAACTCAC
>DASRVH010000128.1:0-4211 GCA_035655155.1 Woeseiaceae bacterium
TTCCGGAGGATGTTTTCCTTGTCCGCGAGATACATCTGGAAGACGGCGTCGTTCACGAACAGGTAGAGCTTGCCATCGACGATGTCCGCGAACATCGGGTCGCCGTCAAACTTCTTGCCCTTGGCCACGGCGAAGGCGCAGAAGCCGCCGTACTGAGGGAGGTAGCCCGCCGGGTCGCTCGCGAAGCGATCGGCCGACGACTGGGAGGAGAAGTAGTAGGCCACGCCGTCGTGTGTGACGGTGTGGGCCGCGTCGCCCTCCGCGACGGCATTGAACGTGCTGAGCGCTACTGTATCAATGCCGTGCAGGCCCAGGGGCACCCCGGCCGTGGTCACGCCGGTGGAAACGTTGTATTCGTCAGCGGCCCAGGCCGGGTTGGCGAAAAGCAGCGTGGCGACGGCGATGATGGCGGCAGATTTTGTCTTGATAAACATGTCGTATTTCCTTCTTGGTTACTTGTGGGTCGGCGGGTCTTGTCCCTACCGGTAGGCGGCCTGGATGGCCTTCACGGTCTCACCGGTGGGGGCAGTGTGGTTCGCGATCATGCGAAAGTTGGTGACTGCGGCGGCATAGCCGTCCCAGCCGGGCAGCTGCGCGGCGGCGGTAGCGTCGGTGACCACCAGCACCTCGAAGCCCTGCTCGATCAGTTCGCGCATGTGGGACTCCGTGCAGAGGTTGGCAGACATGCCGCCGAGGATGACCTTGCGGATGCCTGCCTTACGCAGCTGCAACACCAGGTCGTTGGTCTCCGGGCCGTAGACCTTGTGCGGGCTGGTGACTACGGTCTCGCCGTCTTCGATGTACTTCTTGTACTGCGCGAGCCAGTCGGCGCCCGAGCCTTCGAAGCCGACCAGCGACAGGGCGTCCTGGCGGTCGAACATACCGATGGAGTGCATGAGCGCTTCCAGCGCGCCCTCGAACTGCCAGCGGTGGTCGTGGGGGTAGTAGTAGTGCGGCGAGATGAAGACGGGCATGTCGACCGCCTTCGCGGTGGCGAACAGCTTGTCGATATTCTCCACCGTGCCGTTCTCCTTCACGTTCTCGCCGACGACGCCCCAGGTGACGCCGTCCGGGCTCAGGAAGTCGTTCTGCGGATCGGTAATCACCAGCGCGGTGGCGTCGGGGACGATGTCCATGCCGGGGTCCGGCAACTGCGCATGCGCGGTGGCGGAAAGGGCAAGTACGGCCAGCAGGGAGGTCAGGGTTCGGGTCATTACGTTCATCGGTTGGTTTCCTTCTGGTGGGGTGAAGGGCGGTATCGTTGGGCGGGTCATGCTGTGCCTCCTGCAAAAATGACGATGTCGATTCCTGGCTCTCCTGTTGCAGCGACCGTGCCAACTCGACAATTCTCGTAAAACCAATGAGTTAGTGATTCCGAGTGACCGCAGAAATTTGCGGACCGCAGAAATTAGTGGTCCAATCCGTAAATAGTTGCGGTGGAGAGAGGGAGAAACCGATGACGACCCGTTCCAGCCGGGAATCATCCAGACAGGCGCTGGCAGAGCGCTATCGGGCGCTCTTCGATCATTCACCCCACTCCGTAGTAGAGCTCGACGGCCAGGGCCGGGTCCGGGGCGCGAACCGGATCGGCCTGCAATGGGCAGGCGCGAAGGCCCCCGAGGAGGTCATCGGCACGGCTTTCGCCGACCTCACCGCGGAGGAAGAACGGGAGCGGGTAGCGGCGGAGGTGGCCAGGGCGCTGCAGGGTGAGGTGGCGCAGTTCCGCTACACCGATGACGGCGGCGCCCAGTACACCACCTCGCTGGTCCCTGTAACGGAGGACGGTGAGGTGAGTCACGTGCTCGCGCTGACGCAGAACCTGACCGACGAGCTACAGCTACGGCAGAAGTTCAGCGAGATGGAGGCGCACCACTCCCTCATCCTGGAGTCCGCCGGCGAGGGCGTGTACGGCCTCGACGCGGACGGCCGGCTCACCTTCGGCAACGCCGCGGCGGAACGCATCGTGGGCTGGAATACGAAGCGCATCCTCGGCGAGCGCTCCCACGAGATACACCATCACACCTATCCGGACGGCCGTAACTACCCCCGCGAGGAATGCCCCATCTATGCGGCGCTGAAGGACGGCCAGGTGCACCGTGTGGAGGACGAGGTCTTCTGGCACTCCGACGGCTCCGCCGTGCCGGTGGAGTACACCAGCACGCCCATCATGAAGGACGGCAAGCCGGCAGGCGCCGTGGTGATCTTCCGCGACATCTCCGAGCGCAAGGCGCTGGAGGCACAGCGGCGCGAGGCCTTCGAGGAGATCCAACTTCTGAAGGAGCAGCTCGAGCAGGAACGCGACTACCTGCGCGACGAGGTCAACGTCTCCTTTCACTACGGCGAGATCATCGGCCAGAGCGAGGCGCTGAAGCGCACCCTCGCCCAGCTCGAGGCCGTGGCGCCGACACCCGCAAACGTGCTCATCCTCGGCGAGTCCGGCGTGGGCAAGGAGATGATCGCCCGTGCCATCCACGCCCACAGCGGCCGGGCGGACAAACCGCTGGTAAAGGTGAACTGCGCCTCCATCCCCAAGGACCTGTTCGAGAGCGAGTTCTTCGGTCACGTCAAAGGCTCATTTACTGGCGCGCATCGCGACCGGGTTGGGCGGCTGCAACTGGCCGACGGCGGCACTCTTTTCCTGGACGAAGTCGGCGAGATCCCGCTGTCGCAACAGGGCAAGCTGCTGCGCGCGTTGCAGGAGAATGAATTCGAACAGGTGGGCGACGACGAGACGAAGAAGGTGGACGTGCGAGTGGTCGCCGCCACCAACCGGGATCTGCTGGAAGAGGTGAAGGCGGGACGCTTCCGGGAGGACCTCTACTACCGGCTCAGCGTGTTTCCCATCGACGTGCCGCCGCTACGCGAGCGGGTGGTCGACATCGCATCACTCGCCGCGCACTTTCTGAAGCTGATCGGCGAGGAACTTGGACGACACAACCTGAAGCTCACCCGGGAACAACTTGCGCGATTAAAACGCTACGACTGGCCCGGCAACATCCGCGAGTTGAAGAACGTGATCGAGCGGGCAGCGATTTCTTCGCAGGGGTCGCGGGTTCGGATCGACATGGCGCTGCCCGAGACGGCCGAACTGCCGCCGACGGCCATGTCGACACCAAACGACGCGCACTTCGTCACCGAGACGGAGTTTCGGCTGATGGAGAAGGCAAATATCATCGCGGCGCTGCGCGCGGCGGACTGGCGGGTCTGGGGCGAGAATGGTGCAGCGGACCTGCTGGGCATCAACCCGTCGACACTGAAGTACCGGATGAAGCAGCTTGGGATCGAGAAGCCGGGGGCTGCTTAGGTTTCTGCGGGCCAGGCAGCCCCTGTGACGATCTCCGCGGAAACGTCTCAGGCCGGCGGTGTCACGCGGTGCTCGAGCGCCTGCTTGATCCGGAGAATTCCTCGGTCACCTTGCTGACCCTGCAGCGCGCGGCACGGGCCGTGGGCGGGAAGCTCGATGTCCGGCTGGCGCCGGGAAAGCCTGTTTCTGCTCGGGCCATGCCGTAGCATCAAGCCCCGTCACCCCACCCCGGAGGTCATGACATGAAAGCGATCCGACTCTCGGCCCTGGCCGTACTGCTTTTGCTGGCCGGCGGCGCCCTCGCCGAGGATGCTCCCGCTCCGGCCAGCCCCGCCTTCGACGCGGCGCTGGCCGAGGCGCTCGGCGCGGACGAGTACGGCATGCGCCAGTACGTGCTGGTCATCCTGAAGACCGGCCCGACGCCGGTGCCCGCCGGCGCGGCGCGCGACGAGATGTTCCGCGGCCACTTCGCCAACATGAAACGGCTCGCGGCGGAAGGGAAACTGGCGTTGGCGGGCCCGCTCGACGGCGTGGACGGCTGGCGCGGCCTGTTCATCCTGGCGGTCGACGACCTGGAAGAGGCCGCGGCGCTCGTCGCGACCGACCCGGTCGTCATCCAGGGCGAGATGGTCGCCGAGTACCACGCGTACTACGGCTCGGCGGCCCTGATGCTCGTCAACGAGACCCACGAGAAGGTGGCGCGGAAGAGCTTTTAGCGGACCGCTCCTACCCGTTATTCCCGGCTGCGTCCGGCCCCGCGATGGTCCATTCTGCAGACGGTTGGGCGGCGGGATCGAATCGGATAGCATTTTGATACCGTTCCGGTATCTGCGAGACCCGCCCCATGAGCACGTCCATCACCTTGAAGAATATCCCCGAACCCTTGTATAGACGAATCAGGATGGCC
>DASRVH010000129.1:0-45262 GCA_035655155.1 Woeseiaceae bacterium
GCAGCCGAGCCTCTCTCGCTGCCAGGGAACGAGCGGTTCAGGTCGCGGCGGTCCGGCAGGTAGCGCGACATGTTCAGGAAGCCGAGCACGTTGACCACCGGCACCGCCAGCAGCGTACCCCTCAGGCTGCGCAGCGTGCGCAGCTTCAGCAGCCGGCGGATGATCTCCACCCCGTTGATCTCGTCGCCGTGCACCGCCGCCGCGACGAACAGCACCGGCCCTGCACGGCGGCCGTTGATGACCTGCACGGGCATGGTCATCTCCGTGTGGGTATAGAGATCCGCCGCGGGCAGGTCGATGCTCGCGCGCTCTCCGGGGCCCACGGTATGACCGCCGATCTCGATGGGGCGGCCCGTCGCCCCGCGCCGCTCAGCCGACACCTTTTGTCTTCGTCTTGCCCGGCTTCGCGTTGTTTTCGATGAAGCCGACGATCAGTCCCGCGACGTCCTTGCCCGTGGCCGTCTCGATGCCTTCCAGCCCCGGCGAGGAGTTCACCTCCATCACCACGGGGCCGTGGTTGGAGCGCAGGATGTCCACGCCGGCGACGTTCAGGCCCATGATCTTCGCCGAACGCACGGCGGTCGAGCGCTCCTCCGGCGTGATGCGCACCAACGATGCGGAGCCGCCCCGATGCAGGTTGGAGCGGAACTCTCCCTCCTTGCCCTGGCGCTTCATCGAAGCGACCACCTTGCCCCCCACCACGAGGCAGCGGATGTCCGAGCCGCCCGCCTCGGCGATGAACTCCTGGACCAGAAAGTTCGCGTTCAGCCCGCGGAACGCCTCGATCACGCTGGTGGCCGCCTTGCGGGTCTCCGCCAGCACGACGCCGACGCCCTGGGTGCCTTCCAGCAGCTTGATGACCACCGGCGCGCCGCCGGTCATTTTCAGCACATCCTCGGTGTCATCCGGCGAATTGGCGAAGCCCGTGACGGGCAGGCCGATGCCGCGCCGCGACAGCAGCTGCAGGGAACGCAACTTGTCTCGCGAGCGGCTTATGGCCACCGACTCGTTCAGCGGGAAGACGCCCATCATCTCGAACTGGCGCAGCACCGCGGTGCCGTAGAACGTGACCGAGGCGCCGATGCGCGGTATCACGGCGTCAAAGCCCTTAAGCGTGGCGCCCTTGTAGTGCACCGACGGCTTGTGCGACGTGATGTCCATATAGCAGCGCTGGTGGTCGATCACGTGCATCTCGTGGCCGCGCTCCTCGCCCGCCTCCATCAGTCTGCGGGTGGAGTAGATCGAGCGCCTGCGCGAGAGTATTGCGATCTTCAAGATAGGGGTCCTCCTTCGGCGCCGGGAGAATGCCCGGCAACCCGTTCAACGTGTCTTTCTGCGCCGCCTGGCCGCGTCGACGCGCGCGGGTCGCCCGCCGGTGAGATAGGAGCGGCCGGGGTCCACCAGCATGTGCCCGCGCAGCGCCGTCCGGCCCAATAACATACGGAAACGCATGTCGGAACGCGAGGTCAGCGTCACCTCGATGGGCCAGACAAGCTCCGGCGATAGCGCAAGCGTCGTCGCTATCACCACCCGGTGCTGGCGATGGCCGATGGAGCTGCGCACGCCGCGCCGGTCGACCACGTCGGCGGCGCACACCACCTCCAGGTCGTCGGAGCGATGCTGCGGATGAACCAGGAAGCGCACGCGCTCCCTGCCCTCCTCTTCGAAGTGCTCGATGTCCAGCGCGTGCAGCGTCGAGGTGCGCGCGCCCGTGTCCACCTTGGCCTTGATGCGGCTAAGGCCCAGATCCGGCAGGTCGAGATATTCACGCCAGCCCACGATCCAGGGCGCGTCCTGTCTGCTCATGTGGTCCAATTGCGGCTGTCCGGCTTCCTGTCTACCATGCTTCGCCCGGATCCGACAATTCATCCGACAATTCACCCGATACACACGTACAGGGGAATCACATGAAACTCGCCAGCCTCAGGAGCGGACGCGACGGCCGGTTGATCGTCGTCAGCCGCGACCTGAAACGGGCCGTCGCCGCGGACGGCATCGCCACCACCCTCCAGGCCGCACTGGACGACTGGGAGACCGCGGCTCCGCGCCTGCGGGCGCTTTCCGACGAACTGCACGAAGGCAGCGCAGAAGGCAGCTTCGACCTTGACGTGGCCGAGCTCGATGCACCGCTGCCGCGCGCCTATCACTGGGTGGACGGCAGCGCCTACGTGAATCACGTCGAACTGGTGCGCAAGGCGAGGGGCGCGGAGATGCCGGAGAGTTTCTGGCACGACCCGCTCGTCTATCAGGGCGGCTCCGACGACTTCCTCGGGCCGCTGGAAGACGTGCCCGTGCCGGACGAGGACTACGGCATCGACATGGAAGCCGAGACGGCGGTGATCACCGACGACGTGCCCATGGGCACCGGCGCCGGCGAGGCGGCCCGGCACATCAAGCTGCTGCTGCTGGTGAACGACGTCTCCCTGCGCAACCTGATTCCCGGCGAGCTGGCCAAGGGCTTCGGCTTCTATCAGTCCAAGCCCTCGACCGCCTTCTCGCCGGTAGCCGTCACACCGGACGAACTGGGCGAAGCCTGGCAGGACGGCACCTTCAACCTGCCGCTGATCACCACGCTGAACGGCGAGGAATTCGGCCGGCCCGAGTGCGGCGTGGACATGACCTTCAACTTCCTGCAGCTGATCGAGCACGTGACGAAGACCCGGCGCCTCGGCTCAGGCACCATCATCGGCTCCGGCACCATCTCCAACTACGACCGCAGCCGCGGCTCGAGCTGCATCGCCGAACGGCGCATGCTGGAGACCGTCGAGGACGGCGCCGCCAAGACGCCATTCCTGCGCTTCGGCGATCGGGTGCGGATCGAGATGTTCGACGCCGACGGCAACAGCATCTTCGGCGCCATCGACCAGCAGATCGTGGAGGCCTGAGCATGGCGCACGACATCGAGCTGACGGCCGCCGACGGCCACGCCCTCGCTGCGGCCATCGCGCCCCCGGGAGGCACGCCCATCGGCGGGGTACTCGTCATCCAGGAGATCTTCGGCGTCAACAGCCACATCCGCGACGTCTGCGACCAGTTCGCCGAGGCCGGCTTCCTGGCCGTCGCGCCGGCGGTATTCGACCGGATCGGCAAGGGCATCACCGTCGATTATTCGGACATCGGCCGAGGGCGGGACCTGATCGGGCGGCTGAATCCCCGCCAGACCATCCTGGACCTGGCCGCCGGCGTCGAGCAGGCGACCCGCGGCGGCAAGGTGGGCGTGGTCGGCTTCTGCTGGGGCGGCGCGCAGGCCTACCGCTGTGCCGCCGAGCTGCCGGTGGCGGCGGCGGTGGGCTATTACGGCGGCGGCATCCACAACATGACCGATCACACGCCCGCCTGCCCCATCATGCTCCACTACGGCGACCGGGATGCGCACATCCCGAGAGAGCAGGTGGAGCAGGTGCGCACGGCGAATCCGGAGGCGATCGTGCACGTCTACGAGGGCGTCGGCCACGGCTTCAACTGCGACCAGCGCGACGACTACGACCCGGAGGCGGCCTGCCTCGCTTTCGGACGGACCATAGAATTCCTCGAGCGCCACCTCGGCTGATCAGTCGGGCTCCCTGCCGCTGAGGACGTCGACCTCATCCACGATGCCGTTGCGAAGCACGCCGACCCCGGGGATATCGACCTCCACCACGTCGCCCGGCTGCAGATAGACCGGCGGCTTGCGCACGTAGCCCACGCCGCCCGGCGTGCCGGTGACGATGACGTCCCCCGGCAGCAGCTCGGCGAAGGTGGAGCAATAGCTGATCAGGGCCGGCACGTCGAAGATGAGATCCGCCACGTTGGCGGTCTGCATCACCGCCCCGTTCAGCCGGGTTTCGAGCGTCAGCCGGGCCGGATCGCCGATCTCGTCGGCCGTGGTAAGCCAGGGTCCGAAGCCGCCGCTGCGCGCGAAATTCTTGCCGGCCGTGAATTGAGAGCTGTGGCGCTGGAAGTCGCGCACGCTGCCGTCGTTGAAACACGAATAACCGGCGACGTGGCGCAGCGCGCCCTCCGTGGCGATATGGCGCCCGCGGCGCCCGATGATGACGGCCAACTCGCCCTCGTAGTCGAATTTGTGCGACACGGACGGCCGCACCAGCGGCTGGCCGTGACCGACCTGAGAGCCGGGGAAGCGGGTGAAGAGCACCGGGCTTTGCGGCGCGTCGCGGCCGGTCTCCTCCACGTGGGGCCGGTAGTTGATGCCGACGCAGAGGATCTTGTCCGGGTCGGTGATCACAGGCAGCAGTTCCACCTCCGCCAGCGCCAGGTCGGGCTCGGCGTCGGCGGCCAGCGCATGGAGTTCGTCGATGGCATCGGCGGCCAGCACGCTCGCGAGGTCGGGAAGCTCCACGCCGAGCTTGCGGCCGGCATCCACGATCCCGCCGGCCCGCACGACGCCGTAGCTCGGACGGCCCCGGTGGCGGAAGCTCGCGATCCTCACCCGGGCAGCCCCCCCGCCAGCGAGGCGCGAATCCACTGCAGACGGTGACGGCGCATCTCGCCGCCCGCCAGCGGTTCCTCGGCGGACAGGGTGAGACGGTCGCCGTCCAGCTCGGCCTCGCGGATCTGGGTCGTGCCGATGAGGTCCATGTTCAGCGCGAACTCGACCTCGTGGTGCACGTCGCCCTGCACCACGAAGTAGCGGCCTGCGTAATGCATGTAACCGTCGAAGGCCCGCACCTTCTCCGCGTCCGGCGCTTTCGGCACCACCGCCGTGGAGAACGCGCCACGGTCGCGCTCGGCCAGGACCGCCGACATGTAGCCGTCCGGCGTGTACAGGATCATGCCGGTCGCGTCCTCGCCGAAAGGCCGGGTCACGCGGCCGGTGGCGGGGTAGCTGATCTCCCAGCGCTCCAGTTTCCAGGCGCCGACCAGGTCTTCTGCGGTGATATGCACGTCATCTCCTTCACATCCGAAGTGGATTCTTGGTCACGGACTCGGCACGGGCGCCGTCCGCCGCCCGGGAGATTGTAGCGGATGGGCCCTGCGGCTAGCCTTCCCTGTCCGGCCCTGCCCGGCCCTGCCCACGCGGAGATGCCCATGGAGTCCGACGCGCCGGCGCTGCCGGCCCATCTGGAGGAAAGAAGACGCGCGCTTAACGCGGCCCCGCTGCGCCCCGGGCGATACATCCTGTACTGGATGCATCACGCCATGCGCGCCGGCGAGAACCCCGCCCTGGAGACGGCGCTGGCGCTCGGCGCGGCGCGCGGCCTGCCGGTCCTCGTCTATCAGGGCCTGGGCGGCCGCCACCGCTACAACTCCGACCGGCACCATCTGTTCATCCTGCAGGGAGCGCGGGACGTCGCGCGCTCGCTCGCCGAGCGCGACATCCGCTATATCTTCCATCTGCCCCGCAAAGCCGACATCCCCTCCCCGCTGCCGATGCTCTGTCGGGACGCGGCGGCCGTCGTCTTCGAGGAGATGCCCGTGCCGCCGTTCGACCGCTGGCAGCCCGCGCTGGCGGCGCGGATCGGTTGCGCCGCATGGGCCGTCGATACCCGCTGCGTATATCCGATGCAGCTGGCGGGGCGTGCCTTCGACCGGGCCTTCCGCTTCCGCGAGGCGGTGGACCTCGAACAGGCGGCCCGCGCCGGAGCACCCTGGCCCGGCGAGATGGCAGCGAGCGTCGGCCTGGCGGAGGCCGATTGCCGCGGTATTGGCGCCGTCGACGGCCTCGCCGACCGGGACGACCGGGAACTGCTGGAACTGATCGCCGGCTGCGACATCGATCACGGCGTCTGGCCCGTGTTCCACACGCCCGGCGGTGCGACGGCTGCGGGAGAGCGTTGGCAGCAGTTCCGGGAACAGGGGCTGGACACCTACCACGCGCTGCGCAACGACGCCGCGATCGAGCCGCCCGAGGGCGTCTCGCGCATGAGCGCCTATCTCCACTACGGCCAGATATCTCCGTTCCGCCTCGCGCGGGAAGCCGCCGGGCACGCCGGCAAGGGCGGCAAGGGCGGCAAGGGCGGCGAGGGTGCAGACAAATTTCTTGACGAGCTGCTCGTCTGGCGGGAGCTGGCGCACAACTTCTGCTATCACCGTGACGTGCTGGAGACCCTGGACGCCCTGCCCCGCTGGGCCCGGGCGACGCTGGAAGCCCGGCGGCGCGACCCCCGCGCCCGGGATTTCTCCCTGGAGACGCTGGCCCGCGGCCGCTCGGGCGACACCCTCTGGGACACGGCGCAGGCCTCGCTGCTCAGCCACGGCGAGCTGCACAACAACCTGCGCATGACCTGGGCCAAGGCCATCCCGCTCTGGACGCGCACGCCGGAGGCCGCGCTGGCGGCGCTGATCGACCTCAACCACCGTTACGCCCTGGATGGCAGCGACCCGAACTCCTATGGCGGTTTGCTCTGGGCGCTCGGCGCCCTGGACCGTCCTGTCAGTCCCGAGCGCCCGGTGCTCGGCCGCATCCGTTCGAGGGATACCGCATCTCATGCCCGGCGGCTGAACCTGGCCGCCTGCCGTCGGCGCATCGACCGCCCCGCCTCCGGGCGACGGCTCCGCGTCGCGGTCGTCGGCGCCGGCATCGCCGGCCTCGCGGCGGCCCGCAATCTGGCCGACGCCGGCCACCGCGTGACCGTGTTCGAGAAGGCCCGCGGACCGGGTGGCCGCACGGCGACCCGGCGCGAAGCGGAGCGGCGCTTCGACCACGGCGCCCAGTACTTCACGGCGCGGGACGCGGCTTTCCGCCGCCACGTCCGCTCCTGGCGTCACGACGGCGTAGTCGCTCCCTGGACCGCGCGACTCGGCCGTATCGCTGCGGACGGATCCCTGACGACCGCGCCCGACGGTGACCGCCTGGTGGCCATCCCGGGCATGAACGCGCTGGCACGCCATCTCGGCGCAGACCTCGACCTGCGGTTCCGCATGCGGATCGACGCCCTGGAACCTGCTGAACGGGGCTGGCGCCTGCGCCACGAGGGCAACGATAGCGACCAGGACGCTGGCTTTTACGATGCAGTGATCGTCAGCGCACCGGCACCGCAGGCCGCCGAGCTCGTGCGGCCGGTCTCGCCGGAACTCGCGCGCCAGGCCGCGGCGGTGCCTTTCTCGCCCTGTCTGGCGGTCGCGGCCAGTCCGGCCGGCAGGGAACAGCGACCCTTCGATGCGGCGTTCGTCGCGGACGACGTCCTCGCATGGACTGCGGCGGACCACAGCAAACCCGGCCGGGCGGGCCGTCCCACCTGGGTGCTGCACGGCACGGGCGAATGGTCGGCGGCCAGCGTCGATCTCGAACCCGCAGATGCGATCGAGACCCTCTGCGGCCGCTTCGAGGCGCTGACCGGCATCGCGCTGGATCGCGCCAGCGCGGTGTTCCACCGCTGGCGCTACGCCCGGGCGGTCGCCCCCCTGACGTCAGGCGCGCTGGTCGACGAACAGCGTCACCTGGTCCTGTGCGGAGACTGGTGTGCCGGCGAATCGCGGGTGGAGAACGCGTGGCTGTCGGGCATCGCCGCGGCGGCACGGGTGATCGCGCTCGCGGGCGCAGCCGGGCCGGGATAACGAAGAAGGGCCGCGTCGTGGATGGCTCCACCGCACGCGGCCCCGTACGCATCCGGCATACCCAGCCGGAAACAGGCAGGCAGGCGGCTGACTGCCGGCTGACTCCCGGTCAGATTGCCGGACGGATTGTCGGACGGATTGTCGGACAGATGGCGCTCAGCCCTTCGGTGCGTAAGCGCTGCACCAGCCGGCAGCGTTCACCAGCTTGCCCGGGAAGATGGAGCAGCCGGCCCATTCCTCGTCACCCTTGGCCTGAAACAGAGCGCAGTTGGCGCAGTTCTGGCCCTCCTGGTAACGGGGCTGCTTGCTCTTGTCGACGTTGGCGGCGTCGTGGACGTAGGCCAGTGCCTTTGCCTGGGGATTGTCCAGCGAGAGCTTCGGCATGTCCTGGGCTGCCGCCGGCGCCGGGCGCAGCAGCGCCGCCGCCGGGATGGCCAGCAGCCCGGTGGCCGTCATACGGAGAAAAGCACGGCGGTTCGTAAGCCGCCCGGTTTCGGTCTTGTCAGACATGTTGCTACCTCTTTGTCGAACGTTATGGAAGCTTGCCACCCGCTCCGGCAAAAAAAAAGCCGGCGACTCGCGCCGCCGGCCAGTGCACTCTTCCAGAGGAAGAGGCGGGTTGGGGACATACGAGCGAAGCCGTTCAGCGAGGTATGGGGGACTGCGAGAATCCGGCTCCGCTCGAGACCAAGAATGCCCGGACTGCCTCTCCCCGTCAAATTAATGACCACACTGTATATCTACAAAATATAGACAACACTCATCGATAGGTCAGCAGTTCCGGCTGCAGGTGATCGGTGGTATTGAAGCAGTCCAGGCTGACGCGCGATCCGCTGAAGGTGAAGCAGGAGACGCTGCCGTTGTGCACGCGCCAGTTCAGATCCGCCGCCGCCTGGTCGGGGGCGCCCAGGACGGTCTGCACGCTGATCCCCACCGGACCGCCGGAGGTGAACACGGCGACGTTCTCGCCGGAGCCCGCGCCCGTCATGATGTCGCGGAAGGCCGTCCGCACGCCGTCGCTGAAGTCGGCCCAGGGCAGCAGCCCCTCGGCGCCCGCTTCCGGGTACGCGCGCGCGATCCAGCGCTCCATCACCGCCTCGAGCAGGCGGTGGAACCCGCGATAGCGTTCCCGCTCGTCCCGCGCCGCCTCGAAGGCCCGTGCCAGGTCGTCGATGGACGGGACGCTCTCGCGCAACAGCGGCAACAGCGTGTCCATGATGTCGTCGGCGGGATACTCGTCGAGGGTCGGGATGCAGCGGATCTCAGGGAAGTCCCGGCCGGCCTCCCGGTATACCTCCCGCACCCTCTCGCCGGAGCGCCGCTGGCGCACCAGACTGCCGCACCAGGCCGCATGGAACTCCAGACCCTGCTCCAGCCAGTGGCGGGCCAGGGCCGCGCACTGCGCTTCGCCCTTGTCCGACAGACGATCGTAGTCGTCCGTGAAGAAGCGGGCCTGGCCGTGCCTGACGACGTAGAGCCGGCTCATCGGGCGCCTGCGCCTGCCGCGCGTCTCATTCGAAGACCTCGGAGACATCGATGATGCGGATGTCCTCCGCCCCCATGCCGAGCGGCAGCGCCTCGATCTGCTCGTCCTCGGCCAGCAGTTCCTCCGGCTTCTCGCTGTTGTAGGTCATCGGCGACGGCGTATCGGCCGCGATGGCCTCCGCCAGGCCGGCGGCGTCGGCGGAGACGAACACGAACTGCACGTCGCCGGTGGCGAGATGCTCCCGGATCACCCGATTGACGTCGTCCAGCGTGAGTTCCGAGAGGCCCCGGCGGACGTAGTCGGAGAACTCGTCGATGCCGTAGTAGCGGCTGTCGAGGGCGTAGCCCAGGCGGCGGGACTGGTTCCTGGCGAGCAGCGCGACGTATTTGCCGAGAAACTCGCGGGTGGCTTCGAAATCGGTCTCGCTCATGCCCTGCTCGATGAGCCGGTCCATCTCCCACAGCGCCGTCCGGGTGGCGAACAGCGCGTCGTTGTTGTCCCGCAGCGGCCGCAGCCAGACCTGGAAGATCTGCTGCCGGCGGCCCAGATTGGCGTCCGGCTGGAACTGGAACATACCCCGCGGGAAATACTCGATGTAGGCGTAATCGCCATAGTTCATGCCGCGTGCCTCGCGGATGCGCTGGTACAGGTGGCTGTAGACCGAACGATGCTCGCCCAGCCAGGAGCGCGCGAGCCACAGGGCGACCCAGTCGGGGTCGCCGCGGCGAACGTCTATCGGGAAGCCGAAAGAGACTGCGACCGCCGGCGTCTCCTTCTGCACGATCAGCGCGCGCCGGCCGTCCGGCGCCGGCGCCGGCGGCAGCTCGACGGCACCCGGCTCGCCGGCCGGCAGGCGGGCCATATCGGCCGCCACCCGGGCGGCAAACTCCTCCGGGTAGCCGCCCGCGAGACCGACGGTCAGGTTCGTTACCGTGTAGTGGTCGCGGTAGAAGGCGCGCACGTCTTCCAGCGTGATGGATTCGATGTCGCTGATATCGCCTTCGTTAAGCGACCCGTAGGGATGCTCCGGACCGTAGATTTCCGTGTACAGGAGCTCCTTGGCGAGTTCCTCGTCGTTATTGCCGACCAGGCCCGTGCGGATCGCGTTGATCGTCCGCGTGCGCAGCCGGTCCAGATCCGACTCGCGAAAGCCGGGCTCGAGCAGCTGGGCGCTCGCGAGCTCGTACCAGTCCCCGAGTTTCTCCCGGTGCACCGTTCCCGCGAGCCGCACCATCTCCTTGTCCACCTGGGCCTCGAAAGCCGCCGCCATGGGATACATCGCGCTGTTGATCTCCTGGATGGTGCGCGAGCGGGAGCCGCCTTCGGCGAGCATGGCGGCGGTCAGCGCGGCAAGGCCCTTCTTGCCGGGCGGGTCATCGGCCGCGCCGGTCGCGAACAGGAAGGAGACGTCCACCAGCGGCGAGGTCTCCGAGCGCCGCTCGAGCAGGCTGACGGGCGGCGACTCGGACTGCGCCATCGCCGCCACGCGCTCGTCCACCGAGAAGCTGCCGTCGATGCCCGGCAGGGTGGCATCGCTGGCCAGCGTCACGAGTACCCGGTTGGCATCCGTGAAGTAGCGGTCGGCCATGCGCCGCACATCCTCCGGCTGGAGCGACGTGTAGGTGCGAAAGGTCTTGTTGATGGTTTCCGGCGTGCGCTCGAACTGCACGTAACTCGCCAGGATGGAGCCGATGCCCTCGGAGTCGTCCATGCCGGAGGCAAAGGAATAGCGCAGGCGGGACTTGGCTTCGTCCACCTCCTCCGCCGACGGCGTCCGGGTGCGCGCCCGCGCCAGCGTATCGGCGATGGCGTCGCGCACCGCCGCGGCGTGGCCCGCGTCGGTCAGACGGGCTGCAATCATCAGCAGGTTGGGGTCCTTGCGGTCGGGGAAGTAGGTCCAGAACTCGTCGACCACCTGGTCCTCGATGACCAGCTGCTGGTACAGATCCGAAGACTCCGAGAAATACAGCATGGAGACCAGATCCAGCGCCGGCATGTCCTTCTCGGTGGGCACGAAGGCCGGCCCGCGGAACGACATCACCAGCCAGGGCTGGGTCTGCGCCTCCCAGGTGATGTGCTCGTAGACGGGACCGTCCAGCGGCGGCTCCACGGGAATCTCGGCCTGGTAATCGCCGCGCTCCCAGCCGCCCCAGTATTTCTCGACCAGCTCGTAGGTGGCGTCCGGGTCCAGGTCGCCGACCAGAATGACGGAGGTCTTCTCGGGCCGGTACCAGCGGTCGAAGAACAGATCGGCGTAGCCCTTCTGCTCGGGCATCATCTCGATGTCCTCGAAGAAGCCCATGGTCGTGTGGCGATACGTGTGGCGCTGGAACGCGAGCGCGCGGGTGCGCTCGTAGAACTTCTGGGTAGGATTGGAGTAGTTCTTCAGATACTCGCCCTTCACCGCCAGCGCCTCGGTGCGGAAGTCCGCCTCCGAATAGCTCAGGTTGCGGAAGCGGTCCGCCTCCAGCTCGATCAGCGTCTCCAGATCCTCTTTCGTGAAGGTGACGTGATAGTTGGTGTAATCGTCCGTCGTGTAGGCGTTCTGGTCCGCGCCGGCGCTCTTCAGGATCTCCTGGTAGCTTTCGGCCGGGAAACGCTCCGTGCCGCGGAACATCATGTGTTCGAAGAAATGGGCGAAACCTGACTTGCCGGGCTCCACCTCGTTGCGGGATCCGGTCTGCACCGGGATCTGCAGCGACACCACATCCGGGTAGTCGGTGGGGACGATGATCACCCGCAGGCCGTTGTCCAGGTCCCGCATTAGGTAGGGCAGATCGAAGATGCGGTCGTCGCCGCCGGTCTCCGCGGCGCTCACCGGCGCGGCGCCCTGGGCGCCGGCGCCCTCACCCGTCTCCACCTCCACGGATGCCTGGCAACCAAAAGACAGCCAGACCGCCAGGGTCAGCAGCCCCCATTTCTTCATCGAGTATCTCCGTACCGGTGATGTCACCGCGCCCGCTGCGGCGCTGCGCCTGGGATGGCGCGCGGCAAATGCGATATGGTACCGGGAACGAATCCGCTTTTCGACGTAGCCGGCGGCCGCCGGCGGTGACCCGCGCCCCGCGCCGCTGCGTTACGGCCTGCAAGGAAGACAGCGATGATTATCGAGCAGATCTGGACCGGCAATGCCTACCGGAATTTCAACTATCTCATCGCCTGCCCCGAGACCGGCGAAGCCCTGGCCGTGGACCCGCTGGAGTTCCGCCGGTGTCTCGACCGGGCGCGGGAGCGGGGCTGGGAGATCACCCAGCTCCTGAATACCCACGAGCACCCGGACCATATCGGCGGCAACAAGGGGTTGGTGTCAGCAACGGGCGCGAAAGTGATCGCCCATCGCAATGCCGCCGAGCGCATCCCCGGCATGGACCGGGGGGTCGGCGCCGGCGACGTCGTCCGGGTGGGCCGGACCGTGGAACTGGAATGCCTGGACACGCCGGGCCACACCATGAGCCACATCTGCCTGCTGGCGCATACCGACGCACCGGCGCTGTTCAGCGGCGACACGCTGTTCAACGCCGGGGCCGGCAACTGTCACAACGGCGGGCACCCGGAGGAACTCTACGAAACCTTCGTCAATCAGCTGGACCGGCTGGACGAGGGCACCCGGGTTTATCCGGGCCACGAGTATCTGATCAACAACCTGCGCTTCACGCTCGACCGGGAACCCGACAACGCGGCCGCCGCCGCCCTGCTGGAGCAGGTGCAGGACATGGATCCGGCCGACGCCCTGGTCACCGACCTGGCGCAGGAGAAGGAGATCAATACGTTCTTTCGCCTGCGCAGCCGCACGGTCATCGACCGCCTGCGCGAGGAGTTCCCGGACCTGCCGGCGGAGCCCTCCCCGAAGGAGGTATTCCTGAAGCTCCGGGAGCTCAGGAACAGCTGGTAGGGCTCAGCCCGGCAGCAATCCGGACAGCAGGAGCATCACCGGAAATGCGAGCGCCGTCTGGGCGGTGATGATCGAGGCCATGGTCTCCCGGTCGCCGCCGAGCTGGCCCGCCAGGATGTAGGCCGACGGCGCCGTCGGCGACATGAGCGCGATCTGCACCGCGCCGGCCGCGGCGCCGGCGAGCCCCGTCAGGGAGACCAGCGCGAAGGCCAGCGCCGGTTTCACGCCGAACTGCACGACCGACGCCACGGTGACGTGGCCGGCATGACCGCGCACCGCGGCCGGCCGCAGCGCCGCGCCGACGGCCAGAAGACCCAGCGGCAGCGCGGCGCGGCCGGGCACCTCGAGCACGTCCGCGGCGAGCCCCGGCACACCGATGCCGCTCAGGCTCAGGAACCAGCCGATGGCGCAGGCCACGATCAGGGGATTGCCGGCAACGTCGCGCACGAGGCGGACGAGGCGGCCGGGCCCGCCGCGCCCCGCTCCCCAGGCGGCCAGCGTCGTCACGCACAGCAGGTTGATCAGCACAATCATGAACCCGGCGGCCAGCGCGCCCATGGCCAGGCCAGCCTCGCCGTAGTAGGCCTGCGCGACGGCCAGCGCGATGTAGGTGTTGAAGCGCACGCCGCCCTGGAACACGGAGGTGAAGGTGGGCCCCGGCGTCGCCGGCCGCAGCCCCCGCCAGGCCAGCAGCACCACGGCCGCCGCCAGCACGCTCGGCACGACCACCGCCATGACCTCCGGCCAGGGCGCGCCTTCGAGACGCTGGCCGCCGAGGGTGCGGATCAGCAGGGCCGGGAACAGCACGAAATAGGTGAGCCGCTCTATCCCGGCCCAGGCGCCGTCCGGCAGGAACGCCAGCCGCCGGAGTGCATAGCCGGTGAGGATCAGCGCCAGCACCGGCACCAGCGCGGAGACGATACCGTTCATACGGGCGGCCCGCCGTTGCGTTCACGTCTCACTTGAGCAGGCTCGCCGTCCACAGCAGGGCGATGCCGCCGAGGAACGCGGCCACGTGGACGAGGTTCGAGCGGGTCACGGCATGGCGGTTGACCTCCGGAATCAGGTCGGCGGCGCCGATGTAGAGGAAGTTGCCCGCCGCGAACGGCACCAGCAGCGACACATCCATGCGGAACGAGGCGAACCAGGTGACCAGCCCGCCTGCCAGGAACGCGAGCCCCGACAGCAGGTTCATGAGCAGCGCTTTGCGCCGCGGCCAGCCGCCGTGCACCAGCACGCCGAAGTCGCCGAGTTCCTGCGGCACCTCGTGCATGGCCGCTGCAATCCAGGCCGTGATGCCGAGCCGGATGTCCATCAAAAAGGTGCTCGCCACCGCCAGGCCGCCGATGAAATTGTGCAGGCCGTCGCCGATCAGGATCAGGTAGGTCACCGGCTCCCGGCATTCCGAACTCGCCCGGTGGCAGTGATGCCAGTGCAGCAGCTGCTCCAGCAGGAAGAAGCTGGTGAATCCGGCGACGGCGGCGACGAAAACGCTCTCGACGGAGTCCGCCTGCGCGAGACCGGCGGGCAGCATGTGGAAGAACGCGCCGCCGATCAGCGAGCCCGCGGCCAGTGCGACCAGGGGCAGCAGCAGCCGCTGCAGCGTCTCTTCGCGGAGCACGAGGGTCAGCGATCCGACGAGCGCGATCAGGCTCATCAGGATGCCGCTGCCCAGTATCCAGTAGAAGGCGCTCACAAGCGGATGTTACCGCCTGCGGGGGCGCAGTCCTACGAGCGGCGGTATCCTCGCCCCGGCTCGGGCAGCGGCTCCGCCGCGAGGCGGCGCTCCACCCTCTCCCGCTCCCTGAGCCCGTCGCCGCCGGCAGCCAGCCACAGCCAGTGCAGCGCGTCGTAAGCCCGGATGAGTTCCGCCAGCCGCTGGCGACGGCGCGGCGAGACCCGCCCGGACCAGGCCCGCAGCAGATGCAGCGCCGCGGCGGGCCCCAGGTCGTGATAGGCGATGACGGCGGCCACGTCGAACAGAGGGTCGCCGGCCACGGCGAACTCCCAGTCGAGCAGTCGCAGCCCGTCCGCGGTCCGGATCAGGTTGCCGGCCACGGGATCCATGTGGCAGACCCGGCGCTCCGCCGCCGGAGCGGCCGGCAGCTCGGCGAGTTCCTGCGCCAGTTCCATGCCGCGCCGGCGCAGGGCCGGATTGCGGATGGCGGCCAGGTACACCTCGCCCGCCTCCGCCAGCCCGTAGGTCACGCCCGGGTCGGGCAACGCGTGGACCCGGCGCAGCAGCGCCGCGATCTCCGTCAGGACCTCGGGCTTGCCGATCTGCGCCGGACCCGGCTTGTCGCCTTCCAGATAGCGGGTGACCAGTATCCCCGCCCCAGGATGCGCGAACAGCACCTCCGGCGCGAGCCCCGCCGCGGCCGCCGACCGGAGCACCGCCAGCTCCCGGCCCCGATCCACCACTGGCGGCGGCACGCGCTCCCCGTCGCGGCGGAGTACGGCGGCCTCCCCGTCGGCCACCACCAGCCAGCTCTCGTTGGAGTGCCCGCCGGACAGCGCCCTGCACTCGAGCGACTGCGCACCCCGCCACAGGGGCACGCGCTGCAGCAGTTCTTCAGGCGGCCGCGAGCGCATCGCCGCTCCTCGCATAGTCCTTCCGCCAGCTCAGGAATCCGACGGGAATGATCACCAGGTAGAAGCAGAACAGCAGCGCCGTGAGCGGCAGGCCCCGGGAGAGATACAGGTACACGGACAGGGCGTCGATCACGAACCAGTACACCCAGTTCTCCAGCACCTTGCGCGCCACCAGGAAGGTGGCCCAGACGGCGGACCAGGTCGTCAGCGAGTCCAGGTACGGAAAGGCCGCCCCCGTGTTCGCTGCCAGCCAGGCCCCGCTGGCGACCGTGAGCCCGGCGATCACCCCGAGCGCGGCGCCGTGCCACGCCAGCGGCCACACCGTCACCGGCAGACCGGCATGCCGGGCGCCGCCGTAGCGCCACTCGTACCAGCCGTACACGGCCATCACCAGGTAGAACACGTTAAGCGCGGACTCCATGAACAGCGCCGCGCCGTGGAACAGCCAGATGTACAGCCCGGTGCTGACGAAGGCGCAGGCCCAGCACCAGATGTTCTGGCGCACCGCGAGCACCAGATAACCGACCGCCAGCGCGACGGCCAGCGCCTCGGCCGGCGACAGGGAGGATGCCTGCGCGGCCAGCCTCTCGGCGAAACCGCTCACGCGCCGGCGTCCGCCCCGCCCGCGTTCAGCACCTTCAGCACGAACACGGCCTTGCCCTCGCGTTCGAAAGTCCCGCGTATCTCGGCCTTCAGCGCATCCCAGACCGCCTCGAAGTCGCCGCCGATGCGGGTACTCACGGGGTTGGTATGCACGGTGAGTTCCGGCCGCGCGTTCAGGCGGGCGATGAAATCGTCGATGGCCGGGATGAACTCGTCGGCCAGCGGATAGAGGCTCACGTCGATGAGAGTCTGCATGCTCAGAATCCGTACTCCAGGGTGAAACCGATCTGCCGCGGGTCGCCGAGCCGCACGTACCGCTCGTTCGGGAAGTCCGGCGGCTCGTTGCCGAAGAAGAAGCCGCGCACCGCATAGCGCTCGTCGAAGAGGTTGCGGCCCCACAGGCTGGCTGTCCAGCCGGCTTTCGCGTAGCCGAGGCGCAGATTCACGAGCTGGTAGGGGTCTGACTTCTGGTCGTGGCTGTCGGAGAAATAGAACTCGTCCTTGCCGGTGACGTCGGCGCGGGCAAACCAGCCGGCCGGGTGCTCCCAGCTCGCGCCGAGCGCGAAGGAGTAGCTCGGCGCATGCGCCTGCTCGCGGCCGGAGAGGTCCAGGCCGTCCGGCGTGGCGTACTCGTCGAACTCCACCCGCATCAGGCCGAGACGGGCCCAGAGCTCGAGGTCGCCGCGGGGCGCCCAGCGGACTTCGCCCTCGAGGCCGATGCTGCGGCCGGTGGCGGCATTGTCCGTAAAGAAGATGAACGACGAAGGATCCCCGGGCACCAGCTGGGTCGAGGTGCCGATCTGCTGGTCCTCCCGGCGGGAGGCGAACAGCGTCAGGCTGGATTCGAGGACGCCCGGCCGCCATTCGGAGCGGATACCGGTCTCCAGGTTCCATAGCGACTCCGGCCCGAAGTAGCGCTCGTCCTCGCCCGGCACGCTGCCCAGATTGAAGCCGCCGGCCTTGTAGCCGCGGGACAGGCTCACGTAGGTGCGGTGACGCTCCCCGAGCGCATAGCGGTAGCTCAGCTGCCCGCCCAGCATCGTCTCGCTGTCGGTGAGGTCGTTGCGGGGCGTGCCGTCCAGCGTGTCCACGTAGTCGGCGCCCCGGTGCTCCACCCGCAGTCCCAGGGAGACCTCGTGGCGGTCGGCCGGCGTCCAGTCCAGCTGGCCGAAGGCGGCGGTGCTGAGCGCCTCGTAATCGGAGCGCAGGTCCTTCTCCAGGGGGAAGGCGCCGAACGCGGGATCGACGTACAGGCCCGTGCTGTCCTCCCGGTTCCCCTCGGAGAGCCGCAGCGCGTAGACGCCGGCCAGCCAGGAGACGGCGCCGCCGGCGAGGCCGCCGTCCGGACCGGACATCAGCCGGAACTCCTGGCTGACGGTCTCCCGGTCGCGCAGGAAGCGGGTCACGAAGTCGTAGGTGTAGGGCGCCCAGAACTCCGGGTTGCCCCAGTCGGCGTCGAAGCTGAAGGTGATGTCGGAGCGCGCCGCAGAGGTGATGCTGGTCAGGCTGGCCGTCTCGCCGAAGTCCTTCCGAACCTTCAGCGCGCCGCCCCGGCTGCGCTGGGCGTCGCGGCCCGGCTCGTCGGAGTACGTGGTGTAGCCATTGTCGATGGCGAAGGCGTCGTAGCCGTTGTCCACGTCCACGTAGAGCAGGTTCAGGTCCACCTGCAGGTCGTCGGCCGGCTGCCAGCGGAAGCGCGCCCGGCCGTCGATCTCGTCGCGGCCGTTGGTGTCGTCGCGGTCGAGGTATACGTTGTCGCGGAAGCCATTGCTCTCGTAGCGGTTCGCGCTGACGCGGAAACTCGACGTGTCGGTCAGCGCGCCGCCGAAAGCCGCGCTGGCGCCGCGGGCGTCGTCGCCGCCGGCGAGCAGGCGGAAGCGCCCCTCGGTCTCGGGGCCCGGCTCCACCGTGCGCACGTTGATGAGGCCGGCCAGCGCGTTCGCGCCGTAGCGAGTGCCCTGGGGGCCGCGCAGCACCTCCACCTGGGCCACGTCCCAGGTGAGGGCGATGCCGCCGATGCCGGAGAAGTCGATGTCGTCGATCAGGAAGCCGACGGAGGGGTTGGGCGCCCCCTCGTACTGGCTGCGCTCGCCGATGCCGCGGATCTGGAAGTAGCGCGGCCGGCTGCTGCCGCCCGCCCAGTTCAGGTTCGGCACCAGGTGGGTGAGCTCCTCGAAGTGCTGCACGGCCGCCTCGCGCACGGTCTCCCGCGACAGCACGGCGACGCTGGTCGGCAGCCGGGCACGCTCGCGCTCGCGGAAGTCCGCGGTGACCACGATCTCCTCGATGACTTCGTCCTCCGCGGAGAGGTCTGGCGCGGCGAACGGCAGCAAAAGAGCAATCGCACCGAGACGGGCGACGACGGATAACGGCATTGTCATGGATCCTCCTCCCTACGCCGGTACTAACCGGATCAGGTTCTGAGGGTTCCCGTGCCGGCGCCGGAGGAAAGGAAGTCTCCGCGCCAACGGGTCTCAGGCCCTCTGGGGCCACCCCTGTGGAGGGGTTACTATAACGCACGGGCCAGGGCTGCCAAAGAGACGAAACATGACCGACGAATACCAGGCCATCGACGCCGTCGTGAACATCTGGACCGAGGAAGCGCTGTCGGTGCGCCCGGATTGGGGCCCGGACTTCTTCGTCGGCAAGATGAAGGCCCAGGGCGGTCTCATGGGCGGACTCTCGCTGGCGCAGATGATCGAGCGCATGGGCGAGGCCGGCATCGGTCACGCCTTTCTGGTGGCGGCCAAGTCCGGCCGTCCCGGCCTGCCGGGCTGCTACCACATGCCGCCGGAGATCGTCGCCCGCGCGGTGGAGCAGCACCCGGAACGTTTCTCCGGGCTGATCGGCATCGACCCCTACACGGGCATGGACGGCGTGCGCGAGCTGGAGCGGGCGGTGAAAGAGCTCGGCTTCATCGGCGCCCATCTCTATCCGCACTGGTTCGAGCTGGCGCCGGACCATGCGAAGTACTATCCGTTCTACGCCAAGTGCGTCGAGCTGGGCGTGCCCATACAGATGCAGGTGGGCCAGTCGATGATCTACTCGAAGGACTATCGCTGCCGCAGCGTCGGCCAGCCGATCACGCTGGACCCCGTGGCCTGCGATTTCCCGGAGCTGAAGCTGATCGGCATCCACGTCGGCATCCCCTGGACCCGGGAGATGATCGCCATGGCGTGGAAACACGAGAACGTCTACATCGGCTCGGACGCTCACAGTCCGAAATACTGGCCGGAGGAGTTCGTGCACTACATCAACACCTTCGGCCAGGACAAGGTCGTTTTCGGCACCGACTTCCCCGTGCTCGACTTCGCGCGCACGCGTCAGGAGATCGACGATCTCGATCTCAGGCCCGGCCCGAAGCGCAAGCTGCTGCGCGACAACGTCATCCGGATCTACGGGATGGACGGTGGCAAGGACGGCGGCACGGGCGGTGACTGACAGACTGAACCTGGCCGGCCTCATCGCCGGTCATGCCCGCAACCGCCCGGAGCACCCCGCCATCGTCTGGCGCGACCGGGAGGACGCGGCCACCGACTACCGGGAGGCCTGGCGGCGGATCGAGGCCTGCGCCGCGCGGCTCGCCGCGGCCGGCGTGGGCGTCGGCGACAGAGTGGCCCTGGCGCTCGGCGATCACCCGCTCCACCTGCTGCTGCATTACGCCGTGGCCCGCCTCGGTGCGGTGATCCTGCCGGTCGACCACCGCTGGACTGCCGCTGAGCAGCGGGAGGTGGCCCTCGCATTCCATGCCCGCTGCCTGCTGGCGGACGACGGCGACGCCGACTACGGCGAGCTGGCCGTGCTGCGGCCCGACGACGGCTGGTACGAGGCGACGGGCGCGGCGCCGCCGCCCATGCCGGAGGACGGCGACCTGCCGGTCCTGATCTCCCTCTCCTCCGGCACCACCGGCAGGCCGAAAGGCGCCCTGGTAACCCATCGCCAGTTCTACGAACGCTTCGTGAACCAGTGGGTGACCCTGGGCATCAACGTGAACGACCGCTTCGTCGCACTGACGCCGCTGTACTTCGGCGCAGGCCGTTCGTTCAGCATGTGCCTGCTGGCCGCCGGCGGCACCGTGGTGCTGGATCCGCCGCCGCACCAGCCGGAGGAACTCGCCGCGGCCATCAACCGCTCCCGGGCCACGGTCGCCTTCCTGGTGCCGACGCTGCTCAGGCGCCTGCTGCCGCTCGCGAACGGTGACGACCACCTGCTGCCCCGTCTGAGACTGCTGATCGCCTCGGGAGCCGTGCTGCACGCCGACGAGGCCCGTGAGATCACCGCCAGGGTGAGCCCGCGGCTGCTCTCCTACTACGCCTCCAGCGAGGGCGGCGGCATCTCGGTGCTGCAGCCCCACGAGGTGGCCGATCACGCCGACACCGTCGGCCGGCCGGTCTTCCGCGTGGACGTGGAGATACGGGACGACGAGGGCCGGACCGTGCCGGAGGGCGCGGCGGGACGCCTGCGCTACCGCGGCCCCGGCGTGGCCACCCGCTTCCTGGACGAGGAAGGCAACGAACACGACGCGGAGCCCGGCGGCTGGTTCTATCCCGGCGACCTCGCCGCCCGGGGGCCGGGAGGCCACCTGATGCTGCGGGGCCGGGAAAAGGACATAATCATCCGCGGCGGGGTCAATATCTACCCGGGCGAGATCGAGAAGGCACTGCTGTCCCACCCGGACATCGCCGAGGCCGCCGTCGTGGGCCGCCCGTCGGCGAAGCTCGGCGAGGAGCCGGTCGCCTTCGTCACCGGCGGCCTGCGGGATGAGGAAAGCGTGCTGACCCACTGCGCGGAGCGCCTTGCGCCCTACAAGGTGCCGGCCGCGGTGATCTTCCTGGACGAGATGCCGAAGACCGGCCTCGGCAAGATCCTGAAGAAAGACCTGACGCAACACCTGCCCAGGTAGGAGGGCCTTCAGGCCCGATCCGCCCTGCCAGACCCCGTTCTTTTATGGCCGCCCTGCGGGGGTATCCATCTTGCTCCCGACAAAAGGTCGCGGCGATGGATACCCCCGCATGACGGCCGTGCTCGCGGTAGCGTACAGGCGCTGCCAGTCAGGAGCGCCTGCTGACCGGTGCCGACCCTCCAGGCTACGGGCCCGTCAGCGGCTGGGGTGGACTGCGGGGGTCGTCCGGGCCGACTGGAGCCAAGACGGCGGGAAGGCGGACTGGCCGAAGCGAGGGAGGACAGGACGTCCGACCGAGCGTCCCCCGTAGTCCGCCCCAGCCGATGGCGGGCCAACGCCAATAGAACCCCATCGGGCCTGAAGGCCCTCCTGCATAGTTAGTGGTCGTGGTCGCCGTGGTGATGATGCGTATGCGTCGTGCCGTCGCCGTGCGTGTGGGTGCCGCGGCGCTGCATCGTGTCCTCGAAGTCCTCCGGCCCGTGGGGGTGGTTGTGGGCGTGGTTCACGCACCACTTGTAGAGGACCGGGTCGCGCTTCGCGAGGCGGGCGGCGGAGCGCTCCTCGTTCTCCTCCGGCGTGCTCCACGGGTTGTAGTGAAAGTGGTTGAACAGCTTCGAATCGGTGCGGCCGATGGCGATGCAGCCGAGTTCGCTCGCGAAGGCGCCGTGGTTGATGTAGGGCGGACGCCAGAAGTAGCCGCCGGTCGGCAGATTGCCGAACTGCATCATCCACGACGTCCCCCACAGGTGATAACCCTCCTCGCAGCAGTCGTGGTAGGAGATGTTGTCCTGGTGGAACTGGGGCACCATGCAGTACAGGAACGTCATGGCGAAGGTCTGCGGATTGAAGTTCAGCAGCTTGATCATGCAGCCGGCCGCCACCGACGGGCTCACCACGTTGCCGGGCGCCCAGACGATGTCGGCATAGGTGTCGACATCGTGATAGAGCTCGGTGCGGGAGAGTTCGTGATGCTGGTCGCTCTCCACCAGGCTGGGCTCCGCGGTGTTGTACATCATGAGCAGGAGCGCGCCCTGCTCGGCGCTGAGCTCGGGCAGCGCATAGCCCGCCGGCACGAAGAAGTAGTGCCCCCGGTTACAGACCTTGTCGCCCAGTCTGATGCTACCCTCGATGACGATGAACTCCCGTTCCGAGTAGCTGAAGCCGGGCGGCTGGCGGTAGCCCGAGTCGAGCTGCACGGTCATCGTGCAGGAGCCGATCTCCGGGTCCAGGCTCAGCATCTTGTAGCGGTAGCCGCTGCCGAACCCCGGCAGCGGCATATTCTTGAAATGGACGTCGCGGTCGCAGAACGGTTCGATATGCGGTCTGGTCATGGCGCTCTCCCGGCTCAGTAGACGACTTTGTGCTTGCGGTCCGGCTTGACCGGCAGGTCGTGCTCGGGAATCTTCATCCGCTGATCGCCGTCCACGTTGAAGCCGTACTCCTGGATGCGCTCGAAGAACTCCTCGTACCACTGGTCCCGGGTGGGATCGAGAGCTTCCATCTCCGCTACGATTTTCCGGTAGCGTTCTTCCTGTTCCGCCACTTCCTCTTCGAGCCACTCGCGGACTTCCTTCGGCAGTTCGCGCTCGATGCGGGTGTTCCTGAATGTCATGACTACTCCGGATCGCTCAGTGATACGCAGCGGCCGCCGCAGACCGGGCACAGCACGCCGGGCCAGCGCCGGGCTTCCTGCCCCCAATCTCTTTTGACCAGACTCTCTTTTTACCAGCCCCTGACGGAGCTTGTCACAGTCCGAGGCCGATGATGGCCGCGCCGCACAAGCCGATGGCACCGCCGGAGACGGCATGGGACCAGTGCGTGAAGCGCCGCAGGCCGAGCTTCTCGCCGGCCGTCTTCAGCCCCCACAGACCGACCAGTACGGCCGTTACCATGGTGACGAGCGTGGCGGCACCGAAGACCCCGGTGACCAGCGCGAGTCCCGCGTAGTTGTGCTGCGCGGCCGGGTACATGAGCACGGGTATCAGCGCTTCGCAGGGGCCGAGCACGAAGACGACGAACAGCGCCAGCGGCGTAAGAGTCCTGCCGGCCTCCGCGTGCACGTGGGCGTGCTCGCTCGCATGCCGATGCTCGTGCAGATGCTGGGTGCCGTCGGAATGCATATGCCAGTGGGTATGCGGCCGGTTGCGCCAGGCATGGCGCACGCCCCAGATCATGTAGAGCAGACCGAACAGCACCAGCGCCCAGGCGGCCAGGTTGCCGCGCACGCCCTCCACCCATTCCAGCCGGGTCAGGGCAAGGCCCAGCGCCACGCCGGCGAGGCCGATGAACACCGAGCCCATGACGTGGCCGAGGCCGCAGACGAGGGTGATCAGGCTGGTGCGTCGCGCGGACCAGCCACGCGCCCGCGAGAGCATCACGAAGGGCAGGTAATGATCGGGCCCGAGGATGGTGTGGAGGACGCCGATGGTGGCGGCGGTTGCGGCCAGCGCCGCGATCTCCGGTGTAAACCAGTCCATGATGATTCACCCCTCCCGGGCGATGAGAATCATTGTATGCCTAAGCTTCCGCCGTGTCTGCCAGTCTCGCGATCAGGCTCGAGGTGTCCCAGCGCCGCCCGCCCATGGCCTCGACCTCGGCGTAGAACTGATCCACCAGGGCGGCGACCGGCAGCGAGGTTCCATTCCGGCGGGCCTCGTCCAGCGCGATGCCGAGGTCCTTGCGCATCCACTCGACGGCGAAGCCGAAATCGAACTCCCCGTCCAGCATCGTTTCGTGGCGATTGTCCATCTGCCACGACTGGGCGGCGCCCTGGCTGATGGCCTCCACCACGGCGCGGCCGTCCAGGCCTGCGCGGCGGGCGAAATCCAGCCCCTCCGCCAGCCCCTGCAGCAGCCCGGCGATGCAGATCTGGTTGACCATCTTCGTGAGCTGACCGGAACCGGCGGGGCCCATCAGCCGGCAGCGCCGCGCGTAGATGTCGATGACCGGCTCCGCCCGCTCGTAGACGGCCGCTTCGCCGCCGACCATGACCGTCAGCGTGCCGTGCTCGGCGCCCGCCTGACCGCCGGAGACGGGTGCGTCCAGGAAACCGGCGCCCGCGTCGGCCGCCACCGCGGCCAGCTCGCGGGCAAGCGCCGCGGAAGCTGTGGTGTGGTCCACCAGGATGCCGCCCTCGCCCAGCCCGGCCAGCACGCCTTCCTCACCCAGCGCCACCGAGCGGACGTCATCGTCGTTGCCGACGCAGGTGAAGGCCAGGTCGGCGCCCCGGGCCGCCTCGGCCGGCGTCGCAGCCGACCGGCCGGTGTGCGCCTCGCACCAGCGGCGGGCCTTGACGGCAGTGCGGTTGTAGACGGTGACGTCGTGACCGGCCCGCGACAGATGACCGGCCATGGGGAAGCCCATCACACCCAACCCTATGAAAGCGATTCTCATCGGGGCCCGCCCGGCAGTGAGACACGGCCTCACACTACTTGCGGACATTACCGTCAGCAATCGTGGACTTGCCGGACGGGACACGAGGCCCTAATGTCGGGATCTGCAACCGGATCGGGCAGTGGGGGACGTAATGAAGAGATTCCTGATCGCAGTCGTCGTAGTGCTCGCGGCCGCGCTGGGCCTCCTGTTCGCGGCGGGCAAGGGCTGGCTCGGCGAGCACGAGGGGCCGGGCATCATCACCGACGAGCGCGTCCCGCCGGAGGCCGTCGAGGAGCGCATCGCCCGCCAGGCCGCGGCCATGGAGTCCGCCGGCGCCCCGGCCGACAAGCAGATCCTGTTCGGCGACCTGCACGTGCACACCACGCTCTCCTTCGACGCCTTCCTGAGCAGTCTGCCCCTGATGAACGGCGAGGGAACCAAGCCGCTCGCCGACGCCTGCGACTTCGCCCGCTACTGCTCGGCGCTGGACTTCTGGTCCATCAACGATCACGCGGAGGCCTCCACCCCGCGGCGCTGGCAGGAGACCGTCGAGTCCATCCGCCAGTGCAACGCGGTGGCCGGCAGCGGGCCGGTGCCCGACACGGTCTCGTTTCTAGGCTGGGAATGGACCCAGGTGGGCAGCACGCCCGAAGACCACTACGGCCACAAGAACGTGATCCTGCGCGACCTCGAGGACGAGCGGATCCCGCCGCGGCCCATCAACTCGGGCGGCGTCGCCCGCGAGGCGCTGGGCGGCATCTCGGTGACCGCCCGCGCCTACCTCATCGCCCTGGAGCCCTCCAAACGCATGCTCGACTTCGCCCGCTACGTCGAGGAGCTGCGCAGCGCCGGGGACTGCCCCATGGACGTGCCCACCACGGAACTGCCGGCCGACTGCCGGGAGAGCGCGGAGACGCCGGCGGAGCTGTTCGAGCGGCTGCGCGCCCACGGCCACGAAACCATGGTCATCCCTCATGGCACCACCTGGGGCTTCTATACGCCGGCGGGCTCCGACTGGGACAAGCAGCTCGAAGGCGATATGCACGACCCGGAGCTGCAGTCGCTGATCGAGGTCTTCTCCGGCCACGGCAATTCCGAGGAATACCGGCCGTGGCGGGCGATCCGCTTCGACGATCAGGGCAGGCCTTATTGCCCGGAACCGGTGGAAGGCTATCTGCCGTCCTGCTGGCGCGCCGGCCAGATCATCGAATCCCGGTGCCTGGAAGCCGGCGAGAGCCCGGACCTCTGCGAGGAGCGCGCGGCGATGGCCCGCCAGGACTACGTGAACACGGGCGTCGGCGGCCATCTGGCCGTGGGCGGCGAGACTGGCGCCGACTGGCTCGACGCCGGCCAGTGCACTGACTGCTACCTGCCCTCGTTCAACTACCGTCCCGGCGGCGCCGTGCAGTACATCATGGCGCTGACCAACTTCGACGACCCGGAGGCGCCGCGCCGTTTCCGCTTCGGCTTCATGGCCTCCAGCGACAACCACCGCGCCCGGCCGGGGACAGGCTACAAGGAGTTCTTCCGCCGGGGCATGGCCGACCCCACGGGCGGCCGTGACGAGCAGGTCCGCTCGATCTTCGGCCCGCCGGAGGGGAAGCCTGTCCCCTACTCCCACGCCATCGACTTCGAGGGTCGCTTCAACGTGCCGGACAACCTCATCGAGACGGACTCGCCGGTGCAGACGGTGGACCTGCAGCCGTTCCGGCTGGCCGAATCCGAGCGCCAGGCGTCGTTCTTCATGACCGGCGGACTGATCGCCGCCCACGCCGGCGGCCGGGACCGCAACGCCATCTGGGACGCGATGGAACGCCGGGAGGTCTACGGCACCAGCGGCGACCGCATCCTGCTCTGGTTCGATCTGCTGAAGGGCGACGGCGCCGCGCTGCCGATGGGAGCCGAAACCGAGACAACCGCGCCGCCGGTCTTCCGGGTGCGCGCCGTCGGTGCCTTCAAGCAGAAGCCGGGATGCCCCGACTACGCCACCAACGCCCTCACGCCGGAGCGCCTGGAGGCCATGTGCCGGGGCGAGTGCTACAACCCTTCCGACGAGCGCAAGCTGATCACCCGCATCGAGATCGTGCGCATCCTGCCCCAGCGGGAACCCGGCGAGGCCGTGGAGCCGCTGATCCAGGATCCGTGGAAGGTGCACCAGTGCATCCCCGATCCCGCCGGCTGCACGGCCACGTTCACGGACGAGGAGTATCCGGGCATGGCGCGGGACGCCCTGTATTACGCCCGCGCCATAGAGTCGCCGAGCCCCGCGGTCAATGCCGGCGGCGTACGCTGCGAATACGACGAGGAAGGCCGCTGCGTCGAGGTCAACCTGTGCTACGCGGACGACCGCACGCCGCCGGACGACGACTGCCTGGCCATGAACGAGGAACGCGCGTGGTCGTCGCCGATCTTCGTCGACTGGGGCGGCTGAGCACGGACCGCAGTCCCGGCCGTCCCTGTCCGGATGTTGCCCGCACGCGACAATATTCTGCGCGAAGTGGATGCCCTGCCGGCGCCGTCTCCGTCGTCGCGAACAGGCTACAGGCCGGCGGGGCAGCCGGCCGGCGCTGAGGACCGACCGGCAACCGTTGCGGGTTGTTACCCCCGAAATCTTCTAGAAACAATTCCTTGTGACGGGATTATGACCACGTTTCCAGCTCGGGCCGGAACCGCTGGGCGGGCCCACGCCGACGAGTACGCCGGTATCGGGTAAACCCTTTATTGCGGCTGGTTTTTCAGTGCGCTAGATTTGGCGCGGCCTGGTCCTGGAAGGGGAAACGGGACCGGTTTTTCCGGAGCAATCAAACCTTCACATTCTTACCCTAGAATCCCGCGGCTCTACCCTAACAGGGGCGCAAGAACCCCAAGATCGGAGACAATAGTGATGCCAAATATCGACTCGCCTAGCAGGGCCCCATGGCTGTGGCGCAACATCGTCCGTGCCTGGGTCGCTGCCCTCCTCATCGTCATGGTCCCTGTTGCGGGATTCGCACAAGAGACGACGTCCAACATCCGCGGCAAGGTCCTCGATGAGGGTGGCGCCCCCATAGCGGGCGAAACCGTCGTCGTCGAGGATTTGCGCAGCGGCGTCACGCGCACGCTGACCACCGACGCCAACGGCCTGTTCCTGGCGACCCGACTCCTGCCCGGCGGCCCGTACGAGATCTCGGTCCGCGGCCAGTCCGCCGAGGTGCCCAGCATCAGCATCGGTGATACCTACTCCCTCACGGTCGCGCTCCGGTCGGAAGCCGAGATGGAAGAGATCGTGGTGATGGGCCAGGCGCTGCAATTCGTGGACGTCGCATCGGGACCGGCCGCCACCTTCAACGTGGCCGATCTCGAGAGCGCCGTCTCGTTCAGCCGTGACATCTCCGAGGTCTACGGCATCGATCCCCGCATCATGATCGACCAGGACGAGGACGGCTTCGGCGTCAACTGCGCCGGCAAGCATCCGCGCTTCAACAACATCACGCTGGACGGCATCAGCCAGACCGACCGCTTCGGCCTGAACGAGAACGGCTATGCCACCGCCGTCGGCATGCCTTTCCCCTATGACTCCATCGAACAGATTGCCGTCGAGCTCGCGCCCTTCGACGTGACCTACGGCGGCTTTTCGGCCTGCAACATCAACGCGGTCACCAAGTCGGGCACCAACGAGTGGCAGGTCGGCGCCTTCTACGAGTTCTCCAACAACGATCTGCGCGGCGACACGGTGGCGAACGACCCCAACGACTACAGCCGCCCGGACTACGACAAGACCTACATGGGCTTCGACCTCGGCGGCCCGATCATCAAGGATCGCCTGTTCATCTTCGCCGCCTACGAGGAGTCCGAGGAGCCCCGCTTCCTGGCCCGCGGTTTTGCCGGCTCGGGCAATGGTGAAGAGCGGCCCTGGCTGAGCGAGACGGCCTACAACCGCATCGTGGACATCGCCCAGAACGTCTACGGCTACGATCCGGGCGGTCAGCCGAGCGACGGCGTCCAGGAGGCCGAGAAGTACATGGTGCGCCTCGACTGGAACATCAGCGATCGTCACAACGCGGCCGTGATCTACAACTACTTCGACGGCTTCCAGGATCGTGACTCCGACGGCGACGATGACGAGTTCGAGTTCTCCAACCACTTCTATACCAAGGGTGCGGAATTCGAGACCTACACGGCGAAGCTGTGGTCCCAGTGGACGGACAACTTTTCCACCGAGGTATTCTTCAGCGCCAGCGAGATGAACGACTCCCAGGTCACGGTCGGTCCCAAGGACTTCGCCGACATGCAGATCAGCATCGGCGGCCGCGACGGCACCGTCTATCTCGGCGCCGACGACTCACGCCAGGCGAACCAGCTCAACACCGAGTCGAACTACCTTCGTATCGCCGGTAACTACTTCATCGGCGACCACGTGATCACCGGCGGTTACGACCGTGAGGAGCTGGAGATTTTCAACCTGTTCGTCCAGCACTCCAACGGCGGCGAATACGACTTCTTCGACGACTCCGGTGACAACCCGGCCTTCTGCGCCGCTCTCACCGCACAGGAGCGTTTCGACAACCCCGACTGCGCACTGTCCGGCATGGACCGCTTCG
The DNA here is from genome assembly GCA_035655155.1 of Woeseiaceae bacterium. Taxonomy (GTDB): domain Bacteria; phylum Pseudomonadota; class Gammaproteobacteria; order Steroidobacterales; family Woeseiaceae; genus Lentisalinibacter. Next base: position 28,929 of record DASRVH010000129.1, read on the forward strand.
AGCTGGGCCGCCCGAGCCGCGTCTACTACGGCAGCGGTGGCGGCACCAACGTCGCGGCCGACGCGGGAGCGAACTTCAGCAACGTGCTGAATTCGCTGTACCTGCAGGACGAGATCTTCTTCGACGAGTGGGGCCTGACGATCACCGCGGGCCTGCGCTACGAGTGGTTCACCAGTGACGACCGTCCGCGCTTCAACCAGACCTTCTTCGAGGCCAACGGCATCCGCAACGACGCCAACATCGACGGTCTGGACCTGATCATGCCGCGGCTCGGTTTCAACTGGGACGTGCGTGACGACCTGACCCTGCGCGGCGGCGTCGGCCTGTACTCGGGCGGCAACCCGAACGTCTGGATCTCCAACGCCTGGAGCAACGACGGTCTGACCAATGCCCAGTTCCGCCTGAACAATTTCGACGGTTCGCTGAGCGTGATTCCCGGCTCGGACGGGGCCGTGCCACTGTCCGGTGACGGTGAGCCCGGTTTCGATGTGCCTCAGTCCCTCGTAAACGACGTGCTTGCGGTCTCGGAAGACGATGCCAACGATTCCTTCCTGGTCCTGATCGACCCCGAGTACGATCAGCCCAGCGAATGGAAATTCGCTTTCGGCGGCACCTGGGACACGCCCTGGTACGACATCCAGATGGACTTCGACTTCCTGCATACTCGCGGCCGGGATCCGGCGTACTACGTCGACCTGTCCCAAAGTGTCGTCGGCCAGACCGCGGCGGGCACACCGATCTACGACTACACGAACGGTGCGGACAACTTCATGCTGACCAACTCCGACGAGGAGCCCGTCAGCAACACCGTCTCCGTGATCTTCCGCAAGGACTTCGACTGGGGTCTGGACGTGCTGTTCGGCTATGCCTGGACCGAGGCCGAGGACGTAAGTCCGATGACCTCGGCCGTAGCCGGGTCAAACTTCGACAACACGGCGCTGCTGGACATCAACAACCCCGAGGCGGCGAACTCGAACTACGTCGTGCCCCAGCGCTATACCCTGCGCCTGAACTACGCGAGGGCCTTCTTCGGCGACAACCTCACCGAGGTGACGCTGTACGGCTTCGTGAACAAGGGTCAGCCGCAGAGCTACGCGATGAACTCCAGCGACCTGGAAGGCGACGGCTTCTTCGGCCGCCACCTGCTCTACATTCCGGCAGGCCCGGCAGACCCGAACGTGGTGTTCGGCCCCGACTTCGACCAGGAAGCCTTCTTCGCCTGGGTCGCGGACAAGGGGCTGGCGCCCGGCTTCACCGAGCGTAATGGCTACAACACCGGCTGGAGCACCCGCTTCGACCTGCGTGTCAGCCAGGACATCTCGCTGCCGGCCGGCTTCCGGGGTCGTGCGTATCTGAAGATCTACAACCTCGGCAACCTGCTGAACGACGAATGGGGCGAGATCGTGGACGCCCAGTTCTTCACCCCCGAGATCGTCGATTCCAGCGTGGACGCTCAGGGCCGCTTCGTCTACGAGGAGTTCAGCGATCGCTCCATCGAGCGGACCTACATCAGCCGCAGCCTGTGGGAAGCCCGTATCGGCTTCGACATCAAGTTCGGCGGCGATTGACAGCGGAGCGACTCACGCTCGACAAAGGCAGCATCGCTGCAAACCGAAGGGCGGCCACTGGCCGCCCTTCTTTTTTTGCGCGGCCATCTGGGCAGCGGGCGGCACTTCCATTACCCTCGGCGAACGGGGCAAGGCACGGACCGCAGCGACCATGACAAGGGCACCGGCTCACGGAGGAGCATTGCAAATCACCGGCCAGATCACCGGCCGCCGGCCCTCCGCGCTCGTGGCGGCGGCGGCGTTCGGGCTGCTGCTCGCCGCCGGCGCACAGGGCGCAACGGACGACGCGTTCCGCGCCTGCCTCGAGCGCATCGGCGACCGTGCGCGCGAGGCCGGCGTCAGCGAGCCGGTCATCCGGGACGTCCTGGCGAAGGCGAGACCTCTTGACCGGGTCATCGAGCTGGACCGGGGACAACCCGAATTCACCCGCAGCTTCGCGGACTACTACGGTCGGCGGGTCACGGAGGAGAGGGTGCGGCGGGGACGCGAGATGCTCGAGCGCCACCGAAGCACGCTGACGGCGGCCCAGCGCCGCTACGGCGTACCCGCGCGCTACCTCGTGGCCTTCTGGGGTCTGGAAACGAACTACGGCAGCTACTACGGCAACATCCCCGTGCCGGACGCCCTGGCCACGCTCGCCTGCGACGCTCGCCGCGGGCCGTTCTTCACGGAGGAACTCCTCGCCGCGCTTCGCATCGTGGATGCAGGAGACATCGCGCCCGAGCGCATGGTGGGCTCCTGGGCCGGCGCGATGGGCAATTTTCAGTTCCTGCCTTCGGTCTTCCTGCGCCACGCCATCGACGCGGACGGCGACGGCCGGCGCGATCTCTGGCAGAGCACCGAGGACGCCATCCTGTCGGCGGCCAAGTTCCTGCAGGCCCTCGGCTGGCAGCCCGAGCTGCGCTGGGGCCGGGAGATACGGCTGCCGGATAATTTCGACTACGCGCTGGCCGGCCGCGACCAGCACCGCCCGCTGGCCGACTGGGTGGACATCGGCATCACCGATGCCTGGGGCCGGCCCCTGCCCCGGCTGGACCTCGAGTCCGCCGTGCTGGTGCCCGCCGGCCACGAAGGCCCGGCGTTCATCGTCTACGAGAACTTCGACGTGATCATGGGCTGGAACCGCTCGGAGTTCTACGCGCTGGCGGTCGGCCGGCTGGCCGATCGCATCGCCGGCGGCGGCCCACTGGCGAGCGGCCTGCCCGAGGACGCCGGCCCGCTCCGGCGCGCAGACGTGGAAGGTCTGCAGGTTGCACTGGCAGCGCTGGGCTACGACCCGGGCAAGCCGGACGGCATCGTGGGCCCGGCCACACGCCGCGCCGTCTCCGCATACCAGCAGGACCGCGGCCTGGTAGCCGACGGCCACGTAGACGAGGAACTGCTCACCACTTTAGGTGCCGGACCGAACTAATCCAACTTTTGCAACTTGTTGCCGCCGTCCCGGCGCCGACGGCGGCAAAGCCCGGCCGGATCAGCTCAGGACGCCCCGCTCGCGCAGCGTGGCAATCTCGTCCTCGGCGAAACCGAAATCCCCGAGCACGTCGTCGGTGTCCTGACCCGCCGGCCGCGGGCCGACCGGATCGCCGGTCGGCGTGCGGCTGAACCGGGGCGCCGGCGCATTCTGTGGCACGCCGTCCACCTCCAGGACATTGCGCCGGGCCGCGTTATGCGGATGCGCCCCGACCTCGCCGAGATCCAGCACCGGCGCGAAGCAGACATCGGTGCCTTCCATGATCTCGCACCACTCGTCCCGGGTCTTCGTCCGGAACACCTCCGCCAGCCGCTCGCCCAGGCGATCCCACTGGGCTGCCGCCTCCGCATCCGTCCGGCCGCTGAACACACCCGGCCCGAACGTCTCCGCCTCCAGCCCGGCCTTCTCGATCAGCAGCTGGTAGAACTGTGGCTCGATGGAACCAATGGCCACGTAACGGCCGTCCTTGGTCTCGTAGGTATCGTAGAAGTGCGAAGCGCCGGAGAGGAAATGCGTACCCGTGCCGCCGTCGAACAGCCCCATCGCCCGGAAACCGAAGAACATGGCCATGAGCGACAGCGAGCCGTCCACCATGGCGGCATCCACCACCTGTCCCTCGCCGCTCTTCTGCGCCTCCAGCAGTGCGCACACCATGCCGAAGGCAAGCAGCATGCCGCCGCCGCCGAAATCGCCCACCAGATTCAACGGCGGTACCGGCTTCTCGCCCCGGCGGCCGATGGCATGCAGCGCGCCGGACAGCGCCACGTAGTTGATGTCGTGCCCGGCAGCATTTGCCAGCGGCCCCTCCTGGCCCCAGCCGGTCATGCGGCCGTACACCAGCTTCGGGTTTGCCGCCAGGCATTCGTCCGGCCCGATGCCCAGCCGCTCGGCGACCCCGGGCCGGAAGCCCTCGAACAGCGCATCGGCTTCCCGGACCAGCCGCAGCACCACCTGGGCACCCTCCGGCGACTTCAGGTCCACCGCGATCGACCGGCGGCTGCGCGTGAGCGGATCCGGCAGCGGTCGGCTGCCGCCCGGCGCCGATTTCCGCTCCACGCGGATCACCTCCGCCCCCATGTCCGCCAGCATCATGCCGCAGAACGGCCCGGGACCGATGCCGGCGATCTCGACGATCTTCAGGCCCGCCAGCGGGCCGCCTCGCGCCGCCCCGCTCATCGCGGCTGCATGCGGATGGCACCGTCGAGCCGGATCACCTCACCGTTCAGGTAGGCGTTCTCGACGATGTGCCGAGCCAGCATGCCGAACTCCTCCGGCAGGCCGAGGCGCTTCGGAAACTGCACCATCTCGATCAGCGGCTGCTTCACCTTGTCGTCCAGCGCCTGCAGGAGCGGCGTATTCATGATGCCGGGCGCGATGGTCATCACCCGGATGCCGAGCGGCGCGAGATCCCGGGCCACCGGCAGGGTCAGGCCGCAGATGCCCGCCTTGCTGGAGCTGTAGGCGGCCTGGCCGATCTGGCCGTCATAGGCGGCGACCGACGCCGTGTTGATGACGACGCCGCGCTCGCCCGCCTCGCCCTCGGGCTCGTTCCGGGCCATCTGCTCGGCGGCCAGCCGCAACACGTTGAACGTACCGACGAGATTCAGGTTCACCACCGAGGCATAGCGCTCCAGCGGCAGCGGGCCGTCTCTGCCCAGCGTCTTGCCCGGCGGCCCGCCGCCCGCGCAGTTCACACAGACGTGCAGCGCCCCGAACCGATCCATGGTCTTCCCGAGCGCCGCCTGCACCGATACCTCGCTGGTGACGTCCGTCGCCACGAAGTCGGCCCGCTCACCCAGCTCGGCCGCGGCCTGCTCGGCGGCATCCTCGTTGATATCCAGGATCATGACGTTGGCGCCGTGCTTTACGAGCTCCCTGCAAGTGGCATTGCCGAGTCCCGATGCGCCGCCGGTCACGATCGCCGTCTTGTTGGCGAGATCCATGCTGTACCTCCGTCAGGCCGCGCTGGCCTTTGCCTTCGCGTCTTCCAGCGTCTTCTTCTTCTGCCGCGGATCCAGGCCGATGGAGCGGGCGATGAGCTCGCGCATGATCTCCGACGAGCCCGCGTAGATGCGCGAGACCCGCGCATTCGTGTACATGCGCGAGATCACGTATTCGTCCATATAGCCGGCGCCGCCGTGCAGCTGCACGCACTGGTCCATCACCCGCCCCTCGAGCTCACTGGTGAACAGCTTGGCGCGGGCGGCCACCTCGGCGGTCAGCTTGGCCTCGTTGTGCTCCTCGACGCAGCGGTCGACGTAGACCTGGGCGATGTCCAGTTCCATGCGCATGTCCGCCATCGCGAAACGGGTGTTCTGGAAGTCTGCGACACGGCGGCCGAAGGCCTTGCGCTCCTGTATGTAGTCCATGGTGATATCGAAGGCCGCCTGTCCGGCCCCCAGGTAACCACAGGCACCCAGCAGGCGCTCCTCGGCCAGAAACTGCATCAGGTAGTAGAAGCCCTTGGTCGGCTCACCCAGCACATTCTCCTTCGGCACCTTCACGTTGTTGAAGAACAGCTCGGCCGTGTCCTGGGACTTCAGCCCCATTTTCGACAGGTTGCGGCCCCGCTCGAAGCCTTCCATGTCCCGTTCGACGACGAACAGTCCCAGGCCGTGACTCGAGTCCGGCACGGTCCGCGCCGCGACGACGATCAGGTCGGCGTTGATGCCGTTGGAAATATAGGTCTTGGAGCCGTTCAGCAGCCAGTGATCGCCCTTGTCCTCGGCCTTGGTACGCATGCCGGCCACGTCGCTGCCGGCACCCGGCTCGGTCATGGCGATGGCGAGGATGTTCTCCCCGCTGACGCACTTCGGCAGCCAGCGCTCCTTCTGCTCCTCGGTGCCGAGTTCGCCGATGTAGGGCCCCACCAGCCGGCTGTGCAGCGTGGCGAAGAAGCCCGGGTCGCCCCAGCGGGCCATCTCCTCGATGAAAATCTGCTCGTAGCGGAAGTCCTTCATGCCGGCGCCGCCGTACTTCTCGTCGGCCCACATCAGCAGCAGGCCCTGCTCGCCGGCCTTCAGGAAGGCCTCGCGGTCCACGATGCCCTGCTCGTGCCAGCGATCCGAATGCGGCTGGATCTCGTTCTTCAGGAAGGTGCGGACCGAATCCCTGAATATCTCGTGCTCTTCGTCGAACAGTTTTCTTTCCATGACGTCTACCTCGTTGATGCCGTCGGCCCGCTCAGCGGCCCTTGAATTCCGGTTCCCGTTTCTCGAAGAAGGCCGTGACCCCCTCCGTGTTGTCGTCGCTCAGGATGAGTGCGTCCTGGAGACTCGCCTCCACGTCGAACGTGCTGCCCCAGCTGCCGGCCATGGCGTGGCGCATGGCCCGCTTGGTGGCCGCCACGGAGAGCGGCGCCCGCTTCGCCAGCGAGGCCGCCCATGCGGCGGTGGCCTCGCGGAGTTCGGCCGCCGGCACCACCTTGTTCACCAGGCCCCAGTCGAGACATTTATCCGCCGGTATGCGCTCGGCCTCCACGCAGGCCTGGAAGGCCCGCTTGTAGCCGATCTGTTTCGCCAGCAGCCAGGTGGCGCCGCCGTCCGGCACCAGGCCGATGTTCGCGAACGGCGCCAGCAGGAAGGCGTTGTCGGACATGATGGCCAGATCGCACATCAGGGCAAAGGACAGGCCGATACCCGCCGCCGCGCCGTTGATGCTGGCGATGACCGGCTTCTCCGAGCGGCCGATGATCTCGAGCACCGGCCGGTACTCGCGCTGCAGCTGCTCCTCGATGCGCTGGTTGCCGGTCTCCCGGGCGCTCATCGCGTCCTTGAGGTCGGCGCCGGCCGAAAAACCGCGGCCGACGCCGGTGAAGACGATGACCCGGATCTCCGGGTCGTCCACGGCCTTGGCGAAGGCCGCCAGCAGGTCCAGGCGGAGCTGCCGGTTGAAGGCGTTCATGACCTCGTCGCGATCGATGGAGAGGGTCGCGACCGCTCCCTCGGTCGCGTAATCCACCGTCTCCCAGGTACCCATCGCCGCCGGGTCTCAGGCGGCCGAGCGCGTCTCGGACGCGCCGCCCCGGGGGTAGAAGGTCTCGCCTTTCTCCGCCTTCTCGCGGAGCATCGCCGGCACCTTGAAGCGCTCGCCGTAGGCTTCCGCCATGCGGTCGCACTCGGCGACGAACTCCTTCAGGCCCACCGTCTCGATGAGCGAGATGGTGCCGCCCGTGTACGGCGGGAAGCCCCAGCCGAAGATGGAGCCGACGTCGGCGTCCGCCGGATCGGTGACCACGCCCTCGTCCATGCAGCGCACGGTGTCCAGCGCCTGTATGTAGAGCAGGCGCGTCTTCACCTCTTCCACACTGGGCTGTTCGTCCGCCACCGGGAAATGCTCGGCAAGACCCGACCAGAGGTGCTTCCTGCCGCCCTCCGGATAGTCGTAGAAGCCCTTGCCGAAGCGCTTGCCGCGGCGATCGAGGTCCTCGACGAACTTGCGCACCACCTCGTCGGCGGGCGTGCCCACGTAAGCATCGCCCAGGTCCTCGCGGGTCTGCTTGCCGACGTGATAGGCGAGTTCCAGCGACACCTCGTCGGTGACCGCGAGCGGGCCCACCGGCATGCCGGCCTGCTTCGCGACGTTCTCGATCAGCGCGGGATTGACGCCTTCGGCGAGCATGGACATGCCCTCGCGGGTGAAGGTGCCGAACACCCGGCTGGTATAGAAGCCGCGGCTGTCATTGACCACGATCGGGGTCTTTTTGATCTGCTGGATATAGTCCAGCGACCGGGCAATGGCCTCGTCGCCGGTCTTCTCGCCCACGATCACCTCCACCAGGGGCATCTTGTCCACCGGCGAGAAGAAGTGGATGCCGATGAACTGCTCCGGCCGCTCCGAGGCCTCGGCAAGTCCGGTGATCGGCAACGTCGAGGTGTTGGAGGCGAAGATGGCGTTCTCCGGGATCACCGCTTCGGTCTTGGCCGTGACGTCGGCCTTGATCTTGCGGTCCTCGAACACGGCCTCGATGATCAGGTCGCAGCCCTCGAGATCCGCGTAGTCGTCCGTGGTCTTGATCAGCTCCAGCAGGTCCGCGGCCTTGTCCGAATCCATGCGGCCGCGGTCGATGCGCTTCTGCAGGAGTTCGCGGGAGTAGTCCTTGCCCTTCTCGGCCTTGTCCTTCGTGGTATCCAGCAGCACGACGTGCATGCCCGCCTTGGCGGAGACGAAGGCGATGCCCGCACCCATCATGCCGGCGCCGAGCACGCCCAGCTTCTTGACCTGGCTCTTGTCGACGCCCTTCGGTCGGCGCACCAGCTTGTCCGCCGCGCCCTTGTTGATGAACAGCGTGCGGGTCATGTTGCGTGCCACCGGGTCGCGCAGCAGCGAGACGAAGTACTTCGACTCGATGTCGAGACCCTGATCGATGGGGAGAACCGTGCCCTCGTAGACACACGACATGATCGCGATCGGCGCCGGGTAATTATGGTTGGTGTTCTTCTGCAGCAGCGCGGAACCCACCATCAGCGTCTGGATGGCCTTCGGGTTCATCAGGCCGGTGCCGCCGGGCACCTTGAAGCCCTTCTTGTCCCAGGGCTGCTCCGGATCTCCCACTTCCCTGACCCATTTCTTCGCGGCGTCCACTTCCTTGCCGGGCTCCACCACCTCGTTGACGATGCCGAGCGAGCCCGCCTTGTCCGGCTTGACATGCGTGCCCTGCAGCATCAGCGGCAGTGATGCCTCGAGGCCGATCAGGCGGGGCAGGCGCTGGGTGCCGCCGCCGCCGGGCAGCAGACCCACCTGCACCTCGGGCAGGCCGAGCACGGCCTTCGGGTTGTTCGCCGCCACCCGGTAGTGGGTGGCCAGGCAGATCTCGAGGCCGCCGCCCAGCGCCGTGCCGTTGATGGCCGCGGCGAACGGCTTGCCGCAGGTCTCCATGGTGCGCAGCGTCTGCTGCAGCCCGCGGCTGTTGGCGTACATCTCCTCCGCGCTGGCGCCGCTGTCGAACGCGTTCACCAGCGACTTCAGATCCGCGCCGGCCAGGAACGAATCCTTGCCGGAGGTGATGACGGCACCCTTGATGGCGTCGTCGGAGGCCACCTTCTCGATGCTCTCCTTCAGCTCGGTCATGAACTCGGGCGTCAGCACGTTCATCGGCCGGTCCTTGACGTCGATGGTGATCGTCGCGATGCCGTCGCCGTCTACCTGGAAATCAATCGTGTTCATCGTGCTCATACCCTCTCGATAATCGTGGCTGTGCCCATGCCTGCGCCGACGCACAGGTTCACGAGCGCGGTGTTCAGGTCGCGGCGTTCGAGCTCGTCGAGCACCGTGCCGAGGATCATGGTGCCGGTGGCGCCCAGCGGATGACCCATGGCGATGGCGCCGCCGTTCACGTTGATCTGGTCGTGCTCGATGCCGAGGCGCTGCATGAACAGCAGCACCACGGAGGCGAAGGCCTCGTTCAGCTCGAACAGATCGATATCTTTCCTGTCCATGCCGCAGCGCTTCAGCACTTTCTCGGCGGAAGGCGCCGGACCGGTCAGCATGATGGTGGGCTCGCTGCCGATGGAGGCGAAGCCGCGGATGCGCGCCCGGGGCTTCAGGCCCAGTGCCTCGCCCATCTCTTTCGTGCCCACGAGAACCGCGGCGGCGCCGTCGACGATACCGCTGGAGTTACCGCCCGTGTGCACGTGGTTGATGGCCTCGACCTCCGGATAACGCTGCAGCGCCACCGCATCGAAGCCCGCCTGCTCGCCGGGGATGACAAAGGCCGGCTTCAGCTCGCCCAGCCCCTCGACGGTGGTATCGGGCCGCACGTGCTCGTCGCGGTCCAGCAGGGTCATGCCCAGCGTGTCCCTGATGGGCACGATGGAGTTCCTGAAGTAGCCCTTCTCCCAGGCGTTGGCCGCCCGCTTCTGGCTCTCGGCCGCGTAGGCGTCCACGTCGTCGCGGGAGAAGCCGTACTTGGTGGCGATGAGGTCGGCGCCGATGCCCTGGGGCACGAAGTAGGTCTTGTAGGCCACCTGGGGGTCGGCCGCCATGGCGCCGGAGTCCGAGCCCATCGGCACCCGGGACATGCTCTCAAGGCCGCCGCCGATGGCCAGATCGGCCTGGCCGGCCATAACCTGAGAGGCCGCGGTGTTCACCGCGTCCAGGCCCGAGGCGCAGAACCGGTTCAGCTGCTTGCCGGGCACGTTCTCGGCGTAGTCGGCGTTCAGCGCCGCCACCCGGGCCACGTTGGAGCCCTGCTCGCCCACCGGCGCGACGCAGCCGATGACCACGTCGTCGAGCTTGCTCGTGTCCAGTTCGTTGCGGTCCCGGATGGACTCGAGCACCTGGGTCAGCAGTTCGATGGGCGTCACCTGGTGCAGCGAGCCGCTGGACTTGCCGCGGCCGCGGGGGCTACGGACATGATCGAAGATATATGCGTCTGCCATTTGCGTGATTCCTGTTGCTGGGTTGAGGAGGTGCCCCGTTCAGGGGGTAAGAGAGTTGCGTATCTGGTTCTTGAAATCGTCATTGACCTTCTGCCAGTCGATCGCGCCGGGGCTGATCAGCCACAGATAGGTCATGCCGGAGATGTAGGCCACGTAGCGGGCGCCCTCGCTCTGCGCGTCGGCATCGGCACGCACGGTGCCCTGCTCGATGCCGCGGCGCACCCAGCCCGCGACGTCGTCGCGCTGGCGCTCGTAACTCTCGTCGGCGATCTGGCGGAACTCGGAGCGCGGACTGGCGGCCTCGCACAGCAGGATGTGCAGCACCCGGATCTCGTCCGGCCACTTTTCGATGAAGCGGCGGTAGGCCTCGGCGGCCGAGCACATGGCCTCGATACCCACCTGGCCGTCCACGGCACGGTCCAGGTGACTCATCCAGTGTCTCAGGACGGACTTGCCGACCGCCTGGAACAGGCCCGACTTGGTGCCGAATCGGTAGGAGGCGAGCCCGCGGCTGTAGCCCGCGCGCTCGCCGATCAACTGGAGGGTGGTCTTCTCGGTGCCGCGCTCGAGGATGAGGGCTTTCGCCGCCTCGATCATCGCGGCATCGGACTGCGCGGAGCGCTCCGCCTGGGTGCGGGGCGCGGCGTCGTGTTCGATGTCGCCGGGATTTACGGACAAAAGAAAAACCTTATTGGCAATGCGGCCGGAATTTACTTGTTGTCAACAAGCAAGCGAGTATACTCGCACTATTGCAGGGCAACAAGTCGGGAAACGGGGGTCTCCATCCATGAGCGCAGAAGCCTCACAGATACATCATCGGGCGCAGCAGAAGGCGCCGGCCACCAACGATCTCAATCATATTCCCGGTGAAGACGGGCTGCCCTGGGTCGGCCACGGATTCGAACTCCTCAAGGACGCGCGCGCACTCTCGCGGCGCATGCGCGAGACCTACGGGCCGGTCTACCGCACAAAGATGGCGGGGCAATCGAGCGTCGCGCTGGCCGGTGCCGACGCGCTGGAGAAGGTCCTTCTTAACCGGGACAAGAACTTCTCCAGCGAACTCGGCTGGGACCACACGCTCGGGCGGCTGTTCACCCGCGGCCTCATGCTCATGGACTTCGACGAGCACCGCTATCACCGCCGCATCATGAACGCCGCGTTCAAGCGCGAGGCACTCGAGCACTACATGGACAGCATGAACACGGTGGTGAGCGAGGGCATCAAGCCGTGGGCGAGCGAGCGCGACTTCCGCTTCTACCCCGCCATCAAGCAGCTGACGCTGGACAACGCGGCGGTCGCCTTCCTCGGCCTCGAGCTGGGCCCGGAGGCCGATCGGCTGAACAAGGCCTTCGTCGACACCGTCGCGGCGAGCCTCGCCATCGTCCGTGCGCCTGTCCCCGGCCTGAGCTTCTGGAGAGGGCTGAAGGGCCGCGAACTCCTCGCCGATTTCTTCGCGCGGCTGATACCGGAGCGCCGCGGCACCGACGGCAAGGACATGTTCACCCGACTCTGCAACGCCACCACCGACGACGGCCAGTCCTTCACCGACCAGGACATCATCGACCACATGATCTTCCTGATGATGGCGGCCCACGACACGCTCACCAGCACGCTCACGACCAGCGCCTACGCCCTGGCCGCCCATCCGGAGTGGCAGGAGCGCCTGCGCGCGGAGGCTCGCAGCGTCGGCGAGGGGCCGGTGCAATACGATGACCTGGACAAACTCGAGCAGACCGACTGGCTCTTCAGCGAGGCCATGCGCCTGTGGGGGCCGGTACCCTATATCCCCCGCCGCACGCTGCGGGAATTCGAGTGGGAAGGCTACCGGATACCGGCCAACAGCCAGGTCACCGTGTCGCCGGACGCGGCCCACCGCGACCCGAACATCTGGACCGACCCGGAGAAATTCGACCCCGAGCGTTTCGGCCCGGACCGCGCCGAGCACAAGCGCCACGCGTTTGCCTACGCGCCCTACGGCGGCGGCGTCCACAAGTGCCTCGGCATGCACTTCGCGGCCATCCTGGCCAAGGTCTTCCTGCACCGCTTCGTGCTGACCTACCATTGCAGCGTGCCGGACGGCTACGAATACCGGGTGCAGCAGGTACCGATTCCGAAGCCGAAGGACGGGCTGAAGCTGCAGTTGACGCCGGTCGCCTCCTGAGCGCGCCGCAGACAGCACGAATATCGCAAAGCACTCGACGAAGGAGCAGAGATGTTCACACACGTGATGGTCGGCGCGAGCGACCTCGAACGATCGAAGCAGTTCTATGACGCCGTGCTCGGCGCGCTGGGTGTCCGCGAGCCGATCCGCGACAGGGACCGCTACTTCTACCGCGCCCGGGGCGCGACCTTCGGCATCACCAAACCCATCAACGGCGAACCGCCGACCAGCGCCAACGGCGGCACGATAGGCTTTGCGGCCGAGAGCCCCGAGCAGGTGGATGCGTTCCACGCCGCCGGAATAGCGAACGGCGGCACGTCCATCGAGGACCCGCCGGGCGCGCGGCCGAGCGGCATGGGCGATCTCTACCTCGCCTACCTCCGCGACCCCGACGGCAACAAGATCTGCGCGCTGCACCTCTCTCGCTGAGCGCCAAGCGCTGCGGCGGCAGCTCCCCCACAGATCCCCCACGAGCGTCCCCGGCCAGGTAGCCACCGGCTGGCAGAGATCCTGCCGATCAACTTCGCCACGCCGGAGGCACGACCCCGACTGCCTTTATAATGCATTTTGTGTCTTTATTGCGTTTTTATTTCTTAAAGCGCAAAATTACACGCCGTTTTGCACTATCACCGAGGGTCACGCACGTCACTGGCGGCACCGCCGGGCTCTCGTCGACCAGGAAGGGGAATGTCATGAGAAGAATCCTCGCAGGAGGCGTGATCGCGCTTGCCCTGACCGTATCCGTATCCGCTTTCGCACAGAGCCAGGACGAGAACGCCGAACTCAGATCCCGGGTATCGGAGCTGAGCGAGAAGGTCGCGGAGCTGGAAGCGCAACAGGCGAAATTCCGCTGGGCGGAGAAGTTGGCCCTCAAGGGCGACTTTCGCTATCGCTTCGAGGGTATCGACGAGGCAGGGCGGGACAACAGGGACCGGCAGCGCCTTCGGACCCGCCTCATGATCAACGCCGACGTCAACGACGACATCCGGGTGGGCGTCGAGATCTCCACCGGCGGCTCGAACCCGCGTTCCCGTGACGTCACGCTCGACGGAGACGCCAGCGCCAAGGATATCTCGCTTCGCCGAGCCTACGTGAGCTGGCAGGCCACCGACAGGTTGGCGGTCACGGCCGGCAAGATGCCCCAACCCTGGACGCGCAACCCGGTCGAGTATTTCTACGACAGCGACTACATGCCCGAGGGCCTGGCCGTCGGATTCGCAAATGACGCCGGTTTTTACGGCAAGGGCTACTGGCTGCAGATCGACGAGCGCGGCGCCGACGACGACAGCTCCGTCTGGGGCGGTGAAGTCGGCTACGACGCCGGCCTGTTCTACGCGAGCCTGGGCTATCAGGACTTCCGGAAGATGGATGGCTACAACCCGTGCTTTCAGGGCAACTGCAACGGCAACACCGTGGATGCCGCCGGCAACCTGGTGTACGACTACAACATCACCCGGTTGCGCGGCGGCGTGAAGCTCGCCGGTTTCGATATTTTCGGCTCCTGGGCCCGTAACGGCGATGCCGACGAAGACACCGCCTATGCCATTGGCGTGGTCTACGGAAAGGTCAGGGACCCGGGTTCGTGGTCGATTGCAGCGGCTTACCAGGACATGGAGAAGGATGCCCTGTACGGCGGCATGATCGATGCGACGTTTGCGGGCGGGCGCAGCGCCCACGACGGCTTCTCCGTCAAGGGCACCTACGCCATCACGAAGAACTGGACTGGCAGCTTCATCTGGTTCGACAACTCGATCGACAAGCTCGCCGACGAGCGCGATTACAACCGTTACCAGCTCGACCTGCTCTTCAAATTCTAGGCCGGGCCGGGCGGCTGCGCCGCCGCAGTTGTTTCCGTTGACCTGATTGTGCGATCTTCTGCGGAATACACGAATGAGTAGGGCTATCTGTAGAAAATGCAGGATTTCAGCGAAGCCTTCGGCCTGGCGTTCCGGCTCGTATTCACCGCCGATGCCGATCTGCTGGAGATCATTCTCCTGTCGCTGCGGGTCAGCCTCTCCGCGGTGGTCATCGCGTGCGCCATCGGCCTGCCGTTCGGTGCCGCCCTGGCGATCGCCCGCTTCCCGGGGCGCCCGGCAGTGATCATCATGCTCAACGCGCTGATGGGCCTCCCGCCGGTCGTGGTGGGGCTCCTCATCTACCTGCTGCTGTCCAATGCCGGCCCGCTCGGCTGGCTGGAACTCCTGTACACGCCTGCGGCGATGATCATCGCCCAGACGGTGCTCGTCACGCCGATCGTGGCGGCCCTCTCCAGGGAGGTCGTCGAGAATCTCTACAACGAATACGCGGAGCAGTTCCGGTCCCTCTGCCTGACCCGCAGGCAGGCGGTCCGGGCGCTGCTGTGGGACGCCCGCTACAGCCTCCTCACGGTGGGACTGGCAGGCTTCGGCCGGGCCGTCGCGGAGGTCGGCGCCGTCATCATCGTGGGCGGCAACATCGACCATCTCACCCGGGTCATGACCACTGCCATCGCCCTGGAGACCTCCAAGGGCGATCTCGCCCTGGCCCTGGCGCTGGGCATCGTGCTGGTGACCATCGCCCTGTCCGTCAACGCCGCCGTAATGATGCTGCGCATGACCGCCAGCAGGTATGCCTATGCTTGAACTCGCCGTCTCCAGTCGCCAGGCAGCGCCGGCCGCCGTGTCCTCGGACATCGTCGGCGAGACCCGTAATCTGGTCTACGCCGCGGGGGGCCGCAACCTCGTCGACAACATCGACCTGCGGGTGTCCAGCGGGAGCCTGACGGTCGTGATGGGTCCGAACGGCGCGGGCAAGAGCCTGCTGCTCAGGCTCATGCACGGCCTGATCGCGCCCTCCGGCGGCCAGGTCCTGTGGGGCGGGCGGTCCATGGCAGAGGAAATCAGGCTCCGGCAGGCCATGGTGTTCCAACGCTCGGTCCTGCTGCGCCGTTCGGTGGCAGCCAACATCCGATTCGTACTCAAGCTCCGGGGCAAGCCGGCGCCTGCGCGCGTCGATGAACTTCTGCATGAGGTGGGCCTGGCAGAGCGTGCCGGGCAGCCCGCTCGACTCCTGTCCGGCGGAGAGCAGCAACGACTGGCCCTCGCCCGGGCACTGGCCGTCGAGCCGCAGGTCATGTTCATGGACGAGCCCACCGTGAGCCTGGACCCCTCGGCGATCGCCTCCATCGAGTCCATCGTCAGGCGGGTACACGAGCGTGGAGTGAAGATCATCTTCGTCACCCACGATCTGGGCCAGGCGAGGCGCCTCGCCGACGATGTCGTATTCCTGAACCGGGGACGCCTCGTCGAGCATACGGCAGCCGACCGGTTCTTCGCAGATCCGGAATCCCGGGCGGCCCGGGACTACCTGGCCGGGCGTCTGGTCCTCGATTGACCGCCATCCGACAAGCACAGGAGACCAACGTGTTCAAGAAGACCTTCGACCGCATACTGTCGGTGGCGCTGGCTGCCGGTATCCTGGTGTCTCCGGCCTCATTCGCGGCAGAAGACTCCATCATCCTCCAGTCCACGACGTCCACGGCCAATTCGGGCCTCTACGACCATATCCTGCCCCTGTTCGAGGAGGAGACGGGCATCCGGGTCAACGTGGTGGCCGTCGGTACCGGACAGGCGATCAAGAACGCCAGGAACGGGGACGGCGACGTCCTGCTGGTGCACGCGAAGTCCGCGGAGGAGCAGTTCGTCGCGGACGGCTACGGCGTAGAGCGCTTCGACGTAATGTACAACGACTTCATCATCGTCGGGCCGCCGGACGAC
>DASRVH010000130.1:0-37451 GCA_035655155.1 Woeseiaceae bacterium
GCCTGCGACGCCGCACCGATGGCGCGCCGCAGCGCCCGCACGGACAGGCCTTCGCGGAGGCGGCGCAGATGGGCGCGTGGCATGAAGATTGCAACGCCTGTAGCGTAGCGACCGAACGGGAATGGAGCGAGCAATGGCCGAGAAGGATTTCGAGACGCTTTCGAAGAAGATCATCGTCTACTGCGCTTCCCCGGTTTGTGATACTTCGCCCACGGTCGCCAGGGAGCTGGCCGACCGCGGCTTCGATAACATCCACGACTACGAGGCCGGCATGAGCGACTGGAAAGAGGCGGGCCATCCCGTCGACAGCGGGCACCCGGCCCGAGAAACGGAGGTAACGATATGACTGTCTGCGAGACCTGCGGCAACGACTACGCCAAGGCATTCACCGTACGCATGAACGGAGAGGATCACACCTTCGATTCCTTCGAGTGCGCCATCAACGCCCTGGCACCGGTGTGCGAGAACTGCGGTACCCGCGTCATCGGCCACGGCGTCGAGCACGAGGACAACTACTTCTGCAGCGCGCATTGCGCCGGACAACAGGGAGTCGTGGGCGCCACGGATAACGTCTGACGCCAGCGACCGCGCCGTGGCCCGCCGCTGCGCGCGCGCCGCGCGCTCCGCCCTGAGCCGAGGCTGAGATCATGATCGAGGTGAACGTCTGGACGGTGGCGTTGGCGGCGTTCGTCACCGCCGCGGCGACCGGCCTCGGCGCGCTGCCTTTCCTGTTCGTCAGGGGCATCAGCCGCTGGTGGCTCGGCATGTCCGCCGCCGCCGCCGCAGGCCTGATGCTGGCAGCGAGCCACAGCCTCGTGGCCGAGGGCTTCAGCGCGTCGCCCGTGCGCACGCTCGGCGGTGTCCTGCTGGGACTCGTGCTCGTTGTGCTGGCCGACCGCGGGCTGGCCCGCCGTGGCGAAGTCGATGTCGCCGAACTTCGGGGCGCCGACGCGCGCAAGGCGCTGCTCATCCTCGGCATCATGACCGCCCACTCCTTCGCCGAAGGCGTGGGTGTCGGCGTCTCCTTTGGCGGCAGCGACGCGCTGGGCATATTCATCGCCTCCGCCATCGCCGTGCACAACGTCCCGGAAGGGCTCGCCATCAGCCTGGTACTCATCCCGCGTGGCACTCCGGTGTGGAAGGCGGGCGCCTGGAGCATCTTCACCAGCCTGCCCCAGCCGCTGATGGCGGTTCCCGCTTACCTGTTCGTGCTCGCGTTCGAGCCGTGGCTGCCCATCGGCCTGGGCCTGGCCGCGGGTGCGATGATCTGGATGATCTTCTCGGAACTGATCCCGGACGCGCTGGAGCGCATCTCGGGGTCCACCGCCGGCATCGCGGTGGTCCTGGCCTTCGCGGCCCTGCTGGCTTTCCAGCGTTACGTCCTCGCCTGATCGGCGTACCGCCCCTCCCAGCGGGGGCTTCGGCAGCCATCGGCGACGATTGGCGACGATCGGCGACGATTGGCGGCGCGCTATTCCTCCAGCCCGGTGGGCGGCGCCATGAACTCCGGGCCCACCGGATGGTCGAGGTGCTCGTTCAGGATGCTGTCCACGGACGAGAGCAAAGCGAGGTCCATCGACCAGCCCAGAATCTCGTCGATAGGCTCCATCTGCGATGGCTTGCGCCCGCCCCAGATTGCGATGGGGATACCCTGTTCCATTATCCAGCGCAGGCTGAAGGCCAGCAGCGAGCGGTCCGTCTTCCTGCGCGCCAGCCTCTCCAGGTCGGCCGCCGCGGCCAGGTAGCGCTCGAACCGGGGCTCGGCGAATTTGGGATCGGCATTGCGCAGGTCGTCGCCCTCGAACTCCCGGTCCCGGGACATCTTGCCCGACAGCAGGCCGCGGCAGAGTGCGCCGTAGGTCATCAGCGGCAGGCCGCGGCGCTCGCAATACGGCTTGACGCTCGTCTCGATGCCCCGCTCGAAGATATTGTACGGCGGCTGACAGACGTGCACCGGACACTCGGCGCGGAATGCATCGATCTGGTCCGGGGTGAAATTGCTGACACCGACGGCCCGGATGAGTCCCTCCTCGAGCAACTCGCGCATCGCCCGCGCCGTCTCGGCGACGGGCCGTGTGCAGTCGGGCCAGTGGACGAAATGGATGTCGATGGCGTCCCGGCCCAGGCGCTCGAGGGAAGCGTCGATCTCGTAGCGCACCCGGTCGCGGCTGCCGTTGCGGAAGATGCGCTCGTCCTCGGTCCAGTCCAGGCCGACCTTCGTGGAGACGTACACCGGCTCGTCTCCGTCGTATTCGCGCAGTGCCTCGCCGACGATGCGCTCGGAGGTGCCGAAGCCGTAGACCGGCGCCGTATCCACCAGGTTGACGCCGCGCTCGAGGGCGGCGTGCACCGTCTCGATGGAGCGGCGTTTCTCGGTGCCGCCCCACATCCAGCCGCCGATGGCCCAGGTGCCGAGCGCGATGCGGGACACTTCCAGGTCGGTATCGGGGATGCGGTAGTACTGCATGGCAGGGCTCTCTCCGTGATTTCGGGGCGGGTCGTTGACGGCGAGTCAGCGCATACTCTAGGCGGCGCGGCGCCCGCGAACATTGCGGAAATTCAATGCCAACCAGGGCCGGATCAGCATAATGAAAATCGATGATCGGACGCTCGGGATATGGCCTGCTACTGACATGGGTCGCACTTGTGGCGGCTGCGGCGGCGGCCTCCTCACCGGCGTCTCCTCCGGACCAGGGCGCCGGAGCGGATGCACACGCCCCCGGCGTGGCCGACCCGGGCAGCCTGCGGGACGGCAGGCGGATCTACACCGAGGCCTGCGCGGCCTGCCACGGCGCCGACGGCACGGGTGTCAGGCAGGAGCAACTGGGATTCGACGTGCCGACACCCGATTTCACCGATTGCAATTTCGCCACCCGGGAGGCGGACGCGGACTGGGTGGCAGTCGCGCACGACGGCGGCCCGGTGCGTGCCTTCGCCCGCTTCATGCCGGCGTTCGGCGAGGCGCTGAGCGAGGCACAGCTGGAGGCGGCGGTCGGCCACATACGGAGTTTCTGCACGAGTGACGCCTGGCCGCGGGGCGAGCTGAACCTGCCCCTGCCGCTCTACACCACAAAGGCATTCCCCGAGGACGAGGTCGTCGTGCAGAGCACGGTCGCCACCGAGGACCCGGGCAGCGTGGCGATCGAGGCGATCTACGAGAAGCGCATCGGCGCGCGCAATCAGGTGGAGATCGCGGTGCCGGCGGTATGGTGGGAGTCGCGCACGGCAGACGGCGAGGGCACGGGCGACTGGCGCTCGGTCCTCGGGGACATCGTGCTGGGCTACAAGCGCGTGGTCTACGACGACCTGGCCCGGGGAACGATCGTCAGTTTCGCCACCGAGGTGGTTCTGCCCACCGGCGACGAGGATGCCGGCGCCTCCGCGGGGACGGTGATCGTCGAGCCGATGTTGCTCGTAGGCCAGCTACTGCCGCGAGGCTATTTCGTGCACGGCCAGGCGGGTTTCGGACTCCCGCTGGACGATGACGAGGCCGACGACGAGGCGTTCTGGCGGCTGGCGGCCGGCCGGGCCATTACCGAGGGTCGATGGGGACGCCGTTGGGCGCCCATGATCGAGGTGCTGGGCAGCCGCGCGCTGGTCGGCGACGCAGACACCGAGTGGGATGCGGTGCCCCAGATCCAGGTCACGCTCAATCGGCGCCAGCACGTCCGCCTCGGCGTCGGTGTGCGGCTGCCGCTGAACGACACCGGCGAGCGGGATCCGGTCGTGCGGCTGTACGTACTGTGGGACTTTTTCGACGGCGGGCTCACGGACGGCTGGTGAGGATGAGGACTGTGCCCCGCATAAGTTGCCCCGGTTTTCTCGCGCGGATCGCGCAGATCATCATCGTGCTGGCCATCGCCGTCCCCGGCCTTGCCGCGGCCCAGGGGGTGGTCACCCACCTGTTCGCGACCAGCGACAACTGCGTTGCCTGCCACAACGGCCTTGTGACGGCGGACGGGCGGGATATCTCCATCGGCGACGACTGGAGCGCCTCGATGATGGCGAACTCCGCGCGGGATCCGTACTGGCAGGCGGCGGTGCGGCGGGAGATCATGGATCACCCGGAGGCCAGCGCCGAGATCCAGGACGAGTGTTCCGCCTGTCACATGCCGATGGCCCGTTACGAGGCGAAGGCCGCGGGGCGCAAGGGGCAGGTCTTCGCCCACCTGCCCGTCGCGCCGGGCGCCGGCGGCGAAACTGCGCTGGCCCACGAGGGGGTTTCCTGCGCCATGTGCCACCAGATCCTGCCGGACGGCCTCGGCACGGCCGCGAGCTTCACCGCGGGTTTCGCCATCGACGAGGATACGGCGAAGGGTCGACGCCAGATCTTCGGGCCGTTCGAGATCACCGAGGGCCGAAAACACGTCATGAGCTCGGCCTCCCTGTTCGAACCCGGCGAAGGCGGGCACATCCAGGACTCCGGACTGTGCGGCAGCTGCCATACCCTGTACACCCACAGCCGCGGCGAGGACGGCGAGATCATCGCCACGCTGCCGGAACAGATGCCGTACCTGGAGTGGGAACACAGCGACTACCCCGGCCGCGAGACCTGCCAGAGCTGCCACATGCCCGTCGTCGAGGGCGAGACGCCGGTCAGCGCCGTATTGGGTGAGCCGCGCGAGGCGGTCTCGCAGCACGTCTTCCGCGGCGGCAACTTCTTCATGATGCGGATGCTGAACCGCTATCGCGGCGAACTCGGCGTGACGGCGGCGCCCCGCGATCTGGAAGAGGCGGCACGCCGCACCGTCGAGCATCTGCAGAGTGCATCCGCGGAGGTCGAGGCGAGTGCGGCACGCCGGACCGGGACGTCCCTCGAGGCCGTGATCCGCATCCGCAACAAGGCGGGGCACAAGCTGCCTTCCGCCTACCCGTCACGCCGGGCCTGGCTGCATGTGACCGTCACCGATGGTGACCGCAACGTCGTCTTCGAGTCCGGCCGGCTGCGCAGCGACGGCTCCATCGCCGGCAACGACAACGACGAAGACCCGCGGCGGCACGAGCCTCATCACGACATCCTCGACGATCCCTCGAAAGTCCAGATCTACGAGGGGATACTCGCCGATCCCGACGGTCGCGTGACGACGGGGCTGCTGACCGCCACCCATTACACGAAGGACAACCGGCTGCTCCCGACCGGCTTCGACAAGACCACGGCGGGCGAGGACATTGCGGTACGGGGCCGCGCCGCGGGTGACGCGGACTTCGCCGGAGGGGGCGACGTGGTGCGTTATCGCGTGGATACGCAAGGAGCCGAGGGTCCGTTCACCGTCGAGGCTGCGCTCTGGTATCAGCCCATCGCGTACCGGTGGGCCCGGAATCTGGCACCGTACGACGCGCTCGAGACCCGGCGATTCGTCCGCTATTACGAGTCGATGGCCTCGCAGTCCGGTGTGGTGCTCGCCCGGGACCGCGCCGAGCTGCCCTGACCGCCACCGGGCTCATCCTGCGGAATTTCCGACTTGCAGTCGGACCGGAAGTCTGAAAAGTTGCGAAACTTGCATAAGTTCGGTCCGGCACCTCATGGCTACGCGACGGCAGTTTTTGAAATACGGCGGCGCTGCGGCGTTCGCTGCGACGGCGCCGCTGCCGACGCTCGTGGCCGAGCACAAGCAGCTGCCGGTGCGGCCGATCCCGCGCACTGGCGAGTCGCTGCCCGTCGTCGGCATGGGCAACTCGAACGCTTTCCGCAGCGGCGACCGGGAGGCCTCCTGGGACGTCATGAAGATGTTCCAGCGCTACGGATCGCGCTACATCGACTGCTCGGGCGACAGCCGCTTCGTCGTGGCCGACGTCGTGGGCGAACGTGAGATCGGCGATCGCGTCTTCCTCGGCACCTATTTCGACGTCGGCGACGAACCGGCGGCGCGCGACGAGGCGGCACGCCTGCTGGCGACGACCGGCAAACCGACGCTGGACCTCATGCACGCCTATCCCGAGACCGCAGTGCCGAACTGGCAGACGTTCCGGCGCTGGAAAGACGAGGGCCTGACCCGGCATATCGGCGTCGCCCGACACCGCAGGGAGTACTACCCGGTCATGATGGAGCTCATGGCCACCGGCACCGTGGACGTCCTGCAGGTGAATTATTCCCTGATGGAACCGGAAGCCGAGGAGCGGGTCCTGCCGATGGCGCTGGAGCGCGGCACCGCCGTCGTCGTCAATCGCCCGTTCATCAACGGCGAGTGGTTCCGCCTTGTGCGCGGCAGGAAACTGCCGCCGTGGGCGGCCGAGTTCGACTGCGACAGCTGGGCGCAGTTCTCGCTCAAGTTCATCCTCTCCCACCCGGCGGTAACCTGCGTGCTGACCGAAACGGCCAACCCGCGGCATGCCGTGGACAACATCGGCGCCGGCTTCGGCACGCTCCCGGACGAAAAGACGAGGCAGCGCATGCGCGCCCTCGTCCGCGGCTTCGCCTAGCCGGGCATCGATATACGCCTCGCGTCGGATTCCGGCCAGGGGTACTCCATGTAGCGCGCCGTCGCCCGGGCGATGTCCTCGCCGTGGATGTCGGCGACGATCCGCAGAGACAGGTCGATACCGGCCGAGATGCCGGCCGAGGTCCAGACGCTGCCGTCCCGGACGAAGTGCCTGTCACGCACCACCTCCACGGCAGGCAGCATCTCCGCCATCCAGTCCAGCGAGCGCCAGTGCGTGGTCGCGCGGCTTCCGTCCAGCAGGCCGGCCGCGCCGAGCAGGAGGGAGCCGGTGCAGACCGAGCAGAGCCGCTCCGCCTCGAGGTGTCGTTCGCGCAGCCAGTCGAGCAGGGGCGGGTTCTCGAGCTGCCTGCGCACGCCCCACCCTCCCGGGACCAGCAGCAGATCGAGGGCCGGGCAATCGTCTAGGGACCAGCGCGGCGTCACCGTCATCCCGCCCGTGGTCGTGACCGGGTCGGCTGTCTCCCCGACCAGACCCACGTCGAAAGGAGACGGTGCCTCGCGCCGTGCACCTTCCTCCAGGCGGACCGCGGAGAAAACTTCGAACGGACCGCAGAAGTCCAGGACCTCCACGTCATCGAAAACCACGATGCCGACCCGATGCCGCTCCATCCCCCGGCCTCCCTAGTCCGCCCCGGACGGCAGGTTCTGCTCGATGCTCACCAGGAATCCGTCCTCGAAGATGTAGTGTGTGTCCCAGAGGTCGCAGTAATAGACCTCCCGGTTGCGCTCGGCGAAGACGAGCTTGCCGCGCGCCCGATCCGACCGGAAGCAGGCCTGCTCGAAATCCTCCACGGCCATGCCCAGGTCCGGCTGCGCACTCGCGCACCCGACCAGCATAGACACCGCAATCATCACTGCGCCGGCAATCCCGGGTCCCGAAATCGTCTTCATTCCGGCGGATATCGCTGCAGCCAGGCGAGGATGTGGTCCACCTTCGCGATGAGCTGGCTCGGCCGGCGCGCAATGTTGTGGGCCGCGCCCGGTATCTCCACCAGTGCCGTGTGGATGCCGCGGATCTTCAGCGCGCTGTAGAGCTGTTTCGCTTCGGATGGCGGCGTGCGCAGGTCGGCGGTGCCCACCATCACCAGCGTCGGCGTTTCGATCTCACCCAGCAGCGAGACGGGTGAGTACTGCATGTATTCCTCGATGCTCTCCCAGGGCTGACCCGGATAGCGATAGTCCGCGTACTTGTAGTAGTTGTCGGCGGTCAGCGTCTTGCTGATCCAGTTCATCACCGGCTTGATGACCGCGGCGGCCCGAAAGCGGTCGGTGTTGCCGACGATCCAGGCCGTCATGGTCCCGCCCGCGCTGCCGCCGGTAACGTAGAGGCTGCCTTCGGCGGCGATGCCGGCTTCGACGAGGGCGTCGACGCCGTCCATGATGTCCTGGTAATCGCCTCCGGGGTAGTCGTGGTATAGCAGGTTGCCGAACTCCTCGCCGTAGCCTGTGCTGCCTCGCGGATTGGGGTAGAACACCACGTAGCCCGCCGCCGCGTAGAGCTGTATCTCGGGGGAGAACACCGGGCCGTAGTGTGAGATGGGTCCGCCGTGGATCTCGACCAGCAGCGGATAGTCCCGCTCGGGGTCGTAGCCGGGCGGCTTCACCAGCCAGCCCTGAATCTCCCGCTTGTCCAGCGTGGAGGGGTAGCGGAATTCCTCCACCGGGCCGAGCGACCGGCCGCCCAGGACATCGGCGTTCAGGTCGGTGACCGCCGCGGGCGCGCCGCCCAGCCAGGAGACCACGGCGACGTCCGCCGGGCGCTCGGCGGTGGCGCGGGTGTAGGCGATCCGGCCGTCGTCGGAGACCGAGAACGACCCCCGCACGTACGGCCGCCCGATGACGGTGCCGCCGACGTTTTCCGCCATCACCCGGAACTTGCCGCCGAGGGTGGTGAACCCGATCCGGGTCACGCCCTGATCGGCGTATTGGAAATACAGGCCGTCGCCCTCCCGATTCCACGCCAGCCCCGAGACGCTGCGATCGAGGTCCGGCAACAGCTCGCGCCTGCCGCCGCCGTCCGCCTCCATGACGTACAGCCTGTCGACCTGATAGGTCTGCACCTCGTCGTCGTAGCCCCGCCAGGCGATCAGGCTGCCGTCCGGCGAGATCACCGGTTCGGTATCCGGGCCGTCACGGTCCGTGAGCCGGGTGATCTCGCCGCCCGCCACGTCCACCCGGTAGATGTCGGACTCCACGAAATCGAGCTCCCAGTCCGGATTGCGGTTCGCGGAGAACACCAGCGAGCCGCCGTCGGGCGTCCACCGTGGCGTGTCCTTGTGGTGGAAGGCGCCGGAAGTCACCTGCCGGGGCGTCCCGCCTTCGGCAGGCAAGACGAAGTAATGGTGGAAACCCGGCTCCAGGTAACCGCTGCCATCGCTCTCGTAGGTTACCCGTGTCGTGACCCGCGGCGTCTCCGCCCATTCGGCGCCGTCGGGCTTCGACGGCGCCTCCACCAGCGACGGTGGCTCGGCCGGCACTCGCATGGAGAAGGCGAGCCGTGCGCCGTCCGGCGACCAGCTCAGCCCGGACGGGCTCGTCTCGAGTTGCGTCAGGCTCGCGCGCTTGCCGGATTCCAGCCAGTAGACGAAGATCTCGGCGCCGTCGTCTCCCGCCTCGGCCACGTAGGCAATACGCGTGCCGTCCGGCGACCAGGCCGGGCCCGACTCGTCGCGCTCGTCACCGGTCAGGGGTTCGTGCCGCTCGCCGTCGGACGCCGCGAGCCAGAGTCGGCCGACGCGTTGGTCGGTCATGATGTCCATGCCGTTGCGGACGTAGACGATATGCTCGCCGTCGGGAGAGATCCGCGGATCCGAAGCCCACTCCAGCTCGAATACGTCCATGCGCCCGAACGGGGGCTGCGGTGCGGCCACGGCCGCCACTGCGAGCAGGATGCTGACGGCGGCAAGGCTGGCGCTGACTGGTCTCGTCATAGGCTCTCGTCTCCTCCGGTTGTCCGCGGCCGGTTGCCAGAAAACGGCCCCATGATACCCGCTGTGTCGCGGCGCCGGAGCGCAGGGCGCTACACTGGCGCCACAGTCAATCATGAGGACGGATCATGGCGGAACGCACGTTGAACCGGGTCATCCCCGGCGTGGAGACCTCCGACGGCGCCGGCGTCCGGCTGCGCCGCAGCCTCGGCGCCAGCGAGGCCGGCCGGCTGGACCCTTTCCTGATGCTGGACGAATTCGGCACCGACAACCCGGACGACTACATCGCCGGATTCCCGCCCCATCCTCACCGCGGTTTCGAGACCGTCACCTATATGCTGAACGGCCACATGCGCCACGAGGACCACATGGGCAACGTGGGCGAGCTGACCGAGGGCGGCGTGCAGTGGATGACCGCCGGCCGTGGCGTGATCCATTCCGAGATGCCGCAGCAGCGGGAGGGCCGCATGCGGGGCTTCCAACTCTGGATCAACCTGCCCGCCGCCGAGAAAATGAAACCGGCCGCCTACCGCGACATCCCTGCGGCGGACATCCCCGCCGTCGATATCGCCGGCGGCCGGGTAAAGGTCATCGCCGGCGAGGTGCCGCTGGAGGGCGGCCCGGTGACGGGCCCCATCCACGGCCTGAGCACGGAACCGCTGTTCGTCGACGTGGAACTGGCGGCGGATCACCTGTTCGAGTGCCCGGTGCCGGCCGGCCACAGCGCCTTCGTCTATGCCTACGAGGGAAGCATCACCGTCGGCCGCGGCGCCGACAGCCGGGAACTGCCGCCGCGCTCGGCGGGCATACTCGGCGAGGGCGACAGCGTGACCGTGGAATCGGTCGGCGACACCGCCCGATTCATCCTCCTGGCCGGCAGGCCCATCGGCGAGCCCGTCGCCCAGTACGGCCCCTTCGTCATGAACACCCGCGAGGAGATCGAGCAGGCCATCGCCGACTACCGCAGCGGCGCGCTCGTCGAATACGCGGAGCGCTGATTCTCCTATACTGGCGGCATGTACGAGACGCTGCTGTACGAGTCGGCCGACCGGGTCGCAACCATCACCCTCAACCGGCCCGAGCGGCTCAATGCCATCGACGAGGTGATGCCCGGCGAGTTGCGCCGCGCCGTGGAACGGGCGGATGCCGACGCCGACGTGCACGTGATCGTATTGCAGGGCGCGGGCAAGGGATTCTGCGGCGGCTACGACCTCGCCCGCTACGCCGAAAGCGAGGGTGAGGCCCACGGCACCCAGGATATGCCCTGGGACCCGACCCTCGACTACGCGATGATGTCGAGCAATACCGAGGACTTCATGTCCCTCTGGCGCGCCTCCAAACCCGTCATTTGCAGGATCCACGGCGCGGCGGTCGCCGGCGGCAGCGATATCGCGTTGTGCTGCGATCTGCTCGTCGCCGCCGAGGACGCCCGCATCGGCTATCCGCCGGCCCGGGTCTGGGGCATCCCCACCACCATGATGTGGGTGTACCGGCTGGGGCTTGAACGGGCCAAGCGCATGCTGTTCACGGGCGACCTCGTCACGGGCCGCGAGGCCGAGGCGATGGGACTGATCCTGAAAGCCGTGCCAGCCGAGCGCCTCGACGAGGAAGTGCGCGCGCTCTGCGACCGCATCAAGGGTGTTCCGCGGAATCAATTGGTGATGTCGAAGCTGGCCGTGAATCAGGCGTACGAGAACATGGGCCTGCGCACGACCCAGATGTTCGCCAACTTCTTCGACGGCATCGCCCGCCACTCGCCCGAGGGTCTGTGGTTCCGCGAGCGCGCTCAACAGGTCGGTTTCAAAGAAGCCGTGCGCGAACGCGACTCCGGCGAAGCCATCGCCCCGGGCGCAAGCAAGCGCCCGGAGGACCTGGACCGGGACTGACAGCCGGCCCGGCCCGGTTCAGCCCAACTCGATTGCGGCGCGGATCTCGCCCATGCGGCAGGACCGGGCGCGTAACGTCACCGTACCGCCGCCCTTGACCACCAGCGAGTGCCGGACCCGCCCGGTACTGCCCCGGCCGTAGGGGTAGTACAGCGCACCGGTGCCCTCGCCCGCGCCGCGCCCCCAGCCGTCCAGGTGACCGAGCGAGCGGCGCGGGCCGCCCTCGACCAGCTCGCAGCCGTCGCACTCCACGTCGAGGTACAGCTCCTCGTTCCAGCTGAGCTTTTTCGCCGAACTCAACACGTAGCTCGACAGATAGCCCAGGTTCTCCACCGTGACGTCCAGCCGGGTGAGACCGCCGCCGAGGGCGGTGGTCTCGACCGCCCCGAAGCGCAACCGGGGCGCCATGGCCGCGACGCGCAGGAAGGCGGCCGCGTGCTGGTTGCAGATGCCGGGCAGAAGCTCGTAGGGCGGGTTCCACATGCCCACCCGCGGATCGATGCCGCCGAGTTCCACGGGACCGAGCTGCGGATGCTCGAAGCCGCGCCACGGGAGCACGGCCCGCCCGGCGTTGTGTTCGCGATCCCAGCGCGCGATCGCCACCATGTCCTCGCGATCGAGGTCGGTGTAGGCCTTCACGAACGGCTTCTTCCGCTCCAGGCCGACCTGCGCGAACAGGTCCCAGAGTTCCACCACGTAGCTGATGCAGCCCCGCTGGTGGTAGGCGTAGTCGGTGAGGTCGCCATGCAGCGGCTTGTCCGGCTCGTAGAGGAACTCCTCGTAGCCGCTGACCATGGGATAACCGGTGTGGGTCTCCAGCCATTCGCCCACCTGGCGGAAGATGGCGAGGTCCTCCTGGTCCATCTTCGCGTCCGGCTGGTGGCCGAGCGGGCGGATGCCGACGCCGCCGAAGGTGTGCAGGTTCAGCCAGGCGAAGATGTTCGGATGCGCCGTGGTGAACTCGATCACGGCCCGCGACTCCGCCTCGCTGCCCGGATACTCGCCTGCACCGGCCTGTTCGTGGTCGGGCGCCCAGGACCAGGGGAAATTCCGGTTCAGGTCGATGGGGCTGTCGGAAAGGAAGGACGGCGACGGGATGCTGGCGCCGTCGAAGTTCTCGATGACGCCCTCGGGGTAGAGCTTATAGAAGGGCCCCTCGTCGTCCACCGTGCGCAGCACCATCAGGTCCGGGACTTCCGTCGATGCGACGAATTCGCCGGTCGGGTCTTCCACGCGCATCGCGAGGGCGACGCCGTCGCCGTCCAGGTCCGCCGGCCGCCAGTACGAGCGGCCACCATCGGGCCGCCGGTCCCGGGTGTTGGAGCGCACGTAGCGGCACTCCTTCAGCATGCGCTCGGCGCCATCCGGCGAGATGCGCGGCATCACGTAGAACAGCACGTCGCGGAGCGCCTCGCAGACCGCAGCGGAGAGGTTGTGCGGCACCGTGCCCTCGGCATGGAAGCGCAGCATGTCCTCCGCGATGCCCAGCGCCACGCTGGAGCCGCAGAGCTCGGCGGCGTGCATGTTGCCGTCCACCCAGACGGCGGGGCGGGTCTCGTCGGGCCGCGGACCGACGGCGAGCAGCCAGAGCTCGCGGCCCTCCTCGCTGCGGCCCAGTGATTCCAGCCGGGCGATATCCGGCCAGGTCTCGGCCCAGTGCTCGAGCGTCGCCGTGAGCTCCTCGTAGGAGAGGTAGCGGTTGCGGAAGTCTGCCGTCATGGCCGCGATGCTACGGTCAGCCCGGACGGACCACAACAAAAAAATCGGGCCCCGCGATCGGCCTCTCCAATCGCGGGGCCGTCCTCTCAGACCGCCGCCGGGGGCGGATGCCGACGGCGAGTTACCCGGTCACCCCAGTCACCCCAGTCACGCGAGCGGCCGCTGCGGCCGGTGCCGGCCACATGCTAATCGGCGGCGGCGAGACTCCGCTCCCAGGAGAAGAGCGCCCGGCTCGACTGCTCACCTTCGAGTCCCAGCCGGCTCAGGCGGTCGTCGCACTCCGCGGCGCAGTCATCGCTGATGGTGTAGCGGTCCACTTGCGCGCGCGTGCCCAGCAGGCCCCGGTCGAAGGAAGCCTCCAGCGTGATGGTACCGACGTAGCTTGCGCGGTAGCCCTCGGACACCGTGAAGGTGAAACCGGTGGGCGGCTGGATTTTCTGGCCCTGATAGCGGAAGCCGATGCTCGTCACCCGGTAGGTGCCCGGTTTCAGCGCCCAGGCGAACTCGCCGTCCCGGCCGATCCGGCCGACGATGGGCTGCGCACTGCCGGCCTCGGCGAGGTTCAGGGTGGCCGAACTGGCGAAAATACCGTCACCGAAGGCCACCTCGTGACCGTTGCGCAGCAGCTCGAAGCGGCCGAATACCACGGTGGCGGCCGGCTCGCCGGTCTCGCCTGCAAGTTCGTCCGCGGAATCGATATTGCCAGCCGTCGTCGCACAGCCGGACAGGCCCGCGAGCAGGCAACTGCCTGTGGCTACGGCAATAAGGCGTCGCATCTTGTCCATGAGAACCCCCCCTTTGCATACCAATGTATATACACTGTATATCATTAAATACCTTGGTGTATATACCTGCGCTATCACACTGAGAATAGTGGCTTTCCACCGGTCTGCCCGTAGTCTGGCGAATCACTTGCCAAGCGAACGTATATACATTGAAATACCCTCCCGCGAAGGCGCTCCGGCGACAGACGCGAGGAGCGCAACGATGACCTCGACGAGCGACGTGGCCAAAAAAGAAAAAGAAAAGAAGAAGAAAAAGGACGCGCAGCTCGTACTCCGCCTGGACAGCGAACTGCGCGATCGCTTCCTGGACGCCTGTCAGGACCTCGATACCTCGGCCGCCCGGGAAGTGCGGCGCTTCATCAAGCGCTTCCTGAAGCGCTACGATGCGGGCGAACTGGAAGACTGACGGCGCCATAATCGCGGCAGACGGCGAAACCGCACGGCCGCTCTATGCGAATATCATGGTTTGGCACTGACGGGCCGGCACGCCATGAGCAATACCGCGAGCATTACCACGAGCAAAGCCATCACACTCGACGAGACCATCGAAGCGGCGCGCCCGCTGCACGAGGCGTTCGCCTACGTGTCGGACTTCGCCCGCATCGAGGAGTGGGATCCGGCGGTCGCGAGCGCCACGCGGGTCACAGAGGGCGGACCCGGCGTCGGCGCCGAATACCGCGTCGACATGAAGGCGGGATTCTCGCTGCACTACCGGGTGGTCGAGTTCGAACCGGACCGCCGCATGCTGATGACGGTGACATCGCGCCTGTTCACGGCCCGCGAGGAGATCGTGTTCGAGGCAGCCGGCGAGGGAACGCGGGTGCGCTACATCGCCAGCTTCGACTTCCCCGCTCCGCTCGCCGCCCTGAACCGGCTGTTCCCGGCCGCCATGGACCGGGTGGGCAAGAGCGCGGTGGGCGGGCTGAAGAAGGCTCTGGAGGACGACTTCGAGCCGCCGAGTGCCTCCCTGCTGACCGCCGCGGCGGATCGCCTCGTGCTGCCCGGCCTGTGGCGCTTCACCCGTCTCGGCTACTGCGCCGCGAGCCGCCACTGGAAACCGGTCTCCGCCTACCTGGGCGACCGCCATATGCTGATCACCGGCGCCACCTCGGGCATCGGGCTCGCTGCCGCGCGCGAGCTCGCGACGCTCGGCGCGGCGCTGACCCTGGTGGCGCGGGACCCGGACAAGGCCCGGGCGCTCGTCGCCGACCTGCGCGAGCAGACCGGCAACTCGGACATCGGCTACGAGATTGCCGACCTCTCCGTCATGGCCGACGTCCACGCCCTGTGCGACCGGCTGCTCGCCGCCGGCCGTCCCGTCGACGCGCTGATCAACAACGCCGGCGCGCTCTTCAACCCCCGGCAGGAGACGACGGAGGGGCTGGAGAAGAGCTTCGCGCTGCTCCTGCTCGCCCCCTTTATCCTCACCGAGCGCCTGCAGCCGCTGCTCGCGAAAGCCGAAGCGGCCCGGGCGGTGAACGTGCTGTCCGGCGGCATGTACACCCAGAAGATCCGGGTGGACGATCTGCAGAGCGAACGCGGCATCTACTCCGGGTCGGTGGCCTACGCGCGTGCGAAGCGCGGCCTGATGATCCTCACCGAGGAGTGGGCCGAACGCTGGGCGGACGAAGGCATCGCGGTAAACGCCATGCATCCCGGCTGGGCGGACACCCCCGGCGTGGAGGAATCGCTGCCCGGGTTCTACCGCCTCACGCGATATGTTCTGCGCCGCCCCGAAGAAGGAGCGGATACCGCCGTCTGGCTGGCCGCCGCCACCGAGGCGGGCGAAGTCTCCGGCCGGTTCTGGCTGGACCGCGAACAGCACCCCAGCCATCTTTCCTGCCGCACCGTCGAGAGCGCGGCGGAGCGCACGCGACTGCTCGCGCAGCTGCACGAGCTGATGGAGAGCACCCGGCCCGGCCTGGGTGGCGCGGTGGGCGGCGCGAAGCGCCGTGCCGCAGTATGATGGGCGGCACGCATGCCGTCCCGAAGACCGGAATCTCGATGTAACCAGTGGAACCAGAGAAGCCAGCGAGGCCACTGAGAAAACGTCGCGCCGCCATCGTCGCTCCCGTCGTCGGTGCCGCGCTGCTCTGCGCCGCATGCGCCGGCGCCCCCGAGCAAGGCGGCTCGCAGGTGCGCGCCGAAATCAGTGTGGTCATCCAGGACCCGCAGGGCGGCCCGGCCTCTTACGTCATCCGTTGCGATGCCGGCGAGGCGAGCGCGCGCGGCAGCGCGCAGATTGACGCCGCGGACGCCTGCAGGGCTCTCGCCCGGCCGGCCGTCCAGAACCGTCTCGTGCGCGGTCCGTCGCCCGAGCAGGTCTGCACGCAGGTCTACGGCGGCCCGCAGACCGCGATGCTGAGCGGCACCCTCGACGGCCAGTCGGTGAGCACGGTGGTGACCCGCGACGACGGCTGCGGCATCGGCGACTGGGACAACCTGCTGAAGGACATACTGCTGCCCGTCTCCCGCGGCCCCCGGTGAACAAAAACCCCGCCCTCGGTCTCTGGACGCTGGTCGCGCTGGTGATCGGCAATATGATCGGCGCAGGGGTCTTCACGACGTCCGGCTTTGCCCTGGCCGACCTCGGCTCCCCGTGGCGTGTGCTCGCGGCCTGGCTGATCGGCGGCCTGCTCGCGCTGTGCGGCGCGCTGAGCTACGGCGCGCTGGCGCGGCTGGTGCCCGGCTCCGCCGGCGAGTACCTGTATCTCTCCCGCATCGTCCATCCGGCCGCCGGCTTCATCGCGGGCTGGGTCTCCCTGCTGGCCGGTTTCACGGCCGCCATTGCTTATTCGGCGCTCACGTTCGCCGCCTATGCACTCGGCCCGGATGCCGGAGCCGCGAAGGGCGTCGCCACCGCCGTGATCGCCGTCGCCGTGCTGCTGCATGCGCTGCGCGTTCGCCAGGGCGCATGGGTGCAGAACGCAGCCGTCGCGCTGAAGCTCGTGCTGCTGGCCGCCTTCTGCGGCCTCGCCGTGTTCGGCGGTGGCCCATGGAGCGGCCTCGCCGCGCCGGATCCGCCGCCATTCTCGCCGGCCGCCTTCGCACTCTCGCTCATGTGGATATCGTTCAGCTATTCGGGCTTCAACGCGGCAGTCTACGTTGCCGGCGAAGTGCCTTCGGCACAGTCCGTCGTGCCCCGGGCACTGCTGCTCGGCACGCTGTTCACCCTGTTCCTCTACCTCGCACTGAACGCCGTCTTCGTGCTGGCGCCATCGTTCGAGGCCGCCGCCGGCCAGGAGGACGTGGCGGCGACAGCGGCGCGCGCGCTGGGCGGCGAACCGCTGGCGGCCGCCATCCGTCTGCTGATCGCGCTGGCGCTGTTCACCTCGGTCTCGGCGATGGTGATGGCAGGCCCGCGGGTGTACGCGAAGATGGCCGAGGACGGCCTGTTCCCCCGGGTATTCCGTTCCCCGGACGGCGCGCCCACGGCGGCCGTGGCGCTGCAGGGCGCGCTGGCCGTCGGCGTCGTCTGGCTGGCCGGCCTGCGCGAACTCCTGTCGTATCTCGGCTTCACCCTCGGCCTGAGCGCCGCCGGCACGGCCGCCGCGCTGTTCCTCGCCGTGCGGCGCCAACCCGGGCGGCGGCGCGAACTGCCGGGCTATCCCTGGGCATATCCCTGGGCATATCCCCTGGCACCGGCCGTGTTCGTCGTCTTCACCCTGCTCTTCGCGGGGCTCGCCGCCACCGTCAACCCGGCCGAGATGCTGGCGGCGGTCGCCACCATCGCTTCCGGGGCGCTGCTCTATCGCCTCACCCGCCCCCGCCGACCGGTTTGACCGCGGGCACGTCGCGGGATTACTGTCGGAGCGAAGGATATCGGGACCATGGACAGGGCGAAATACACGCGCCGCTTGCTGCGATCACTACCGCTGGCCGCCTTGCTCGGCCTGGGCTTGCCCTTGGCCGCCTGCGGCGAATCCTCTTGGGAGGCGCAGCGTCTGGCGCTCGCCCGGGCGGTGGAGAAGCAGGTGCGCGAGACCGCCGATTACACCGGCAAAGAGCGTCTCGACCCGGCGGTCCTGGAGGCCATCCGCGACGTGCCCCGCCACGAATTCGTGCCGCCGGCCTACCGCGAATACGCCTACGACGACCGGCCCCTCCCGATCGGCGAGGGACAAACGATCTCCCAGCCCTACATCGTCGCGCTGATGACCGACCTCGCCTCGGTCGGACCGGATTCCACCGTACTCGAGGTGGGCACGGGCTCGGGCTATCAGGCCGCCGTCCTGGCCGAGATCGCCGCGCAGGTCTACACCGTAGAGATCGTCGCGCCGCTCGGCGAGCAGGCGGCCGAGACACTGGAGCGGCTCGACTACGCCAACGTCAGCGTCAGGATCGGCGACGGCTACCAGGGCTGGCCGGAGGCCGCGCCGTTCGATGCGATCGTGGTGACGGCCGCCCCCGAGACGGTGCCGCCGCCGCTGATCGAGCAGCTGAAGGTGGGCGGCCGCCTCGTCATCCCGGTGGGTCCGGAAGGCGGCGCCCAGTCTCTGGAGGTGTTCGAGAAACGCGCCGACGGCTCGGTGACGTCCCGGCACGTGCTGCCGGTCCGTTTCGTTCCCTTCACCAGGGATGTCGAACACTAGCGGTGTGGCAGCGGCCGCGGTCATTGGGTACATTGATTCGCGCCGATCCACGAACAGAACAAGCGCATCCAGGGGGAATTGCATGATCCGTTGGCCATTTGTCCATTGGCGATCTTTCCACAGGCATCTCGTCCGTCGACTGTGGCTGCAGCGCACGGCAGCGGCCGCGGCGTTCCTGCTCGCAGCCTGCGTCCAGGCGGAGAGCGACAAACCCTTCGCCGTCGAGCCGGTCACCTCGTTCGACGAACCCTGGGCCATGGCATTCCTGCCGGATGGCCGCCTGCTGGTCACCGAGAAGAAGGGCAACCTCCTCGTGGTGACGCAGGACGGCGAAAAGTCCCGCCCCGTACGCGGCGTGCCGGATGTGGACTACGGCGGCCAGGGCGGGCTGGGCGACGTCATGCTCCACCCGGATTTCGCTGGGAACGGCATCATCTACCTGAGCTATGTCGAGGCCGGCGTCGCCGACACCCGCGGCGCCGCCGTGCTGCGAGCCACGCTGGAGCTGACCGACCGGGGGGGCCGCCTCTCCAACACCGAGGTCGTCTGGCGTCAGTACCCGAAGGTGGTCGGCTACGGCCACTACGGCCACCGGCTGGCCTTCGACGACGAGGGCTATCTGTGGATCACCTCCGGCGACCGCCAGAAATTCACGCCGGCCCAGGACATGCAGAGCAACATGGGCAAGGTGCTGCGCCTCGGCGAGGACGGCTCCGAGCCCGCCGACAACCCTTACGTGAACTACATCGAGCAGAACCCGCTGGTCGACGACATCGGCGTCTACGGCGAGTTCTGGACGCTGGGTCACCGCAATCCGCTCGGCATCGACTTCGACCTCGACGGCCGGCTCTGGGTCATCGAGATGGGCCCGGCCCATGGCGACGAGCTGAACCACATCGTGCGGGCGGAGAACTACGGCTATCCCGAAGTCTCCGAGGGCGATCACTACGACGGCCGCGAGATCCCCGACCACGACACCCGGCCGGAATTCAAGACGCCGGCCGTCGCCTGGGTGCCCGCCATCTCGCCCGCCGATCTGATGATCTACCGGGGCGATCTGTTCGGCGACTGGCGCGGCGATGCCTTTGCCGCCGGACTCTCGTCCCGGGCCATCGTGCGCATCGAACTCGACGGCACGAGCGCCCGCGAGGCCGAGCGCTGGGACATGGGCGCGCGCATCCGCGCCCTCGCCGAAGGGCCGGACGGCGCCATCTGGGTGCTGGAAGACGAGCGCGGCGACAGCCGGGGAAGGCTGTTGAAACTGACGCCCGCCGGATGATCGGCAAGAAGCCGGGGCCGTGAGCGCGACCGACGCGGTCATCATCGGCGCCGGCCATAACGGGCTCGTCGCCGCCGGCTATCTCGCCCGGGCCGGCCATTCCGTCACGGTGCTCGAGCGCCGTGGAATGGTGGGCGGCGCCGCCGTCACCGAAGAGTTCCATCCCGGCTTCCGCAACTCCGTCTGCTCCTACGTCGTCAGTCTGCTGAATCCGGCAGTGATCGAGGACCTGGAGCTCGGCCGCTACGGGCTCGAGATCATGGACGGTGCCGACTGCACCCTGCAGCCCGGCCGCGAACCGGGCGGCGGCTGCTTCTTCCCGGACGATGCGGACGAGTACATGCAGGTGGTGGCCTCGCTGTCCGGCAGGGACGCCGAGGCATTTCCCCGCTTCGAGCGCACGCTGGAGATGGCGGCGGCCATGATGCGCCAGCTGGTCGCCGAGACACCGCCGAACCTCGGCGGCGGACTGCTGGACCTGATCCGCGCCGGCAGGCTCGCCAACCGGCTGCGCAAGCTCGGGCCCGAGATGCAGACGGAGTTCATGAAACTCATGACCATGAGCGTGGCCGAGTACATGGACGAGTGGTTCGAGAGCGTGGAACTCAAGTCCCAGTACTCCCAGCAGGCCTTCGTGGGCAACATGGTGAGCCCCTACTCGGCCGGCTCGGCCTTCGTGCTCATCTATCACTTCTTCGGCGAGGTGAACGGCAAGCTCGGCGCCTGGGGCCATGCCCGCGGCGGCATGGGCTCGATCACCCAGGCCATGGCCCGATCCGCAGAGGCCCATGGCGCGACCATCGAGGTGGACGCGCCGGTGGCCGAGGTGCTGATCGAGGACGGCGTCGCCCGGGGGGTGCGCCTGGAGGACGGACGCGAGCTGCGCGCGAAGATCGTCGCCGCCAATACGAATCCGAAGCTCTTGTTCTCGAGGCTCGTGCCGGAACACGCGGTACCGGAAGCTTTCCGGCGGCGCATGGACAACTTCCGCTGCCACTCCGGCACGCTGCGCTTGAACCTCGCGCTGGACGCGTTGCCGCGCTTCACCTGCATCGACCATCTCTCGGACGAAGAGCAGCTCGCTCGGCTGCAGGGCATGACCCTGTTCAACGGCGACTGGCAGTACGACGAGGATGCCTACCACGACGCCCGCTCACGCGGCTGGTCCGAGCGCCCGATCATCGAGATGTACATGCCGAGCGTCATCGACGATACGCTCGCGCCGCCGGGCAAGCACGTCGTCAGCCTGTTCTGCCAGCACTTCGCCTACGCACTGCCGGACGGCCGCAGCTGGGACGACGAGAAGCAGAAGGCGGCGGACCACGTGATCGATTTCGTGGCCGGATTCGCGCCGAATCTGCGCGACGTCCTGCTGGGCACCCAGGTGCTGAGCCCGCTGGATCTGGAACGGGAGTACGGTCTCGTCGGCGGCGACATCATGCACGGCTGCCTGGGCCTCGATCAGCTCTACAGCATGCGCCCCGTGGCGGGGTATGCCGACTACCGCATGCCCGTCCGCAATCTCTATCTCTGCGGTTCCGGCGCACACCCGGGCGGCGGCGTCAGCGGCAATCCCGGCCGCAACGCGGCCCGGGAGATGCTGAAGGACCTGAAGAGACTCTGACCACGACGCCACGAGGGCACGGAGAACACGGAGAACCAATGACCGGGCTGCAGGACCACACCGGCTCCTATTACGCGGCGACGGTCAACGACGTCACCGACTTCGCGCCGCTGCAAGGCGCGCAGAGCGCGGACGTGTGCGTCGTCGGCGCGGGCTTCACCGGCATCTCGACGGCACTGCACCTGGCGGAGCGCGGCTACGACGTCCACGTGGTCGAGGCCAACCGGGTCGGCTGGGGCGCCTCCGGGCGCAACGGCGGCCAGATGATCGGCGGCATCTCCGG
The DNA here is from genome assembly GCA_035655155.1 of Woeseiaceae bacterium. Classification (GTDB taxonomy): domain Bacteria; phylum Pseudomonadota; class Gammaproteobacteria; order Steroidobacterales; family Woeseiaceae; genus Lentisalinibacter. The sequence continues at coordinate 21,536 of DASRVH010000130.1, forward strand.
CGAAGACGTCGTCGCCCGGCACCGGGGCCGGGACACCGAGGAGCTGTTCGGCGAGCTGCGCTGGGCCGGGCACGAGATCATCCGCGACCGGGTCGAGCGCTACGGCATCCGCTGCGACCTGAAATACGGCTATCTCGACGTCGCGATCCGGGAACGCCACCTGCGCGCTCTCGACGCCGACTACGAGCGGCTGGAGAAGGCGCGCTTCCCCCACGAATTCAGGCTCCTCTCGCGCGAGGAGACCGCGCAGGCGATCGGCACCGAGGCCTATATCGGCGCGCTGCTGAACATGGCCAACGGCCACCTGCATCCGCTGAACCTGTGCATCGGCGAGGCCCGTGCCGCCGTGTCCCGGGGCGCGACGATCTACGAAAACTCGCCGGTGCTGCGCATCGACAAGGACAGCAGGCCGACGGTCGTCACCGCACGGGGATCCGTCACCGCGGATGCCGTCGTCATCGCCGGCAATGCCTACCACGACACCGAACCGGAACTGCGAGGCGCCCTGTTCCCCGTCAGGAGCTACATCATCGCCACCGAACCGCTGCCGGAGTCGCTGGTCGCGAAGATCAATCCGCACGATCTGGCCGTTTGCGACCCCAACTACCTGGTCGAGTATTACCGCCTGAGCGCGGACAAGCGCCTGTTGTTCGGCGGCCGAAGCGGCTACTCGGGCGAAGATCCGGAGCGCATCAAGCGCAGCCACCGGGCGAAGATGACGAGGATCTACCCCGAACTCGCCGACGTGCGCATCGACTATGCCTGGGGCGGGACCATCGGCGTGCCGCTGAATCGCGTGCCGCAGCTGGGCCGGGTCTCAGCCAACGTCTATTATTGCCAGGGTTATTCGGGGCACGGCGTGAACGTGACGCACCTGGCCGGGCAGATCATGGCGGATGCCGTCGCCGGCGTCATGGAGCGGTTCGATCTGTTCGCCGCGGTAAAGCCGCGGATCCTGCCCGGCGCCTATCTCCTGCGCAAGCCACTGGTCGCGCTGGGGGTGCTCTACCATCAGGTGAAGGACCGCCTGTGACGGAGAATCTGGCGCAACTCACCGGGCGAATCGCCCCCGCTGGCCGAGCCACCGCCGGCTGACGCGGCTGCCGGCGATCACACCGATCACCGTGGGCAGCACCCACGGGATCGCCTGCCAGTGGCCGGGCAGCAGCTCGCCGAGGAAGCTCCTGCCGCCGAAAGCGAAGAACGCCGTATAGGCACCGATGCCGCTGGCGATCATCCCGTTGAGATGCACGACCACCAGTTCGCGGTGGCTCATTCCCTGCTTCCGTGTCTCCAGGAACATGCCGATGGCGGCGAGCAGTCCGATGGCGCCGAATAGGATCAGCAACAGGTGCCCGAACCACAGGCCAAGGCCGATGGAGATCACGGCCAGCATGCCGAGCGCGACCAGCAGCCCGCGATGCAGCGGCCGCGAAAGCACGCCCGGCCGGGCCCGCTCGCGCAGGGCGGCCATCCCGTGCCGGACGCTGGCGAATACGAGCACCGAGAGCATCAGCAGAAACAGGCTGCCGGCCCGGTTGCCGGCGGCAACGCTCGCGGCATCCGCACCGGCAGGAAGACCGTCGGGATAGCGGATGCCCAGCGGGTCGGCGATCACCATCAGCGAGACGACGAAGGCGCTGACCGTCACGGCGTACATGCAGGTGGCGTAGACGCGTCCGGCCCTGACGTGGAGCGGACTCCCCTTGCGGGCGAATGCGGGCACCCAGAACAGGAACAGCGCGATGCTGGCGATGGCGACGTGGGCATTAACGAACAGGCCGTGCAGTGTGGTCATGGGACTCTCCTCTTTGCTGGCCTGTAACGGTAGCCACCGCAGTCTCGCGCGCTAAGTGCCATTGGTCAGGAATACACACCGTGACTTTCGGCCTATGGCGGATGCCGGCCGGTCGCGCCACAATCGGCGCATGAGCCACGACCGGGAAGATACGCTGCCGACCGCAGCCGCCTGGATCACCTGGGGGGCAGTCACGGGATTCGCGCTGTTCGTCATCGCGATCAGGCCCGGAGAGGTGTTGCCCCTGTTCTGGGGCACCGCCATTCTGGCGCTGCTCAATCTCGGCGGCACCCTGCTTGCGGGACAGGATTCCGCACCGAAGATGCTCCGGCTCGCCGCCCTGTGGACGCAGCCCGCCAGCGCACTCGCCATCGGCGCCCTCACGAACGTCAGCTTCGTACCGATCTACACGATCATCTGGATCGTAATGGCAACGGACTTCTACTCTCCGCGCACGCTGTGGTGGCTGCTGGCCGGTCTCATGCTGGGGTGGTTCGCAGTCTACGTCCCGGCGGACGGCTATGTGAATGCGGCCATCCAGGCCACCTTGTTCGGCACTTTCCACCTCTTCGCCCTCCTGACCGCACGCAGCGCGGTCGAGGCGGATGCCGCCCGCCGGGAAGTGGAATCGCTGAACCGGGAACTGCTGGCCACCCAGCAGCTGCTCGCCGAGGCGTCGCGCCAGGGCGAGCGCACGCGCATCGCCCGTGAGCTGCACGACCTGCTCGGCCATCACCTCACCGCGCTGTCGCTCAACCTGCAGATCGCCGAACGCACGTCGGAGGGACAGACCCGGGAGAAGATCGGCGAGTGCCGGGCGCTGGCACGGCTGCTGCTGAGCGACGTCCGCGAGGCCGTGAGCACGCTGCGGGACGATAAAAGCCTCGATCTGGAAGCCGCAATCCGCCTGCTGGTGGGCCGCACGCCGCAGCTCGACGTACAGGTCGACATCGAGGATGCGCTGGAAATCGACGACGTCGGCATCGCCCAGACCCTGCTGCGCTGCGTCCAGGAGGCCGTGACCAACTCCCTGCGTCATGCCGGCGCGCGCGAGTGCCGCATTCGCATCTGGCAGGGGGACGGTGCCGTCCATCTCGAGGTTTCCGACGACGGCCGCGTGCAGGGCGAGATCGTCGAGGGCAACGGCCTCGCCGGCATGCGCGAGCGGCTACAAGCGTTGCGGGGCACGCTGCAGCTCGAGCTTACGGGAGAGGCGCTGCGCCTCCACGCCCGCGTGCCGCTGCCTGGCTGAGCGCCATGGCGATCCGTCTCCTCCTGATCGACGATCAGACCCTCGTGCGCCAAGGCATCCGCGGGCTGCTCGAGTTATCCGACCGGGTCGAGGTGGCCGCGGAGGGCAGCGACGGCGATCAGGCGGTCGAACTCGCCCGCGCCCATTCGCCCGACGTCATCCTCATGGACATGCGCATGCCGCGAATAGACGGCGCGGAGGCCACTCGCGCGCTGGCCGACGCCGGCATCGAGGTGCCGGTGATCATCCTCACCACCTTCGACGATCACCATCAGGTGCTCGCCGGCATCCAGGCCGGCGCCCGCGGCTACCTGCTGAAGGACGTCTCGCTGGAGAGCCTGATCGAGGCCATCGAATCCGTCGCCACCGGCAAGACCATGATCCAGCCCGGCGTCACCGAGTCGCTGCTGCGCGGACTCACCGGGCGCACGCTCCCCGATGCCGCGGCGCCGCCCGAACGCCTGACGCCCCGCGAGACGGAGATACTCCGCCTCATGGCCGGCGGCTATAGCAACCGGGAGATCGCCACCGCACTCAGCAGATCCGAAGGCACGATCAAGAACCAGGTATCCAGTATCCTTGGCAAACTGGGCGTGCGGGACCGTACCCGCGCGGTCCTGAAGGCGATCGAGATGGGATTGCTGGCCGACGCCACCTGACCGCAGGCGTGGTTGAGCTTTACCCGGCAACCGGAGACAGCGCCATGCGATACCTGATTACGGTCTTCTTCCTCCTGGGCCTCGCCGCCTGCGGCGGCAATGGCAGCGAGCCGATGCCCGTCGAACCCGACGGCGGTATCGGCGACGGCGCGGGTCCGCCACCGGATGCCGGCCGGCTGCGGGCGAACCTGCATATCGTCATCGAGAGCACCGATCGGGGCGGCTCCGTCTCCTATGCCGTCATCTGCGAAGGCGACCGGACCGAACTTCAGGGGCCGGTCGACGTCGACCCCGCGCGTGCCTGTGCGGCGCTGTCCGATCCCGCGGTCCGGCAGCGGCTCGTCGAGGGTGCTCCGAAGGACCGGATGTGCACCAAGATCTACGGCGGACCGGAGACCGCGACTGTGCAGGGCTCCATCGACGGCCGGCCGGTCGATACGGTCATCCGCCGCAGCGACGGCTGCGGCATGGACGACTGGGACCGGCTGCTGGCCGACGTCCTGGTGGATATAGAAGACTATCGTCGCTCGGCCGGGCGGCAATGAAGATCCGGAGGTCTCCCCATCCGTGGAACCTCACGCCGAAGCAGGCGGTCGCCGTGCAGCGACGGCTGCGGGACCGCGTCCGCCTGCGGCCTGCGCGGCTGCCCCGCCGCATCGCCGGCCTGGACTGCGCATTCCTCGATGACTTCGTGATCGCGGTCGGCGTCGTCTGGGACACCACCGGAAAGACGGTCGTCGAGACCCGCGCCGCACGGGCGCCGCTGCGCTTCCCCTACGTGCCGGGCCTGCTCTCCTTCCGGGAGGTACCGGCATTGCTGCAGGTGCTGCGCCGGCTGCAGACCCCGGTGGGCGGCATCCTCTGCGACGGCCAGGGCATCGCGCATCCGCGGCGGATGGGGCTCGCCACTCACCTCGGGCTCGTCGTCGGCCTGCCCACGGTCGGCTGCGCCAAGTCGCGGCTGTGCGGCACCCATCGGGAGCCCGGCCAGCGGCGCGGGTCGGTCGCCTCGTTGATGGACGAAGGCGAACGCATCGGCTCCGTGCTGCGTACCCGTGACGGCGTGAAGCCGCTGTATGTCAGTCCCGGCCATCTCGTCGATCACGAATCCAGCATCGACTGGGTGCTGGCCTGTGGCGCCGGCTACCGGCTGCCGGAGCCCACCCGGCTGGCGGACCGGCTGGTGGCTCTCTACAAGCGGGAAGGCAGGTATCGCGGCGGGTTCCAGCCTTCAGCGTGAGTCGGCCAGTTCCTCTAATTCGATGCGGCCCGACTGCCGCCGGTCGGCCCGTCGCCCGTCTCTACAGTGGCATTCTGGCTCGCCCCGACGCCCTGCAGATGCAGCGCGAAAAAGTCCATCAGCGGAGCGTAGAAAGCCTCCACCTGGTCTGTGAGCGCAAACCCATGACCCACATCGTCCAGCACGTGTAGCTCGACTGGACTGTCGGCGAGCGCGAGCATCTTGCGCAGCCGCCAGCTGTGTTCGACATCTACGACCTGGTCTTTATTGCCATGGGCCAGATAGACCGGTCGAGAAAGACGCTGATATTGATACACCGGCGAGTATTCCATGAGCTCAGGCATATCGACGTCAGGATCGCCAATCATCTCGATCAGCCGATCGCGCAGCCGCATATTGTGACGGAATCGGCTGCCGTTGAAGAGCAGTGTCAGGTCGGTCACGCCGGCGAAAGACGCTGCGCAACGATAGCGCTCGGGCCGGTCGATCACGCTCATCAGGGCCGAGTAGCCGCCATAGCTCGCGCCGAAGGTGCAAACGCGCCCTGCATCCAGCACGTCTTGACTGCGCAGTACGTGATCGAGGGCGGTCTCTATGTCGTCTTCAATGCCACGGCCCCACTCGCGTAAACCCGCCGAGCGGAATTCCCGGCCATAGCCTCCAGAGCCCCGATAATTCACCTGCAACACGGCATAGCCATTCCAGGCCAGCCACTGTACGTCACCGGAAAAATACCGATTATCGCTGACGCCGATCGGCCCGCCGTGTGGCATCACGATCACTGGAACCGATTCGGGGCCCGCAACGTCGTTGGGCAGTGTCAGGAACAGGTCCAGCTCGAAGCCGTCGTCCGTGGTCAAAGTCTCCGCCCTCACCGGCGCCAGGCCGATGTCTTCCAGCCAGGGATACAGCGGACTTACGAGATCGCACTCACGCGACGTCCGATCACAGCGGTAAACGGCGCCGGGATTGCCCGAGTCACTGACGGCAACCAATTGCGCCGCCTGATCGGCCGACATGTCGATAATCGCGACATCGGAATCCGGGAACTCGGCCCGGGCGAAATCGTAGAGACGCTCGGCTTCCGGCGTTAGTGCCTCGAATCGAATGAGCCCGCGGTCCATGAATGTAACGCCGATCGGGGTGGTGCCATCGGGTGACATGATGATCCCATTCAGGTCGGCTCGGTCGTGCTCGTAGAGCACCTGACTGATCGAGGCCCCCGCGACGTCGAAAGCGACTGCCGCAACCTTGTCCGTCACGGCGTCACTCAGCGCCCAGACGACGCTCCCGTCGGCGGAGACGCTGATGGGCAGAAAGCTCGAGGCTTGAGGACCGGTCCAGGTGAGCTCCCAGGCTCGGCGATCACCGTCCCGCTGCCAGATCTCGGGGCGACGCTCGTTGTAGGTAACGCCGAAGTGCAGACTCAGTTCCTGTCCGCGCACATAATGGAGCAGATGTCGCGTGCGGTCATTCAGTCGGCGACGGCTTTTCGTCTGCTGATAAGCAGAGCCGTAGACATCGATGTAGAAAAGATCAGCGCTCGTGCGTCCGTCTTCAAGAACGTACGCGGCTATCAGCACGCGGCCCGGAGACTGCGGCATGGCATCGAAAAGATAACCGTGGATGGCCAATTCGTTCTCTCGCTCGATGCGGTAACCCTCGCCTTCCCTGGCAAGTTCGAATGCGACGAACGAGAGCGCTCCGGAGTCTCTGGCACGCCGATGAAGCAGCAGCTCGTGGTTCGAGATCCAGTCAAGATCAAGTAGCTCGTGACGCCATAGCTCCCTCGTAAGCGGACGGTAGCCAGCCAGTGTGTTGCCGACGAAGATCCGGCCGCGCGCCAGGTAGGCGACAACCTGCCCGTCGGGGGAGATAACAGGGTTGCTGAGTTCCCCGGCGCGAAAGAAGTCCTGCACGCCGATAGAAGGCTCTGGTGCGGGCGCATCATCCATCGCCCCGGGCAGATTGTCGGCGGCTGACAGCCCACCCGTGGCGAGGGCGAGAAACAATACGACCGTCACACTGAGTTTCCTCATCCCGAGCCTCCGCCGGCTTCCAGACGCCGTTTCTCGGTCAGATAGAAGTCGATGAAGTCGTCTTCCGGAACGAGGCCATTGGCAATTTCGTAGTTCTCGAGCAGTTCCGGATAGCGCCGCTCCAGAATCGTAAGCACGATCGCCGCTCGATCCTCGATCTCTGCCTGGGCGAATTCCCCCCGCACGTCGTAGACGAAGACCCCGGCGTAGTTGAGCCTGCCCGCTTCCACGGTAAAGACCAGCTCGTCGTCGGAGAAGTCGTGGAATACACGTCCTCTGGGCACGCTGCGCGTGACTTCGTCCCAGCTGTAGGTGCCTGCTTGGAGCCGATGCACACGGAAGTGCTGTGCGTTGAAGAGCGGCCCGATCGTGAAACCGCCGAAGAGACTGCCGAGACGATTGACCTTGATCGTCTCCGCGTAACCGAAAGCGTAGGCGGCGACCACGACCAGTCCCTCACCGTCGCCGAGCTTGTCGATCTCGATTCGCTCCTCGACGTCGGCAATGACGCCGTCGAAAGCTCGCTCGTATTTCACCCGCGCTTCTTTCGCCCATGCGTCGATCGTCTCGACGTGAGCACAATCCGGGTGGTAGCTCCCCGGATCGCCGACTTCCGCAAGGTAGCTCAACACATGCTCGAAGTTGGCTGAACGAATCTTGTCCAGATCTCCCCGGTCGACGATCCGGTCGACCAAACTGCGAAAACGCGCAGCTGCTCCGGCATCCCCCGAAAGATCCTTCAGATGACCTCGGGTGAGCTCGGCAAGTCGGCCGGCGAAACGCCTCTGAAGGTCAGTCGATTCCTGGTGATGCTCATCCGCAATTTTCGACAGTGCCGCATGGCATTCCTCCGCTCGGGAATCGGCATGCGCGGTCGTCATGTTGATCAGGAGAATCGCGGCAGACAGAACAGTAAAGCGGATCATGCGGACACGAGTAACGAAAGTGTTCGCAAAATACCACATTTCGCGAAAGTGGCGAGTGCTTTACCGCGCTCGAAAATTTTCCGAATGCTCTGTTGCGGTGGCGGTGCACGGCGGGCCGTACAGCAAAAAAAACGGCGGCGCATGATGCGCCGCCGTTCTGGTTTTTAGCGGTCGCCGGGCCGCGCGGCGGCCCGGGACCTGTCATGGCATGGCGCTGCCGCTCAGCGGCTGGCCACCATGCCGGCCGACGGGACTTCCTCGATGTCGAAGCGGTCCAGGGTCATCACCTTGACCCACGCATTGACGAAGTCACGCACGAACTTCTCGCGCGCATCGTCCGCGGCGTAGGCCTCGGCAACGGCCCGCAGCTCCGAGTTGGAACCGAAGATCAGGTCCACCGGCGTGGCGGTCCACTTCACTTCGTCCGTCGCGCGGTCGCGACCCTCGTAGATGCCCTCGGTCGAGGCCTTCTGCCACTTCGTGGACATGTCGAGCAGGTTGACGAAGAAGTCGTTGCTCAGCGTCCCCGGACGATCGGTGAAAACGCCGTGGTCGGCGCCGCCGGTGTTGGCGTCCAGGGCCCGCATGCCGCCGACCAGCACCGTCATTTCCGGCACCGTCAGCGTCAGCAGATCGGCCTTTTCCACCATCATCTCCGCCGGCGAGCTGTAGTTGTTCTCGCCGTAGTAATTGCGGAAAGCGTCGGCGGTCGGCTTCAGCACCGCGAAAGACTCCACGTCGGTCTGCTTCTGACTCGCATCCATGCGACCGGGCACGAACGGCACCTGCACATCGTAGCCGGCCTTCTTCGCGGCCTGCTCGATGGCGGCGGCGCCGCCCACCACGATCACGTCGGCCAGCGAAACCTGCTTGTCACCCGAGAGGGACTTGTTGAAGTCCTTCTGAATGCTCGTGAGCTTCTTCAGCACCCGGTCGAGTTCCTTCGGGTCGTTCACCGGCCAGTCCCGCTGCGGCGCCAGGCGGATACGCGCGCCGTTGGCGCCGCCGCGCATGTCGGTGCCGCGGAAGGTGGAGGCAGACGCCCACGCCGTGCGTACAAGCTCGGCGGTCGTCAGACCGGAATCCAGGATCTGCGCCTTCAGGTCGGCAATGTCGCCGGCATCGATCAGCTCGTGGTCGACGGCGGGGATGGGATCCTGCCAGAGCAGCGCTTCCTCGGGCACCTCGGCACCGACGTAACGGGCACGCGGACCCATGTCACGGTGCGTCAGCTTGAACCAGGCCCGTGCGAACGCGTCCTCGAACTCGTCCGGGTTCTCCAGGAATCGCTTCGAGATCTTGCGATACGCCGGGTCTTCCTTCAGCGCCAGGTCGGTCGTCAGCATGATGATCGACTGCGTCTTGCCCTTCACGTGAGCATCGGGCGCCATGGCGGCGGCCGGATTACCCTTCGGCACCCACTGGATGGCGCCGGCCGGGCTGCGGGTCTGCTCCCACTCGAAGTTGAACAGGTTCTGCAGGTACATCATCGACCACTGCGTGGGCGCTGCGGTCCACGGTCCTTCCAGTCCGCTGGTGATCGTGTCCTCGGCATTACCCTTGCCGCACTTGTTCTTCCAGCCGAGACCCTGCTCCTCGATGTCCGCGGCAGCCGGTTCCCGTCCGACGCATTCGTCGGGCTTGGCCGCGCCGTGCACCTTGCCGAAGGTGTGACCACCGGCGATCAGGGCAACGGTCTCCGCGTCGTCCATTGCCATGCGGCCGAAGCTCGCACGAATCTGCTTCGCCGAGGCGATCGGATCGGGATTTCCGCCGGGACCCTCCGGGTTCACGTAGATGAGGCCCATCTGCATGGCGGCGAGCGAACCCTGCAGTTCGCCCTTCTCGTCGAACCGGTCGCGTCCGAGCATCTCCGTCTCGGGACCCCAGTTGACGATCTCCGGCTCCCAGTCGTCCTCCCGGCCGCCCGCGAAACCGAAGGTCTTGAAGCCCATCGACTCCAGCGAGACGTTGCCGGCCAGGATCATCAGGTCGGCCCACGAGAGGCTGCGGCCGTACTTCTGCTTGATCGGCCACAGCAGCCGGCGAGCCTTGTCCAGGTTGGCGTTGTCGGGCCAGCTGTTGAGCGGGTCGAAGCGCTGCTGACCGCCGCCGGCACCGCCACGGCCATCGTGCACGCGGTAGGTGCCCGCGCTGTGCCAGGCCATGCGGATCATCAGCGGTCCGTAATGACCCCAGTCGGCGGGCCACCAGTCCTGGGAATCGGTCAGAACGGTCTCGATGTCGGCCTTGACCTGTTCCAGATCGAGAGCGGCGAACGCCTCGGCGTAGTCGAAGTCCTCACCATACGGGTTGGACTCCTCGTCGTGCTGGCGCAGCGGCGTCAGGTCCAGCTGCTCCGGCCACCAGAAGCTGTTCGGCTTGGCTTCACTCGCGCCGAAAGCCTTCTCGGATGCCACCACGGGTGACATCTCGGACGCCACCGCGGGCGATATCGTTACCGCCATGGCAGCGAGTAGTAGTATCGGTTGTTTACGCATTGCAATTTTCCCCTTTCAGTAACACACGAAGCGTCACGGTCATTAATTAAACCGGATAAAGGGTCGGCGTGCGATTCAATTTTTAGGACACTGTGCCCCGGGAAAACGATTGCCGTAACGGCATGCGTAACCGATTAATCGAGCGAGGAAAAAGTGGCATCCGGTGCGGCTCGTCCTAGTGCTGAAGGCCAACGGCGAACAGCAGTACGGCGGCGGCGGCCGCAACCGTGCGCAACGTGTTCAGGTGCGTCCAGCGTTCGAGGTAATGCTCCCACAGCGGAACGGCCGCCGCGTCCGCCGCGGAGACCGCCGCGAGCCGGTCGTTGAGCGGCACATTACCGAGTCCCGTCACCAGAAAGGTGCCGGCCAGGTAGGACAGCGCCCCCGCCAGAAACCAGGGCGCCCCGGGATTCCCCCAGCCGGCGACGGCCAGACCGGCGACCAACAGCGACACGATCGCAGTGCCAACGAAGGTGCCGAGGAACGACCGGTTCAGGACGACCACGTTGATCGACTGCATCGCCGCAATTCCCTCCGCGGCCGGCAGGCGCGCGAGCGCGCCCATCACGAAGCTGGAGAAGGCGAAGAAGACACCGGCGACCAGCGCCGAACCGAGCAGGGCCGCCATTGCGGCCATTGCCAGCACTTCCGTGACCGCAGTCATGCCACCGCCTCCGCGCTACCCGCATCCCAGGTGCCGCGGGTCGCAACCCGGCGCACGAAATCAGTGAAATCCGCGGGTTCGCGGCCCAGCGCCCGCTGAACGCCGTCGCAGATCTCCGTGTTGCGCCCGTCGAGCACCGTGCCGAAGAGGTAATCCAGCAACCAGGCCACGTCCGCCGGAACGCCGGCATCCGCCAGGGCGGCGGTGAACGCTTCCTGCGGGATCCGCACGAACGACACCTCGCGGCCGGCCGCCGCCGAGATCTCCGCGGCCAGTTCCGCGAAGGTCAGCGCCCGCGGACCGGTGACCTCGTAGACCTCGCCGGCATGACCGGGCTCACTGAGGGCCGCCGCGGCCACATCCGCGATGTCGTTCACGTCGATGAAGGGCTCCGGAATGTCCCTCGCCGGCAGCGTGATGGCGCCGTCCATGACCATCGGCAGGAACTCGCCCTCCGAGAAGTTCTGCATGAACCAGCCGGCGCGAACGATCGTCCAGTCCACGCCGGAGGCCTGCACGATGCGCTCGCAGGCCTGCGCCTCTTCCTCACCGCGGCCGGACAGGAGCACCAGGCGCCGGACGCCGGCGTCGACCGCCCGGGCCACGAAGGCGCGGATCGTGTCTGCGGCGCCGGGCACGGCGAGGTCGGGAACGTAGGCGATGTACGCCGCCGTCACACCGGCGAGTGCCGCGTCCCAGGTATCGGCGTCCTCCCAGTCGAAGGCGGGCGTTCCAGTCCGGGACCCGATCCGGATCTCCATGCCCCGGGCCTTCAGTGCGCGGGCCACCCGGCGGCCCACCTTGCCGTTGCCGCCGGTCAGCAGGGTCAGCCCGGCTGCAGTCTCGATCTGATTTTTGTCTTTCATGGTTTTCTCCTTCGGTGTTTCAGGTCTGATCGTTCTGGCTCAGTTGGCGCGACGGAAGTGCAGCAGGGTCAGCAGACAGATCACGCCGATAACGATCTCGATGCCGGCAGCGCTCACGATGCCGCTGTGAGGGATCCCGTCCACGACGATGCTCAGCACGCGGGACAGGCCGTACGACAGGTAGACCGCCGTGGCCGTGACTAGCGAGACCACGGCGAAGCTCGCCCGGAACACACCGGCGAACATCAGAAGGCCAGCAATCAGCAATGTGCCGGCCGGAGCCTTCAATTCGTTGACCAGGGTTGCGTTGCCGACGACTTCGATCCCGTAGCTCCCGTAAAAGGCCTGCGGGGCGGCGAGGATGGTGGCGGCGATCGCGACGGCCACCAGTCCGCTGAAAGCGAGGACCAGCCGCGCGCCCGTCACCCCGTCGAAAATGGCTTTTCTCCTTGAATTCACGGCCGTTTCTCCCGATGACTTGACACCATGTCAATTGACATGGTGTCAACCTTAGGGCAAGCTTTACACGATGTCAAGCACAAACTCCGAAACGCGCACCCGAATCCTCGAAGCCACGATCGCGATGCTCGAAGAGAAGGGCGGCCACGGGGTGCGGATGAGCGACATCGCGAAGACCGCGGGAATTTCGCGACAGGCGGTCTACCTGCACTTCGCATCCCGCACCGAACTGCTGATCGCCGCGACGCTCTACCGCGACGAGCTGCTGGACGTGGAAGCCCGCCTCGCCCCCTCGCGGGCTGCCGAGACGGGCGTGGAACGCCTGCGCCTCTACATCGAGTTCTGGGGCAACTTCATCCCGGAGATCTATGGCGTCGGCAAGGCCCTGATGGCAGCGCAGGATTCCGACGAGGCGGCCGCCGCCGCCTGGCGCGACCGCATGATCGCGATGAAGGACGGGTGCCGTGCCGCAATCGACGCGTTGCACGCCGACGGCATGCTTGCGCCGGGCTGGACGCAGCCGAAGGCCACCGAAGCACTGTGGACGATGCTCCTCGTCCCGAACTGGGAAAATCTCACGCTCGAATGCGGCTGGTCCACGCAGGAGTACATCCACTGGATGCAGTTCCTCGCCCATCAGGCGTTCGTCCAGGAGTGAATCGGTGCCGGCGGCCGGCCCGGCCCGGCCGGTCCGAACCGTGGTATCTTCTCTGCCCTCCGGACAAGAACAAGGAAACAGCCATGACCCGGTTCCTCCAGTCTGCTGCGGCTGCAGCAATCCTTCTTCTCGGCTTCGCGGCCCCACAGACGGTCGTGGCAGAGACCGAACAATGGGTGCTGGTGACGGGTGCGAGCACCGGCATCGGCCGCAACCTGGCAGAGACCCTCGCGGACAGCGGCTATCACGTCTACGCCGGAGCGCGCTCGGACGAGGACCTGGCATCGCTCGATGCCATCGACAACATCACCGCGGTGCGCCTTGACGTCACGAAGCAGGACCAGGTCGACGCCGTCGTCGATCTGATCACCGAGAGAGGCACGGGCCTCTACGGTCTGGTCAATAACGCCGGCGTGGGCGGCGGCGGCAAGGTGCTGGAGACGCCGGTCGCCGGGCAGACCTTCGTCTACCAGGTCAACGTCGAGGGCGTCTACCGGACGACCAAGGCGTTTGCGCCGCTGGTCGCCGAGCAGAACGGCCGCATCGTCACCACCGGCTCCATCGCCGGCACCATGTCTTGGGCAGGCGGCAACGCCTACAGCGGCAGCAAGCACTGGATCGAGGCGTTCACCGATGCGCTGGCCGCCGAGATGGAGCCGCTGGGCGTCCACGTCAGCGTCGTGGAGCCGGGTAACTTCCAGTCGCACATCCGCCGCAGCGCCGTCGCACGCGCCTTCGCCCAGGTCGAGGCCGCCGGCGGCGAGATCACCGAAGAGATGCGGCAGTTCCAGAAGGGAACTGTCGAGCGGGAACTCGCCTACAAGGAGCCTGACGCCGTCTCCGATGCTTTCATGCACGCGTTGTTCGACGACGAGCCGCTGCGCCGCTACGTGGTGACGCCGAACGAGGAGGAGCACGTGGCAACGATCCGGACGAAGCTTACCGAGCTCGTTCAGCTCAACCAGTGGGGTCGGTACAGTCACAGTCGCGACGAGCTCGTCGATATGCTGGACGAGATCCTGTCGGGAGGCACGGCTGAGACTGTCGAGTAGAACGCGCCTCTTCCTTGTCGACGGCCACAACCTGCTCTTCGCCCTGCGCACTCGCTTCGTCGAGCATCTGGTGGACGGTCATCCCGGCACCGCGGCCCGGGAGGCGCTGGTGCAGGCGATGGTCGGCACGTTCACCGGGCCGGCGCAGGTCGTGCGCATCTATTTCGACGGCAGGACGCCACACAGGGAGCAGCGGTCGACGCAGGTGGAGGTCGTCTATCCCGGGGGTGAAGCGGATCAGTGCGCCGACCGGGCGATTCTGCGGGAACTCGCCGTACGGGATGAGGGCGCCAGGACCGGCCCGCCCGTCACAGTCGTGACCCGCGACATCAAGCTGGCAAAGCGAACTCGAAAACGTGGCGCGGCGGTGGTGGATCCGGAGACGTTCTTCGAAGCGTGGATGGAAGAAAGCGGGTAGCGCCTGCCTTTCCGGGCCCAGTAGCGCCGAAAGCCTTCCCGGTGCCAACGAATCACCGTTTCAGGTCTGACGATACAGAGCGCCTCTCGTCACCCGGGCCACAACATCGAGACCAGCATCCAGAATGAACGATCGGCCGCCGATAGCCGAGGCCGAACGCCCTTCTCTTTCAAGACCGCCAGTTGCTGCCGCAACAGCAGGTTCTCGAATGCCAGTTCGCGACGGGACGGAAACAATGAAACGAAGGAATTCAGGAATACGGAGAGCCATTTAGTCATCGGCGGAAGCTAAATAGCAGGCCGGAAAAACTCCAGCAAATTCAATGCGGACGATCAAATAGTAGGCACACCCGACTCGAATCGCGATGCCGCGTGGTGGCGGTTCCGCTCCCCGGCTCGGCCGCTCCACGTTCCACAGCCGCTTGTCTTACGATCCGTTTTTCGGGAACCTTTGGACGTTGGAACTCACTAACCGACCGAGCACCGGCCGATGAGCAACGACATGAGCCAGACCGTGCCCCCGAAAGCAGCGCCGAACGGCGAGAACCCCCGCCGCGGCGCGCTCGTCTACGTCGTCGTCGCCTTCGCCTTGATCGCGATGCTGGCGGCCCTGCCGTTTCTCGCGAGCCGCCCGCGGCCGGCGCCCGATTTCGCGATGACGACGCTCGCGGGCGAAGCGAAGACCCTCGAGACCCTGGCCGGTCGTCCGGTCCTGGTCAGCTTCTGGTCGACCACCTGCGGTCCCTGCATGAGCGAGATGCCGTCGCTGATCGCCGTGCATCGCCGGTATGCGCGCAAGGGCCTGGTCACGCTCGCGGTTGCGATGCCCTACGACCGGCGGGACGAGATCGCGCGGGTGGTACGCAGCCAGGGCATGCCCTTCGACATCGTCCATGATGCCGACGGCAGTCTCGCCCGGATGTTCGACGACACCCAGAACACGCCGACGAAATTCCTGATCGACCCGAGCGGTCAGATCATCAAGATCTACGTGGGCTCAACCCATTTTCCCGACCTGATCGAGCGGCTCGAGGGCATGCTCTCGACCTGATCGACGTGGCACCCGGCGCCGCCGTCCAGGCGTGCCCCTCACCTCGTTCCTGCCCGTTGACGAACGTCAATGCCGTGCCCCCCCGGGGCCGGCCCGAGACTGAGCGCTCGCCGGATCGCCCTGGGGTGTTGAAAAAGAAAGCGGCTAGCGCCCAGGCGCTAACCGCTTGATCTAGTTGCGAAAAGCTGGCGCGCCCGGAGAGATTGATTCGCTGGCTTCGCCAGCTCACCCGTTGGGCAGCGTCGCTGTGCTCCGCTGTCTGTCGCACGGCTGCGCCGTGCTCGGCTCGAACTCCCGACCGCCTGGTTCGTAGCTACCTAAGCTATTGTAAGTA